>JBGSWK010000034.1:0-50161 GCA_041752475.1 Pyrinomonadaceae bacterium | reverse complement strand
CCCTCCGCCAAAACCGCCTCGTCCGCCGCCACCGCCGCCACCGCCGCCGCGTCGATCGCCGCCGAGATTCGGCTGCGTCTGATTGGGCTGCTGTTGAGTCTGCGTTTTCGGAGCGCTTTCGCCGCCGAAACCGAACGTCCGGCTGACATTCATATTGACGTTAAAGAACGACGGTCCGCGCCCGTAGTTGCGGGGAATAACCGAATTCGGATCCTTGCCGTTGGTGTTGCAGTAGGACGCGGTAATGCCGAGTTCGGCGCAGCGATCAGCCAATTGCGCGAACGTCGGACGTTCTGCAAAGATCAGGTCGCCGTTGGCGTCGACGCCGCGCGTGATGTTGAAAGGCCGGCCCGACGAAGCGATGATGAACGGGCTGAGCCGCAATTTCCACGGTAAAGTAAGCTGACCGCCGATGAAAAGGTTGTGCCGGACATCGAGCGATGAGTTGCCGTACTCGCCGCTAAGGTCGTATGTGTACGCCGGAAAGCTGCCAGCGCCGTCCGTGTCGCTTTTCGCAAACCCGAGCCGATAGTTTCCGAAGAGCGAGATCTTCGCGCTCACCTGGGTCCGGAAATTGGCGATGAACTGCTGCTGATCGAGAAATCCGCTCGACTCGTACTGGTTGACGTTTCCGAGCGTCGGATCCGGTCGAACCGAACCCGAGCAGTTTATCGACGTCTCGCAGATCGGCGCGTTGATATTTCGCGACCGAAGCAGATTGACGTTTCGCGCCGCGATGTAGAACAGCGAAAGGGTCGTCCGGAACGGCAGCTGGCGCTCAACGCCAATGGCCGCCTGCATCGTGTACGGCGAGTTGAGATCGTCCGAAACCGTCCGCAGCGTCGTCGAAAACGGCACGATCGCCGAGATCTGCTCGATCGTCGGCACGCCTGTTACGCCGGAAAGCGAAAAGACGGGCTGCCCCAGGAGCGCGATCGAAGCCGCCCGGCGCACCGGATCGGTCTCGTTCACCGAGACGACATAATTTAGCTGCCGCGTGCCGTCGAAACGGACCGTCTGAAGTGTCAGGTTTTCGCTGAAACGGTCGTAAAAGATCCCGAATCCACCGCGGAAGACGGTTTTCGGCTGTTTCGCTCCGCCGGCACCGGGCGACCAGGCAAAACTGAATCTCGGAGCGAAATTGAGCTTGTCGTTGATGTTGGTCTGATTTTCGTAACGAAGTCCGAAACTGAGCGTCAGATCCGGGCGGACCTTCCAATCGTCGGTCATAAACAAGCCGACATCCCAACGCGTTACGTCCGCCAGCGGATTGCCGGAAGTGACGTTGTACTGCGTCGGGTTGTAACGCGGATCGGGCGAACCGATGATCTTCGCCCGGTATTGCTCGATGGCCGAAACAATACCGTCGCCGTTGATATCAAACGGGTCATTCGGCAAAGAGAATCCCGCGAAGGTGAACGTGCCTCCAAAACCGGATTCCGAGCGATCTTTGATCGAGATCCCGCGCAGTCTGAGACCGAACTTGATCGAGTGCTCGGACTTTTTCCCGAGCGACGTCGTCGTGTAATTCTGAAGTTCCAAGTTCGTTTCGCGGTTCGTGTTGAGTCCGATCTGCGCGCCGCCGCCCGTAAACGCCTGCGCGACGCTGATCGTCGGGATCGAATTATCGCCGATCTGATCGCGGCCCTGCCATTCATAAGAAAACCGCGTTTCGTTGACCGTCTTGGGGTTGATCACCATCGTCTCGGTCAGCCGAAGTTCGTGTTCTTCATTCTTGGTCTCAAACGCACGCGTCGGGAGGGAAAGGTCGCCGACGCCCTGATTGCTGCTCTTGAACCGCGTGTAACTGTAGCGGGCGACGAGCGTGTTCTTGTCGTTGATCGCGTAATCGAAACGCGGTCCGATCGAGAATCGTTGTGTCGGAACCGTGAATTCCTGCCTGAACGGAACGATGTTGAGATCGGAATCAAGGACCGTCGCGTTGACGAGCGAACCGTTTGCTATCTGCCGGTTGGAAATGTCGAAAAAGTACGAAGCTTTGCCCTTGACGATCGGTCCGGAAATATTTCCGCCGTAGAACTTGGTTTGGGTCGGCGCTCGGTTCACCGAGAACGGGTTGCGGGCATTGAGCGCATCGTCGTTGAAATTGAAGAATGCCTGACCGCGAAAACGGTCCGAACCGGGCTTGGTAAGAATCTCGATGCGGCCGAAACCGAGCCGGTCGTACTCGGCCGAAAACGGATTCTGGTTGATGCGGATCTCGCGGATGGCGTCTTTCGGCGGAAGGCGGCCGCCGGTGAAGCCGTCGATGTAGATCTGCCCGCCATTCGGTCCGGAAGACGGCCCGGCAAGCGCCTGAAGCGCGGCTTCGAGTTCCGTTTCATCGTCCGGAAGACCTTCCAGATCTTTGCCCTTGAGGACCGTGGCGCCGGCGTTGTTGTTCGGATCCGTATCGACCTGCCCATCGCTGTTGATGTCGACGTTCTCGCTGACGGATTCAACCGTCAGCGCGATCGTCAGTTCATTCTTCGTGCCGGCAGTGACCTCGACCTCGGCCTGCTCGTAAAGCGCGAATTTAGGCGCGATCACCCGGACCGTATATTTGCCGGGTGCGAGCGCTCCCACCGAAAACTCACCCTGTTTGCTCGTGACGACGGTCTTCTCTTTGCCCGTCGAGTCCACAACTATGACGTTCGCGCCGGTAACGACGGCGCCGAGGCTGTCGAACACCTGCCCGACTACCGATCCGGTCTGCTGCGCCGCCGCCGCAAGCGCGGACGACACGATGATAAATGCAATTAATGCGAAAGATTTGATAGGTTTCATAATATCCCCTTGGTTATCAAAAGTTCGGGACAGCAACCGTGTTGCCGCCCCGCGAAAAAAAGAACTCTTACGGTGTCCCGAAGCCGTCCAGTCCCGGAATCGTGAAGCCCGAATTGGCTCCTCCTCCTCCTCGCTGGCCTCCGCCGCCCATCGCGGCCTGGGCCTGTGCGGCCTTGATAAAGGGCTCAACGCCCGAAAAAAGCTTGATCGCCCGAATTTTGACCGGGTCGTTCGGTTTCGTGCTGAGCACCCCGATTATCTCACCGACCTTGAGATCGGCGAGTTTGATCAGCGGAAACTTCGCGTCATCGACTCCGCCGCGCGGCCCGAGGCCCTGCCCCATCCCGCCGCCCGGAAACTGTCCCGGCGTTCGTTGCTGCGGATTTGCCTGCGGGTTCTGTTGGGGCGGTACCTGCGGCCTTTGCTGCGGCGTTGTTTGCGGATTCTGCTGACCGCCGGTCGGCGGCCGAAGACCGCCTTGCCCCATAGCTTGCATCATCTGAAACTGCGCGAGACGCTGCGCCATTTCGGCCGGGAACTGCTTGAGGATAGACGTTTCGATGATTGTCACCGTTACATCTTTTTTCGTAACGACATCGCTGATAGTAACCTGTCCCTTTTCCTGATCGATAGATTTTATGGTCCCGCTCGTTGTTTTGAAACTGCCGGTAACGATCTGTTCGGCGGTGACTTCCGAGCCGTCGGCGTTCTTGGTGCCGAGAACACGGATCTCGTCGCCCTTCTCGATATCGCTGATCTTGCTTTTGAGCGCCTTCGCGAACTCGATCGAGTCGGGAGCGTACCGTGCATACTCGGTGTCCGCGCCCGGCTTGACCAGCACGTTGCGGGCCGGTGCTCCCATAGCGCCGCGCACCGACACCGTGATGTCGTTGGTCATCGCATCGACCGAAACCACCGAGCCGAAAGTTCCGCGGACTCGCCAGTCTTCCTGTTCTTTTGAAAGCTTTTGGGTGATGCTGGCCTTGGTCATCAGATAGACGGTTTTGGCCGGAATCGACTTTTTGTCTTCCGAAACCATTCCGGTGACCAGGAGTTTGTCGCCGACCGCGATCTCCGACAATTGGGAATCCACTGCGGCCTTGAGCGACGGATTCTCCGGAGAGATCTTCTTAAAGACCGATTTGTCCGTAATGACCACCTCGATTGCACCGTCCATCGTCGCGAGAGATATCTTGCCGTCGCTGACGGCGGTCACTTCGCCGCCGGCGAAGTTGGCTTTGATCCCGACGTCCGCGCTTGCCTGGCCGTAGCCTGTAAGGGCGGACGCGAAGACCAGAAAAAATGACAAAACTAACCCGTAATTTCTTTGCATTAAAGTATTTCCCATTCCTTGATCCAAATAAAACAATCGCCTAATACGCATACCGCGACACTAAAGTTACGGGCGCTTCAGGATTACAGACGCGATTTTTCGGGAATTGGTTCTATAGAATCTGTAAAGAATTGTAAATTTAACGACGCGATCGGCCCGATTCAGGAATTCTGCCAGGAATTTCCGCTTCGCGCGGTGAGAACAAGGCCGATACTGGCCGCGAAAAGGACGATCAGGGCTGCCGTCCAGACGTACGGGATCGAGAGAATTGCCGTCCACGCGACGACGCCGATGAGGATCGCGACCGTTTCCGACTGATTCCGTTCCGGGACAAGGTGTCTCTGCAGAAGTTTGCCCAAGCTGACTTGAAGCGCGACGCGCCCAAAGATGTAAGCGAGGATCAGAAGGAACAGCATCATCAATCCGAGCGTTCCGCCAAGATAACCGGGGAGCAGATTCACGATCACGCCGATACCGACGCTCGAGACAAGCAGGCCGGCGATCCCGATCCCGATGACTTTGGTGGCAGAAAGTTGAAATCGGGCGACGGCGCGGCTGATCCCGCCCGGAGAGATCGTCGTCACGGCGAAGGTCAGGACAAACCAGAACAAGACCGAAAGCGTCCTTTGCGCAAGAAACCCCCAGGTAAAACTCGGCGACAATATCGCCGACGGGTTTTGCCCGAAATTACGCAGCTCCTCTTCAAAAACGCCGATCACCACCGTTTCTTTTTCCGCGTTGCGCAGCGGTTGCTTGCTTTCCGCGCTGTACGTTCCGCCAAGGACGATCACATCGCCGCCGATCGAGCCGCCTTCTTTTTGGATCACGGACCCGCCGATCGTCGCGACGTCGGTATCGACGACACCTTCGACCGTCACATTGCCGCCGAAAGCGAAAACGAGTTTGGCGTGCTTTTTCACGATCACATTCTTGCCGAACGCGATCACTTCCGAATCGCGGGCGTCGTCGACAATCAGGCTTTGTCCGTCGTCGCTCACGGAGACGCTTGAAGTTTGCGCGAATACGCAAAGTTGAAGAAAAAACGAGAGTCCGATTGCGTAAAGCAAGGGCCGCAATTGAAAGGGCGGGAACACTGATCTCTCAATTGTCGCGGCGTTTGGGCTCACAGTCTGATTGATTTCAAAAGCGATTTTGTCTAAGGAAACGGGTAAAGAAAAGGGCCAAGAGCAATCCGGAAGAGATCACCAGAACAGAGATGACCGCAGATTTGTAAAAGATCTGCAGGCAGACCGACCGCAAAATAACCGCCGCTGCGACGGCCAGATCGAGAAACACGTGGCCGAAAAAGACCGCGACCGCATAGACGCGCTCAACGACCGCACCCGCCAATCCGAGCGAAGACGCAGATTCGGAACCTAGTCCGAAAACAACAAGAAGCCCGAGCGCGAGACTGACAAAAAGGGCACGGTTGCGTTCAACCGGACAGCGCAGCCCCTCGACCTTGCTTTCGGCGTTCGCGACGACGACGCGCGCGAAATTCGCCGGCAAGGCGATCTCGGCCGACGGATCGAGTGCGTCATCGAGCGCGAACATCAGGCGCTTTTGCTCGTTCATCTCCGACCGGCAGTCGTGACAATCCGACAGATGCAACTCGAATCCCAGTTCGTCGTCGGCAGAAAGCAATCCGTCAACGTACGCCGAGATCTCGGGGCGCGGACAGGTCGAGTCTGATTTGAAGGATTCAAAGTTCATCCGGCTAATTCAAAAACTTGATCGTGAGCGGATACTCCCAATACTCCCCGTTGTTCGCCTTGACCGCACCGACGATCGGCAAGATGATCCCGAGAAGTGCAAGGGCCAGCAGTAGAAAGAATCCGATAATAAAAAACACCAAAACAAAGCTGACGACACCGTAAATCGTCATCGAGATCATCCAGTTCACGACCATCTTCCCGTGGCGGTCGAGAGCGGGCATCTTTTCCTTGTTTGTCTGCCAGAGGACGATCGGCAAGATGATCCCGATCGGGAAGAAAATGAGGTTCGCCAGTTGCGAAAGATGAAGAAACATCCCCATCTGTCGCTCCTCCTTTGTTTGCAGCATCATCGGCTGCCGATATTGCATATCAAAGCTCATAATGCCTCCCTAAACTCTCGTAAAACCGCGCTCGATGAAAATTTCGCGCATCATCTCGCGGGCCCGGAACAAACGGTTTTTCACGGTTCCGAGCGGAAGATTGGTGATCTCCGCGATCTCGTCATAGCTCATATCCTGCGAGTGCCGCAAAAGGATCAGCTCGCGGTAAGCCGCGGGCAGACACTTCACGACGGCCGCAATCTCCGTGCGCCATTCGCTGCGCTCGCGTTCCTGCTCGGGGCTCGGATTCGGACTTTCCAACTGAAGCTGGTAAGACCCGTCGCCGTTTTCGGCCTCGATGCTTTGCTGATTCGGTGACTTGCGACGGATGTGGTCGATCGCCGCATTGTGCGCGATCCGATAGAGCCAGGTCGAGAACTTGTATTCGGAACTGTACTTGCTCAAAGAGTTGTAAACTTTGATAAAGACTTCCTGGGTCACGTCGAGCGCCGAATCGTAATCGTTCAGCATCCTGAAGACATAGTTGGTGATCGGCCGCTGGTAACGGCGAACGATCTCCTCGAAACCGTCTTCGCGTCCGCGAATCGCGCTGGCAATGAGTTCGATGTCGCTCAGTCCTTCAGATTTTTTCAGGGCAATTGCTTTTGTGGTCATGACGCCAAGTTTGTACGCCTATTATTTCAAAAAAGTTTCACTTGGGAAAGCCAAGGTGAGGGCCCGGTCTGCGCCCTCAAAATCAGAATAGGCTGTCTGAAGAGGCTTCTCAGGGTGCGTAGCGTGTGCAAGGAGGATAGCACCATGCGTAGCGAAAGCGGAGCGTCGTGTGGTTCGCGATATCCGAACGGAGCGTGTGTAACACGCGTAACTATCGCTTTTGCAGAATGTTACGCGTGTTACACGCGCTCCGTTCCGGCGTGCCGCCCACCACGTTCCGCTTCGCTTCACGCGGTGCTAACGTCCTTACGCGTGTTACATACGCTGAAGATCCTAATCTTGATCTCTAAACAATAAAGGTCACTGATTTTTCAGACAGTCTCTTTTCCGAACCTGTCCGATATTCAGACACCGAGCGCGGCGATTCCTGCCGGTGCCGCCAGATCATCAAAACTCAAGCTGCCGGCCGGCACGTAAAGTCCGATGTCATCCGGACCAAGCACGGCAAGTTCGCGGCCGAGCGCCTCGTTCGAGATCGACTTGATCCGGCTCCGGTCGATTCCTTTCCCGACGACAAGGACATCCTCAAGTGCGTCGGACGCGGCGGAAGCGAGGCGATCGTTGTAAAACATCAGCAACCGGTAGATCTCGTCGTCGGTTTCATCCGGATTGCAGGTCACGTTGCGAACCACGACCGGCTCTTCACCGCGCAGCAGAAGAGCGGTGAAGCCGTCACTTTGCGAACTGATCAGCAGCGTGTCGCGGACCGAATTCCGATCGGTTAGCCAGTTTGCCTCACTCAAAGCGCGGGGCAGGATCAGACCGGCCTGCCAACCGTTAGATTCGATGAGGGTCTCGTATTCGTCGATCACCGACAGTTTGACGGCGGTCGCAAAATATCTCGGCTTGCCGTCGCGGTCGGCAGAAATCTTGTTGAGCGATAGCCTGAGTTCCGCCGCCGGTGCCCCGAAACTGTGCTCCGCTTTCCAGTCGATGATCTCGCTCAATTCTTTCTTTGAAGCCGGTTCGGCCTCGAGCGTCAGGATCGTCGCCCGCGCCGTGTTTCCCGGAAGCGAGACGGACCAGCGTTTCTGGCCCGCAAGTCCCGCACGGACGCAGACGTCGTTGATGATCGAGATGAGTTCGCCGGAATCGGCGATGTTGCGTTCGAGAAAGCTCGGATTCAGAAGACCGGCCGGCAATTCGACCGACGCAGCCTGCCGGATCCCGAACCGGCCGCGCCCCTCGCTCTGGACTGCAACCGCAGTCGCATAGTCGCTTTCGAGACCGAGCGCGCACTTTGGATAATTGGGTTTGAACATCTTATCTGTCTAGCGATAGCGGCGCGGAATTCGATCGCTCGCGGCGCGTCCGGCGATCAGTATTCCGAGTATTTCTTGCCGTCGCTGTCCTCGCCGTCGGCAATGCTTTTGACGTTGACCAGCCCGGATGCGCTCTCCGTCGAATTGGGGTCTTCCCCCATAACCTCGTTCCATTCCGCCCGCTCAAGGATCGGATCGACCGGAAGTTCACGAAGATACTGCCCTTTGACGAGTTCGTCGAGCGATTGCGGGAGTTTTCCCTTGTCCGCCGAAAACTGATCGATCTGCCGCCTCATTTGCCAAAGATTTTCCTTGAGAACCGTCTCGCGCGCGTGCTGCACGCTGCGCTGGTAGGTCGGCAGCGATACCGCGAGCAGGATGATCAGAATGAAGATCGCGATCATCAGCTCGAGCAACGAAAATCCACGCTCAAACGTCGAGCGCTTGGACATCCGATCGCAACCTGAACCAACCCGAACCGCTGTCAGGCTTTTACCAATCACTGTATTTCTCCCCGTTCAAGGCTTCTTCGTCCGACGACGAGCGTACGTCGAATAGATTTATATCGTCCCAACTCGAGGCATCGCCCTCTTGATACGAAGACCTAAGCACCCAATCGTCCTTCCCGGTCATCGGATCGATCGGCATCTCGCGCAGATAGACCTTCGTCACTTCCTTGTTGTCGGCAATTTCGCTCGCGTTCTTTTCATCGAAAACGCTACCCTGCCGGGTTTGAAGTCCGCGGGCCTTGACCTTGACGCCGTCGACGAGCGTTTTCAGATCGGGCGGATAACGATCAATGTTGTCGGTCGTAAAGATCTTGCAGTCGTCGATGACCACGCGGCTTCGCGGATCGGCCGGAACATTAAGGCCGACCTGCGTCGGGTTCGCCGTCGTGACGGCGCCCTGCGGACAAGCGCCGACCGTATCGCGCTTAAATTCGTCGATCGCGTTCCGGATCTGCCTGAGCGTTTCCCGCAGACGCATTTCCTTTTGACGTTTGACCGCGTTCTGCGCAAGGGGAATGGTCGCCAGGACGACGATCGACATCACCGTCAGCGTAATCACGAGTTCGAGCAAGGTGAACCCGATCTCGGATCTTATGGTTCGGATTTTCGAATCGCCGGTCATCATAAAGCTAGTACTTGAGACTGACGCTCTGCCCGTCGTTCGTGAGAATCGTC
Organism: Pyrinomonadaceae bacterium; assembly: GCA_041752475.1. Lineage (GTDB taxonomy): Bacteria > Acidobacteriota > Blastocatellia > Pyrinomonadales > Pyrinomonadaceae > JAFDVJ01. The sequence continues at coordinate 40,825 of JBGSWK010000034.1, read as the reverse complement.
ATGATCTCCGAATCGAACGCGAGTTCGTGCCGTCCGTCTGCCAGCGCTTCGACTTCGATGTAGGCCAGAATTCCCGACGAATTCTCAGCGGCATCCTTCGGCGACGCCAGCGAGACAAAGGTCTTTCCATTTTGATTCAGGAACGGCGTCGCCGCTTTGCCAGCGATCTCCGCACCGAAAACATCACCGAAAGCAATGCCGCGCACCGCAAGTTTCTTGTCGTCGAACTTAAGTCCGAGGACCGCCGAACGAAACGCCGTCGCCGTCCGAACAAGAACCGCGACACGCGTCTTTTCTCCCGCCTTCATTTCGGGAAGCGCCGGCAAAAATTGAAGACTGGCCGTCAGCGGGTTAGTTTCCGGCGTTTTCAGCGCCAGCCGATTCAGCGGCAGCGCGATTGGTTTCGGCACGAGCGACTCATTGTCCCGGGTGTCCGATGTTTCGCTGATCGAAAGCGTCTTGACGTTCGTCGAGTCGATAGGCTTGATCTCCGCAACCGTCGAGTCGGTCTTCGAAACTTCCGGAGTTTTTTCGGCCGAGGCGTTGGTCGTCGCGTCCGAACGAACATATGCCGGGGTCGGCTCCAACTTCTGATCCGGCAGCTGAACCTGTGCCGTATTTCCAAGCCGGCGCGCGGCGGCAAGCTGGTCGTTGATCTCGTCCTGGATCATCATCGCCTCAAGCGAACCGCTCGTAGGCGTCGCGACGCTTCCGGTCGGACGTTCGATGATGTCTTCCGGAAGGATCGTCGGCGCGCGAATGACCCGCGGCGTGATCGCAATGACGATGTCGACCTGCCGGTTGTCTTTCGTCGGTGCGGTGAACAAACGTCCGAGGATCGGGATCAACCCGAGCAACGGAAGTCCCGAACGCCCGTTTGCTTCAACACCCTGCGCGACGCTCGCGAGAAGCAGCGTCTTGTTGTTCTGTACCCGGGCCGTGCCCTTGATCGTGCGTTCCGTAAATATCGGCGTCAGCGTATTCGCGCCGGCGACGTCCTTCGACTCGATCTCCATCGCGACCTGAACGTCCTGATTGGGAAAGACGATCGGCTTGAATTTCAATGTCAGGCCGACCTGCTCGTAATTGATGACATCGCCGACAAAGTTGTTGTTGTTCGTCCCCCCGGTTGTACCGACCGGAGCAAACGACGCGGTCCGCACCGGAACGCGCTGACCGATCCGCGCCGAAGAATCCTGATTGTTGAACGCGTGTATCTGGGTCGACGCGAGAAGCTTTGTATTCGACTTCGTTTGAAGCGCCGTGATGTTGCTGATCGGCAGCCCGAGCGCGATACTCGCAACGTCCGCCGCCCGGAACGGGAATCCGGAAGTGATGTTCTGCGTCGTTCCGGCAGTCACGAACGGCAGGTTGACGCCGCCGAGGTTCTTCAGCGTGCCGTTTTCGCCGATCGTGCCGAGCTGGTTGCCGAACTGGAGAAGGTCGTTCTTGTTGACCTCGTAGATCGAAACATCCATCACGACCTCGGCCCGGTCCTTGTCGAGCGATTTGATGAGCTGTTCCATCAGAGCGATGTTCTCGGCCGTATCGCGAAGCGTGATCGAGTTCGTCTCATCATCGGTCAGAACGATTGTCGGGGTGCGGCCCTGCTGGACCGGGATCGCCTGCTGGACGACCTTGGCGATGTCTTTCGGACTCGCGTTCGCCAGATAGAACGTACGCAGGACCAGCTGCTGGAAAAAGTTGCGGCGCTGCTGGTTGGCGATGAGGATCGTCCGCGGACCGACTTTCTGAAAAAAGAGATTCTGCTGAAGAAATATGTAATCGAGCGCCTTTGCCGCGGTGACTTCCTTGAGATCGATCGTGATGTTCGTCTTTTGGCGGAACGAATCGATGTCAAAAAGGACGTTCAGGTCGAGCCGCCGCGCGAGCTCCTTGATCACTTCCTGAATGTCGCGGTTCGGAAAGAAGAAATCGGTCAGGACCTCGAGTTTTTGCGGAACCTGGAAATTCGGCGGCAGATTCTGCGGCGAGTAGCTTGCCGGAACCAGTTTGACTCCGTTCATCGAACCGTCATCGGGCTTGCCGTCGTTGATCAGTTCCTTGTAAAGACGCGACATGCGATCCATCTCGGCCTTCGCCAACTCGTTCGTCGGATCGTAGCCGTACGCCCGCCGGAACGCTTCATAACCGCCCTTGAAGTCCTTTTCGTTCGCCAGCGTCGTCCCCTTCTTCATATAGAGCTGCGACGCCATAAACGTCGCGCGCTGATAGTGAAGCCGATACTCAGGGTTCTTCGGACTCTCATTGACAGCCAAGGCAAACTGCGCAACCGCCGTGTCCCAGTCCTCGGCAGCCTCGGCGCGCATTCCTTCTTTGAAAAACTTCTTGCCGTCGCCGAACGCGAGCGCGGCAGTCGGCGAAAGCATCGCGACGAATACCAGAAGGCACAATACGAATTTAAGATTGGCAGATATTTTCATAGAAAGTCTTTTTACGGAGATAATCTCGGACTTCAGGGCAAATCCACAGCGGACTACACGCCCGCGGGGCTTCAAAGTTCCAAAACGTGACGACGGCGACAGCGCATCGAAAAATCAGTACATTTTCGACTGATTGGCCGAAAATTGCAACAACGGCGACGTCTTCCCGAAGGCCCCCGGCGAATCGCGGGCAGTCGCGACCAGCGGCGCGCGCGGGTCTCGTTGCGACCGCGTCACTTCGCTTCCTCGACAAACGTAACACGGTTGATCTCATGAAGCGTGGTCTGTCCGCTGAAAACCTTTTTCAAGGCAGCGGCGCGAAGACTCGAAAGTCCCTCTTTCTGCGCCTGACGGCGGATTTCGGAACCCGGGCGACGGGCGAGGATCAGATCTCGGATCGTGTCCGACATATCGAGCAATTCGTGGATCGCCGTCCGGCCGCGGTAGCCCGTATGATTGCACGCGTCGCAACCGACGCTCATCAGGAACGTCTGTTCGTTCCTGATCTCCGGCAATAATCCCGAAAGCGCGATCTCTTCGTCCGACGGGACGTAGGCGCGCCGGCAGGTCGGGCAGAGCTTGCGCACCAAGCGTTGCGCCAGTACGCAGTTGAGCGCGGCGACGAAGTTGTACAGATCGACGTTCATATTGAGAAAACGCCCGATGACGTCGATCACGTTGTTGGCGTGCACCGTGGTGAACACCAGATGGCCCGTCAGCGCCGAGTTGATGGCGATCTGCGCCGTTTCCTCGTCGCGGATCTCACCGACCATCACCTTGTCGGGGTCGTGGCGCAGGATCGAACGCAGCCCGCGAGCGAACGTCAGCCCCTTCTTTTCGTTGACGGGAATCTGCATAATTCCCTGCAATTGATATTCGACCGGATCTTCGATGGTGATGATCTTGTCCTCGATGTTTCGGATCTCGTTGAGCGCGCCGTAGAGGGTCGTCGTTTTGCCGGAACCGGTCGGACCGGTGACGAGCACCATTCCGTACGGTTCCTTGATGTAGAGCCGAAACCGCCGCAGGTCGTCCTCGTCGAAGCCGACGACTTCGAGACTGAGGTTTTTGAACTCCTCGGAGATCTGTTCCTTGTCGAGAATTCGGATAACGCAGTTCTCGCCGAAGACGGCCGGCAGGATCGAAACGCGGAAGTCGACCGTCCGGCCCTTGTACCTGACCCTGAATCTTCCGTCCTGCGGGATTCGTCGTTCGGCGATGTCGAGCTCCGACATCACCTTGATACGCGAGATCAGTGTCTGATGATAGGCGATGTCGATCGGATCGACCTTTTGATAGAGCGCGCCGTCGATGCGGAACTTCACGGAGACGTCGCGATCGCCCGCTTCGATATGGATGTCCGAAGCGCGCGACTCCATCGCGTTGTAAACGATAGTGTCGACGAGCTTGATGATCGGCGACATGTCGGAATCACTGGCGAGCCGGTCGAGGTCGAGCACTTCCTCGCCCTGATCGGTTTCCTTGACGAGCGAGATCTTGAACGTCGAGGCGGCTTCCTGCAAAACGCGCTGCGTCGCATCGCCTTTTTTTAAGACGACGTCGATCGCGCCCTGAGTCGCGACGTACGGAACGATCCGGACGTTGAGCGCGTTCTCCAGTTCGTCGAGGCGTTCGAGGTTGGATGGATCGGCCATTGCCGCATGCAGGTTCCGGCCTTCGCGCTTGAGCGGGACGAAATGATTCTTGAGCATCATATCGACCGGGATACGCGCGAGTTCCTCGTAGTCGATCGGCGAGACCTTGTCCGGCGGCAAAAGGTCGATGTACGGCAAACGGTACCGCCGCGCGAGGGCTTTCGCCTCGATAACTTCCGGCGGTTCATTTTCGAGAAAGTCGGAGAGTTCGATTCTCGGCGACGACGTATTGGTCTGGATTGTTTCGTTCGTTTCAGTCATTTGTTTTTCCGCGACTATTTTCCGCGGCCGCTGAACGGTCCCGAAGAAATCGTCTGAATGATCGGCATATAGATCGCCAGCAGGATCACGATCACAACGACCGCCATCAGGACGAGGATAACCGGTTCGAGAAGGGTCATCAGCTGTTCGAGCCGGACCTCGGCCTCGGCATCGTAAAAGTTCGCGACCTCGTCGAGCATTTCGCGCAGACTCCCGGAACTTTCGCCGATACCGATCATATCAAGCGCCAGTTCGGGCATCCAGCCGGCCTGGGTCAAGGCCTCAGTAAACCCGCGCCCTTCCCGGATAAGCGGCAGGACACCCTGGCTTCGGCGGCGGAGTTCGAGATTTCCCATCGCCTGCGAAGCAATGTCCCACGCGTCGGGAACGGTGATGCCGCCTGAAAGCAGCGTCGAAAGCGAACGCGCCAGCTGGGCCACGGTCATTTGCCGGATCAGGTTCCCGGCCAGCGGCAATCGGAGCAGCAATTTGTGGAGAATCAGTTTTCCGTTCGGCGTGCGGAGCCAGATATAGAGTGCGAATCCGACGACGATACCGAGCGGCAAGATCCACCAGATGTTGTTTGCCAATGTCGAAGAAACACCGAGGACAACGACCGTCACTATCGGCAGACCCGCCCGCGTATTGAGCGACTTAAAAAGATCCGACATCCGCGGGATGATGTAGAGCGTGAGAAACGCCACCATAAACGTCGCCGCGGCAAGCAAAAACGCCGGATACGCAAGCGCCCCGCGCAGTTTCCGGCTGACGCCGACGCTTCGTTTCAGGTAGTCGACATATCGGGCAAGCACATCGTCAAGCGCGCCGGACTTCTCGCCGGACAAAAGCGAGGCCGTGTAGATCTTCGGGAAGACGCCTTGCGATTCGAACGCTTCCGACAAAGAAATCCCGCTCTTGATCTTATCCTCGACGTCGGCCAGTATTTTTTGAAGGGCGGACGACGCAGATCGCTTTTTCAGCAGATTGATCGATTGGAGAACCGGGATCCCGGCCCGGAGCAACGCCGAAAGCTGCTGGTTAAAAAGGAGAAAATCGCCTTGCTTGACCCGGTTTTTCGAGCCGCGCCCTCCCGAGAGAACGGCAGAGAGACCGGTTTCCGCACTTTCAACCTTGAACACGCGAAAGCCTTCGCCTTCCAGCTGGCGCTTCGCCTCAGCCGCGGCGCCCGCTTCGACGATCCGGGTCACAACCTCGCCGGACGGTGTTCCTAGTCGACAAATAAATTCAGCCATAGAAAATTCGAAATTCGGATTTGGGATTTGGGATTTGCGTTGAGTCGGCACCATCCGCGACCGAGACCGTGTCAAAACTCGTAATGGCGGCTTTGCTTCCTGTCTTTATTTTGCAACCAGCTTCAGAGGCAGTGTCAAAACGCATAAGCCGGTTCTGCCTTGTGTATTCATCTTGCCACTGGCTTCAGCTAGTGGGCCAAGGCAACAAATGATCCCGGCTTTAGCCGAACCCCATGCGAACAAACCGCTTTTCAACACTTTGGTCCGTCCGGTGGCCCAATTTCAAAAACCCGCTTCTTTCGCAGCGCTTTCGAACAGATTTCCATTCGCGCGGATTCGCGGAAATTCGCGGGCCAAATTTCCCTATTGCGCAATTTGGGTTAATATCTCCTTCCCAAAAACCAACGTCGGATTATAACACGCATTTTTGGCGAAAAGGTTCCGCGCGCTTTGCAAAAAACTGTGCCGGTCCGAACAACTTCTCGACGCCTCTCGTCATCCAAAAAACATCTTGCGGAAACAACTATCGGCATTTAGAATAGTAAAACCTTGAAACCGGAGAATTTATGGCTGTAAATAAATGCGGAAGCGTCGGCCGATTTCGGCTCTCGCCGGGCATCGTGGCGGTATTTTTGTTGCTTTGGGCGTTCGCCGGCGCGGCCGCCGGGCAGACTCCGCAACCGACCGCGACCCCGCAGCTCCAGAACGTCGAGGACAAAGGGACGGTCAAGGTCCGGGTCGATCTTGTGACTCTAACCTTAACCGTAACTGACCTTTACGGGCGTTACGTGTCGGGGTTGGACAAGAACGCGTTTTCGGTCTTCGACAATAACATCGAGCAGGAGATCACATATTTCAGCGACACGGACGCCCCGGTTTCCCTGGGAATTCTGTTTGACGTTTCCGACTCGATGAGCGGAACCAAGATCGGCAAGGCCCGCAAGGCGCTCGAACGCTTCATCAACACCAGTCATCCGAACGACGAGTACTTTTTGATCGCTTTCAATAACCGGGCTCAACTCCTGCTTGACCGGACGCGAGACGGAGAGGCAGTGCTCAACAAACTGACGCTCGTCAATCCGCGGAACAATACAGCACTTTATGACGCCTGTTACCTTGGAATTGAAAAAGTGACGCGCGGAACGCATCAGAAAAAAGCGATGCTGATCATCAGCGACGGCCAGGACAACGCTTCACGCTACAATTTCGGCGAGGTGCGGCGGTTGATGAAGGAATCCGACGTTGTCGTCTACGCGGTCGGAATCAATGACGGCCGGGACTCGGGAAGCGCCGACGGAATGCTCGGCAGGGCGTTTCTCGATGAACTGACGAGCGTCACCGGCGGCAAGGCGTTCTACCCCGAAACGGATGTCGAGATGGACGAGATCTTCGAACGCATCGCTCTCGAACTGCGGCATCAGTATTCGATCGGATATACTCCGAACGATTTTCAAACCGACGGAAAATGGCATAAAGTGAAAGTTAAGGTCAAACCCCCGCGCGGTTTACCGCGTCTAACCGTTCGCAGTCGTGAGGGTTATTACGCAACCCCGATCACGGATTTCAAATAGTTTGACTTACGAGATGATGAAACGAAAATTATTTCTTTTTTTGCCGGTGATCGGAATTGCTCTGATTCCGGCATTTTTCAACTTCGGTTCCTCGTCGGCGCAGACGACGGAAGTGGCCAAAACACCGACTCCGGTAAAAAGCCCGACGCCGACCCCGACCCCTGTCGAGGATAGCGAGACCCTCAAGATCGAGACCGAACTCGTCAATCTCAGTGTTCGGGTTATCGATCGCAACAATCGTCCGGTGAACAGCTTGCGTCAGGAGGACTTCAAGGTTTTTGAAAACAACGTACCGCAGGAGATCGAGTCGTTTTCAAAAGCCGAGGTTCCGACCAATTATGCGTTGGTCATCGATAACTCCGGCTCGATGCGTCTTCAACTCGACAAAGTGATCGAAGCGAGCAAGATCATTGTCAACACCAACAAGCCCGACGACGAAACCAGCGTCATTCGCTTTATTTCGTCTGATAAGATCGAGATCACGCAGGATTTCACGCCAAGCAAGAACGATCTGATGGATGCGCTCGACAACCTCTTTATCGAGGGCGGGCAGACGGCGATCATCGACGCGATCTATCTTGGCGCGCAGCGTGTCGACGAATACGAAAAATCCCGCAACCCGAACGAAAAGAAACGGCGGGCGTTGATCCTTGTCAGCGACGGCGAGGACCGCGACAGTTTCTACAGCGACCAGCAGCTTTTCGAGTTGCTCCGCGAATCCGACGTGCAGATCTACGCCATCGGATTCATCGGCGAACTGAGCAAGGAAGGCGGTTTCATCAGCAAGAGCCCGCAGGCGAAGGCGAAGTTGTTTTTGGAGCGTCTCGCGAAGGAAACCGGAGGAAAGGTATACTTCCCGGCGTCGCTGAGCGAACTCAACGGGATCGCGGCGGACATCGCCAGCGAACTCCGGACGCAATATCTGATCAGCTATTCGCCGACAAACACCGAAAAGGACGGCACGTTCCGAACGATCAAAGTAAACGTCACTGACGGACCGAACAAGGAAAAGCGGATCGCGCAGACCAGGTCGGGACGCAAGGCGGTCGCCGGTGAGCAGTGAGCAGTGAGCAGTGAGCGGTGAGCGGTGAGCAGTGAGAAGTAAGCGGTGAGCAGTAAGCGGTGAGCGGTGAGCAGTGAGCGGTGAGCCGCGGGATGATAGAAAACGAGTCCGGACTGTCTGTCTGGACTCGTTTTTCATTTGGCCGTTACTTTTTCGGGAAAGTGTCCGAGCAACGAATTTGGCCGTTCGCTTTAGGTGAACGGTTGACCGACAAGAGAATACGGCTCACTCTCCCGGCACCGATCCGGAGATCTTCTTGCGGTTCGTCTCTCCGGTATCGATCACCGGAATTCCGTCGGAAACCTCTTCATGCGGACGCGGTATGACGTGAACGGCCGTGACCGTACCGATCCTGCGCGCGGCGGCGGCACCGGCGTCAACGGCGGCTTTGACGGCGCCGACCTCGCCGCGGACGATCGCGGTCACGAGGCCGGCGTCGATCCGTTCATAGCCGACAAGCGTTACGTTGGCCGCTTTGACCATCGCGTCTGCCGCCTCGATCATTGCCACCAAACCAAAACATTCAACCATTCCCAATGCCTGCACTTCGCGTCACCTCACAACTATCTTCCTGCCTGCCTAATCGCTCGAACTCGAGCCCGAATCCGAACTCGAACCTGAGTCGTAACTCGATCCCGAATCCGAACTCGATCCTGAGTCGTAACTCGATCCTGAGTCGTAACTTGAATCGGAACCCGATCCGGCTGCGTAGCCCGTATCCGAAACCGATTCGCCACCCGCATCAGAGCCCGAAGCCGCGCTTTCAAATGACGCGGATTCAGCCGGACCGTCGGCCTCAGCGGATGCGCTGGCCGACGCTCCCGCGGATTCTACCGAATCGTTCGAATCGCTGCTCCAATAACCGGGCGAGTCATCGGTAAAGTCCAAATCGTCCGGCGAATCATCGTCCACCTCTTCCGAACCGCCGTACGACGCAACGTAAGACGATCCCGACCGGGGCCGCACGTCGGCGCGTCGGCGTCGGCGAAAGAGAAACCAAACCAAAATCGCCAAAAACGCGGCACCAATGAATATCGCCAAGAAGAAAACAAGGATCGCAATTTCCATCGTTGGCACTCCGCTATTTGAAATACGCCGCAGCGAAATAGATTAAGACCACGACCAGAGTCAGCGAAAGCGCCGCGAGGATAAATCGGGCCCCCGGCATAACTTCAGGTGCTTCCCAAACGACTTCAACGCTCTTGCGCTCGATTGACTTCCCTTTGCGACGCATACTCGCCGCCGTTCGGAGTTTCGCTTCTTCGTAAATTCCGGGTTTTGGGATCGGTTTGTCGGTTTGGGTCGGTTCGGGCTCGGACGAGGGCTCCGGTTCAGGCGGCGTCAGTTTGTTCGTGTCGCGTCGTCCGGTTCCCGAAAGTTCGTCATTGAACCAAGCGTCGCTGACTGCAGCTTTCGCCGTTTTCTTCTTCTTCGCACGCTTCGCCTCTGCCGTCACCGGACCGCCGCAGTTATAACAAAAGAGCGACCCAGCGCGAACGTCCGCACCGCAAGCCTCACATACCGGTTTTTCAGCGACTGATTTTGCCATTCTCAGAAACTAGGGGGATCGTTATCTTATCATCGAAAAAATGTCCTTTTCATCACCCAGATCACGCGCCGCCGGCGTCACGATCGATTTCGGCGTGATATAGATCCGGACGCCTTTGTTGGCTGCCTCTCTGACGTCGCTTTCGCTGACGAAATCGACGGGAACCGGGGCCTTCTCGGGCTCGCCCTGATGCGGCCGAAGCTCGTGAATGATCGTCTTTACCGGACCGTCGGCCGGTTCCGTCGGAACCTCGGGCGCGGCCCCGACGGGTTCCGAAAGTTTCCGCGAAAGAAAACTGTCGACCAAAGCCGCGATCTCCGCCCGTTTTGGCCTCGTCGGAGCGGAACTCGCAGTTGCCGACATCGCCGAAGTTTTGCGTCGAGACGTTGAAACAGGTTTGGTCTCGAACGCGACACGCTTGATATCCATCAGATGCAGCGGCGAAACGTTGTCGCTCGTGACGTTTCCGCCCCAAGAGCCGCAACCCAGCGTCATCGACGGCGCGAGATCGGTCGAAAACCCGATCGCACCGTGAGTCGTCGGCGAATTGATGATGATCCGCGACGCCGGCATTTGCGCTCCGTACCGCACGGCGGCCTCGCGCGACTCGGTATGCATCCCGGCGGTGTGCCCCATCCCTCCGAAGTGCAAGATCTCTTCACAGCGGCGTGCGCCGGATTCGATGCCGTCAGCGACGAAGAACGCCAGGGTCGGCGACAGTTTCTCGACCGACCACGGGTAATCCCTACCGACTCCGCCGCAATCGGCAAGCAAACACCGTGTCCCGGCCGGAATCGCAATTCCCGCGAGATTTGCGATGAACTCGGCGGATCGCCCGACGATCTTCGAATTGAGCGTCCGCTGCGGTGTGAGCAGAACTTGGCCGACCTTCTCAGCATCCGCCGCCGACAAAAAATGTCCGCCCTGAAGTTTGAACTGCTCGCGGACCTCGGCCTCGATCGGCGCGTCGCACACCACGGCCTGTTCGGAGGCGCAGATCGTGCCGTTATCGAAACAGGTCCCCGTCAGAATATCCCCGACTGCCTTGGCGATATTTGCCGACCGTTCGACGAAGACCGGAACGTTTCCGGGACCGACGCCAAATGCCGGCTTGCCCGAAGAATAGGCCGCGCGAACCAGTCCGATCCCGCCCGTCGCGAGAATCACCGCGGTTCGCTTGTGCTTCATCAGCGTCTCGGTACCCTCAAGCGCGGAGGTGGTCAAACATTGGATCGCGTCCGGCGGCAATCCTTCGCGGGTCCCCGCTTCGCGCATCACACGTGCCGTCTCCGCGATGCATCGCGCGGCCGAAGGATGCGGCGAAAGGACGATCGTGTTCCGTGATTTGACGGCGATTATGATCTTGAAGATCGCGGTCGATGTTGGATTGGTCGACGGAATGATCGCGGCGACGACCCCGCGCGGACTCGCGATCTCAACGATGCTGCCCTTGTCGGCAACGACTCCGACGGTTTTCAGCGACTTAAAATGATTCCAGACGTCTTCGGCCGCGAAACGATTCTTTTCCCGTTTGTCGTCGGCCTTTCCGAACCCTGTTTCGTCGTGCGCCATTTGGCCGAGACGCGCCGACTCGGCGAGCGCGACCGCCGCCATCGAGCCGCAGATCCGGTCGATCTTTTCCTGATCGAATCTCGCAACCTGCCCAAACGCAAGATACGCGGCATCCACCGCGTCCCTCGCTTCCTGTTGTGAAACTAGATCGTTATGTTCCGACATTCGAAAACTGATACGGCCGGCAGTCGCGCGATCACAGGCGCCACGCAATCACCGGCCGCTGGAGAGAATGTTTACTTTCCGCTCTTGCCTTCGCCCGAACCGAGCTGACGCCCGCCGCCTTTGAGAGCTTTCTCATCCGGCGAGAGACCAATTGCGCCTCCCTTGGGGAGACATTTCTCGACCTCGCCGTGCGGGCGCGGGATGACGTGGACCGAGATAAGTTCACCGACGCGGCGTGCAGCGGCGGCGCCGGCATCGGTCGCCGCCTTGACTGCGCCGACGTCTCCGCGGACAAAGATCGTGACGTAACCGGCGCCGATGTATTCCTTGCCGATCAACTGGACGTTGGCCGCTTTGACCATCGCGTCGGCCGCCTCCACGGCCCCCACAAATCCTTTGGTTTCAACCATTCCGAGTGCTTCGAGACTCATTGTTCACTCCTCTTCGAAAAATAGATTTTCTAATTCTAGTATAGAACCGTAGTAACGCCTAAACGTACCACGCCCGTCGTTTTGAAAGCAAGCCACAGCCGGGACAAAAAGCGTTGAAACGATTGACATTCGCGGAATAACAACGATATATTTCAACATTAAGATTCGCCAATTTTTAAGCCGAACTTTTAGTTGATGAAGGCGTCCGAACGGCGTTGATCTGGTCATAGAATGTCACAAACCCTTGGTGAAAAACTCAAGCAGGCCCGTGAAGAACGAGGTATCTCAATCAGCGAGGTAGCCGATCAGACGCGCATCTCGGCGCACTATCTGGACTGCATCGAGAACGACGACTACCGGACCTTGCCGGGCGGCATTTTCAACAAGGGATTCGTAAAGTCTTATGCCAAGTACGTTGGTGTCGACGAGCAGGAAGCGCTGCAGGATTACGCGCAGATCGTGACACAGACGCACGGCGAAGGCGGAGACGATCCCAAAAGCTACAAACCGGAAGTGTTGACCGACGATCGAACTGCGTCGTCGCTGATCCCAACGGTTTTGATCGCCGTGATCATCCTCGGTCTGATGACCTGGGGACTTTTGAAACTGGTCGATTATATTCAGAATCAACCCGCCTCCGAGCCTGTCGCGGATTCGAATTCGAGCCAGTTGTCGAATTCTTCCCAAACGAATTCGAACACACAACCGACTCCGGTCATCCCGACAAACGAGATCAAGGTCGAGTTGAAGACAGACGTCAACGTATCGGTCGAGGCGACGGTTGACGGCAAGACGGCAAGCGAGGAGATCACGCCCGATTCCCCGCAGACCTACTCCGCTGAGGAATCGCTCAAGCTGAGATATTACAAAGGTTATTTTGACAAGGTCCGGATAACTGTCAACGGCAAATCGGTCACCCCGCCGCCGGCGCCGGCAAAGGGTAAAGGGATCGAGATCGAGATCAACAAGTCGAACATCGCACAAATTATCCAAAGCGGCCAGTTTCAGACGTCGGCCCCGGCAGCAGCCAATGTCAGTACCGGAAACAAGAACGCCGCGAGATAAACAGACGATGCTGTTTGAAGAGTTGGAATTGAAAACGGTCTGAGAGTTCAGCTAAACCGCGCCCGCATAGTTGCGGGCTTTTTCTTTAGTTTTTCGTTTTTTAGAAGATTCGTTCCGTTGTCCTTAGCGAACACTTTGCGGTCGGGGATTCGGAACCGTAGTTTATTCATATGATCATCGAAGATATCAAAGAAGGCCTGACATTTGACGATGTACTGCTCGTCCCGGCATATTCGGACGTCCTTCCGGGCGAGACCGATACCCGTACGCGTTTTTCAAGGGGAATAGCCCTGCATATCCCGCTTTGCTCGTCGGCAATGGACACAGTTACCGAAGCGAATCTCGCGATCGCGCTTGCCCAGCAGGGCGGAATCGGCGTGATCCACAAGAATTTCTCGATTCGCGAACAGTCCGAAGAAGTCGATAAGGTCAAGCGCTCGGAAAGCGGAATGATCGTCGATCCGGTAACGATTCGCGACACGGCGCTGGTTTCAGAAGCTCTTGAGATCATGGAGCGCTTCAAGATCAGCGGCGTGCCGGTGGTCGATCTCAGCGGGTTTCTGGTCGGCATTATCACCAATCGTGACCTGAGATTCGAGAGTCGTTTCAACATTCGGGTTTCGGAGGTAATGACCCCGCAGCCGCTCGTCACCGTGCCGGTCGGCACGACGCTCGACGAGGCCAAGGTCAAACTCCAGAAACACCGGATCGAAAAGCTCCTTGTCGTCGACGACAACGGTCATCTGAAAGGCTTGATCACCGTCAAGGACATCCAGAAGGCGATCCGTTACCCGAACGCCGCAAAGGACGATCTGGGACGGCTGCGGGTTGCGGCGGCGATCGGCGCCACCGGTGATTTTCTCGAACGCGCGGCTGCACTTGCGGAATCGCGCGTGGACGCGATCGTCATCGACACCGCCCACGGCCATTCATCGCGAGTCATCGATGCCGTAGAACAGGTCAAGGCGAAATTTGGCGACATCCAGATAATCGCCGGCAACGTTGCCACGGCACAGGCGACGCGCGCGCTTATCGACGCCGGGGTCGACGCGGTGAAGGTCGGCATCGGACCGGGATCGATCTGCACCACACGGGTCGTTACAGGCGCGGGCGTTCCGCAGATCACGGCGATCGTTGAATGTGTTGGAGCCGCGAAAGGGACGGGCGTTCCCGTGATCGCCGACGGCGGGATCAAGTTTTCGGGCGATGTGGCCAAAGCGATCGTCGCCGGCGCGGACACCGTAATGGTCGGATCGCTGTTTGCGGGAACTGAGGAAGCTCCCGGCGAAGTGATTCTGTTCCAGGGACGAAACTTCAAGACTTACCGCGGAATGGGATCGATCGGCGCGATGAAGAAGGGCTCAAGCGACCGCTACGCCCAGGAAGGCACCGTATCCGACTCGAAGTACGTTCCCGAAGGCATTGAGGGCCGCGTTGCGTATAAGGGGACGATTGCCGATATGGTCACGCAGCTCGTCGGCGGGCTGAAAAGCGGAATGGGCTACACCGGCTGCCGCAACATCGTTGAACTGCAAACGAACGCGAAGTTCATCCGCATCACGTCCGCCGGTCTTCGCGAGTCGCACGTCCACGACGTCATCATTACCAAGGAAGCGCCGAACTATCGTATGGAAAGCTAGATCAATTTCGGATTTGGGATTTCGGATTTGCGATTAGCGGTTTCGGATTTGGCGTCCGCGAATCAAGGACGGTTTTCGGTTCTTTTCGATCTTGGCGGACTTTGCTCGGAGATCTCACGCAAAGCCCGCGGAGTTTGCAAAGCAGCGATCAGGCGAGTTCGGCAGGCGCGTTGACGTTTGCAGGCAGTTTCTCAAACGCACAAAGAACCTGCCGGAGAAACTCCTTCCCAATCCCGCTCATCCGCCCCATCCGTGTTCATTTGTGAACAGAAAAGCATTTACGATTTGCGATTTTAGATTTGCGATTTCGGATTTGGCGTTCACGAATCAAGGACGGTTTTCGGTTCTTTTCGATCTTGGCGGACTTTGCTCGGAGATCTCACGCAAAGCCCGCGGAGTTTGCAAAGCAGCGATCAGGCGAAATGAAAATCCGCTAATCGATCGCCGAAAGTTCTTCCCACTCTTCGTAGAGCTTTTGGATCGCAAGTTCCGTTGCCCGATAGCGGTCCGAAACCTTGGCCAGTTTGGCGTGATCGGACGCGACATCGGGGAGCGCAATCTCGAGCGTTAGCTTGGCAAGCTTGTCCTCGGTTTTCGGAATCTCCTTCTCGATCTCGGCGATGCGCGTTTCAATACGTTGACGCTGATTTTTTGAGAGATTGGATTGATTCGCGGCCGGGCCCTTCGCCGCTTCACCGACAAACGCGATCGACCCGTTCGCCCCGGCCCGTTTCGACGCGTCGGCCCTGGTCGCCTTCCAGTCGTGAAAATCGCTGTAATTCCCGTTATAGACCGCAGTCGACCCGTCCGGCTCGAACGCAAGGACCTGGCTCGAGATCTTGTCGAGAAAGAACCGGTCGTGGCTGACCGCGATGATCGTCCCCTCAAACTCGTCTAGCGCCGCCTCGAGCGCCTCGCGCGACGGTATGTCGAGATGGTTCGTCGGTTCGTCCAGCACGAGGACGTTGAAATTCGAATAGATGAGCTTCGCGAGCGCCAGTCGTCCCTTTTCGCCGCCCGAAAGATCGCCGACGCGTTTGAAGACGTCGTCTCCCGAGAACAGAAAACGTGCCAGAAATCCACGAAGCTCCCCGTTTTCCGCGTTCGGCGCGACGCGGCGAAGCTCTTGGATGATCTCGTTCCGGGGTTCGAGATCGTCCAGATTCTGCGAGTAATAGCCGATACTCGTCTTCACGCCCCACAGGAGTTTGCCGGAGATTTCGCGGATCGTTCCGAGAATCGTTTTCAAAAATGTCGTTTTGCCGGTACCGTTGCCGCCGATGATGCCGAGACACTCACCGCGCGTCAAGGTCAAGGTGATGTCCTTCGCCAGGATCTTTGAGCCGTATCCGATCGCGAGATCCTCGATCGCGAGAATGTTTTGGCCGGCGCGCTCGACCTTCTTGAGATTAAAGTTCCCGCTCGGCTTGTCGGATGCAACGGCTTCGATGCGGTCCATCCGCTGAAGCATGTTGCGGCGCGACTTCGCCTGCTTCGTTTTCTGCCCTTCGAGATTTCGGCGGATAAACTCCTGGGTCTTGGCGATCATCGCCTGCTGATTCTCAAACTCGCGGCGCTGCTGTTCACGGCGCAATTCGCGCTCGACGAGGAATTCCGAGTAATTCCCCTTATAGCTGACGGCGCGGCCGAGTTCGATCTCGATGATCCGGTTGCAGGTCCGATCGAGAAAGTAGCGGTCGTGGCTGATCAGAACGAACGTCCGGTCATAGTTTTTAAGAAAATCTTCGAGCCATTCGACGGCTTCGACATCGAGGTGGTTCGTCGGTTCGTCGAGCAGCAGAACATCCGTGTTCGCAAGCAGCAAACGCGCAAGCCCGAGTCGATTCTTTTGCCCGCCCGACAGATTCGCGGTCTGCAGATCCCACGTCTCGCGCGGGAATCCGAGTCCGAGCAGGATCGCTTCGGCCCGCGCCGTGTACGTAAACCCGTCTTCGATCTCAAACTCGTGCTGCAATTCAGCGTATCGCGAAAGAACTTCGTCCGTCGCGTCGGTCGCCATCGCGATTTCGAGTCGACGCATTTCCGCCTCGATGTCGTGAATCTTCTGAAAGGCCGAAAGTGCCGAGGTGTGAACCGTGTCGGAATCGTGAAAATCGACGTGCTGCGCGAGAAGCCCGACAGTCAGGCCGTTGATCTTGATCACTTCCCCGCTGTCGGCCGCTTCTTCGCCCGTAACGAGTTTGAAAACCGTCGTCTTGCCGGCGCCGTTTCGACCGACGAGACCTATCTTCTCACTCTTGTTCACCTGGAAAGAGACACCGCGAAGTATTTCGTGCGCGCTGTAGCCCTTATAGACATCGGAGAGGCGAAAAAGCATTGACTGAAATGGGGACGATGAAATCAAAAAGGCGAAAGGAAAAAGGCAAATGGTCCCTGCCCTGATACTTTCGCCTTTTTCCAACCTGGTTATTTGTTCGAATTCGACTTCGCGGTGTTTGCCGCAGGCTTCTCGTCGGTCTTCGTGTTAGTCGCCGGTTTGGTCGAATTGGTATTCGAATTGGTATTCGAATTCGCATTGACGTTGGTGTTCGCCGCGGCCGGCGTCTCTGACGAGGCCGGACGCGCCCCGCTCAGATCATTCGGATTGGCAACGACTTTCTGCGCGAGATTGTTGACGATCTTCGCCTCGTTCATGGCGATCGCCTGATAGGACGCCGCCAGAAGCTGCTTGCGCGAGTTGATCAGGTAGTTCGTGATCTCAGCCCGGACATTGGGACTCTCAAGCGTACGGTCCTCGTCCTTTTCCTGCTTGCGCTGGAGCTTGACGATCAGGATCTTCCCTTCGAAGGGAATCGCCGACGGAATGACCTGGCCGTTCTGCATCTTGTTCATCACATAGTCCGCGACGTTCGCGCCGAAGGCCTGCTTCATTTCCTCTTCGGTAAAGTAGCGCCAGTCGCCGCCGCTGAGACGCGTGTTCGACTCTTCGCTGCTCTCGCGCGCGACGGTCGCAAAATCCGCACCCGACAGCACGCGCTGACCGACGTCCTTCGCCTTTTGTGTCGCTTCGACCTCGTTCTTCGTGGTGTCGCCCTCGCCGGAATTGCTTGGATCGATGACGATCGCGGCAAGCTGGGCACCGCGTTTGTTCTTGAAACTCTCTTTGTTTCCGTTGAAGAACAGCTCGATCTCGCTGTCTTTGGGCGCATCGATCTTGCCGGTCACCTTTTGGATCAGCTTGTCGATCGCGAGTTTCTTCTTGACCGCGTCGCGCGCCGTGGCTTCGGTCTGGCCGCTGTCCTTGAGCAATTTGTCCCACTGCTCGGCCGACATTCCGCTTTCGGTCTTGGCCTTGTTGTATTCGCCGGTGATGTCTTCTTCACTCGGAACCGTTCCTTCCTTTTCGGCCTTTTGGAACATCACTTCCTGCTGGATAAGGTCCTGCAGGATCTGCAGACGCGCTCCGGCTAGTTCGAGCTGCGACATTTTGCCTTCCTGGCCCTGCGCCTGCTGCTTGAGCATCCGCTCAACCTCTTCCAGTTTGATGACCTTGCCGTTCACCGTCGCGGCGGCTTCATTGGGATCGATCCCGCCGGTCGTGCCGGAATTCGAGTTCGCTCCGCCGCCCTGGCATCCGGTCAGAACGAGCGCCGTCAAAATAACCGCGCTCAGAATAGTAAGATTAGCTTTTCGCACTGTGGCTTTTACTCCTTCAAAATTAACTGTTTGTATCATTGCTTGACTTAAGGTGAAAACTTTTGTTATAAAATTTGTTTTTGAGTTTTCACTAAACTCTTTTTCCAATACCTCGGTATAATACTTTTGGAGGCTTTTAATTATTATGGCAAAACGATGCGATGTCTGCGGCAAGGGCCCGCAATTCGGAAACAATGTTTCCCACGCTAACAACAAAACCCGTCGCCGATTCAATCCGAACTTGCAGTCGATCCGCGTTCAGCTACCCACAGGCGGCAACGGCCGCAAAAAAGTGTGCACCCGCTGCATCAAATCCGGCAAAATTATCAAAGCTGCGTAAATCTTTGAGATTTAAGCTCTTAGTTTGGTTGCCAGGCGCTCAAAAAGAGCGTCTGGCTTTTGCTTTTTCAATAACCCGACGTCAACTCCGTCCAGCGACCGATCAAGCGGTCGCGACACATTCGATCTCGACCCGCGCATCGCGCGGAAGGCGTGCCGCCTGAACGGTCGCCCGAGCCGGTTTGTTTTCGCTGAAGTACTTTCCGTACACTTCGTTCATCGCCCCGAAGTCGCTCATATCCGCAAGAAACACGGTCGTCTTTACCACATCATTAAGGCTCGAACCGGCAGCCCCCAAAACGGCCGAAAGATTCTTCAGGACCTGTTCTGTCTGTTCCGCGACATCGCCCGAAACGAATTCTCCGGTCGCCGGATCGATCGGGATCTGACCCGAACAAAAGACAAATCCGCCTGTCTTCACCGCCTGTGAATACGGTCCGATCGCGCCGGGCGCATTTTCAGTTGAAATAATCTCTTTCACGTCACTTACCTTCGCAATGGATGTCTGAAACAAAAGGCAAATGATATCAGATTACAGTTGAAACTCCAAACAAGACCACAGGCCGGAACTGAAGCGAATATCGTGAGGAATTGTGGCTTCTTCACTGATGCGGAGCATCCCGGCAATTCCAAAATCCGGGCGGTTGGCGTTTTGCGGCTCAGTTAAAAATTGATGCGTTCGACGTTGAGTACACCCGGAACCTTTTCAATCGAGCTGACGACCTTATCGAGATGCTTCTTGTCGAAGACCTCGACTGTCACTTCGATGAGGCCGATGTCGTCTTTGGACACGTTGGCCCGCGCATCGCGGATGCCGGTCTTGATCTCGGCGATCGCATTCGTGATTCCGGCAAGCATTCCCGTCCGGTTCTCGGTCGTGGCGAGCAAGCGGATCGATTGTATTTCCTCCTTCTCGCTTTTGGCCCATTCGACCTCGACGATCCGGTCGCGGTTGACCATCAGCGACTTGACGTTCTTGCAGTTTCGGTTATGAACGACGATTCCCTTGCCGAGAGAAATGTAACCGACGATCGGCTCGCCCCGAAGCGGATTGCAGCAGCGCGCGCGGGTCGTCAGAAGGTTGTCGACGCCTTTGACGATGATCGCGTCCTCGCCGAGGCCGATAAACTTCTTCACCGCCTTAAAGCCGGTCTGCAGCGTCCCCTCTTTCTTCTTGTCGGGGTCGAGTTCGGCAAACCGTTCGGCGCCCAGATGTTTCATCAAGACGTTGCGCGGCAGTGTTTTGCCGTAGCCGACGGAAGCCAGCAGATCTTCCCCGCGCCCGAGTCCGTATTCGTTGGCGATGCGTTTCAGTTCGTCCTCGCTGTTGAGGAGTTTCTTAGCCGGGACACGAAACTTGTCGGACTCTTTTTCGAGCAGTTTCCGACCGAGTTCGATCGACTCTGACCGTTGCTGGTCCGAGATCCAATGCCTGATCCGGTTGCGCGCTTTCGACGTGACGACGTGGTTCAGCCAATCCCTTGACGGCTTGGAGTTTGTCGTGGTCATGATCTCGACGACATCCCCGTTTTGAAGTTCGTAACGAAGCGGGACGATCCGGCCGTTGGCTTTGGCGCCGGTGCAGGTATCACCGACCTCAGAATGGATCGCGTACGCAAAGTCTATCGGCGTCGATCCGCGCGGGAGCTGAATGACCTTCCCCATCGGCGTGAAGGCGTATACGTCCTTCGGGTAAAGATCTAGTTTGAGCGACTCGATGAAGTCTTCCGAGTCCTCGTTCTCTTCGGTCGTCTCAACGAGCGGCAAGAGCAGGCGCTCGACCGTCTTACGGAGTTCATCGAGACTCTCGTCCTCGTCATTCTTGCCGAGCTTGCTTTCCTTGTATTTCCAGTGCGCGGCGACACCTTCCTCGGCAATGTGATGCATCTCCTCGGTACGAATCTGCACCTCAAACGCCTGACCGCCGTCGCCGATCACCGACGTATGAAGCGACTGATACATATTGTCGCGGGGGATCGCGATCCAATCCTTAAAGCGTTCCGGAACCGGCGTCCAGGTGTCGTGAATCACGCTCAGGGTCAGATAACAATTCTTCCTGTCGTTGGGCGTGATAATGCGGACGGCGATCAGATCGTAGATCTGTTCAATCGTCAGCTTGCGATTGCGAAGCTTTTTCCAGAGCGAGTAGAGACGCTTGACGCGGCTTTGAATTTCAACGAACGGAACGTCGTTTTCCGCGAGCCTGAGTCTGATCGTCTCTTTTATCTTCGAGAGCGCGGCTTCGAGTTCCGTCCGCCGGGCTTCTACCTCCTTCGCGAGCTTCTTGTATTCGTGCGGATACAGGTTCTGGAACGCGAGATCCTCGAGTTCGCTGCGAACCTTACCCATACCGAGCCGATGGGCGATCGGCGCATAGATATCAAGTGTTTCCTGCGAGATCCGCGCGCGCTTCTCGGGCTTGAGGAACTGCATCGTCCGCATATTGTGGAGACGATCGGCGAGTTTGATGAGCACGACGCGGACGTCCGTGGTCATCGCAAGCACCATCTTGCGGACGTTTTCGGCCTGTTGTTTTTCTTTCGAGAGACTGCTGATGTTGGCGATCTTCGTCAAGCCGTCTACGAGGCGCGTGATCTCGTCGCCAAAATACTTGCGAATCGTATCGAGGTCGACCAATGTATCCTCGACAACGTCGTGGAGCAGACCGGTTGAGACGCTCACCTCGTCGAGCCGCATTTCCGCCAAAATATCGGCTACTTCCAGGGGATGAATGAGATAGGGCTCACCCGAGGCGCGCTTCTGCCCGCGATGGTGCATCGCGGAAAAGAAGTATGATCGCCGGATGAGGTCGGTATCGGCATTCGGCCGGTTGGATTCGACCTTCTCTATTATGTCCTCAATGCGAATCATAGGTTCCGGGCCAGCCGCCGAATCCGAACTCGGGCTTAGGATGATAAAAAGGGCGCACCCAATTAAATTCTAATCGAGTTGCGCCCTGAAACTAAAGAATAAACGTAAGACTACTTTTTGGTGTTGGCGGCTTCTTCTTCCGCCTTCTTTTTAGCCTCGGCTTCTTCTTCTCTCTTCTTCTTCTCGGTCGCTAACGTTGTAAACCGTTCCTTCGCCAGGTCTGCTTCCTTCTTGAAGTTGTCCTTGTCAGCAGTCTTGCCGTCCATTTCGGCGATCCTCATCTTTTGAATGAGAAGGTTCGCTTTGTACGACCAAACCGAGTCGGTTTCGACACCCGCCTGTTTTTCAAGCTCGATCGCGCGGTCGATAAACTCCATTCCCTTCGAGGCGCACTGGACCAATCGATCGTAGTCTTCCTGATTCTCGGGTTTGGTGAACTCAAAAACCTCTTTTCCGTCCTTCTTGACCGTTTTCTTCACGGGCTCGATGTCCGAGATATCGTTCGCGCAAGAATACTGTTTCGCAGCCAAAGAAGTGAACGCCTCGGCACGATTTTCGGGCTTGACGTTCTGATTCTCAGCCCGTTCGGTAATCCACTTCAACGCCTCGTCGCCGCGTCCCAAGCTTTCCAGAAGATTCGCGACCGCCTTGAAGGCAGACTGTTCGTTGATGTCCGAAACTAAGGTCTTTTTGTATTGTTCCATCGCATCTTCGCCTTTCGCCGTCTGCTTTCTGTCCGAAATGTATTCGGAATGGAGCGTTCTTGCGAGGAACAACTGGGCCGTTCGGCCTTCAAGCGTTTTGCCGTCCGGATCGATCGAAACGGCCTTACGGAATTTCTCTTCGGCCTGTACGAACTTGCGTTCCTTGTAGGCGGTCGCGCCATCGACAAGGTTCTTGCGGGCCATGATCCGATTATAGTAAGAGCAGTTGGCTCCGACTAAAACTGTAAAGATAATTACTACAAGTATCCCTAAACGAGACAATCTCATTTTCTGACTCCATGTGTTCTCAGGGCGGCCAAATCGGTCCGAACGTGCCGGGCCGCCCCAAGTCCTAATTTTCCAGATCGTCGATCTGCAATCCGATAGGATCCGACCCGGCGAGCTTCGCCGCATCTATAGCCTTGACCACGTCTCCGTATTTGGTGGTTTTCGGCGCCTTGACGAATACCGTTTTCTCGACCTCGTTCGTACCTTCGCGCAAAACTCCGTTCGTCTCACGGAACTTAAAACGTTCGGCAAGATTGGCCGTCAGCGGAGCGGTATCCCCGATGTCACCGACGTCGTCCGTGTTCACCCGCAACTTCCCGTCCTTGCCCACAAAAATGATGAGCGTGTTCGGATTCTGCTTGAGCATTACGTTCTTGTCCTGCTCCTTGGGTTCGGCCGGAACCTTGGCTTCGAATCGGCTTGGTTTCGACGGCGTGATGACCATAAAGATGATCAGCAGCACGAGCAACACGTCAATCAACGGCGTAACGTTGATATTCGGCACTGCCCCTTTCGAACTACCTCCAGACATTCCCATAACTTTCTACACTCCCGATTTGAAATACCAGTCTTTAGATTACTGACCCTGTGTTTGCTTCTTCTTCTTGTCCGCAACAAGGCCGATCTTGTCAATATCCTGCTTTCGAATCTGGTCGATGGCTTTGACCACCGTCCCATAATCGACTTCGATACTGCTCTTGATATAGACAATGCGCTTATCGGGAATTTTATCCTTCATCAGGGTCTTGATCTTTTCACCGAGTTCTTCGAGCGGATAAAGGCTCTTTCCGATATAGAAGTTGTTGTTGTCCGGAATTGCCACGATCACCGAGGTGTCTTTCGCAATGTCCGGATCCTCGGTTGGAGCATTCATTTCACGCGGAAGGTTTACCGAGACACCTTGCTGGAGCAACGGCGTGACGATCATAAAGATGATCAAGAGCACGAGCATCACGTCCACCATCGGTGTCACGTTAATATCCGAGTTATACTCATCGGCACCACCGACTTGCATTCCCATAACTTAATTCTCCCTTTCGGTCCAGTCCTATTTCAACTGTTTGGCGCGCTGCTTGATGAAGTAGTCAACGAGTTCAGAGGCCGAATTTTCCATTTCGACGCCGAAGCTCGTCACCTTGCTCGTGAAATAGTTGAACAGCCACACTGCCGGAATCGCCACCCCGATACCGAACGCCGTCGCGACCAACGCCTCGGCGATCGATCCGCCGACAGCGCCGATACCGGCCGTTTCATTCGTTCTCAAGGCCTGGAAGGCGCCAATGATACCGACGACCGTTCCGAACAGACCAACGAACGGAGCCGTCGAACCGACCGTCGCCAAACCGGCAAGGCCGCGTTTGAGTTCGGCCGTCTTGACCGCGATCGCGCGTTCGAGAGCGCGCTTCGAAGCTTCCATTTCATCGGCCGAGATGTTCGAATTGCCCTGATGCGCCTGGAATTCCTTGAGTCCCGACGAGACAACCATCGCAAGGTGCGAATCCTTGTGCTTGTCGCTGATATTGATCGCTTCGTCGATGTTGCTGTTCTTCAAAGCCTGAGCAACCTTCGGCGCGTACTGGCGCGACTGCTGCTTCGCTTTGTTGTAGGTCAACCAACGTTCGATCCCGACCGCGATCATATAAACTGCCTGCGCGAGAAGCGTAAAGATAACGACCCAGCCCGGAATCGTCAAACTCTTGGCGATATCGTAAATACCAAACGAAACGCCGCCGCCTTCACGCAACATCAAGCCCAAAAGGCTCACTAAAAAAGTCATGATTTTTCCTCCAAAGAAATCAAAAAGTTCTATTATTGCGAAACCGACCGCGGCACCCGCTGACGCGTGCCGCGGTCGTCAGATACCGCCTTACGGCTGGAAGTTGTAAACGATGACGCCCGTCACCTTGACCGGCTGCCCCGACAGCAAAGTCGGCGAAAACTTCGAGGAACGCGCCGCCGAAACCGCTGCGCCCCTGAGAAGCGGATGTCCTGATACCGCCGATGCCGAGATGACGTTACCGTTCTCGTCAATCGTCACCTGAACATTGACAGCGCCACTGGCGCGAACCGCGCGGGCCGCTGCCGGGTACGGCGGTTTGACGAGGTTCGTCGCCTTGCCGTTGACGACGCCGCCCGAAATGATTTTCGGAATCGGCTTCGGAGTCGGCGCCGGGGTCTTCTTGACCACAACATCTTCGAATTCTTTATCGTCGTTTTTGGTCGTCGTAGTGCCGGTCGGCAAGCCGCCGCCGCCTTCGTTGCTCTGGCGTGTGGCGTTCGTCGGAATGCTGTTGACATCACCCTTTTTTACTCTCGAAAGATCGAACTTCGAGGCGTCGACAACGTCCTTCACTCCCTTGTCAACCTGCTTGAGATCGAGCACCTTGTCGAGGGAAGCGTACGTTTCCTTCAAAATGATGTCGTCGGAGTTCGTCTTGACCGTCTTCTCCTGCTTTACTTCAGGTTCGGGCGGCGGCGCTTCATCCGGAAGCGCTACCGGTGCCACGAGGCTCGAAATATCGAGGTCTCCGGCTCCCATTCCGTAGTCCTTGGCAAACAAACTGTACGTCCATCCGCCCAACAAAGCGACTGCGAAAATGATGAACGTCGCCAGCAAAAACTCGCCGCGCCGGGTGTTTTCGGCTGAATTGTTTCTCGATTCAACTAATTGGTCTAACATCTTTTATCCTTCCTTTTTCCGGTGCCAAACTTGCGTCAAAGGTTTCGAATCTAATAATTGCAAATATGAATGATCGAACTTCAAGCCATCATCGCAAGACAACACTCGTCGGACAAAACTTCTGATCTCTTCGGTCTTCTTTTAAGCCTTTTCACAAATTGCGGGGTGTATAGAAATCATGCCGGCCTAAAACGTAAAGCCACCGATAACTTCTTTGCCGCTTTCCTGAAAAGGATTACGAAGAAGCGCAGTAACGACTTATTTAATTGACCAGCAACGTTAGGAATTCTAAGGTTTTGCAAAACGAAAGTCAAGATTAATTTGGTCGTTTACGCCTGTTTTTCAAATTTAATTCGCCTATTTCAGGGCGCGGAATCAGAAAAAAGCGTGAACCCGTTCGAAAATTTTTCGTTATGATTCACGCTTCTTTCATAATCTACCGTGTTACGGGCCGCCGCGACACCGGTCGCCGGGAAGCGGAGGCGAGCCGTTCCGCTTTTGGAACGTCGACCTCCTTGATCTGAGCCGCTCCAAGACGGCCCTGCCACCAAATGGCGATCGGACTCGCGATCGCGATCGTCGAGTATGTTCCGGTGATGGACCCGACGAACAGCGCCAGCGAAAATCCACGCAGGACCTCGCCCCCGAACAACACCAGCGCGAGAACCGAAAGAAACACGAGTCCGTTAGTCACGATCGTTCGCGACATCGTCTGGTTGATCGAGTCATTCGTCAACTTATAAAGCGATTCACCGCGATGGAGCGTCAGATTCTCGCGAATGCGGTCGAAAATGACGATCGAGTCGTTCACCGAGAATCCGACCAATGTCAGAAGCGCAGCGAGCACCGTCAAACTGACCTCCCACTGAAAAACGGAGAAGAAAGCGAGCGTGATGAGCACATCGTGGAACACCGCGATGACTGCGCCGGCCGCATATGTCCAGTCATATCGAAACGCGATGAAGAACAGGATGCCTGTAAGACCGAGAAGGGTGGCGATGACCGCCTGGTTGCGAAGCTGGGCTCCGGCAACCGGACCGACCGAATCGGTTCCGACGATCTTGTATGCCGCGTTCGGATCGTCCTGCAGCTGCATCGAGCCTTCGGCTTCCTTGCCGACCGTGTCGAGCGCCTTTTTGACCATACATCGGCCCGCCTCGTCGACGTCGTCTCCGCACTCCTCACGCTTGCCGATGTTCGGAACCTTGATCAGCACTTCGTCGAGTTTATCCGTCGAATCCTGAATGATGGATTCTCCGAGTCCGATATTCTGGAGCGAGGTCCGGATCGAATCGGCGTCGGGCTTCTGCCTGAACTTCGCCGTGACGACTGTGCCGCCGCGGAAATCGACCCCGAGATTGAAGGCGTCGGTTCCGCCTTCGGAAAACTGACGACCGATCGCCGAAAGCAGTCCGGCCAGCAGGACAACGATGGAAAGCGCGATCAGGATCTTGCGCTTGCCCATCCAGTCAACATTAATAGTCTTGAAAATTTCAAACATTATCTTATCTCTAACTTCCTAAATGCTCAGGGTCTTCGCTTCGGGATTTCGTTCAAGCAGCCACATAAAGATCGTGCGCGAAACGAACACCGCCGAAAACAGGTTGATCAACAGCCCTAAAACGAGCGTTACGGCAAACCCGCGGATCGGACCCGAACCGTAAAGATACAAAATCGCCGACGATATGATCGTCGTGACGTGCGTGTCGATGATCGTAATGAACGCCTTGTCGAACCCGACGGCGACGGAATTCGCGACCGAATGGCCGGCGCGGAGTTCTTCACGCATTCGCTCGAAGATCAGAACGTTCGAGTCGACCGCCATACCGATGCCGAGAATAAGTCCCGCGATTCCGGGCAACGTCAGCGTCGAATCCATCACAATCAGTCCAGCCATCGTCAGCAGCATATTCAGCATCAGCGCGATAACGGCGTTGATCCCGGACCCTCGATAGTAGAACAACATAAAGATGACGACGAAGATCAAACCGCCCGCCGAAGCGCGAACCCCGGCATTGATCGAATCGGCGCCGAGGCTCGGTCCGACCGTTCGCTCTTCCTGGTATTCGATCTCAGCCGGAAGCGCGCCCGACTTCAATGTCAACGCAAGGTCTTCGGCCGAGGATTTCGTGAATCTTCCCTGGATCTGACCGCTGTCGAAGATCTGTCCCTGGATCACCGGTGCCGATTTGACCTCACCGTTGAGGACGATCGCCAAATACTTTCCGATATTCTTGCCGGTCCAGTCGCCGAACTTCTGGGCGCCGGCCGGCTTGAGATTAAACTGGATCTGGTAGTCGCCGTCTGCTCCCGACTGGGTGGAGGCGCGTGCGTCGCGCAACTCGTTTCCCTCGACGATAGCCGGATATTCAACGACCATAAACTGCTGCACTTTCGGTTGCGCCTGACTCGGCGTCGAACCCTCGTCGCGTTCGGAATAGGGAAAGATCTTGCGGTTCGCCGGGATCGTGCCGCCGAGCGACGCCTTCGCCGCTTCCTCCGTCGGATAAGTCTGGAACGAGTCGCCGGCGAGTTTCATCAGCGAAAGATTGGACTCGGCGCCGATCAGTTTCTTGATTCGTTCCGGATCGTCGACGCCGGGCATCTGAAGCAGGATCTGCCCCGAAGACTGCGCACCGTGCCGCTGGAGCGTCGGTTCCTTGACGCCGAACGCGTTGATGCGGCTTTCAATGATCTTGAGCGCCTGCTCGACCGCCTGTTCCTTGAAAACTTCCTGAACGCGGGTCGGCAAAGACCATGATACCGTCGCACCGCTCGTGCTTTCGGACCATTGACTGAAGTCGACCTTCTTCTTGACTTCTTCGATTACCGCCGCCGACTGTGCCGGGTCCGATAGGTTAAGCGTTACCTGATAGGTGCCGTTCTCGGCGACGATCGCGTTCCCGCTAACCGGAAGTTTCGCGTCCGTGGCGGCAGTCAAGGCCGCCTGCGCATCATTCTCGGTAAGCTTTTTCAGATAGCCGTCGGTTTTGACGCGCATCACGAGATGCGAACCGCCCTTGAGGTCAAGGCCGAGGTTTATATTCTCGGAGAGATTTTGCTTGAGCCCGTTCCACGTGAAATCGTTTCCGGTGGGCGTCCGGCGCGGCCCGAAGACCAGGTAAACGCCGATGAGCGTGATCGCGATGATGACGGCCGTTCTGACCACCAAGCTTTTGTTTTTCATAAAATCTATGATCGTTAATCGTTGATTGTTAATCGATCCAACGCAAAATTAGCCATTTCCAATCAACAAACTACTTAACTTCTTCCGCCTTTTTTCCGATGACCGCCTGTTTGCCGATCTCGAGAAACGACTTTTCAGCGCTTTGGATAATGAAACTCGTCTCTTTTACTTCCTTGATCTTTCCGATGATGCCGCCGTTCGTCACGACCTCGTCATTGATCTTGAGGGTCGTTATCATCTCGTTCAGCTTCTGCTGCTGCTTCTGCTGCGGCCGGATGACCATAAAATAAAAGATACCGAAAATGATGACGATCATCGGCAGCAACGAAATCAAACTGCTGCCGCCGCCTTCACCCTGAAAAAGCAAAATTAGTATGTTCATTGTCTTAGCAGAAAAGAAAAACGAAATTATGACAAAGTAAACTCAAATTATCAAAGCAGTCAGCAAGCTTTTACGCAAGTGCTCCGGCTTAGCGGCAAAAAACAGGATCGGTGAACGCTTCGAATTAAACGCTCCGCTATGATTCATTACCGAGGCCTGCGAGGAATTCCTTCCGGAACGCCTCGAAGCGGCTTTCCCTGATCGACTCGCGAACGCGCTTCATCAAATTCAAAAAGAACGCCAGGTTGTGGTGCGAGATCAGCGTCGCCGCGAGCATCTCGCCGGCCTGGTACAAGTGACGGAGATAGGCCCGCGAGTATCTGCGGCAGACCGAACACGGGCAATTCTCGTCGAGCGGGCGCGGGTCGAGCGCGAATTTTGCGTTTCTGATGTTCAATTTTCCGCCCGATGTGAACGCGCCGCCGGTGCGTCCGTTTCGAGTCGGCATCACGCAGTCGAACATATCGACCCCGCGGCGCACCGCCTCGATCAGATCTTCCGGCGTGCCGACGCCCATCAGATATCGCGGAGCGTCGGCCGGCATATGCGGCGCGAGGAACTCGATCACGTCGTACATCACCTGCTTCTCTTCGCCGACGCTGAGGCCGCCGATCGCGTAGCCGTCGAAACCGATCTCCCGCGTCAGTTCCAGACTCTGCCGGCGAAGGTCGAAGTGTCCGGCGCCCTGGATGATCCCGAACAACGCCTGCCGGCCCGATATCAAGCGGCGGTTTTCGATCTGGGATTCTCGAAGGTCGTCGGCCGCATCCGAATCAGGAAACTGAAGCTCGAAATGCGGGTTGCCTGAATCCTGTCCCGCTTCCTGCAGTTCGTCGAAACGGCGTTTCGAGCGCTCCGCCCAGCGCGCGGTCATCTCGAGCGATTCGCGCGTCCGTTCCTTGCCGGCATCGCCCGGCGGGCATTCGTCGAAAACCATCACGATCTCGGAGCCGAGCGCCGCCTGGATCTCCATCGAGACCTCCGGCGAAAGAAATCTTCGGCTGCCGTCAATGTGCGAGCGAAACTCGACCCCTTCTTCCGTCAATTTGCGGAGATCGGTCAGCGAGAATACTTGAAAACCTCCCGAATCGGTGAGAATTGAACGCTTCCAGGTCGAAAACCGATGCAGGCCGCCAAGTTCGTGGATGGCCTCCGGCCCCGGACGCAGGAACAGGTGATATGTATTGCCGAGAATGATGCGCGCGTCGAGTTCGTCTTCGAGCCATTCGAAACGCACGCCTTTGACGGTTCCCTGGGTTCCGACCGGCATAAAGACCGGCGTTTCGATCGTCGACCGGCGGGTCCGAAGCAGACCCGCTCGCGCGTCTCCGTCCCGAGCGGTTACTTTCCAATCGATCGGGCGCATATCAGTCTTTCGCCGGCGGCGTGTGACCGACCAGCGCCCAGATGTTCGCGGCTCCGACCGCGACCTGCGAAACGATCTTGCCGTCCTCGTTCACGAAAACCGCCGACGGCGTTCCCGGCATCTTGAGCTTCTCCGCGGTCTTGTTTCCCTCCTCGACGATGATCGGGGACTTCAAACCGAATTCGGCGTGCTCCTCAGGCGTTCCCTGCGAGAACACGAGCATCTTCGGGGCATCGCCGTCGCGGGCGTGATCCCAGGCAACGAGGTCGGCGGCCATCGCATTGCAGTAACCGCACCTCGTGCTCCAATAAACAACCAGCGTGTTGTTTCCCTTCAGATCCTCCGAAGTGACACGGTTTCCGCCAAGGTCCTGAAGATCGAATTGAGGCATTTCGGAACCGATCGGAACGGCTTCCGCGTCGGTCGGTTCGGCGAGCGCGAAGAGCTTCGCCGGCTCTTCTGCTTGTATCTTCCGGATCAGATCACGAATCGCCGTATCGCCGACCGCCGGCGGCGACGCGATCACGCCGCGATAATTTACGAATATCGCACCGGGCGTCCATTCGGCGCGGAACATTCCGGCAACTTCGCGATCGTTCTGCAAGAGAATCTGTTTGAACGACTTGCCGCCGAACTTCTCCGCGTTCAGCGTCGAATCGCCGGTGCTGAAGATGACGAAATCGACCGTCTCCCGAAGGGCATTCTGCCATTCTTCGATCTCCGGGAGCAGCGCCGTGCAGGGCGTGCAGGTCGGGCTGACGAAGAAGAAGAGCATTGGCCGGCCGCGAGATGCGAGCTCTTCCGAAGTCACCGTCCGTCCGATCAGATCCTTTAGCTCGAACTTCGGCAGGAGCGCGCCGATAGGCAGGCCGTCGTGCGGCGCGTTCACGTCGTTGCGCGCGACTTCCCGACCGCCTTCGTGCGAAAGCACCTCAAGGAGTTCAATGCGGCGCATAATCTGCAGTTGCTGATCCGAGATCTTTCTCAGATAGAAGACGGCGAGCCCCAGAAGCGCGGCGAATGCAATTCCGAAAATCAGTTGAATAGCCATGTCGATTGTTAATTCTGATAAACCTAAACCTTGATTGTAATAACCTTGCGCGACAAGTGCGAACGCCAGGACGGCGAAAAAGATATTCCGGATGAGGCTTTTCCAGCTTACCGGTTCACTGTGGATCGCGCCGAAACAATGGCAATCGGGAGCGTTCCCCTTTGCGATCTGCCAGATCATCCCGCCGATAAAGACGGCGAGGAGTCCGAAAGTTCCGATCGCGCCGAACCACGCGGTAAAAAGCGGCAGGAGCAGGATCGCAAAGCCGATCTCGATGATCGGCAAGGCATACGCGACGCCCTCGGCAAGATCATCGGGGACGCCGAATTCGCGGACCGCTTTTTTCGAACCTTCGAGATCGAGCAACTTTCCGACTCCGGCGACCGCAAGCACGGAAAAAAGGAAAATTCTGATCAGAAGCAGGACTTCATTCATACGATTCGATGATTGTCATTGTTCACAGTTGATCGCTGATCGTTAATGATCGTTCTTTGGCCGAAGTCAATCAACAATTATTGATCATCAAACAACCATTGACAAAACTCGCCATTCAACTCTCTTTCCTGATCTTATGACGCTCCTTCAAACGGAGCGGGGTCGCAAAGAACTCGAACTCTTCGCGCAAGCGATTTTCGATGTAGCGAAGATACGAAAAATGCAGGCCGTCCTTGCTTCCGCCGGAAGTGAACAGAATAAAAAGCGGCGGCCGCAACCCGCCCTGGGTCAAAAACTGTATCTTCAGCCGCGAAAATCCGCCCTTGACCGGCGCGGGCGCCGTTCCGCCCTTCGGCTGCGAGATCGAATTCTCGAAGAAGCGGTTCAGCTTCGACGTCGTGATCCGCAGATTGCGCGCTTCGTTCGCCTTGACGACGAGCGGCAGGATCTTCGTCACGCGCTGTCCTGTAAGAGCCGAGATGGTCACCATCGGCGCCCAGTCAAGAAACTTCATATGACGCCGGAGATTGCGCTCGAATTCATAGATCGTATTCGTCTCTTTCTCCTCGATCGCGTCCCACTTATTGACGACGATGATCACCGAACACCCCGAATCGACGGCATATCCGGCGATGTTCGCATCGAGGTTCGCGACGCCCTCGACGGCATCGATGACGAGGATCGCGACATCGGCGCGTTCCAGTGCCTTTCGCGCCATTATCACGGACATTTTTTCCGCCATCTCCGTCGTCTTCCCTTTCCGCCGGATGCCCGCCGTGTCGATCAGGAGAAACTTTTGCCCGTCGACGGTCAAATGCGTGTCGATGGCGTCGCGGGTCGTGCCGGCTATCGGCGAAACGATGACGCGGTCCTCGCCGAGGATTTGATTCAGTAGCGACGATTTTCCGACGTTCGGGCGTCCGATGATCGCCAGTTTGATCTCGTCCGAAGGCTCTTCCTCGACCTCCTCTTCAAACTCGAGGACGTCATACACGCCGTCAAGAAGATCGCCGACCGAGCTGCCGTGCTCGGCCGAGATCGGAGTCAGCGCAAATCCGAAACGATAGAACTCCGCCGCTTCCTCCTCGACCTTCCGGGTCTCCGCCTTGTTCGCCGCAACAAAGACCGGCTTCCCGATATTGCGCAGATAAACCGAGATCTCCTCGTCAAGCGGCGTCACACCGACACGCGCGTCGACCACCCAGATGATCGCCTGCGCTTCGTCGATCGCGTGGCCGGCCTGAATGAAGATGTTCGCGGGGATGATCGCTTCGTCGTCCGGCACGATGCCGCCGGTGTCGACCAACCGGAAAGTCCGGGAACGCCAGTCAACCTCGCCGTAGATGCGGTCGCGGGTAATCCCCGGCTCGTCCCCCACGATCGATTTCCGCGATCCGGTCAAACGGTTGAAAAGTGTCGACTTTCCGACATTCGGTCGGCCGATGATGGCTACAAGTGGCAAATTCATATGTCGGGTTCGATTCTAACAAAAATGCGTGCACATTGCCGATAGTTTGCCAAACACCTTGGAAAGAGATCCTTTCCCGACAAATTTCAAAGGACGGGAATAAACCGTGCTGCCTCGACGCATTTCATCTTTTCGGGACGCAAAGCGATTTTGAGAAACGCGCGCCAATTATGATAGCTTTGAAGATTCGAGGTGTACATTGCAGAGAACTTTTTACCATTTAATACTCGCTTTGATCGTTGCCGTCGCCGGCGCCTCGGTCGCGAACGCGCAAACCCCGGTCACGCTTTCGGCGAGCGTTTCGCCGACGTCGATCGCGCCCGGCGGCAAAGGCACCGCAAAACTAACCGCCAGCATCGCCGCGCCGTGGTATATGTATTCGATCACGCAGGGTCCCGGCGGACCGGTCCAGACCAAGATCAGCCTCGGCGAGGGCGTTTTCAAAATGACCGGCGTGACGGGCCCGAAGCCGAAGGTCAAAATGGACGAGAACTTCGGGATCAACACGGAGTCATACTCCGGAAGCGCGACGTTCTCGATCCCCTTCACGGTCGCGGATGACGCGCCCGAGGGCGAGCATACGTTGACGATCAGCATCCGTTATCAGGCCTGCAACGATTCGGTGTGCCTTCCGCCCAAAACGCTGAAGACGACGGTGGCGGTGATGATCGGCGCGGCGAAGACAACCGTTAGCCCGAGCCCGAGTCCTTCTGAAACCCCTTCGCCCTCTCCGTCGACGTCACCGACGCCGCCGGTCAATTCGAACGTCAATGCGCTGAGCGCAAACACCAACGCGGCAAACACTTCCGGAAACAACACCGCCAACGCGAATTCATCTGAAACGCCCGTCGAAACGCCCCCGACGCAGATTTCGCAGTCGAACCGGATCGCTTCGGGCGACCTTGAGAACGGAGGCCTTTGGGGATTCATCTGGCTCGCGATGACCTTCGGCGCGCTCTCGCTACTGACGCCCTGCGTCTTCCCGATGATCCCGATCACGGTGTCTTACTTTACGAAGAACGCGGCAGACAGCCATTTCGGATCGATCCGCGACGCGCTGATCTATGCCGCCGGCATTATCCTGACCTTCACCGCGCTCGGCATCGCACTGGCACTTGTTTTCGGCGCCGCCGGGATCAATCAGTTTGCCTCGAACCCGTGGATCAATCTGCTCATTATGGGCATCTTCCTCGCGTTCGCCTTCAGCCTGCTCGGGGCGTACAACATCGGCATTCCGCCGTCGATCCTCAACCGGCTGGACAAACTGACGCGGTCGAAAGAAGGCAGCAAAACGCTCGGACTGCTGTTGATGGGACTCACCTTTTCATTGACCTCGTTCACCTGCACCGCGCCGCTCGTCGGCACGATCCTCGTTGCCGCCGCAAACGGGAAGCTTTTTTATCCGATCGTCGGGATGCTCGCTTTTTCTTCCGTTTTCGCCCTTCCCTTCTTTGTGCTCGCGGTCGCGCCGCGGCTGCTTCATTCGCTCCCGAGTTCCGGCGGCTGGATGAACGCGCTGAAGGTCGTGATGGGATTTCTCGAAGTGGGCGCCGCGCTCAAGTTCCTGTCGAACGCCGACCTCGTCTGGGGTTGGGGCATCTTCACCCGCGAGGTGGTGATCGCCGGTTGGATCGGGCTGTCGGTGCTGATCGTTCTTTACCTGCTCGGGGTTTTCAAACTCGCACACGACTACGGCGAGGTCAAGGTCGGCCTTGTCCGCGTCCTCAATGCATTTTTGTTCATCACAATGGCGTTCTACCTTTTGACGGGATTGTTCGGCGCGAAACTCGGAGAGATCGAGTCGTTTCTGCCGCCGGCCAAAGAAAGTCTTACCGGATCCACCGGCGGCAAGGACGGCGAACTTTCGTGGATCGTCAACGATTATCAGGCTGCGCTCAAGCAGGCGAAAGAACAGCAGAAACCGGTCCTGATCGACTTCACCGGCTACACCTGCACGAATTGCCGCTGGATGGAAGTGAATATGTTCCCGAAACCGACCGTCCGCGCCGAAATGGAGAAATTCGTCCGCCTCCGGCTTTACACCGACGGCGAGGGCGAACCGTTCGAAGGATTTCAGAAGATGCAGGAAACGCGTTACGGAACGGTCGCGCTGCCGCTTTATGCGGTCGTCTCGCAAAACGACGAGATCCTGGTCAAATTTGAAGGCCTGACGCGGAACGAAGAAGAATTCGCGAAGTTTCTCAGGTCAGGGTTGAACTAGCGCGTCACTCGCTCGAAAACTCATACATCACGTAAACGTTCAGCGCGCCGGCGGCTACCTCGTGCCGAATGCCGATCGCCCGCATTTTCAGGTTTCCCGAATTCTGGATCGGAACCACAAAAGACACGCGGTCCATCTGCAGGATGTTGATCGGATTGATCTTCCGGTCGATCGACGATTGGACCATCCGCGCCAGAAGCCCGCTGCCGATCCCGCCCGTTCCGCTCAGATTGACCTTCGAAACCTTTGCGCGGCCGACGAGCGTCTGCTTCGCCTTGTCGAATTCGAGCTCGATGTTGGTTTCCGCCACGCCGGCAAATTCGATGCAGCCGATCAGGGGCGGATTGTAGTTCCCCGTAAAGGCGATCGGCGCTGAGATACGGCCCTCCCTGAATCTGACGGCGGTCGCCACGCCGTCGATCTCGCGCTGGAGTTTGATCGACTCGTTGCAGACCGCAGGGTTCGCCGACGGCCCGAAAATGCTCGCGACCAAACTGTCGGGCGAATCGCTTTCCGAACCGTTCAGCGATAGCGGAAACTCCGGCGGACCCGAGTTCTTGAAAACGGCCTCGAGCAGCGCGTCAAAAAATCTCTCGTCGAGCCGCAGCGCGACCTCCGCGGTCTGCGCGCGGGCAACCGTCGTGAACATCAGCAAAAACAGCAGGATTGGCGGCAGCAGTTTCTTTATCATTTGGATTCCTCGATACCGAATTTATCGTTAAATAGATAGAAACGACAAACGTCAAGTTGTCCGGAGATTTGGTTTAAGCATAAGCTTGCCGGCAATTCGTCATTTTTGTGTAAAATACCGCTATGAAGAAAATCGCGTTTGCCGTTGCTATCACCGGACTCTCTTTTGTTTGCGCCACCGCCCAGCCCAAAGCAATCGTTCCGGTCGTTTCGGATCTTCAGAAACTCGTCTCGACCGAAAAGGAATTCGCCCGGGTTGCCGCCGATAAAGGAACAAAAGCGGCGTTTCTGACATACCTTGCGGATGACGGGATCGTCTTTAACCCGACCGAGGTCAACGGCAAGCTCTGGTGGAAGAACAGACCGGAGTCTCCCGCTCTTCTCGCCTGGAATCCCGTTTGGGCGGATGTCTCTTCAAATGGAAAACTCGGTTACACGACGGGCGGATGGGAATATCGGCCTAAAGGAAAGGCCGACAAGCCAACAGCCTTCGGTGAGTATGTGACGATCTGGCAAAAGCAGGCTGACGGCCAGTTCCAGGCAATTCTCGATATTGGAATCTCGCATCCGCAGAAAAGCTTTTCAAATGCGTCTTGGGGCTCACCTTCTGACGCCGGACGCGGGACCGGAGACAATCAGGGGATCGGCGACGATATATTGACCGATATTTTTTCCGATACCAGCATGGCGAACGGATATTTCAACTACCTCGCGGAAGACGCGATCATCCTGCGAGACGGCAGTTTGCCGTTTTCTGGCCGAAAGTCCGGATTCATCGGACTCGAATCGCTTGAAAAACAATTTCCGGACTCGAGCTTCCTCAGATTCAACGCCAACAAATCCACGATCTCCGGAAATATGATGTACGTCTGGGGCGTCTATTCCCTGACCCACAAGGACAAGACCGTGGACCGTTGGAATTTCGTTCAGATCTGGAAATACCGCGCGGGCAAATGGCAGATCGTCCTCGATATTTTCAGCAAGATCGAGAAGAAGTAAACTATCAGCTACCACTTATCACCTATAACCTATTCCGAACCCCTCCCGCTCTAGTCAGGCTTCGTCAATATCGTATTGATCGGGAGCTGGAGGGCCGCTTTCGATAGCTTCCTTTCCGAAAACCTGGCGATAGGCCGCGACCTCGACGGCGTGGTACAGCGGGATAACGAGAATGATCCCGATGCAGAAAACCAGCAATCCGGCGACGATTATTGCGAACTGCAAAAGCATCACGAGAACGATCCCGCCCAGATTCCGACGCGCGGCGCGGAAACTCATCGAGATCGCTTCCACCGCGCCGACGTTGCGGTCGGCGATCAGCGGGACCGCAAAAAAGAGCAATGCCTTGAGCGCCATCGAGACCAGAAATGCGGCCGCGTATGAGATCACCAGCGGCGCGCCTATGTTCTGAACC
The DNA here is from genome assembly GCA_041752475.1 of Pyrinomonadaceae bacterium. GTDB lineage: Bacteria > Acidobacteriota > Blastocatellia > Pyrinomonadales > Pyrinomonadaceae > JAFDVJ01. The sequence continues at coordinate 3,403 of JBGSWK010000034.1, read as the reverse complement.
AACTCTTGAAGCTGCTCCGCCGTTATTTCGGGATTAACGTTGTTCGCCGGCGCTTCGGGCAACATTCCGGATGACACCAGAACGGCCGCAACGATCACGAACGGGATCGTTTCGATGATCATTATCACCGCGACGGGGACGAAACGGCTGAAGCCTTCGAACATCATCGCAATCGACAGCTGTTCTCCGCGAAACGCCGCAAGTATCGCGATGAAGATGCCGCAGACCAGCGCCGCCGAGATCATATTCCCGAGAACGGCGCCGATGAAAGGAACCAGGGTCGCAAGAAAAACGACGAGCAATTGGACGACCACCATTCCGAGAAAAAGCAGATAATTCGGCTTGATCGTCTCCCAGCCCTCGCGCACGCAGGCGGTCGCGTTGACCGCCGCCGATCGATATTGAAGTTCCGGATCCATTTTTTGTTGAGTTCCCATCGAAAACCTTGCCATAAATTCCGGCGCAAGACAATCGGCTCTCGCAACGACTTGCGAAAATCCGAAAACATTCGCAAACTCATATGCTGTGAGTTCAAGATTCGAACAAGTCGTTCGCCTGCTGAAACTTGAGGCGGCCGCGATCGAGCAGTCGGCCGGCAATCTCGACGCGGACGCGATCGAGCGTTCAATTCAGGCGCTGATCGATTGCGCCGGAAAGGTGATCGTCATAGGCGTCGGGAAATCCGGCGTCATCGCGCAGAAGATCGCGCAGACGATGACCTCGACCGGCACGGTCGCGGTCTTCGTCCACCCGTCCGATGCGCTCCACGGAAGCCTTGGCGTGATCGCCGCCGGTGACGTGGTGATCGCGCTTTCGAATTCGGGCGAGACCGACGAGATACTGACGATTCTTCCGGCGATCCGGCATCGATCGGTAACGCTGATCGCGATCGTCGGAAACGTCGATTCGACTCTCGCAAGGCAGTCCGACATCGTGCTCGACGCGTCCGTCAGCGAGGAAGCGTGTCCGCTGAACCTCGCACCGACCGCATCGACGACCGTTGCGCTCGCCGTCGGCGATGCGCTAGCGATGACTCTGATGGAAGCTAAAGGATTGACCGAAAGGGACTTCGCCGAAAATCATCCGGCCGGACGTCTGGGTAAGCGCCTGACGCTCACGGTTGCGAGCCTGATGCACGAGAGTCCGAACGTGACCGCCGACGCCAACTGGCTCGAGGTCGTCAAATCTATATCGAAATACGCGCTCGGAGCCGTGAATGTTATCGGCCCGAACGGGACCCTGCTCGGCATCGTCACCGACGGCGATCTCCGCCGGACCATCGAACGCACCGCGCCCGCCGATTTCCCGACGCTGACCGCGGCGCAGATGATGACCGCGAATCCGATCACCACCGCCCCCGAAATGCTCGCCTACGCCGCGCTCCAATTAATGGAAAACCGCCCGTCGCAGATCTCCGTTCTGCCGGTTGTTGAAGGTTTGAAATGCGTCGGACTGCTGAGACTGCACGACATCGTCCGAAGCGGACTATAGCAGAATCGTTGCAGGAAGAACTGCCGGTGCCGCGACACGACGCTCGCGGGGCGCTCGAACACGACCGTTCAGGCGCGGCAACGGTTGCCAAGTATTGACAAAGGGTTCAAGTACTGTAAGATTCTACACATAAGTAAGATATGGAAACGGCTTGCCTGTTTGCGTTTTGTTTCGCGAAGGAAAGGAAGCCGGAAACCGCCCGCCGGATGTTGGCGATCGGTTGCGTATCTTGACGCTCAGCCTTAAGCCATTCCCGATATTCGTTTGGAAACCGCCGGGTTATGCGGATCGGACTTGAGATCAAGATCGGGCTTCAAAGTCGTCTAAAAAGCGGCCGCGGAAATCCTTCGATTCCGGGAATTTTCAGGAGGACAAAATGAAGAACAGACTTTTTACTGCTGTCGTGATCTCGCTTCTGTTTCTGGCGGTTTCTGTGACCGTCAAAGCCGAAGCGTTCTCGGCATTTATCACCGCCGCCCAAGAGGTGCCGACGAATGGTTCGACGGCGACCGGTTGGGGACGCCTGATCTATGATGAAACAACGCAAACGCTTAGTTGGACGGTCTTCTATACCGGGCTGACGAGCGACCAGACGATGGCTCACATTCACGCCGGGGCCGGGATCGGCGCAAACGCCGGCGTCGCTTTGAGTCTCGGGGTCGTCGGCGGAACGACGGGCACGATCACCGGATCGATGGTCATAAGTTCGACGCTTCGCGACCAGATCCGCGCGCACCAGGCCTACATCAACATTCATACCGTCAACAATCCGGGCGGCGAGATCCGCGGCCAACTGGGCCTGCGGCGACCGCTCGATTACGACGGCGACGGGAAGACCGATTACAGCATCCTGCGCTTTCCGGCCGGGCCGCCGCAGCCGATCACCTACTGGAACCGCAACAGTTCGGGCTTCGCTGCCAACCAGACGATCCAGTGGGGCGACGCGAGTTCCGATTTTCCGGCTCCGGGCGACTATGACGGGGACGGAAAAGACGATCTTACGGTTTACAGGGCCGGCGCATCGACCGGGCTCCCGAGTACTTTCTGGATCTACTTTACCTCGACCAACACGTTTCAAACGGTCCAATTCGGTCTCTCCGGCGATCAGGCGGTCGCGCGCGATTATGACGGCGACGGCAAAACGGATATTGCGATCTTCCGTCGCGGAACGCTGTCAGCCGACCCGACGACCTGGTGGATCCTTCAAAGCTCGAACGGGATGACGCGGACGGAGAGGTTCGGACTGACGGGGAACGGGACGAGCCAGTTTGACAACCCCGTTCCGGGCGACTACGACGGCGACGGAAAGTTCGATATCGGCGTTTACCGGTTCGGACTGAGTCCCGCCAATACCTTCATCATCAAGAGGAGTTCGGATAGTGTTGTCACGTTCCAGCAATGGGGCAACTTCAACACCGACTTCATCGCCCCCGGAGATTATGACGGCGACGGCAAGTTCGATCTATGCGCCGTTCGAACGGGCGCGGCCGGTTCTCCCTACACTTGGTGGATCAAGAGAAGTTCCGACGGCGGAACGCGAATTCAGCAGTTTGGGATTTCTGCGGCGGCCTTTGCCGACTTCGATCTTCCGACGCAAGGCGATTATGACGGTGACGGCGTGACGGATATTTCGATCTGGCGCCCCAAAAACAGCGGTAATGACAGCGCGTACTTCACGCTTGGAAGCTTTACCAACACGGCCATCGTCAACGCCTGGGGAATCAACGGCGATTTCTCGGTCAATACGTTCGATTCAAGATAGTTGAGGACAGTGGTCGGTGGTCGGTGGTCGGTGGTCGGTGGTCGGTGGTCGGTGGTCGGTGGTCGGTGGTCGGTGGTCGGTGGTCGGTGGTCGGTGGCGAATTATCGCAATTTAATATCGTTGCAACTTCGCCAAATACCTTTCACTTTC
>JBGSWK010000033.1:0-86575 GCA_041752475.1 Pyrinomonadaceae bacterium | reverse complement strand
CGCTCCAGTCCACTGCTTACCGCTCACCGCTCACTGCTCACCGCTCACCGCTTACCGCTCACCGCTTACCGCTCACCGCTTACCGCTCACTGCTTACCGCTCACTGCTTACCGCTCACTGCTCACTGCTCACTGCTCACTGCTCACTGCTTACCGCTCACTGCTTACCGCTCACTGCTTACCGCTCACTGCTTACCGCTCACTGCTCACTGCTCACTGCTCACTGCTCACTGCTCACTGCTCACTGCTTACTGCTCACCGCTCACTCTAAAAAAGCCCGTCGCCGAGAAAGTGTTCGCGCAGATACTTGATCGTGTCCTGGAGCGTCTCCTGCGGATCGCGGGCGGAAAACCCAAGTTCCTCGCTCGCCTTCGACGAGTCGAAATACCAAAAATATTCTCCCATTTCGACTTCCGACGCTTCAAACGGCGCGGGTTTGTTCCAATGCTTGTAGATCGAGCTGATCAGGCTAGATCCCGCGACCGCGACCTTTTTCGGGACGCTGAACATCGGCGCAGAAACGCCGGTCAGGCGTTCGAGACGTGAGAAGAACTCCCGGACGGTCCAGTTCACCGCGCCGAGCAGATACCGCTCCTGATGGCGGCCGCGGTCGATCGCATTCATAAACGCCGTCGCGGCATCGCGCGCATCGACGAAATTCAGTCCGCCGGACGGCGTGATCGGCAGTTTCTTCGCCATAAAATCAAGCACGACCTTCGTCGAACTGAGGCGCTCGTCACCGGTTCCCAGAAGCAACGACGGGTTCAGAATAACCAGTCGTTCGCCCTTTTCATTGAAGGCACCGAGCGCCGTTTTCTCCTGGTAGTACTTCGAAGCGTAATACGGCCACTTGCTGAGGATCTCGACAGGCTGCGGGAAACTCTCGTCGGTGATCTCGCCGTCGTCGGTGATCGCGCTTGTTCCGCTCGACGACGCGAGGATAAAGTTCTTGACGCTGTTTTCTTTTGCCGCTTCGCACAACAAACGAGTTCCCTCGACGTAGATCTTGTTCATCTGCGCCGCGCCGTCGTAGGCGAACGAAACCTTGCCCGCAAGATGGTAGATCACCTCGCAGCCTTTCGTCGCCGCTGCGACATCGTCCCGCCTCGTCACCGAACCGGCGAACGGTTCGACGCCCGCATCGGTCATCCACGCCGGCACGCTCGAAGCCATCACACGCAAATTCTTCGCGCCCGCGTCCAAAAACTGCTGCACCAGATGCGCTCCGAGAAACCCCGTCCCGCCAGTAATGAGTATTTTCTTTTCTGATTTCTTTGCCATTAGTTTACTGGTGAGCAGTAAGCGGTGAGCAGTAAGCGGTGAGCCGTAAGCCGTGAGCAGCACCAAATTACTCCCGGATCACTCAGCACTGCTCATTACTATCGCTCACTCCTTTCTGCCCACTGCTCAGCGCTCACTCCTTTCTGCCCACTGCTCAGCGCTCACTGCTTACTGCTCACCGCTCACCGCTCACCGCTCACCGCTCACCGCTCACCGCTCACCGCTCACCGCTCACCGCTCACCGCTCACCGCTCACCGCTCACCGCTCACCGCTCACTGCTCACTGCTCACTGCTCACTGCTCACTGCTCACTGCTTACTGCTCACTGCTCACTGCTTACTGCTCACCGCTTACTGCTCACTGCTCACTTCATCAAGATCGGCTCACCGAAGCCGAGTTCCTTCAGTCTTGGGAGTTGCGTTTTCGCGTCGCCGACGACCAGCCAGAACATCTTATCAGCGTTCAGATATTTCGCCGAAAGCTCGCGGATGCGCGCGACCGTCATCGCGTTGACGACCTGCTCCCGCTGCTTGACATAATCCGGCCGCCAACCGAATTTGCTGATGTTGCCGAGCATCCCGAGTTTCGCTCCGGCGGTCTCGAACGCGCGCGCATTGCTCTTGATCAAAAAGCCCTTGGTCGTCTCGAGGTCCGCCTCGGTGTAGCCCGGACCAAAATTCAGCAAAATCGATTTTACGAGCTGAGCCGACTCGAGCGTGACGTTCGTGCGGACGCCGCTCGCGATAATGAACGGTCCGGCCGCCACCGTTCCGGCGAACTGCGAACTGATTCCGTAAGTATACCCCTTCCCTTCGCGGAGTTCCTGCGTCAGCTGCGACGCAAATCCGCCGCCGCCGAGAATATAGTTCATCACCGTCGCGGGATAGAAATCGGCATCGGTCGCCGCGAGGGCCGGATACCCGAACCGGATCACCGACTGCTTCGCGTCCGGAACGTCGTAAAAATAAACTCTCGACGATTCAGGTGCCATCGGCGTTGATATAGTCGGGATAACGACCTTCTTCGCCTTCCAACGCTTTGCGATGGCGGCCAGCGACTTTGTCATTTCTGCCTTCTTCAAATCGCCGACAACGTGCATCCGCGCTACCGAAGGCGAGATATTTTTCGCGTAGAACGCTTTCAGATCGTCGATCGTGATCGCCCCCACCGTTTCGGGCGTTCCCAGTTGGTTGCGCGACCTAATGTTGTCCTTGCCGTAGATCAGCTCGTTGAACTTGTTGTTCGCGATCGCGTTCGGGTTCGCCGACTGCTGGCGGATCTGACTGATGACGCTCTGTTTGACAAGGGCAAACTCCTTCTCGTCCCAACGCGGCTCGAGCAGTATTTCCTCGATCAAGGCAATCGTCGCCGCATAATTCTTCGAGAGCGTCGTTACCGCGATTCTGAACTCTTCCGTTCCGGCCGCGACCCGAACCGTTGCTCCGAGCTGCTGGATCGCTTCCTCGAGTTCCTGCGGCGTCTTGCGCGCCGTTCCCTGGGTCATCATCTGTGCCAGAAGATTCGAGACTCCGACTTTGTTGATGTCTTCGAGAAGAAGTCCGCCGTCGACGGAGATCTCAAACTGAACGAGCGGCACCTCGCTGTTCTCGATGCCGTAAACGGTCATCCCGTTCTTCATCTTCTGTTGCCAGACCGAAGGCACGACGACCGAGGGCGCGGACCCGTATGGCGGTTCGACGGTCCGGTCGAAACTCGACGCCGTGCGTTCATACGTCGCGTTCACGTTCGGATCGACCTCCGCTTCCGCACCCGGAACTATTTTCTCTTCAACAACTTCTGCCTTGCGCGAGCCTTCAAGCGCGAGTTCCGGTTTTCCTTTCGGGACAAAGCTCGTCGCAACGAAGTTCTTGTTTTTGATGTATTTTTCATAAACGCGCTTCACATCCGCCGGCGTGACCGACAGGATATTCTCGATGTCCTTGGCGACAAAACCGGGGTCGTTCGCGAAGATGTTGTACTGCGCGAGTTGAAAGCCCTTCCCGAGGACGCTCGAGAGCGAGCCGTAAAACTGCGTCTCCTGGCCCGCTTTGATGCGGTTCAGGTCGCGTTCCGAGATTCCGTCCTTTTCAAACTTTGCGAACGCCTCGCCGATCGCCGCGGCCACCTCGTCGAGGTCTTTTCCCTGAAACGCACGGACAGAAAGTTCAAACTGACCGGCGAGCTCCGAGTCCTGATTCGACATATTGACGTTCGCCGTCAGTTTCTTGTCTTCGACCAGAACCTTGTAAAACGGAGCCTTTTTGCCGCTCGCAAGATAATCGGCAAGAACCGCCAGCGCGTAGGAATCGGGGCTGTATTGTTCAACCGAGGGCCAAACCATCGTCAATTCGGGAAGCTGCGCCAGATTGTCCTCGTGATAGAACCTGACCGTTTCCTTGACGAATCCCGGTCGCTTCGCCATCGGCGCCACATCGGGACCGCGTTTGATCTCACCGAAATACTTTTCAACCCATTTTTTTGCCTGGACAGTATCGAAATCGCCGGACACGACGAGCGTCACATTGTTCGGCACGTACCAACGCCGGAAAAATTCTTTGACGTCCGGAAGCGTGGCGTTCTGAAGATCGTCGAGCGATCCGATGACCTGCCAGTTGTACGGATGGTCGCCCGGATAAAGCGCTTTGTCGATGACGTAAGACGTGTGTCCGTAAGGCTGATTGTCGTAGCTCTGCCGTTTTTCGTTCTTGACGACCTGCTTTTCCTTGGCGAGGACCGGTTCGGTGACGGTATTGATGAACCAGCCGAGTTTGTCGGCTTCGGCCCAGAGCATCTTCTCGAGCGCGTCTTTCGGAACCGTCTGGAAATAATTGGTCCGGTCGCGCGACGTCGAACCGTTCGCGCCGGAGCCGCCGATCCGCGCGCTCATCTTGTCGAGACCGCCCTTGCCGAGATTCTCCGACTCGAGAAACAGCAGATGTTCGAACAAATGAGCAAAGCCCGTCCGGCCCGCTTTTTCGCGTGCCGAACCGACGTGGGCGGTCAATGCAACCGACACGACCGGATCCGACCGGTCAATGTGAAAAACGACCTCGAGCCCGTTCGGCAAAGTGAATTTCTCAAATTCAACCTTGAAAGCGGGCTGTGAAACGGGTTTCTGCGCCGGAGCCGAAACGACGGCGATCAGCGCGCAAAACGCTACGAAATAAGATATCAATGATTTCATAATTTTCTTCGGATGGGATCCAGGCCTCTTTTTATCTTACGCAACGACACTCGATTGGTTTTCAGACTCTGCGATCTCCGCGACTTCGCGTTAAGCTAACTTCCTTTGGCTTTCTCCGATAGTCGCCGCAACCAACCCGCAATATTCGTGGCCTGAAAGAACGGTGCCGCGAATGTAATGCTTCCGCCGAACGGTGACGGTGAATTGAACTCGACGGTGATTCGCTTAAACGAAGTGGCATCCGGCCCGTCGATAAATGCGATCTCCGAAACCGGAACATCAGCGCTCGTTACCATCGTCCTGATTCTAAGTGACACGCCGGTAAGCGTGACAACCTTAAGAGGCAAACACACGCGAAAAGAAACGAGGCCGACCAACGCTGCGAAGCCTGTAAAGCCCATGATCTGAAGGAAAATTCGACCGTTCCACGGTGATTGGAAGAACCGCACCCATCCGATCAAGGCACTGATCGCAAGCGCTGGAAACACGACCAGCGGAAAAGACCACCAAATGTACGTTAACCGGGATGATAATGTCTCGCTCATGAGCAAATCTCCGTCACGTTTTCCCTGCATTAATCATAATTCGGAATTCGCTAAAATGCTCACCAACTTTTGCGGATCGGATGCGCTTCGGTGTTGAAAACGATCTTGTTCAAATCGATCGTCGACGGCGGAGCGAAGATCAGGTAAAAGTACTTCAACGTTTCGGCGAGCGCAAAGCTGTGCATGTAGTCGGCTTTTTCTTTTGTTACGACGCTTTTCAGGCCCGCAAACGCAACGTCGGTGCGGCAATGGCGAACAAAATCCTCGAACATCGTCTTGCCCATATCGCGGTACTTGGTGTCGTTCGTCATTTTGAATAGATAATATGCGGATTCGACGATCTCGGGCCGCAGCGGATACCCGCCGTCGGTAACTTCGCCCTTCACGTAATCGTACTCCTCGGGCTCGATCCCGTGCTTCGACCACATTTTGAACGCCGAATCCTGCAGGCGTTTCGCGCGGTCGAGATCGCCGCCGAGCGCGAGGACTGCCGGAAAGAACGCGTCGAGCGCCCCGAATGTCCGCGCGCCGCGTTCTCCGGTGTTCATATCGGCGTGGCCGTACCAAAGCTCGCCATTCACCTCATCGGCGAGGTACTTGTTTATGGGTCCGATCGACTCTTCCCACATCTTCCGGCAGTCGGCGTCGTCGAACAAGATCGCGCATTTGAGAAGATACTCGTAATACGAATCGATCGCGCCGCTGACGTGGCTGTCGGTGTTCGTCCACTCGCCGGTCTCGACGTTGATGTTCGTCCCGACGAGGCCGATCGACGACCTGCGTTTGAAGGTCTCGACCAGCGCGCGTTTTGCCTTGGCGAAGTAGACGTCGTTTCCGGTCAGTTTCGAAAGCGTCCCGAATTCGATGAGCAGCGTTCCGGTTTCAGCGGGATTCGAGATCTCGCCGCGCGTTTTTCCGGACTTCAGGTTAACGTAACGGTACGGCATTCCGGTCGGCGAATCGAATACCGGCAGAAGACGCCTTCCAAGGTCATCCGCAAGCGCCAACAGCTTTCGGTCGCCCGTGATCTGGTAGCTCGAGAGCAATCCGCCGAGCACGCGGATCGTGATCTCGAAATTCTGGACGTCGATGTCCTTGTCGAACGAGAGGTTCCTCGTGATGTAACGCCGCGTTCGGTCGGCTTCCTTTTTGAACCCGAGCAGATAGAGCGCGTCAAGCGAATCGACCGCCGTCATCAGAACCGTCTCGGGCGCGTGCCAGTCGCGATAGGTCCTGCTCAGAGGCTTCAGATCGTCGTGTCCCCAGGCATATTTCTTGTAACCGTTCCAGGCGTGCAAAAACTCGGTCTTCACTTGCGCCGCAAGACGACTCTTGTTAATTTTCGCAGTCTGCCGGGCATACGTGAAGACGGCCGACGAAAGCCCGATGACTACGATGGCGGCGATCGTTTTGGAAAGATACCGGATGCTTTGAAATTCCATATGCTTCGCGTTCTCAACGGTCTTCGGTCTTCGGCGTGGCGCTCATAAAGAACCGAAGCTTCCCGCCGCCGACCAGTTCCGCATGGCGAATGAACGTCCGGTCAAGTCGCCGGCCGTTGAGTTCGACGCGATCGACATAGACGTTTTTCTCGCTTTGATTCACGGCTTCGATTGCCAGCGTGCGTCCGTTCTCGAACCGCATGACCGCTGTTTTGATTGCCGGACTGCCGAGCTGATATTCATCCGATCCGGGCGCGACCGGATAGAATCCGAGCGCCGTAAAAAGATACCACGCCGACATCTGCCCGCAGTCGTCGTTGCCGCCGAGTCCGTCGGGCGCGGCCCGGTATTGGTGTTTCAGTATCGCCCGGACGCGTTCCTGCGTCTTCCACGGCGCATCCGTCCAGTTATAGAGATACGCGACGTGATGCGACGGCTCGTTGCCGTGAACATAGCCGCCGATGATGCCGTCGCGCGTGATGTCTTCGGTCTCGGCGAAAAACTCGTCCGGCAGTTCCATCGAGAAAAGCTCATCCAGATGCGCCGCGAACTTCTGTTTCCCGCCCATCAGCGCGATCATCGCGGCCGGATCGTGCGGAACGTAAAGACTGTAATTCCAAGAGTTGCCTTCGATGAATCCCTGTCCTTCGGTCTTGAGCGGATCGAATTTCGCGGCGAACTTCCCGTCGCTGGTCTTCGGACGCATAAAACCGGTTGACGAATCGAAGACATTTCGCCAATTCTCCGCGCGCCTCGAGAATTCCCGGAAAACGTCGTCGCGGCCGAGTTTCTTCGCGGCCTGCGCGATCGCCCAGTCGTCGAAGGCGTATTCAAGCGTTTTCGAAACCGACGACGAGTTCTTGTCGTCCGGAACATAACCGAGATCGATGTAATGCCCAAGCCCGTCGTAATACCTCGTTCGCGCCGTCTGCACCATCGCATCGAGCGCACGGTTCGCCTCGACTCCCGGCACATTGCCTTTGACGATCGAGTCGGCAATGACCGAGACCGAATGGTAGCCGATCATGCACCAATTCTCGTTCGCGTAATGCGACCAAACGGGCAGCATTTTGTGCGCGCTTTGGTCATAATGTGCGAGCATCGAACCGATCATATCGCGGTTGCGGCGCGTTTGGACGAGATTCAGAAATGGATGAAGCGCGCGATATGTGTCCCACAGCGAAAACGTCGTGTAATTCGTAAAACCCGCGGCGCGATGGATGTTCTGATCGAGGCCTTTGTATTGTCCGTCGCCGTCCTGATAAACCGTCGGCGAGAGAAACGCGTGGTACATCGCCGTGTAGAAATTCACCAGATCGTCCTTGTTTTCGGTGGTGACGGCGATTCTGCCCAGTTCCCGGTTCCACGAGTCCTGGCCGGCGCGCTTGATCTTTTGAAAGTCCCAGTCAGGCGTTTCGCTTTTCAGATTCCGCATCGCCCCGGCGGTCGAAACCGGCGAAATGGCGAACTTGATCTTGATCTGTTCCTCGTTTGCCGTCGTGAAATCAAAATACGCACGGATCTGCTCGCCCGCCATCTCGGGAAAGTTCCGCGTTTGATCGAATTTCCGCCAAAATCCCCGATACGGCGACGATTTGAAATCCTTGAACCCGTAGCTCTTGAACGGTTTCGAAAACTCCATCGCGAAGTAAACGGTCCGCGTCCGGGCCCAACCGGCAGTTTCTCGGAATCCGACGACGGTGTGGTCGTTTTCGACACGCACGAAGGTTCGCACGTTTTTGCCCTCGTAATCGTAAATGCCGTGCATCAGGTCGAGGATGATGTGCGCGTCGTCCGACGCCGGAAAAGTGTACTGATGAAACCCGACGCGGGTCGTCGTCGTCATTTCGGCCGTGATCGAATCGTCATCGAGCAAAACCTTGTAATAGTTCGGTTCGGCAGTCTCGTTCTCGTGCGAAAACGCCGAACGGAATCCCGATTTCGGATCGTTTTTGGCCCCCGGCTCAAGTTGCAGTGGCCCGACCGTCGGCATCATCAGGAAATCGCCGAGATCGGAATGTCCCGTTCCCGAAAAATGCGTGTGTGAAAACCCGACGATCGTCGCGTCGTCGTACTGATAGCCGGCGCAGTATCGATATGTCTCTTTGTTGTATTTTCCGCCGATCAGATACGGCTGCTCATCCGTGTCGGGCGACAACTGCACCGCACCGAACGGCACCGTCGCCCCGGGATAAGTGTGGCCCATCTTGCGCGTCCCGATCAACGGATTGACGTACCGAATCAAATTTGGCGATGTTTGGGCAAATGTGCCGACCGCAAACGCGAGGGAAACGCAAAAACGAGCGAAATTCTTCATAATTGACTGAAAATCAAGGCTTCTGTTATCCAACGGGTTACCGCAAGCCAGAACTCAACGGAACAAGCAATGACACCCTATTCTAATTCGAAACGCCTTCTCTCGGAAATCGAGAAAACCGGAGAAAGAGATCGAACCAAGCAATACTCATTATCGCAACTTCGCCAATGGCAGGGATTGCTCGGGGTGACCGCGTCGGTTAGTGACATCGGTATGACACTTGCCGGCGCTGTGACTCAAGCTGGGCTCGGAGAGATATTCAAAGGCAATCCAGAAATACCGATAGCTTGTCGGTCAACGGGCCAACAATCAGAGCAGCAGACTGCCACCAACGCGCAAACGAAGGTGGATGGCAAAAATTGCACGAATAGCGGGGTCCTAGATCAATCTTCGTTTTAGCGCTTGCGCTACGGCTTCGATCCGGCTTTTTGTATGGAGTTTCTTGTTGATATTGTTGATGTGATTACGAAGAGTCTCCATTGTTATCGTCAACTCCGCGGTAATCTCTTTGGTCGAGTTCCCGGCGACCAGAAGCTGCAAAATATGTGATTCCTTTCGCGTAAGCGGAGAAACCGGTGGTAGAGAAGATGATCCTGCGTTTCCATTTACCATCTCCTTCGCCACCGACATCATTTTCGCGGCAAGTGCGTCGGCCTTCTTTCGCTCGCTGATATCGCGAATGAGATGAACCGCCAGGCGCCTATCGGTCCTTTCATCGATCGCGACAACCAGCGAAACGTTTACCCAAAACGGCTGACCCGAGCTATTCTTAACCTGCATATCGAAATCGCCAACTTCACGGCGCTTCCTGACGCATTCGAGGATATCGCAGGATTCCGCGCAAACTTTCCTTTCCCCGGCGATGCTGCCATGGACGATCTCGGCGCATTGCCTTCCAATCGCGGACTCGCGCGGGTGGCCAAAGAGTTTTTCAGCCGCCCTATTCCAAGTGCGTATCTCGCCCTGAAGGTCCACCGCAAAGGCTGCGTCCGATGTGCCCTCAAAAAATTTCGCTAGATTTCTCTCGTTCATTTTGCCCTTCCAATGAAATGTCACATGAACCTGATCAAATGTCCTATTGTTTTCGTTCGGCATAATGTGCAAATCTTAGTGTCAAAACAGTGTCAATTTTGTCCCTGGAAAGACAAAGATACTTTTTTATTAGTCAAGATCTTTTGGGAAATACCGAAATCCGACCGGGCAAAAAATGCCGTGAACTTACAATTCCCCCGTTCCAAAAGCTCGTGAGAAAGGAAATCAGTTACCGGATCACGACGGCGTTCCGGGAAATGCCGAAATCAGAATAAATATCGAGAACGAGGAGTTAAGTGAATGAACACGAAGAAGACAGTAAAAAGAACGTACACGAGGTTGGTTTCAGCCGTGGCTATTTTGTTTGCGCTGACGATCGCAGTCTTTTCAGCACCCGTCGCTCCGGAGTTATGGAGTGCTGGCGGGCTCGATGCAGGCAGTACCGGAGCGGGACAGGCTGCGAGGATGGCGGTAGATTCTTTGGGAAATATCGCGATAGTATCGGGCCCTGCGTTCGCTAGAAGCTTGGCCGTGACCTCCTACACCTCGACCGGCCAAATGAGATGGCGCAGGACGATCGACCCCGCTTCGGGAACATTCGCGGGTTATTGGATCGCCGCCGCGCCAAATGGGGATTTTGTCGCGATGGGGTACAGTCAAAACTCAAGCGGTCTCCTCACCGGCGCTTCCGTGGTCAGGTATGCCGCCGATGGAACATTTCAATGGCGGATCGATTCCGTGGGAACGCTCCTTTCATTGGGTCGCCTGCTTGTTGACGGAAACGGAAACTCCTATTTTGTTTTCAACTCCGTCCTTTTCAAATACAGCCCGGGCGGCGGGTTGCTTTGGTCGGTATCTACTCAGGTCCCCAATGGCGGTGCGGCGCTAAGTCCGGATGGCCTGGATATCGTATTGACCGGAGCGTCCGGAGGCAACTGGAGAACGACTGCAATCGACACCGCAACCGGAACACCGCGATGGCTCGTAGTAGCCCCCGAGGGGATTTCCGCAAACGACGTCATCGTCGACAACGGTCAGATATATGTAACCGGACAGGGCTACACCGGTGCGGGAACCCCACAACTCAGTTACTTTATGACCGTCATAGCATACGACCAGGCGACCGGCGCGAGGGTTTGGCGAACCGACAAAAGACCTGCCGACGGTAATCAAGCAGCGGGCCTTTGGATGGCTAAGGCGCCGGACGGAAGCTTGGTTGTGGCGGGGACGGCCTCACGCGGATTCCTTGATTGGTACACCGTCGCCATTGAGACGACCGGCCTTGCCCGTTGGGAAGCAGTCAGGGATGGCGGATTAAATACGGATGAGATACCGCGCGGTATCACGACGCTTGCGGACGGAACAACGGTTGTCACCGGTCCGGGAGGTCCGAATCTTCCGGGTGGATTTATTCAAGGCGTAACTGCGGGCTATAGCCGGAACGGGACGCTTCTTTGGGAAGGATTTTCGCGGCAGGCGACGGTTTGGGTTGGCGCGCTGCCAAGTGGCGATGTTTGCTCAAGCGGCGGCTACGATGCGCTGATCACGTGCTTCGACGTTCCGGGCATTTTTACACCGATCGAGCCGGTGGCGCTTTTCTCGATAAATCCGGCATCGGGAACGGCTCCGCTGACCGTGACCTTCGATGGACGCGCATCGAATGGCCCCAATACGATTTCTACGTGGAATTGGACCTTTGGCGATGGGGCCTTTGGAACCGGCGCTCAAACAACGCATACTTACAACACGCCCGGAACATACACGGCTTCTTTGACCGTGACGGATGTTCTAGGACTTACCAGTTTTCCGCGTAATGCAGTGATCACGGTCAGCGCCCCACCGACTCCGCCTGCGGCGCCTGCAAATCTTGCCGCAAATGCTCTTTCAAGAAGCTCGATCGGCCTCGTGTGGGCGAATGGTGCAAATAGCCCCGGCGAGATCACGATTGAGCGATGCAAGGGCGCAACGTGCACGAAGTTTGCCGTCATCGCGATTCTACCGGGAACGGCTACCTCATTTACGGATACGAACCTGCAGTCAAATACGAACTATCGCTACAGAGCGAGGGCCTCTAATTCGGCCGGCAATTCGCCGTATTCAAACATCGCGACCGCGAGAACTCCAAAAAGGTAAGGACCGTCAAAAACGACAGAAAACTGGAGAGGCCCCGTTTTTTTCAAACGGGGCCTTCTCATATTCTGGAGGGACAAATAGCCGAGCGGGCCGACTTGCAGCGCTTGGGCTCCACGCTTGCTGCGGACTATTCATCGATCACGGGCTCTTGCTTGCGCGACTTCCGGCGTTCGGCTTTCCACTTTTTGCGGACCGCGGCGACGTCGAACTTGTCGCGTTTGCCGTCGCGCATATTCTCGATCTCATGCTGGACGCGGGCGGCAACCAAACGGTAGGCCTCCGTGTTCGGGACGCCTTTTGCCATCGCGGCAAGCTCGTCGTATTCGAGAAATCGCCCGATCTTCGCACCGATCTCAGCGCCGATGCTGTCCTTTGGCGGAATCGTCATTCCCTTCGGAAACGCCTCGAATGTACCCCACAAATAGATCGGCAGGATCCCGACCTTTTCGTTGAGCGCGAGGTAACCGATGATCGGCTTGAACTCGTGAATTTCGCCGTCGAGACTGCGCGTGCCCTCGGGGAAAATCAGCGTATTGTAACCCTGCTTCAGAATTTCGGTGACGTGCCGCAGCGATTGGCGCAGACTCCCGGTCCGCTCGATCGGGATCAGCGTCGTGAAATTATTCATATAGGCGCGCTTGTATCTCGTGTCGAACCAGTAGTCGGCGGCGGCGACGGCGACCGTCTGCTCGGCGACCCCTTTCCCAAGCGCTTTCTTGACCAATCCGGTGTCGATGTGCGACGCGTGGTTCGGTGCGACGATGAAGTTCGTGTGGAGCGGAACGTTGCCGCCGCCGTCGATCTTCGTCTTGAGAACCGTATCGTAAAGACGTTCCTGCGCAAAATCGATGACCTGGTTTCCGACCCTGCGGACGATTGACGGGACGAAAATCTCGTCGGTGTCCTTTTCGTCACGCCGCGGTTCGTCGACGAGTTTTTTCGATTTGTCCACGCGTTGAACCGCGGTCAGAAGTTCGCGAACCGTCTGCACTTCGTTGAGCGTGTCGGGCGAAATGACGCGCCCGCCGGCATCCTCGACCGCCGCCTGGAGTTCGACGAACATCAGCGAATCGAATCCGAGATCGGCCAGTTTGTCGCCGATCGCGACTTCGGACAACGACCGGTTCGAGACCGACGCGACGACCTTGCGGATCCAAAGCGCGGTATCGTCGCCCTTGGCTTCAGCCTCGACCTTGGTCTTGTTTCTCGATTTCGCTTCGAGGTTTTGCAGCAGTTCGACAACTTCCGGTCGTTTGACCTTGCGCGTCGCCGTCCGCGGCAGTTCGAAAGGCGTCAGGTGCAGTATCTTGACGCGCTTGAAAAACGCCAGGCCGGCCGAAATCTCGCGGAAATGCTCCTCGACCTTCTTGTTCGTGTCGGCGCGCGACAGGGCGATGTCAAACTCGTAATCCGGCACGACAAGCGCCGCGACCTTCTCGCCGCCGTCGTCATCAGGCAGGCCGACGACCGACATCTCCTTGATAAACTTCGACTTGCCGTAAAGATCCTCGATCTCGTCCGGATAGATATTCTTGCCGTTCGAATCGATGATGACGTCCTTGGATCGTCCGACGATAAACAGATTTCCGTCCTCGTCGAGCCGTCCGAGATCGCCCGTCCGCAGCCATCGGTCCTCGATCACGGCCTCGGTCGCTTCATCGTTCTTGTAATATCCGACCATCACGTTCTGGCCGCGCGCGAGAACCTCACCGACGCCGTTCTCGTCCGGATTCTCGATCTTGACCTCGACGCCGGGCAGCGGCTTTCCGACGCTTCCGCGGAGCAGTTTGTTCCCCGGGCGCGCAACCGTCAGAACCGGCGACGATTCGGTCAGCCCATATCCTTCAAGAACGTCGAAACCGAGACCGTGAAGATCCTTCTGAACCTTTTCGCTGAGCGCCGAACCGCCCGAGATCAAATAACGCATACGGCCGCCCATCCCCTGATGGATCGGGAAAAAGACGATCGGCCCGAGGTTGAACGGTGTATTGTCGCGGAGCCAGGCGTTGAATTCGATGACATTGTCGGCGAGATCCGCGAACCAGTCGCCGCGCTCGCGGAGACGCGTCTTGATGCGCCGGTGGAGCATTTCCCACAGCGCCGGAACGCCGACCATTCCGGTCACGTGGCCGGTTTCGATGGCCCGCGAAAGTTCTTCTGCAGAAAGTTCGTCGAGATACGTGATCTGCGTCCCGTTTGAGAACGGAGTCAGAAATCCGGCCGAAAACTCGAACGTGTGGTGCATCGGCAGGACCGACAAAACGCCGTCGTTGATGTCCATTTCGAGCACCGACGAGAGCATCGAGATCATATTCACGAAGTTCTTGTGCGAGAGCATCACCGCCTTCGGCGTGCCGGTCGTGCCCGATGTGAAGATCAGCGACGCGATCGAGCCCGAAGCGATCTTGTTCGGCAAAAGCGCGTTCCGGCGGGCCTCTTCCTGCTCGGACTGCATCTCGTAAACTTCGTCGAACGACCAGACGTCGATCTCGAGTCCGGCATCGAGCAGTTTTTCCGCGAGATCGAGATTCTCCGAGGCGAGTTTCGGCGAGATGACGATCGCCGACGCCTCGCCGGCGCGCGCAAACGCAACGACCTCGTCGAGCGAACTCGCCGGATCGATCGGAATCGCGGTCGCGCCGGTCTTGAGTATCCCGAAATAGGTCAGGCCCCATTCCGGCATATTGTTCGAAAACAGTATCACGCGGTTGCCGGTCTTGATCCCGTTTTCGGCGAGAAATCCGGCAGCGCGGAGCGTCAGTTCACGGACGTCCTCGAACGTGTACTGCTCGCGGCGGCCGTTGCGTTCGATCTTCATCGCGACCCGCGTCGGGAAACGCTTGACCGCGGTATCGAACAGATCGAGCAGGTCCTTGTACGTGTACGACCTTTTTTCGACCTTTTTCAGTTCTTCCTCGAGCGTCGGCAGGACCCATTTGCGCATTCCCGGGAAATGGACGTTGAGCCAATAATCGTACCAATCGAGCCGTTCCGGATACCAAGGCAACAGATCTTTTTCGCGGTCTTTGACGAGTCCCATCAGCGCGCGAAGATTGTCCGAACGGTACTCGTAGGCGTTGTCGATCATAAACGGCTTGAACATCTCAAACGCGTCAATGGTCTCCTGCGTCGTATTCTCAAACTCTGAAACCGATTTTTTGAGGTCCGAGACGATGTTCGACAATCGACCGCCCGCCCAGTTGGGCGCGGCCTTGTCGAGCAGCGTATTGGCGCGTTTTGCGAGCTTGTTGAGCATCGGCGCCGAATAGCGCTCATAGGTTTTCTGCGTCACGGGCGACGTTTCGATCATCGCCGCGGCTTTGTTCAGAAGCTTGTTACCGGTGTCCTTTTCGTTGAAATAGTCGCGTTTATAGAGCCCGACGAGTCCGACGATGCGCTTCATATCGTTCGGATTGGAATCGCCCGACGACGCCTGGAACACAAGCGGCGGATTGTCATCGACCAGCGCGTTCATCGCCGCGCCAAGAATCGCGCCGGCGACCATATCGACCGGAATGATGTCGAGCACGAGCTTTTCGTTAACCGGAATTATCGGCTGCCCCCGAAGGGCGATCAGGATCAGCGGCGCTGTCGTCGTGAATCCTTCGTTCCAGCCCGGAAACGGATACGCTTGCGACGATTCGACGATCGACGGGCGAACGAGCGTTTTGACGATGTCATCCTGACTGGCGATGATTTGCTCGGCGAGCGACTTCGAATAAGTATAGATATTCGTCCATCCCCAGTATTCGGCGCGCTCGGCTCCGAGTTCGGTTGTCCGTTCGCGAATCCACATCTTTCGTTCGCGAAAGATCGCCGATTTCAGTTCCGACTCGTCGTCGGGATCGCGACCTTCGTCTCCGAATCGCTTGCGAGCCTGTTCGCGGAATTTCGCGATCTGCATCGCGTCGTCCGCTTCCTGCCGCGCCTGTTCGCTCAGGCGCGCGCAGTCTTCGATCTCCTTGTTGACGTCGAAGGTTGTCCCGACCAGCTCATTTTTCCGCGGGAAATAGCCGACCACGGGTTCGTTTTCCCAAATGGCGCCGCTCCGTTTGCCGGCGACGAAACAGGTCGAAACGTGAACGACCGTCGGGCGCTTCATCATCCGCGCGAGTTTGATGATGTTGTTTGATCCGACGACGTTGGTCCGCAAAGCGGATTCGAGCGGCGGATTGAACGTCACGTTCCCGGCGCCGTTGATGATAATGTCGGTGTCTTCCATTATCTTCCGCGCTTCGTCTTCGTTCATCCCGAGGTATTCATTACCGACGTCACCGTTTACGGGCACGACCTTTTCACGAATGAAGTCCTCGAACCCGTCACCGTATTTTTCGCGCAACGGATCGAACGTCGGGCTCGTGACAATACTCTGCCAGAAACGATTCTGCGATTCGTGCGCGTCGCGCGCGCGGACCGTCGCATAAACACGTCCGAGATCCGGAAAGTTGTTAAGCAGCATCGACAGTGTGACTTTCCCGACAAAGCCGGTGCCGCCGATAAAAAATATCTTTTTACCGCTAAAGATTTCGGTTGGTGAAAGTTTCATAAATGACGCAGTTTGAACTAATAAGGATAGACTCTACGGGCGGAAACTTCAAAATAAGCGGACGGCTTGACGAGAATATTACAAAAGAAACCGGATCGAAGGTTCAAGATTCAACATTCGAGATTAGATTGAACTTCGATCCGAAGTCCAAAACCGGAAATCCCCCAATTGCCTCGCGCCTACGGCGCCCGGATTTGCGGAAAAGCTCGGCTTTTCCGGGAGGTTCTTCAATGAATCCCAGCGGCTCCGCCGCATTTTGGCCGTTGGCGGCACAGCCGCTGGTATTTATCTGGCTGCCACGGAAAAGCCGAGCTTTTCCGCACATCCGGGCGGCAAGCCGCAAGACGTTTGGGAAGCCCGATTTCGGGTCAAGGATCTCAGGTTCAACTCAATCCAAAATCCACAATCCAAAACCGATAATCCTCCGATCGCCCGCGCCTCCGGCGCCCGGATGTGCGGAAAAGCTCGGCTTTTCCGGGTGGCTCTTTATTAGATATCAGCGGCTCCGCCGCATTTTGGCCGGTGATCCGTCCTTCGAAACCCAAAAATCGATACGAAGTATTCCGAATACGACCTTTCGTCGGTTGCCTAAACATTTCGGTAAAGCTATTATTTTTACATAGTTTACGGAGTAATAAATTGGTCAATAAAGGCACTGAAATCGCGCCCGCAGAGGGTAAATTGGGAATCTTGCTGGTCGGACTCGGCGCCGTCAGCACGACGTTCGTCGCCGGGGTAGAGGCGATTCGCAAAGGCACGGCGAAGCCGATCGGCAGCCTATCGCAGATGGGCACGATCCGGCTCGGAAAGCGGACGGAAAATCGGTCCCCGCTGATCCGTGACTTTGTGCCGCTGGCGTCGCTCGACGACGTCGTTTTTGGCGCCTGGGACATTTTCCCCGAATCGGCGTACGAGGCCGCGCTTCACGCCGGCGTGCTTGAGAAATCACTGGTCGAGGATCTTCGCGAACAGCTTCAGTCGCTCAAACCGATGCCGGCGGTGTTTTCGCATAACTACGTCAAGCGGCTCAATGGCACGAACGTCAAGGAAGGCGCGAACAAGATGGAGTTGGCCGAGCAGTTGATGGCCGACATCGCGCGGTTCAAGGCGGAAAAAGGCTGCGACCGGCTGGTCATCGTCTGGGCGGCGTCGACCGAGATCTATCTGGAGACATCCGAGGTCCACGAAACTGTCGAGGCGTTCGAGAAGGCGATGTACGACAACGACGAGCGCATCGCGCCGTCGATGATCTACGCTTACGCGGCGATCAAATCGGGCGTCCCGTTCGCCAACGGCGCGCCGAATCTTTCTGTCGACATACCGGCTCTGACGAAACTCGCCGAACAAAATCGTGTCCCGATCTGCGGCAAGGATTTCAAGACCGGACAGACGCTGATGAAGACGATCATCGCTCCCGGACTCAAGGCCAGAGTTCTCGGGCTGGACGGCTGGTACTCGACAAACATCCTTGGCAATCGCGACGGCGAAGTGCTCGACGATCCCGAGAATT
Organism: Pyrinomonadaceae bacterium; assembly: GCA_041752475.1. GTDB lineage: Bacteria > Acidobacteriota > Blastocatellia > Pyrinomonadales > Pyrinomonadaceae > JAFDVJ01. Next base: position 68,586 of record JBGSWK010000033.1, on the reverse strand, counting down.
TCAAGACGAAGGAAGAGTCGAAGCTTTCGGTGCTCGAGACGATCCTTCAGCCGTCGCAGAACCCCGACCTTTACGGTGATATCTCGCACGTCGTCCGAATCAACTATTATCCGCCGCGCGGCGATAACAAGGAAGGCTGGGACGCGATCGATATTTTCGGCTGGCTTGGATACAAGATGCAGATCAAGATCGACTTTATGTGCCGCGATTCGATCCTCGCCGCGCCGCTCGTGCTTGACCTCGCTCTATTTCTCGACCTCGCCCAGCGAGCCGGACTGAAAGGTGTCCAGGAGTGGCTGTCGTTTTACTTCAAGGCGCCGCAGACTGCCGCCGAGCTATACGCGGAACACGATCTCTTTATTCAACTCAAAAAACTGAAAAACACCTTGCGCCATCTGATGGGCGAAGACCTGATCACGCACCTTGGGCTGGATTATTACAGTGAGCAGTGAGCAGTGGTCGGTGGTCAGTGGTCAGTAAGCGGTGAGCCGTGAGCAGTAAGCGGTGAGCAGTAAGCGGTGAGCAGTAAGCGGTGAGCGGCCAGATCTCTGTCGGACAGTTCGAACAATGACTGCTCAAGGCTCACCGTCGCCGTCCACCGTCTGCTACCGACTGACCACCGACCACCGACCACCGACCACCGACCACCGACCACCGACCACCGACCACCGACCACCGACCACCGACCACCGACCACCGACCACCGACCACTGACCACTGCTCACCGACCACACTGTCCATTGCCCACATACCACTGTCCACTGCCCACACTGTCCATTGTCCATTGTCCATTGTCCACTGCCCACACTGACCACTGTCCACCGCTGAAAAAACTTGTTGACGTGTGTTAAACGTACGCGTTACGATAGTCTTTACCCGTCGGGGTAGTCTTAAGTTGGTTAACCTCTTTCAAAATCTTCAGTCAAAGATTCATTTCTGTCAGAATAAGGAGACGATCGTGAAGTTTCAACAGTTGTTCAAAACAAGTTTCGGAATTCTATTTTTGGGCCTTTTAGTCCTTTCGACCGCTGTCGTTGCGCAGGAACGCAAATCGACGCTCGTGATGGGCGATGCCAAGCGCGAGATGCCGTTGGTGGGGCCGAACAATCTTTATTGCGCCGGTTATGTCCAGACAGAACCGATCAACACGTCGGCGAAGATCGTTGGCGCCGACAACGAGCAGGAGGCTTATACCTTCGCTCAGGGCAACGATCTTTATGTCAACGTCGGGGCCAGCAAAGGGGCTAAGGTCGGCGATATGTTTGCAGTCGTCCGCCCGCGCGGCCAGGTCGAAACGCGTTGGACCAAAAAGGGCGATCTCGGATACTACGTTCAGGAAGTCGGTGCGCTCGAGGTTGTGCGGGTCAAACAGGAAGTTTCCGTCGTTCGCGTCAAGACGTCGTGCGATGTCCTGCTGCTCGGAGATCTGCTGCAGCCGATCCAGCCGCGTATGTCGCCGATGTTCGAACAGCGTCCGGCACTTGATCTGTTCGCCGATCCGTCGGGAAAGGCAATGGGCCGTATTTTCCTCGCCCGCGACTATCGTGAAATGGTCAGCCGCGAACAGGTCGTTTATATCGATCTGGGCGCTGAAGACGGCGTCAAGAGCGGCGACTATCTGACGATCTTTCGACCGCTCGGAAGCGGCGGCGTCACGCCGTATTCGCAGAAAGAAACCGTCAGCGCCCGCGACGAGGGTTTTCAATCGGACACGTTCCGCGGCGGGAAATTTTCCAACCAGGCCGCCCGCAAGAAAGGCGACAAAACTCAGGGCAAGGTCGTGACGTCGGCGATGGCAAAGGCCGACCGGCCGACTGACCTTCGCAAGATCGTCGGCGAGCTGGTCATTCTGAGCGTTCAGGGCAAGACCGCGACGGCAATGATCGTCCGCACCGCGCAAGAGATCCACACCGGTGACTGGGTGGAAATGCAATGAGATTCCGGAATCGGGATTTTTGATTTCGGAATTGTGATTTCGGATTTCGGATTTGAATATCCGAACGTTCTGATCAAAATAAACGTGGCCGTCAGATCGTAAAGATCAAACGGCCACGTTTGCTTTCGTTTTGACATTGTGCGGCTGGCAATCCGCAATCACAAATCGCAATTCCGAAATCACTCTCCGCCCGTCATCATAAGGCCGATCTCTTCGACCGTTGTCTTACGGGGATCGACGTTGCCGACGATCTTGCCTTCGCGGATGACGAGCAAACGGTCCGCGAGCGCGGTGACTTCTTCCAACTCAGCCGAAACAAGCAAGACCGCCGAACCGGCGTCCCGCAGTCCGATGAGTTTGCGGTGGATGAACTCGATCGCACCGATGTCAACGCCCCGCGTCGGCTGTGAAACGAGCAAGAGTTTCGGGTTGATGTCGAACTCGCGGCCAATGATCAGTTTTTGCTGGTTTCCGCCCGACAGCGATTTCGCGGAGAGCGTCGGATCCGGCGGACGGACGTCGAAATTCTCTATGATCGAACGCACGCGTTTATCGATCGTCGCTTGGTTCAAGAACCCGGCGCTCGACACCGGAGCCCGGTAATGGACGCCCAGGATCGAGTTTTCAGCAAGGTCCGAATTGAGCAACAGCCCGCGTTTGTGGCGATCCTCAGGAACGTGCGCGATTCCGAGCTCGATCCGCTGACGAACGGTCAGCTTCGAAATATCGCGGCCGTCGAACCGAATCGCGCCCGAGGCGATGGCAGTCAGACCGGCAATCGCTTCGATCAACTCCGTCTGGCCGTTGCCCTCGATTCCGGCGATTCCGACGATCTCACCCGCCTTGACGTCGAACGAAACTCCATCAACGGCAAGCCCGTGTTTTCCGCCGACTGAAATTCCGTCGACCGTCAAAACAGTCCCGTCCGGCGTTGCGTCCGTCTTCTCCACTCTCAGCAGAACGTCGCGGCCGACGATCATCCGCGCGAGGTCCTTAGCACTGGTGTCGGCCGTCTTTACCCGACCGACGACCTTTCCGTCGCGCATCACGGTCACGTCGTCCGAGATCGCAAGGACCTCTTCGAGCTTGTGGGTGATGATGACGATCGTCTTTCCCTGGTCGCGCATCCGGCGCAGGATGTTGAAAAAATCCTCGACCTCCTGCGGCGAAAGCACGGCGGTCGGCTCGTCGAGGATCAAGAATTCGGCCTTGCGATAGAGAGCCTTGAGCAGTTCGACGCGTTGTTGCGCGCCGACCGAAAGATCTTCGATCATCGCGTACGGATCTACCCCCAAACGCAGTTCGTCAGAAAGCGCCTTGATATCGGCATTCGCTTTCTTCCAGTCGATGCTCGCCTGATTGCCGCCCTCAGCCCCGAGAATGATGTTCTCGCCGACGGTCATCGTGTCGACGAGCATAAAATGCTGATGGACCATCCCGATGCCGAGCGCGATCGCATCGTGCGGATTGTTGACCGCCACCGTTTTCCCGTCGAACAGGATCTCGCCCGAGTCGGCCTTGTAAAAACCGTAGGCGATGCGCATGATCGTCGACTTTCCGGCACCGTTCTCGCCGACGATCGCGTGGATCGTTCCCTTTTCAACGCTGATCGAAACGTCGTTGTTGGCAACGACGCTGCCGAATGTTTTGGTTATGTTCTTTAGTTCAAGCATTGTTTTCAGTAAGCAGTGAGCAGTGAGCCGTTAGCAGTAAGCCGTTAGCAGTTAGCAGTAAGCCGTTAGCAGTAAGCAGTTAGCAATTAGCAGTAAGCCGTTAGCAGTAAGCCGTTAGCAGTCAGCAGTCAGCAGTCAGCAGTCAGCAGTAAGAGATCTCATGAATTCTGTGGTTCAAAAAGTCGGGTTACTGCTCACTGCTCACCGCTCACCGCTCACTGCTCACCGCTCACTGCTCACCGCTCACTGCTCACCGCTCACTGCTCACCGCTCACTAATCACCGCTCACTAATCACCGCTCACCGCTCACTGCTGACCGCTTACTGCTCACCGCTCACTATTTCGCCATCGCATCCGTAACCTTGATATCGCCGGCGACGATCTTCAGCTTTGCGGCTTCAACCTTGTCGATCACGTCTTTCGGGATTAATGCTTTGTTATTGTCATCCATCGCGTAGGCGACCCCGTCCTTGTCGAGCCCGAATGCGTGAAAACCGCCCTTGAACTCTTTGCCGAGAACCTCTTTGACAACGTCGTAAACCGCATTGTCGACCCGTTTCACCATCGACGTCAGCACGAAGCCCGGCTTGACCATATTCTGGTTCGAGTCGACGCCGATGACGAATCTATTCGCCTCGCCCTGCTCGTTGCGGCCGTATTGCTCGACCGCGTCAAACGCGCCAAGACCCGAATTCCCCGCGGCCGTAAAAATGACGTCCGCGCGCTGGCCGATCTGCGAAAGCGCCAGTTCCTTGCCCTTGCCCGGGTTGTTCCAGGCGGAATCGGTCACGCCGACGTAGTTGGCGAGCACCTTGATGTTGGGATTGACGGAACGCGCCCCTTCCTCGTAACCCGTCTCGAACTTGTGGATCAGAGGGATGTCCATCCCGCCGATAAACCCGAGCACGCCCGATTTGGATTTCGACGCGGCGATCATCCCGACCAGATACGAGCCTTCGTGCTCGCGGAAAACGAGCGAGGCGACGTTGCTTTTCGGCGTTTTTCCGTCGGCCTCGAAGATAACTCCATCGACGATCGCAAACTTGATATTCGGATAATCCGTCGCGACGTTCTGCATGATCGGTCCCTGCGCGAATCCAACGCCGATGATCAGATCGAAGTCCTTTTCGGCAAACGCGCGCATCGCCGGTTCGATCGATGTCGGATTTCCAGGCTCGACGTCGTACAGGCAGATGTTCAGGTCCTTTTCCGCGCGCCTGACGCCATCCCACGCGGCGGCGTTGAACGAACGGTCGTTCTTGCCGCCGATGTCGAACACGATTCCGACCTTGATGTTGCACTGACGCTGCGCCTCGATCTTCGATCCGCACGAAGAAACGAGCGCCAGGCAAAAAAGACACAAACCAACCAACAAGAATTTCGGTTTCATTACTTTAGGATTCATAAAACTCTGCCTTCTATCGCCGCCAACGCATAGTCGCGACAATCGCATCCCGGATTCTGCCTCAAGAATCCCTCGATCAACTTCCGTTTTCCGCGGTGCCGAAGATGACCAAGTCCGTGCAGGGCGCTCTCTCGGCAATCGTCCGATTCGATCGCCAGGATTTGTGACAACGCCTCGAACATCCAATCAGCGGTTCGCGAGTCGGGATCGTCGCTGAAATCGCGCAGCGCGTCCCACCACATAAAACACGAATGCTGCGTTACGACCTTTGTAAAGACCCGCTCAAAAACCGTGACGGAGGACAAAATGAAATCTCGGCGCAAGTCCGCATCGCTGTTGCGATCCCAGATCCACCAGCAAAGCTCCATTCGCGGACTCAGAATAAAACTGAAAAATCCGCTGTCGAGTTGCGCCGGATTGAAGCGGCCGACAAGAATGTCCGGATTCCTGAAAAGCCTGATGCAGTCCCGAACAAAATCGTCGATGTCGATCCCGAGATCCTCCCGGTCGAGATACTCGTCTTCGTTTTGCAAGCCATGGGCCCAACGCTCGTCGAAAACGAAGTCGAGCCAATCAAGGAACACTTCATCGGAATCGTTCATTCTACCTGACAACTTCGCGAATCAAACCCGGATTTTCCGATTTTTCCTCGCCTATTCTATATGCACCCCGGAGTTTTTCGCTAATCATCGCGGCTTGCGGTTTTGAACGCGCGAAGATCGTGCCGATGACGTCGCCGGCGACAACCTGCTCGCCGAGCCGTTTTGCGCATTCGAAGCCGACGGCGTAGTCGATCGCGTCCTCGGCCTTGACTCGTCCGCCGCCTATCTCGCAGATGGCTTCGCCGACTGCGCGGGTGTCGATCTCAGAAACAAATCCGGCGTCGGCCGCCGTGACCTCAACCTTGACAATCCCCTTTTCCAACAGCTTCTCAGGTTCGTCGCAAATTGTCGGATCCCCCTTCTGAAGTTCGATGTTGTAGCGAAACTTCTCGAGCGCGCTGCCGTCCCAGAGTTTGTCGAGGCACATCGCGTTGGCGTCGTCGATGTCCTTCGTGATTCCGGTCAAGACGAGCATCCGCGACGTAAGCTCGATCGACAGGTCGAGCGTCGTCTGCGACATCTCGTCGATCTCGCCGCGCATTATTTTAAGACACTCGTAGACCTCGAGCGCATTCCCCGCGAATCGTCCGAGCGGTTGGCTCATATCGGTGATCACAGCCTCGGTTCTCACACCAAAGTCGTTCCCGGCCGCAACCATGTACTTGGCGAGAACGCGTGCGTCCCAGAGGGTTTCCATAAACGCGCCGTTGCCCGTTTTGACGTCGAGGACGAGAGCGTCAAGGTCTTCGGCAAGTTTTTTCGACATGATCGAAGCGACGATCAGCGGCACTGATTCGACCATCGCGCAGGCATCGCGCAGCGCGTATAGCTTGCGGTCCGCCGGCACAAGCCGTTTCGTCTGCCCAGCAAGCGCGAAGCCGCACTTTTTCAGCACTTGCTTGATCTGCGATTTCGAAAGCCGCACGTTGTAGCCGTCGATCGACTCGAGTTTGTCGAGCGTCCCGCCGGTATGTCCAAGCCCGCGGCCCGAGATCATCGGCACCGCGACACCGCAGGCGGCCGCAAGCGGCGCGATGATCAGCGATGTCTTGTCGCCGACTCCGCCGGTCGAGTGCTTGTCGGCTTTCGGCGCGTCGATGTCGCTGAAATCCAACGTTTCGCCGGAATGGAGCATCGCACGTACAAGCGCGTTTTGTTCGCTGAGATTCAGACCGTGGATGAACATCGCCATCACGAGGGCAGTGATTTGATAATCGGCCCAAGAGCCGTCGCTGACGCCCTTGATGAAAGTCTCGATATCGTCTTCCGAAAATCTGGCGCCGTCGCGTTTTTTGCGGATCAAGTCTTGTGGAGTCATTAAAGAAGACTTTAGCAAATTTTCGGGAGATTTTCGTCATTAAAGTGTTCCCTTTTCCGAGGGATTAGGTGATAATAAGGACTCAGATTTTTTGAGAGGTATAAGCAGTAATGAAAAATCCAAGAACAGTTTTCGGAATCGTCGCGTTTGTCGTCGCATTTGTTTTTTCGGTTGGTCTGGTGCGGATGTTTTTCCCGGCGCCGGTCGTCCCGTTTGTGCCGGCCGCCTTTTCCAGGCACGATCAACATTCAGCGCTCGGATTCGAACTTGAGGATTTTATCCGCCGCGACGAATCGAACGGCTCGTCACGCGACGTGAGGTTGCTTTCGGGATCTAATATCGTCTCGGCGGATTATGCCGAATCGGTTGAGAATTACTGGTCCAAATCCTCAGCGATGGACGCCAAAGCTTTTCCGAGGGAGTTTAGAGTGGCTTGGAACGAACATATGAAGGCGTGGCAAGATTATTCCGAGTTCCTGAACGAAATGAAGGGGACCAAGGTCGATCGCAGAAGTTTCTATTCGGAGTCGGGCCGTTTCAGTGCCGAGATCTCGCGCACCTGGGAAGCAGTTCTCGATTCCGCGAGACAGAACGGGGCACACGTTCGTTAACGCAACGTTTTTTGCTGATATTCAAATGAGGCTGTCTGAAAAGACGGCCTTTTTCATTTGATTGCCCGAACCAAAACCACGGCTTCGGCGCGAACTGCACGACTTTCGCCGACAGCGTCGACGCCCTCGCCGGTTTTTGCTTTCACCGAGACCGACTCGACCCGCAACCCAAGTGCGGACGCGAGATTTGCACGCATTGACTCAATGAATGGCCGCAGCTTCGGAACTTCGAGGCTGATCGTCGAATCGACGTTCACGACCGAAAATCCGCGCTCCCGAACAAGCCGAACGGCTTCACGAAGGAAAACGAAACTGTCCGCGCCTTTCCAACGTTCGTCGCGATCCGAAAAATGCGTCCCGATGTCGCCGAGCGCCAAAGCCCCGAGAAGCGCATCCGTCACGGCGTGCGTCAGCGCGTCGGCATCGGAATGTCCGACGGCCCCATTGTCTGACGGCACGTTCACGCCGCCGAGGATCAGCGGCCGTCCGGACTCAAGCCGGTGAATGTCGTTTCCGAATCCGATTCGCATAATTTGCTAGGCCGCGTGCAGCTGAAGCTGGCGAACATCGTCAGCCCATGCCCGGACCTCTTCGCGAAGCACCTTAACGTCGGCGCGGTTGTTCAAAGTGATGTTCAGTACTTCGTGAGTCAAAGCCTCGACGCGGTCAAGCCGAACGTCAAAGTTCATCATCTGGTGGCGGAATTCCTCAAAATGCGGCGCGATCTCCGACCGGATGGAATCAAACTTCTCATCGAATTTCTGGTCGATCTTCTCGTCGATCTCAATCCGGAACGCAGCGAATCTCTCGTCGAATTTCCGATCGATCTCAATCCGGAATGCGGCGAATCTTTCGTCGAATTTGCGGTCGATCTCGATTCGGAATGCGGCGAATCTTTCGTCGAACTTACGGTCGATCTCGATCCGGAATGCGGCGAATCTTTCGTCGAATTTGCGGTCGATCTCAAGTCGTAACTCGTCGAATTTCTCGTCGAACTTCCGGTCAATGTTCTCTTCGAGGCGGGTGATGCGTTCGAGGATGGTTCGCAGCATCGTTTCAGCGTTTGGCAAGGTTGCGTCTTCTGACATTCTTCAGTCACTCCCGTGATGGTATTCGAAATTAATTCGTGAACGGAATTTTAGCAAAATCCAGCGGAATGGCAAGAAAAATCTCTACCGGAGGAATTGACTGACGAAGTTTAGATCATCGGGTGTCGTGACCTTGATATTTCGCGGACTGCCGTCGATGACGTGTATCGAAACGCCAAGCTTTTCAACCAGACAGCATTCGTCGGTCGCATTGTCTCCGAGGTCGGCACCGTCGAAGGCTCTCCGCAGAATGTCATACCTGAATGCCTGCGGCGTCAGCGCCCGACGCAGCGTCGATCGATCGATGGTTCTCCTTATGACGCCGCCGGAAATCTCCTTGATGGTGTCCGTCACCGGAGCAGTGAGACACGCCGCTCCGAATTCCGCCGCCGCCCGGACGGTCGCCGCGATTTCGTCCGCCGTGACCAGCGGGCGCGCCCCATCGTGAACCGCGACAACATCACAGCCGCCGGGAATCGCCGCCAAACCTCTGCTCACGGACTCCGAGCGGGTCGCCCCGCCGGGTACGACCCGCGTGAGTTTGGGGATCTGATACTTTTTGCCGATGTCGGACAGTTCGGAAACCCGGTCGGACGCCAGAACCAACACGATCGAACCGATCGCGCCGCATTCCTCGAATCGTTCCAACGTGTGAACCAGCAGAGGCTTGCCGCTAATTTCAAGGAATTGCTTGGGAGTATCGCCGCCGAATCGTGTTCCACCGCCGGCCGCGACGATGATGGCAGTATTCATAAATACGTCAATCGTTAATCGTGAACGGTCAATTGCATTGCAAACCCCGAATGGCAATTAACAATCAACAATGAGCTATAAACGAATTAGGTTTCCTCGATGATCGTCGATTGCCGCAGATCGCGGGTCGCTTTTTTGAATCCGACCGAGCGCGAGTCGTGAATGCTCATCTGCGCGTCTCCGCTATCTGAAGACTCTTCCCAGAGCCGGCCGAAGATCATCTTTCCGGCGGTCGTCTGTAGAACGCTGGTGACCGCGATGTCAGCCGTTTTGCCGATCAGTCGTCGCGCATTGTCGACCACGACCATCGTGCCGTCGTCGAGGTAGGCAACGCCTTGGTTGTATTCCTTGCCTTCCTTGAGGATGAACACGCGCATCGCTTCACCCGGCAAAACGACCGGCTTGAGCGCGTTGGCAAGTTCGTTGATGTTCAAAACCTGCACGCCGCGAAGTTGCGAAACCTTGTTCAAGTTGAAATCGTTGGTGACGATCACCGCTTCAAGCTGTTTGCCGAGTTCGATCAGTTTCAAATCGACCTCCTTGACTTGCGGAAAATCCGTTTCGATGATCTGGACGTCGAGCTTCGAATTATTGCGGAGACGCTGAAGCATATCCAGCCCGCGGCGTCCGCGCTGGCGTTTGCTCGAATCAGGGGAATCGGCGACCTGCTGAAGTTCGGTCAGGATAAATTGCGGGATGATCAGGGTTCCGCCGAGAAATCCGGTTTCGGCAACATCGGCAATGCGTCCGTCGATGATCACCGATGTATCCAGAATCCGGTAATCCTGAGGCGCGCCCTTGTCGCTGAAAACGCCGCCGAGCACCGAAAGATCTATGAACTCGCCCTTTGCCGCGCCGACCATCAATCCGATGTAGCCCATAAAAAACGCGAGAGCGACCGTCAGAAAGGTCTTCAGTTCTGCCGAAACCGCGTCGGTTTCCTGATGGCTGATCAACGTTCCGATGAGATACGCTCCGATGATTCCCAGAATCGAGCCGACTGCGGCTCCGATCAGAGTCCTGAGGCTGGCTTGGCGAGCGCGCATTTCAAACGCGATCACGCCGATCGATATGATCGCGCCGATACCCGCCGAAAGCAACTGCCGCGTCTCGAGAGATGCCGAAAAATGAACCGTCTTCTCCAACGGGTTCAACAGATAGCCCATCAATGACAGAAGCGCTACAAAACCGATCCGAATTAAGAGAATATCGAGTTTCATCCAAGAAAATTTTACCACGAAGTGCACCTTTATCCGCAATAACCACCGTCCCGATCATCCGACCGGAATGGTTCTTCCGTTGACTCCAACCGCTTCTGACGAAAGCAGAAAAAGCACTGTTCGGGCGATGTCGTCGTTCGAGATTCCCGAGGGTTCGTCGAACAGTTCATACTTTTTCAATTCCCTGATGCCTTCGACCGCTACCGAATTGACCCGGAAATGTTTCGGCAAAGCCCGAGACAGGGAGGCGGTCAGTCCTTCAACCGCCGAACGCGACGCATCGTAGAGAACCCGGCCCAACGCATTGCCGGCCGGCCCGACGACGATAACGACCCGCGCCTTCGGCCGCGGGTTCATCAACCGAAAGGCCTCCTGGATCAGAAGAAATGGCGCCTTAATAGACTCACCGAGCATCCGGTCGAGCGAGGCGTCATCCGTCTTAAGAAACTCCGATTCTGCGCCGATTTTCAAACACGTCACCAAAAGATCGATCCGTCCGAACATCTTGTCGATCTCGGCGACGGCAAAAGCAGCACCTTCACGCGTCGCTGCGTCCGCTTTTACCGACGCGGCGAGCGTCCCGAGCGCACGCAGTTCCGACAGCAAAGCATCAGATTCGGACGCCTCTTCGTCATCGACGCTGACGACGAAAGCGCCAAGAAGTGCGAGCTGGAGCGCGACCGCGCGACCAACCGGTCCCGAACCGCCGGCGACAAGCGCGACTTTTTCCGAAAATGCGTGGGTTGACCGCATATTCCGAGAATACAAAACGAACGGGCGAATTCAAAGTTAATGCTGTTAATCGCGATTCTTATTTGCTAAAGTATGGCTGTCCGACGAACCCAAATGAAAACAGTCTTGCACGCGCTTCTCCTGTCAGCTTTGACTCTGGCGTTGTCCACCGGGACCGCCGCCCTCCCGTCACGAATAGTTTCGGGTTACATTCTGCTCAGCGGGACATCGAGCGGGACGCCTGATTATCAAACGTACCTTCGCTACGATCTGACCGCGCGAACCGGAATGCCGCGGCGTGAATACCGGATGCTAGCGGAACAACAGTACAGCGTATTCCTCAATTTTCCGCCGCGGCCGAACGGCAAATTCGACTACCGCGTCGTGATGCCTTACGGTCCGCAGAGCCTGCGGATTAACAACGAGGCGTTTACGCCGGTATGGTACGGCGACTCGGAATGGAAGATTCAATCCGAAATGACGACGCCCTATGTCACGATCGATTCACCGCCCTTGCTGATCGTCAGCGCGCCGTTTTCAATGAGCGGCAGTTCGATGTTGCTTGGGGCTTACAACATCGGATTCAAGACTCTCGGCCACGGGACGCTGCAGGTCAGGTTTGAGAACCTCGCCGGGAAATACTATATGCGCGACGCTCAGTACACGTTCGGCGACGAACCGCCGGCGGAAATGCTCACAAAGTAATGGCCAAAACACCCGCAACTATCTTCGTTTGTCAAAATTGCGGACGTCAGGAACGAAAATGGATCGGACGCTGCACCGACTGCGGCGAGTTCAGCACGTTCGTCGAAGAGCGTTTTCGACCGACCCCGCAGGCTGCCGCGAAGGGCGCCGCGGCCGGCGGACGCTTGACGACGGATTCGTTCCGAGTCGTTAAACCGGTGTCTTACAACGACATCGAATCGCAGGACGATGCCCGGACGCCGAGCGGAATCGAAGAATTCGATCGCGTTCTTGGCGGCGGCATCGTTGCGGGATCGCTGGTCTTGATCGGCGGTTCACCCGGGATCGGCAAATCGACGATCATCATCCAGACCGCCGACAAGCTTTCGGCGACCGGCGGACGCGTTCTTTATGTTTCGGGCGAAGAGTCGGAACGCCAGATCAAAATGCGCGGTGAACGCCTCGGGATCGACGCCGACAACCTGTTTTTGTTGCCCGAGACGAATCTTGAGAACATACTCGCGGAGATTGCAAGTCTCAAACCCGACTACGTCATCATCGATTCGATCCAGACCGTCTTCACCGAAAAGGTCGAGTCCGCGCCGGGTTCGGTATCGCAGGTTCGCGAGGTCGCAGGCGCGCTGATGCTTTTTGCGAAGCAGACCGGAACGCCTGTCTTTCTGATCGGACACGTCACGAAAGAAGGCTCGATCGCCGGCCCGAAAACGCTTGAGCACATTGTCGACACGGTTCTCTATTTCGAGGGCGACCGTCATCACAACCACCGCATCATCCGCGCGACGAAGAACCGTTTCGGCGCGGCCAACGAGATCGGTGTTTTCGAAATGACAAACACCGGACTCGTCGCCGTCGGGAACCCGTCCGAGGTCTTTCTTCAGGAACGCCCCGAAGGCGCGAGCGGCTCCGTCGTCACGGTCTGCATGGAAGGCACGCGGCCGATGCTCGTCGAGATCCAGGCGCTGGTTTCTGGAACGAAATTCGGCTCCGGCCGCCGGATGGCGCAGGGGTTCGATTACAACCGCACTTCCCTTTTGATCGCCGTTTTGGAAAAGCGGCTCGGATTTCAGCTCGCGGGCGACGATGTTTTCGTCAATGTCGCCGGGGGACTCGAGATCGACGAACCCGCGGCCGACCTCGGCGTCATCGCGGCGATCGCTTCAAGCTATCGCAATCTCGCGATCCCGCCCGAAACGTGCGTCTTCGGCGAGGTCGGACTGACCGGCGAGGTCCGCGGAGTCCTCCAGGCGCAGGCCCGCGCGCGTGAAGCACAGACGCTCGGATTCAAAAAGCTTATCCTGCCGGCATCGAACAAGAAGGGACTCGAGAAACTCCTCGGAATGCGCGTCGTCGGTGTCAAGAATCTCGAAGAAGCGCTCGAAGAGCTGTTCTGAACGTTTGCTGAAGCGTGAACATTGCAGTTTGCCCGCTCGCTGCAGATGCCTGGCGGCCGGGGTCGGATTTTCTTCCGAATGATGGCGTTCAACCAACCGCTACCGCAGTTGGTACTGACTTTGGCGCCTCAAACAAGTCAGTACCGTCTGCGGTAGCGGTCGACGTTTACTGACCCGTGATCGGACCCCGAACGACGAGTTTGAAACGCAAATGGAAGCCTTTGCGTATACCTCATCTCCCAAATTCATACACACAAGGAGTCATAAATAATGCAATTCAGAGTTTTTGTTTTCGCACTCGTCATCGCGCTCGCAGGAATATCGGTGTTTGGTCAGTCGAAGGACGATCAGGCGCTCAAGACGCTCGTCCAGAAGATGGCGCACGCGCAGGCGAATTACGATCCGAAGGCGCTCGACGAGATTTTCGCGTCCGATTACAAAGAGGTTTCGCCTGTCGGCGAGGTCGACCCGCGCGACAAGGTCCTCGGGTTCTACAAACCGGAGGACAAACCGCCGGCAGAAAAGATGTCCTTGACGATCGAGGCGGAAGATTTTTCGATCCGCAATTACGGCAAGTATGCGATCGTCATCGTCAAATTCGAATACAAGATCGTCAGCGGCGGAAAACCGGCGACGCCGCGGAACATTCGGACGACGATAGTTTGCCGCAAAGAAAAAGGTGCGTGGAAAATCGCGTCGGCCCAATACACGGGAATCAGGTAAGTTGGGAATACGGACCGGGAATTGGGGATTTGCGGTCCCTGAACTCTTGCGGGCTTTGCGAACTTTGCGCGGGATCTTGCGCAAAGTTCGCGGGGTCCGCAACGTAGCGATCAGCGCTGACGCTCGGAGCGTTGGTCTTTCAAACCTCTCGGTTTTCATTGTTGAATTTGGAATATCGGCGTTTCAGAGTCCCAGGTCAGAAATCCCAAATCGGGAATTGTTTGTTGGTAATCGCGCAAATCCAAATCGCGGGGAATCCAAGGTTCTTAGCCTTTCAGCTTTCACTTATCAGCTCGAATCTACACCGAAACCGATATTCCGCAAATTGAGTGCGGCACTGGATGTTCGGACGCGAACTTCCCGAAGAAAATGTTCAGAGCCGCAGATCTTCAACCATCCGCTACCGCAGATGGTACTGACTCGTCCCGGCTCGAATGAAAGAATCCCCAAGGGTTTCTCAAAGCTCCTGAATTGGGATTTCGGATTTCGGATCTGGGATCTGGAGAATCGACGTCTCAAGATCCGAAGTCCGAAATCCCGATTCCGAATTCCATATCTGGCCTTGATTCTACGGCATTATTGTTTGAAAATGCCGCACAATGGATAAATCAAAAACCATCGTGCGGCTTTCGCTTGTCGCGGGCGTGTTGATCCTTTTGATGTTCTCCGTCACGCTCGTGACGGGCGTTTCACAGGAAAAATTTGAGGTCGTAACCCAGTCGAGCGAATACGCGAAAACGCTTGCGTCCGAACAGAATCCGCTGCGCTTGATCTTCACCTTTGATTTCGTTTTTATCACCGTTTTCATGACGCTTTTCGTCATCCTTCCGCAGTCATTGAAAACCGGCGACCGCGCCAGAGATGCGATCGCCAATCTCGCGATCGGTGCGATGCTCGTCTGCGGATTTCTCGATTTCGCCGAGGATCTGCACATCCTGACGATGCTCGATTCGGCGATCAAATCGCTTGCGATCTCAGACTCGCAGATCGCGCTTCAAGCGTTTCTTTCGGCGTTGAAATTCTGCGCCAGCTATTTGTCGCTGTTCGCGCTCGCGTTCATTCTTCCCGGGCGGACCTGGGCTGAAAAGATAATCAAATACAGTCTCTGGTTCTTTCAACTTCCGATCGGCGCGCTGGTTTACACCGCTCCGGCCGAGTACCGGCTGCCGTTCGGACTGATGCGTTTCGCGTTTATGATCTCCGGATTCTTCCTGCTCGCCTGGAATTTTTCGCGCGAGGAAGAGGAGGTGCCTTTTTAAGTCGATGTCAGAAGTCACCACCGATCAAATAAAGGACTTTCGCCGGGATGGCCATATCCTGATGCGCGGTCTCGCGACCCCGGAAGAGATCGCACGGTTTCGTCCGGCAATCCGCGACGCCGCCCGCAAGTATTCGACCGAGACGCGAAGCCTCGAAGAAAGAGACACCTACGGCAAGGCGTTCCTCCAGATAATGAATCTCTGGCGGTTGGATGAAGAGGTAAAGCGATTTGTTTTCGCGCGGAAATTTGCGGACGAGGCGGCCGCGTTGCTCGGCGTCGAGCGCGTCCGGCTCTATCACGATCAGGCGCTTTTCAAAGAGCCGCGCGGCGGCTACACTCCGTGGCACCAAGATCAGTACTACTGGCCGCTCGACACCAAAAAGACGATCACGATGTGGATGCCGCTCGTCGATATCGACACCGCGATGGGCATGCTCACATTCGCCTCGGGCTCGCACGCGCACGGGCCGACCGGAAGCATCAAGATCTCGGACGAGAGCGAAGCGGCGTTTGACAGGCACATCGCGGCCAACGGTTTCCCGGTCGCGTGCGCCGACTCAATGCGCGCCGGCGACGCGACGTTTCATCTCGGTTGGACGATCCATTCCGCCGGCGGCAACAACTCGCCGGACACGACCCGCGAAGTGATGACGGTCATCTATTTCGCCGACGGCGCACGAGTCGGCGAGCCGCAAAACCAGAATCAGGAAGACGATCTCCGGACGTGGCTCGGCGGGAGGCTGCCCGGCGAACTCGCCGATTCGGAGTTGAACCCGGTCTTGAATTAGTCTTTGCCGCAGAGTTTAGCTATGAGAATTCTAAGGCCATTGTTGTTAGTCCTTTTTGCCGTTCTCGCGATAAGCGCGCAAACCGCTGATTTTACGAGGTTTGTCGATCCTTTCATCGGCACCGACGGCACGGGCCATACGTTTCCCGGCGCAACGGCACCGTTCGGAATGGTTCAGCCGTCGCCGGACACGAATTATTTCGGGTGGGCATATTCGTCCGGATATCAATTTAAGGACACGCGGGTTCTTGGGTTCTCGAACACGCATCTGAGCGGCACGGGCGCGATGGATCTCGGCGATATTTTGCTCCAGCCGTTTACCGGCTCGCCGATCCGCAGCGATTTCAGCAGTGAGACGGACAAATCGCGCGAGACGGCTTCGCCCGGCTACTACTCGACTCATCTCTCAACATTCGGAGTCGACGTCGAATTGACCGCCAGCGAGCGCGTGGCGTTTCACAGATACACCTACAGGTCACCCGCGTCGAAACGAGTCCTCATTGACTTTCAACACGGGCTTGTCTGGTCCGAAGACAGCAAGCGCGTCCTCGCGAGCGAGGTCAATGTCGAGGACGGACAGACGATTTCCGGCTTTTGCGAGACGGAAAACTGGGTTCGGCGCAAGTACTTCTTTGTTATCAAATTCGACCGGCCGTTCGTCGAAAAACGAGTGCTCAGACCGCGTCCGGGCGAGAAAGCGCCGCTTTACGTATTCACGTTCGACAACAAAAGCAGCCAACGGGTTCAGGCCAAGATCGCGATCTCGACCGTCAGCGTCGACGGCGCGAAGGCCAACCTCCGTTCAGAGGTTCCGCATTGGGACTTCGACCGCGTTCGCAGGGAAACGAAGGCGAAATGGAACCGATACCTTTCACGCATCGACATCGACGCCGACAATCGGCAGAAGCGGATCTTCTATACCGGCCTTTATCACCTGATGATCCAGCCGAACAACATCGCCGACGTCGACGGGAGGTATCGAGGCGCCGACGACCAGATCCGCAAGGCGATCGGCGGCAGGTATTACTCAACCCTTTCGCTTTGGGACACTTTTCGGGCGGCGCATCCGCTCTACACGCTGATCGTACCTGAACGCGTCGACGGCTTCGTGAACTCGATGCTGGGCCACTTCGACGCGCGCGGCTTTCTGCCCATCTGGACACTTCAGGACGGCGAGACGCACACGATGATCGGCAACCACGCCGTACCGGTGATCGTCGACGCGTACGTCAAGGGATTCAGGGGGTTCAACGCCGAGCGCGCGTTCGCGGCGATCAAAAGGAGTCTGACCGTCAGTCAAAAGCACTCCGACTGGGAGGTCTACGACCGCTACGCCTATTATCCGTTCGACAAGATCGACGGCGAGTCCGTTTCACGGACGCTCGAGAGCGGTGTTGACGATTTCGCCGCCGCGACGATGGCGCGCCGACTCGGAAAAACGGCGGACGCCGCGTACTTTTCAAATCGCGCCGAATTCTACAGGAATCTCTTCGATCCGGAAACAAAACTGATGCGCGGCAAGGATTCCAAAGGAGACTGGCGAACGCCGTTCGATCCGCTGGCGCCGACTTCCCCGCTCCGAAATCCCGGTGATTACACCGAAGCCAACGCCTGGCAATACAGTTTCGCGTCGCAACACGCGGTTGACGGTTTGATCGCGCTTCACGGCGGGAAGTCGAATTTTGCCGCGAAACTCGACAAGTTTTTCGAAAGAAGCCAGAAAGATGAAGACGAAACGCATCTCAAGTTCCTCGGCCAGGAAGGACTGATCGGTCAGTACGCGCACGGCAACGAGCCGAGTCACCATATCGCGTATCTTTACAAATTCACCGACGAGGGCCGCAAGGCCGACGAACTGATTCGCGAGATCACGAGGCGCTTTTACGATGACACGCCGGCAGGAATTACCGGCAACGAGGACTGCGGCCAGATGTCGGCTTGGTACATCTTCTCTGTTCTGGGATTCTATCCGGTGAACCCGAGCATTGGCGAATACATCGTCGGCGCGCCGCAATTCAAAAAAGCGACGCTCAAGCTGGCAGGCGGCAAGAAGCTGGCGATCTACGCGAACGGACTATCCAACAACGCATACTACGTCCGAAACGTAAGACTGAACGGACGAATCGTGAGCGGAAAACACGTCTCGCATTCTGCGCTCACAAAAGGCGGAACGCTGACGTTCGAAATGACCGCAGATCGCTGAAAAAGCGTCATTCGTATTCGCTGGCGATTTCGCCGATGACCGTGTGTTGGCTATGAATTCCGCGAAGCAGTTTTGCAACCTCGGCCTCGACGTCGGCAAACTTGGCGCGAAAAAGATTTGAACCGTCAAAAAACGATTCCCCGGTCACTTCGAGCGCGGCGAACGGAAATTCGAAAGCCGAAAGCCCGGAATCCGTTTCGGTCTCGACCTTTGCCGTTTTGAGACCGGCGAGCTGACCGAGAAAGATATCGAACGCGACCTCCGCGCCGTCGATTTCAGTAAAATAACGGTTCTTGCGGATCTCGTTCCCCTCGAATGCGCCGAGCGCGCGGTACTCGTCCTCGTCAAGATAGATCTCGGCGATCTTTGTATGTCCGGAGCCCGGGATCCGCTGCTGGAGAATTCTTGTCCAATCGCGAGTTCCGGGAATCCTGATCCGACGAAAACGTAAACGAGTCCCACTGACGTAGTTGTCGTAGATCTGCAAATGCGCATCCGCCGGCGAAAAAGATCCCGGCAGATGATCGACCACAAACAGCCTGCTGAATTCATCGCGGTATGTTTTGTCCATTTTTTTCAAATGTTCTATACTCTGTTGTTTTCAAAGCAATTCTATCAAATTTCGGAGTTTTTTTATGCGTATTAATGCCGTTTTAACAACGATTCCCGTCGCCCTCGCGATTCTTTTCGCGGGTTGCGGCGGCAGCGAACCGGCGGTCAACAATTCGAAACCCAACGCGAATTCGGCGGTCAACAAACCTTCCGATTCCAATAGCAATCTGACGACCGTCGCCAAGACGCCCGAACCGGCGACCAACGAAGCGCCGACGCTCGGCCCGGTCCTTAAGAGTTTCTGCGACGCGATCGCCAGGAAAGACGACGCCGCGGTCCGGAAATTTTATTCGGCGGCAGCGCTGAAGGGCCTTGAGACCGATCTCAAGGAAGAAAAACTGACTTCGCTGGTGGCGTACCTCGAGACCGATCAGATCGCCGACTGCCAGATCAGCAACGAGAAGATCGAGGGCGACAGCGCGACGGCCCTGGTCAAAACGAAAGGTGCCCCGAACGGTGCCCGCTGGAAATTCGTGAAAGAAGGCGCGGACTGGAAGTTGACCGGCGAAACCGTCGACGTCCAGGCCGTCAAACAGTCCGTGTCTAACTCGAAAGAGTCGAAATAGCACTTCATACAATGAGCGAGAGTTTCGACGAACTTGCCGGACGGCTTTTTCGCGAAAGGCTTGAACGGCCCGTCGCGGAACTCGCGCCCGCTCCCGGACGCCAGCCCGTCCATGTGGTTTACGGAGGCGCCAATCTCTTCAAGGCGGAGACGCCTTCCAAATTCGGCACTCTCGCGCTTCGAGCGCTCGAAATCTACGCACCGAATTTCGTCGAACTTGCCAATGCGGTCTGGCTCAAAGGCGCGGACACGCTCCCAAGGTTTGAGAACGTCATCCGCGACCTCGAGTTCAAACTCGCCGACGACCCTGAAAAAGTTCGTCTGAAAAATCCCGACGCGTGGTTCGCCTGGACCGTCCACAACCGCGTTATCGAAAAGCTACGAACCGAAGCGGTCGAGGACTTTCGCATCGATTTCGAGGACGGCTACGGAATTCGTCCGAACGAGGAAGAAGACGCGCACGCGGTCGCGGCTTCGACCGAACTGGCAAATGTCTTCAAAAAGGGCGACCCTCGCCTCGCCTTCTGCGGATTCCGTATAAAGTCCTTCCAAAGAGAGACTTACGCTCGCGCAACCAGGACGCTGGAACTTTTTCTGAATAACTACTTGAAGGAATCGGGCGGACTCCTGCCGACGAATCTCGTTGTTACGCTTCCGAAGATCGTTTCCGCCGACGAGGTCGAAGTGCTCACGCATTTGCTGGCGAGGTTCGAAGCAGAAAACGATCTCGCGCCCAATTCGATCGGCTTGGAGATAATGATCGAAACGCCCGAAGCCTTGATGAACGCCGCCGATATCGCGATGGCGGGTCGCGGCCGCGTGACCTCGGCGCATTTCGGCGCGTTCGATTATACCGCAGCGTTCGGGGTTACGTCCGATCATCAGCATCTGCAGCACGAGGCGTGCCGTTTTGCGCGTCAGATGATGCTCGTTTCGCTGACGCCGCTCGGGCTTCGGCTTTCCGATTCGGTGACGACCGAAATGCCCGTTCCGATCCATCGCGGCGCCGATCTGTCGCCGGGCCAGGCATCGGAAAACCGGCGCGCGGTCCAGTCGGCTTGGCGCAAGCACTTTAACAACGTGACGCATTCGCTGATCAACGGTTTTTATCAGAGTTGGGACCTTCATCCGGCTCAGCTCGTGGCGCGGTACGCGGCGCTTTACGGCTTTTTTCTCGAGAGCGCCGACGCCCAGGCCGCGCGTCTGAAGAATTTCGTAGGCAAGGCGACACAGGCGATGATGACCGGAAATTTGTTCGACGACGCCGCGTCCGCTCAGGGATTGCTCAACTTCTTCCTGCGCGCCGCAAGCTGCGGCGCGATGACGTTTGAAGAGATCAAAAACAAAACCGGCCTGAGCGAGTCGGATCTCAGGTCGGCGTCATTCGTCAAAATTATGGAGTCGCGAGAGGGTTAGGCCTCGCTCGACATTATCTGTTCCAGCAGTTCGTCCTGAAGGCGCCGGTGATCGGAAATATGCGGTTCGCCCTTTTCATTTCCGTCAACGAACTTCGGCGGGTTAGCGAACGGATCGACCTGCATCGGCAGTCCCTCTTTCTCAAGCGCATTCGTGATCACCTTGCTGACGAGTTCCTGCTCGAAACGCGAGATATCGACGAATTTCGCGCCGATGCCGTTGTCCTCGAATTTGTAAAGCACCTTGCATGACAGCGGCAGCCAGTTGCCGTTTGGGAGCCGGACTTCCAGACGGAAGACTTCGCCGGTGTAGAAACTCTCGTCCCAGTCGATGAGGCATCCGCCGATGCTGATCTGCTGGAGCACGGTCGATTGTTTCTCGCCGAACCGGGTGTGGCGCACGGCCGGAATATCGAGCGAGAATCTGATGTGTTGTCGTTGGCTGATTGACATTAGGTGACCGTGGTCAAAAGATCGGTTCCTGAAAAGCGCGTTCCAAGCGTAATTCTACTCGTAAACACGTGATTTAGGCAACATAATTCTTCGTCGCCCGCGGTTTTGGAGTAAAATGCCCGCATGAGATTCCGGACGGTTTCGATCCTATATCTCGCCGCTTTGGCGGCTGAAGTCTACGCCTTGGCGACGGATTCGGCGAGCATTGAGTACGTCGCCAAGCCGGCGTTGATGCCGATTCTGATCTTGTATCTTGCGTTCAGCACAAAGGGCGTTGGCGCGGTGCGTTTCACGATGATCGCGGCACTCGTCTTCTCGTGGTTCGGCGATGTCTTCCTGATGTTTGACAAGCAATCGGGCGGGCTTTTCGTTTACGGGCTGGCCGCATTTCTGACGGCGCACATTTTGTACATTTACTACTTTCTCGCCGTCAGGAGGCTGAACCGCGTTGAAACGCGGCCGAGCGTCCGCGCGCTGATCGCGATCATACTCTATTCCGGCGCGTTGTTCGCGTTCATCGCGCCGCACGTCGGGCAAATGCTCGTCCCGGTTGCGATCTACTCGGCAGCGCTCACGGCGATGCTCGCGACGAGTCTCGCGGCATTCAGATTCGGGGATCAGGATTTCGGGAAGTTATGCGTCGCGGGAACGCTCTTGTTCGTCGTGTCGGATTCGATCCTCGCCGTCAACCGCTTCGCCGTCCCGTTTACGGCAGGTCCGGTTCTGGTGATGCTGACTTACGGAATCGCTCAGTTTCTAATTTGCGAGGGAGCAAAAAGAAATCTGATCTCGAATTTGTGATTTGGGAATGCGGATTTTCACGACACGAGAAAACCCGAAATCCCAAATCACGAATCCCAAATCTATTGACCCGCCGCGTCGGACTTGGCGCTCACTTCGTCGAAAGCGGCAACCAGTTCCTGCGCGATCATCAACGGATGACGGCCTTCAAGATCCTTGCGTTCGAACATCTTGACCAGTTTTCCGCCCTGAAGCAGGCCGATCGACGGCGACGACGGCGCGTACGGTGCAAAGAAGTCGCGGGCGACGTCGGTCGCGTCGATGTCCGCGCCCGCAAAGACGGTGATCGCCCGGTCGGGCTTGTTGGCCGAATTCTCGAGCGCCATTGCGATGCCCGGACGAACGCCGCCGGCGGCGCATCCGCAGACCGAGTTGACGACGACCATCAGCGTGCCCTGCGTGTTGTTGACCGCCTCGACAACCTGCTCGGGCGTCTTTGTTTCCTCAATTCCCAACTGCGCCAACTCCTGGCGCATTCCGTGGATCATTATTTCTGGATATGGCATATTTATTTCCCTTTTGTGATTAATCTTTACTTTAGTTTCAAGTATTCAATGTTCGACGCGATTCGTCAAGCGCCCTTTCGATAGAATCTGCCGGCGCCGGCCGTTCGACGCGAATTGACTGTCAGTTTGTAATTTCGATCCGCCGCGGATTGTCGCCGTCGCCTTCGATGTGGACGCGGATCGACCTCTCGGGAAACTTGAAGTTCGTCAGGCGCTCGGCCCATTCGATGATCGTCACGGCGCGCGGGTCTTCGAGGATCTCGTAGAGCCCGACCGCGTGGGCCGCGTCGGCTCGCGCGTCGATGCGCCAGAGATCGATGTGATAGACGTCGAAACGCTGGGTCCGGTAAAGGTTGACGAGCGTGAAACTCGGACTCGTGACCTCATCGACGTCGTAGTCGAGAGCTTCGAGAATTCCCTTCGTGAACAAAGTCTTCCCGGCTCCGAGCCCGCCCGAAAGCAGAATCATCTCGCCGCCAATCAGATTAGCGCCGAGTTCTCTCCCAAGCTCGAGAGTTTGTTCAGGAATTTTCGCGATCATGTCCATTCCACATCCGCGTCAGCGCGAAATCGATCCAAATCCGAAATCACAAATCCGAAATCCGAAATCCGAAATCCGAAATATCCATAATCCCAATGCCGATCTGCGAAAACCGCCGCCAATCAGATCAGTGCCGAGTTCTCTCCCAAGCTCGAGAGTTTGTTCAGGAGTTTTCGCGATCATGTCCATTCCACATCCGCGCGAAATCGATCCAAATCCGAAATCACAAATCACAAATCCGAAATCCCCATGCCGATCTGCGAAAACCACGACATCTTGTCCCAATAACCGCGTTGATAGACGATCTTTCCGTCGCGGAACGTAAAAAAGCCGCAACCGCGGATCTCGAACTTCCGGCCGGTCGGGCGATTTCCGTAAAAGTCGCCCAGAAACGTCCCGCCGCCGAGCCACTCCCACGCGGCGCGGTCGCCGTCGCAGATGATGTTCTCAACCCGAGACCACGCGTCAGGAAATCCTTTGAAAAACTCGGCCGTATCGTGCCGGATCTGTTCGATCCCGATCGACGGTTCGCCGGCAGCGACCTGAAAATTAACGGCGTCGGCGGCGTAGCACGCCACCACATCGTCCAGATCGCGGCGCTGAAAGGCGGCGATCCAATTCTCAAGAAGCGCTTTGGAATCAATCATTTGCCTCAATTCTCCTGTAGGCCTCGACGAGCGCGTCCCGGACATCACTCGCGGTCATCGCGCGTTTCCCGTACCGTTCTTCGGCGATGTCGCCCGCGAGTCCCGCGACATAGACGGCCGCAACGACGGTCTCGAACACATCAGCGCCGAGCGCCGACGCTTGCGCCGCAAATCCGGTCAGTATTCCGGTGAGCGTATCGCCGTTCCCTGCCTTTCCGAGCCCGGAATTCCCGGTCGGATTGATAACGACGCGACCGTCGGGCGCTGCAATCAGGACGCGTTCGCCTTTAAGTACGAGGAAGACATTGCATTTGGTTGCAAAGTCGCGGGCGGCGCCGAGGCGATCGTCGAGGTCCGATTTGTCGGACGTTCCGAGAATTTGCCGAAATTCGCCGTCATGCGGCGTCAAAATCAGCGGAAGTTCGTCGGATCCGTGCAAATCAAACGGCGAGAGGGCGGTCAAACCACCGGCGTCGATTATCATCGGCGTCCGCCGGTTTTCGACGATCGCTCGCACGAAGGCCATGTCGTCTCCAACGCCGAGCCCGCAACCGATCGCTACCGCCGTCGCGCGCCGGCTGAGCGTCTCTATCTCGCTCACGGCCGCGCCCGAAAGCTTTCCGGCGTCATTTTCATCGAGCCCGCGCGTGATGACCTCTTCGATCATTTTCGACGAGATCGCGGCCTGCGCCGAACGCGTCGTCGCGACCGTAACAAGTCCCGCGCCTGAGCGCATCGCGGCGTTGCCCGCAAGCGCCGCCGCCCCCGCGTAATCACGCGAACCGACGATCAGCAACGCGTGACCGCGCTTGTATTTGTGCGAATCGTTCGAGAAATCGGTTTTTCTGAGCCACTTCCTCGCGTCAACTGCTTCGGAAACGAATATCTTCGACGGCGAATCTTCGATCAATTCACGCGGCGAACCGATGTCGGCAACGACGAGTTCGCCGTTGGCATGCATTGCAGGCGGAAAAACATTCGCGAGTTTCGGGGCGGTGAAGGTAACCGTTAGATCTCCGAAAACGTTTTGGCCGATGACTCCTGAATCGGCGGACAATCCCGATGGCACATCGACGCAAACAACCCGGCAAAGACTACCGGATTTCGAGCTGATCAATTCGGCGATCGCAATCCAATGCGCCCGCAACGGCCGTTCGAGACCCGTCCCGAAAATCGCGTCAACGATGCAGTCACAATCATCGACCGCAGTTGCAACAACCTCGAGGTCATCCGGTCCGATTTCTCGACACGAAAACCGACCGTTATCGTTGTTTGCGATGATACTGAAACAACGTTCGAAATTCGTCCGTGCGTCTCCGATCGTGTCGGCAAGTTGACCGAGCAGAAAAACCGAAACCGATGCGCCGTTTTGAAACAGGATTCTCGCCAGTGCGGCGCCGTCACCGCCATTGTTCCCCTTGCCGCAGAGAATCGCAAACCTCTTACCGGAAACGCCACCGACACAGCGCTCGGAAATCGCCTTGTAAACCGCCGTCGCCGCGTTTTCCATCAGATCGATCGACGGAATGCCATATTTCTCGGTCGTCAGGCGGTCGACCTCGCGCATCTCTTCGGCGGAAAGGACTTTCAGCATCGTAGATCGATTTTGCCACGTTTTGGGGATGGATCCAACCAGATTTGGATTCGGAAGATGCACGATCTCGATCCGGAAAAGGCCAAGATCCAAAATCCCGAATCCAAAATCGAAAAATGGGCCGTGTTCTCGCTAAACACGGCCCTTTGAAATTAATGACTGGAGATTGTAAAACAGACTTCGGATAGACTTCTGATAAGCCAGTTCGCTTGCCACCGTACTTGACCACCTTTTTTCTTTCCGTTGTTTATAGAAAGGTCTATTCGCGAAACCTTTCCAAAATTTCCAAAAATAAGGGAAATGGCCCGTAAAAAGAGGACCGACAATGTCGGAACGCAAGGCGCGCCGATCACTGCCAACCGGTGCTGTGCGCGCGCGGGGGGCTTTACAGGATTCGTCTGAATATCGTAGGTGTTCGCCCGAAGCTGTGACTTCAGACCAGACTGCGCAACGCTCCGATGTCGGAAAATCCCGACGGGCAGATTCCCCGGCAAACCGGACCGACTCCGGAACAGCCGGATTTGCCGGCTGGGTAGCAGAGGGCACCGTTCTTCTCGGTTCCCGGCCGACATACTGAAAGCGGGGCCCCGACTCCTCGAGTCTGCAAACACTCGGTTTTGCGCCCTGCCCGGATCAAACAAGTCCATCGGCGATTCGTTTTGTTTTTTGCCGGGTGAATGCCTCTCCCGATGTTTGGGTTATAATGAGAAAAAGCCTTACCGAAGACAGTTATGACAAGAAGCGAGTCGCATCAAATCACGCAGTTTCTTGTTCAATGGAGCAATGGCGACCGGTCGGCCGTCGACGAGCTGATGCCGAGTTTACGGCGAACTCCGACGGATGGCCAAGCGGTATATGAATCGTCAGGGTAGCGGCCACACGCTGCAAACCACCGAGTTGATCCATGAGGCGTACTTGAAACTAGCCGGGAACGCGGAAAAGGACTGGAAGAACAGGGCACATTTTTTCGGCGGCGCGGCGCAGGCAATGCGGCATATTCTGGTCGACTACGCCCGATCGAAACAGAGCCGAAGGCACTGCGGATCGAAGAAGCGGATCACGCTGACTGCAAGCACCGTGATTTCGGATGAACGCTCGGATGAGATCGTCGCCCTGGACGAAGCGTTGTCGAGACTCGCCGCACTGCACGAGAGAAAATGCCGGGTCGTTGAGATGAGGTTTTTCGGGGGCTTGAATTTTGACGAGATCGCCGCGGTGATGCAGATTTCAGTGATAACCGCCAAACGCAACTGGAGCTTCGCCAAGAATTGGCCGCTGAAGGAAATCTCGCAAAATTGATTGTCCTATCCCGCATATGAATTCCGACAGATTCCGGAAAATCGAAGAAATCTATCACGCGGCGCTCGGGTTGGATCGCGAAGCGCGGGTCTCGTTTTTGGCGAAAGAATGCGGAGCGGATTCCGAACTCCGGAAAGAGGTCGAGGCCGTGCTCGCCTTCGAAAACGGCCCAAACAGCATTTTTGACAGTTCACCGGGGCAACTCGCGGCTGAAATGTTCTCGGAGCACGAACCCGCGAGGAGTCTCATCAACAAGGAGATCGGACGTTATCGGGTCAAGGCCATCCTCGGAGAAGGAGGAATGGGAGCGGTCTATCTCGCCCAGGATACGCGTCTCGCCCGCCGTGTCGCGCTCAAGGTCCTGACCGCCGAAATGGTGAACAACCACGACCGTGTCCAGAGATTCGCTCACGAGGCACGGGCTGCCTCGGCGCTCAATCACCCGCATATCCTGACGGTTTACGAGATCGACGAGTTTACGGACGATACAGGCGAGACGATCCATTTCATCTCAATGGAATTCGTCGACGGCAAAACCCTTGATGAACTGATACGTTCCAAAAGCACCTCGATGAAGCAACTTCTGAGATACCTGTCGCAAGTGGCTCTGGGTCTTTCGAAAGCGCATTCATTCGGTATTGTTCACCGGGATCTGAAACCTGAGAACATAATGGTCTCCGTGGACGGCTACGCGAAAATACTCGATTTCGGGTTGGCGAAGCTCACCGACACGGAACACGAACTTCATCAGCTTCAAGAGCACAAATCAAGGCCTGGCGTGATCCTCGGCACCCTCGGCTATATCTCGCCCGAACAGGCCCGCGGAAGCGCAGTGATCGACGGGCGATCCGATATTTTTGCGTTCGGCTGTATTTTGTACGAGGCGCTCACGAAAAAGAAGGCCTTTGCCGCCGACACGACGATCGACGCGCTTCATCGCATCATCCATTCCGAGCCCGAGCCGATCAGGGCTCTTGTACCGGGTGTGTCGCACGAGTTGGAGACTCTCGTCGCCGCATGCCTGCAAAAAGACGCGGGACAAAGGCCTCAGGATGCGGACCGCATCGCGCAAACCCTGCGTCGGTTAGCGGACTCAACGATCGACGGGTTTCCGTCGGTATCATCAGCCGAACAGCAAACGATTTTGATCGATAAGGCGGCGACGCAGAAAAGTGCTTCGCGAAGCTTTTCGGGCCAGCGCCGACAGGTTACGCTGATGTTCACGGACGTTTCCGCGATCCTCGAATTTCTCGAAGACTTCGACCCGGAAAGATCGTCGAACATCACGAACGATCTTTCCGATTTTCTCGGCGGCGTCATTTCCGAAGGCGGTAGCAAGATCGCCGAGCGTTCGACCGATACGTTCCTTTCCGTCTGGGGGATGGATTCGAGCAGCGAGAGCGATCCCGAACGATCCGTGCGGACAGCTCTGGACCTGCAAACTAAGGTAAATGAATACTTTAACAAGAATCTAAGCAATGAGATCGCGCTTTCGGACGTTGAAAAGGCGGACCTCAGAAGTGTGTCTTTGCTCAAGATCGCGATCAGCACGGGAACGATTCTCGTCGGGAGCAGCACCGATACAGGGGAGTTGATAACGGCCGGTTCCGCGGTCAATGCCGCAAAGCGAATTCTTTCCGGAACCTCCGTCGGGGAGGTCTTGGTTTCGTTTGATACGTATCGGCACATACGCGGAATCTTTCAGGTTGAAGAGGCAGCGCTTAAAAGCGATTCGTTCAAACGCAAGAAATCCGACTCTAAAATTTACTCGATCAAAGGCGTAAAGCCGAGAGCTTTTCGGATCGAACCCCGCGGAGTGGAGGGGGTCGAGGCCGTGATGGTCGGGCGCGAGGCGGAACTCATCAAGATGTTGAACGCTCTTGATGCGGTAAAGGAAGAGAACGAGCTGCAGGTCGTAACTGTCGTCGGTGAAGCCGGAATCGGAAAGTCGCGGTTGCTGTTCGAGTTCCACGACCGAATCGAACTTGCTCCGGAACGATTCTTTGTTTTCAACGCCCGCGCGCTTGAAACCAGCCGCGGACTGCCGTTTTCCCTGGTCAGGGATCTGTTTCTGTTCCGTTTCGAGATTCAGGAGGGCAATTCCGATGTCGCCGCCCGCGAAAAATTCGTCCGCGGGATCCTCGCAATGACCTCCGGCGCTGCCGGGAAATTCGGCCAGGGTGAGGAGGCTGAAATGAAGGCCTCGTTCATCGGGCATTTGATCGGTCTGGATTTTTCGGAGTCGGTGCGCATCCGTGAACTGCTCGAAAATGAAAAACAGATCCAGGAACGCGCCTTTATCTATGCCGCAGAGTTTTTCGCGGCGATTTCCCGAAAATTCCCGACCGTCCTTTATCTGGATGATCTGCATTGGGCCGACGATCAGTCGCTCAATTTCCTGGATTTCATCGCGGACCGATGTTCTCAAGAAGCGATCCTTTTCGCTGAGTTTACCCGGCCGATCCTCTTCGAACGCCGGCCTCATCGGGGTGAGGGTCATGAGAATCGCATCCGTTTGAATCTGCAGCCGTTATCCAAACGTGAAAGCGCCAAGCTCGTTGCGGCCATCCTCAGCAAAGCTGACCATATTCCGAAAACGCTGCAGGACCTGCTGAGTTCGAACACCGAGGGCAACCCGTTCTACGTTGAAGAATTGATCAAGATGTTCATCGAACAGGGGGCGATCGACGCGAACGGCGAGACGTGGAAGATCGATCCGGAGAAACTCCGCGAGATCACGGTTCCGCCGACACTGACCGGGGTCCTCCAGGCGAGGCTCGACAAGCTCTCGCATTGGGAAAAGCGAATCCTGCAAAGAGCGTCGGTAGTCGGTCGGGAATTTTGGGACTCAACGCTCAGGGATTTCGAGGAGGTGGTGAACGTTTCGACGGTGCTGGAGTCCCTGCGTCGCAAGGAACTGCTTTTTCGAAAGGAGAATTCGTCAATCGCAGATGCCGCCGAGTACGTTTTCAAGCACGCGCTCCTGCGCGACGTGACCTATGAAACGGTTCTCCTGGATGAACGCCGGACCTGGCATCTTGAAACTGCAATATGGTTCGTCGAAACCAAAGGCGATCGTCGCAACGAGTTTTTGGCAATGATCGCCGAGCATTTCGAGAAAGCCGGCGACTTGGGCAGCGCTGCGCCGTGGTATGGAAGAGCGGGTGAACAGGCTCGCGGCACGTACGCCATTGAACTCGCTGAAACCTATTTTCTCAAGGCGTTCGGGTATCTATCGAACGTCGATGACGATCAGCTTATCCCCCCCGTTTCGCCGGAGGAAGTTCTGAAGTGGAAACACGGTCTGGCGCGGGTTTACTACGGGCAAGCGAGATTTCAAGAAGCGATTGAAACTTTCTCAGAGTTGTATGAGACCGCAGAGCGCTTGGACGACAAATTGGCCCAGGCGAATGCCCTCTGGGGGCTAAGCTTTACACAGTTCGAATTTGGCGAAACGCGGAGTTCTCTTGAGAGTGCAGAAGAAGCCATCCGTCTCGCAAGCGACGAAAATTTGCCGGAGTCGGAAGAAAGGACATTTCTACTTGCGATGGGAATGTACCGGCAGGGAAGAGCCTTGGTTTCGTTGGGACGGTTTGAAGAGGCTATCTCGATCGACGAGATGGCGATTGAACTGCTGGACCGATCGGGGATGGCCACGTCGTTCGCAAAGGCAAACCATCTGCACAACTTAGCACTTTCGAATTTGTTTTTGGGACGCTTCAGGGAGGCTCGGAAGTTCGAACTTCAGCAAGCCGAGATCTCCCGCGAGATCGGCGATCTGAGAAATACGTCGAACGGTTTCAACAGTCTCGGTTTTCAGTTGTATATGCAGGGGCACGCCGCTGAGGCGATCGCATTCTATGAGCAGGCGCTCGATCTTGCGCGTGACATCGGCCACAAGGCCGGCGAGATAATGATCCTCAGCAACATCGCCGGCGCGCGGGTTTATTTGGGTCAGTATGAGGCGGCTGAAACGGAACTGAATGCGATCATCGGCTCGGTCGACGACGACCGGCATTTTCTGCTGCCTGAGATGTACCGTTTTCTGACCGAGTCGCTGATTGGAAAGGGAAAGTTCGACGATGCCCTGCAAACGGCTCTGAAATCGCTGGCCTTGGCGAAGAATATCGAGAATCAGGAAGCGATGGCGGAGGCCTGGCGCGTCTTGGGGATCACCGCGTCCCTATTGGACGGCCGCGTTGCGATCGACGGCGTGAGCATTCCGGCGTCCGAATGTTTCCAAAACAGTCTCGACATTTTTGAGAGACTCGGGATGGAAGCCAATTATGCTCAGGCAATGCATAATCTTGCGCAGTTTCGTGCATCGATCGGCGACGACCCGGGAGCGAAAGAGTTAATTGAGATCGAAAACGAGATATCCCAGCGGCTCGAAATTGACACCAAGGCCAAATGCGTTTACTTCAAGAGCGCCCGCTCGGCGAAATAAGAAAATTGCCGCATTCCTGTCGGCTCGGGCGTCTCGGCGCTTCGCTCCCGATATATTCGGAAAGTCGGCGGCCTAGCCGTTCAGTAACAGTGCGATTTCAGAATTTTCGAGATGATCTCCCAATGCCTGAAGCCGAACTTTGCGCCTTCGCGCCTTGCGGGAAAACCGGCGCTTGCGTCTAAAGTTACTGGTGTTCCCGCAAAGACGCAAAGGCGCAAAGCGGGGAACTTCGATTCAACCCGAATCACGCGATTGGTAGAATTTGCCAGCGAAAAACGCTAAAAGTCATCATTTTCCTGCCAGTTTTCGCGTATTTCGCGTGATTCGCGGGAAAGAAATTGTCCAGCGCGTAATCTGGGTTCAAACAATCGCCCGTCGGTGATTGGCTGGATTCCATCGCGCAATTTGGGACAAGAAACGCGCGACCAGGAAAAAAAAGCGCCGGAACCATCGGATCCCGGCGCGAGTGATGGACAGGAGGAGCAGAATGAATCATCAGGCCGCCATCCGCGAAATTTCGATGCCGTATTCGGCGGCGACCTCCGCGAGCGAGGTGCGCAGCTGAGTCCTTCCGCGGCTGAGACGACGGTGCCGATCGGAATCTCGAGAACCTGCGCTACTTCCTTGTAATCGAACTCGTGCACGTCGGCGAGCAGCACCACGGAGCGGTAGTGCTCGGGCAGTTTGTCGAGCGCTTCGGTTATCTGCCTGTCGGTCAGGTTCTCAGGAACCGGCGCCTGGTACGCGGCCGTCAGGAATGTCAGATCGACGGCCTCCTGAAAATACTTGGCCTGCGTGTATTTCTTGCGCCGTTGGTGATCGAACTTGTTGAACATTATCTTGTAGAGCCACGCGCGGCAGTTGGTTCCCGGCTCGTACTGCTCGAACGACTTCCAAGCCTGCATGAACGTTTCCTGAACAAGGTCCTCGGCCTCGACCTGGTTCATCGTGATCCGTTTTGCCGTGCGAAAAAGATCGGCGATATGGCGCATCGCCTCTGCTTGAAATATTTCGGGGGTAGTTTGCGTCGTGTCGCGATCATCGTTTCGGATATGGACAAAGCGTTCGCCGTTCTGAAAAACAACAAGGTCCGGTACGCCTCGACCGCGCCGCAAACGCTTCCGAAGACGATTCCGAACGCGGCCGGGATCGCCGTCGAGTTTCTCGAATACATCGCGCCACGCGACGGGCGACCGTTTCCTCGAGACACGCGGAGCAACGACCTCTGGCACTGGCAAACGAGTTTCGAGGCGGATTCCCTTTCGGATCTGCTCGGAAACCGGAAGTTCGAATTCGTGTCGAGCGGAATTGTCTCGCTATCAGGGAATAAACGCGGCGCGCAGCGTGCTTTAATTATTCGTGATCCCGATGGCCACGCCGTCCGGACACTGGAGTAACGCAGATGAAATACGCAATTCTTTTCTTGATGGTCGCGATCGCGGCCGCGGCCTGCGCCGGTTCGTCCGGTGTTGAGGGAGTCAAACAGGTGAATGCGACGGCGGAGAACGTAGCGATCCGCGGCTACGACCCGGTCGCATTTTTCACCGCGAATGCGCCGGTCGAAGGCAACCCGCAGTTCGCCTTCGATTGGAACGGGGCGAGATGGCAGTTTGCGTCCGCTGAGAATCTTGAGAGATTCAAAGCCGATCCGTCAAATTTCGCGCCGCAATTCGGCGGCTACTGTTCTTGGGCGGTTTCGCACGGGTACACGGCGAACGGCGATCCGACCGCCTGGAAGATCGTCGAAGGCAGACTCTATTTCAACTACAACCAAAAGGTCAAAGAGAAATGGGAAGCCGATCAGGAAAAGCTGATCAAAGACGGCGAACAGAATTGGACCGGCTTCAAGAAGAAGAAACCGGAACATAAAGGATGAACGGATTTGGGATTGGGGATTGGGGATTGGGGATGTGCGATTTGGGATGTGCGATTTGGGATTTCGCCGTACTGAATGCGGCTTTGCCGCCCGGATGTGCGGAAAGGCTCGGCCTTTCCGGGAGTGGCTACACGATCCACGCGGCTGCGCCGCCAACCGCCGATTTTTCTCACCTCCCGATCTGGGATTGGCGATTCCAAGATTCCGAGTTCAACTATCGGGATCGCTCGGCGGTTCTCTCTAACTGAATCCCCAATCCCAAATCACAAATCCCCAATCCCAAATCCGAGATCCCAGATATCCCAAATCCCGACTCAGTCCGGCCTGTCCGGTTGCGGCGCGCAGGACATGAAGTCAAACGTAAAGCGGCGCGTGTATTCCTCGAGCAGGAACCGCAAGCGCATTTGATCGTCAGAACGCAAAACGAGTCCGACGTGGTACTCCCGCCGCGGACGGCAGATTATCTCAGGATCCACATACTCGGACGTGTCCGGAAATTCCTGACGGGCGAGCGAGACGACGATCCCGCCAAATTCCTTGCGCGTCGCTTTCGGCACGTACGGTTCGGCGTCCGGGGCGGTTTCGATCTTGGCCCATTCGCGCCATATGTTCAGGCCGCACGCCGCCTCGAAGGCCTCCGCGGTGTACGCGCCGCCGACACGCGCGCCGACTTCCAGAAAACAAAACTCGCCGTCTGCGCAATTCTTGATGAACTCGGCGTGCGTCGCGCCGTTCTTCATTCCAAACGCCTTCAGTACTTTCTTGTTCGCCTTTAACAACTGTTTCCGTTCGTCCGATCTGTAATCGAGCGTGTAGGAACTCGAAACTCCTCCGTTGACGGCGATATCGAGCGGCGCCGCGCCGTATCGATTGGCGCAGGCGACCGCGACCTTACCGTCGCTGACGAGCGAATCGACGTGGTAAACGTCGCCTTCGAGGAACTCTTCGAGCAGATACGCATCAGCGCGTTCGCGCGAATCGTGACTGGCGTTCAACCGGTCGACGGCGCGCCAGACCTCTTCAGTTTCGAAGTATTTCTTGATGCCGATCGACGAAGCATCGGCCCGCGGCTTCAGGACCCAAGGACCTGGTAAGCGCTCCATAAACTCGCCGATCTCCTGATAGTTCATCGTGTGCGCAAACCGGGCCTGCGGAATGTCGGATCGCGCTATGGTCGCACGCATCGCGAGTTTGTCGCGAAAAAGGCGCGCGCGCGAACTGAACATTCCGCGAATGCAAAAATACTCGCGCAAACGGCCGGCAGTGATCACATCGCCCTCCTCGAGCGCGACGATCCGGGTCGGCTTGTTCATCCGCGCCGCCTCGATCGCGGCATGCAGATATGAGCTGATATGTCCGTCGTCCGGGACCGGGATCACGCCGTCGAGACAGTCACGCGCCCAATCTTCGGCGAGTTTGGATTCGCGCGTCAGCAGAAATACGCGATGACCGAGTTCCTTGCACTCGCGCAAAAAGTCGTTACCCTTAAAGTAGCTTGCAAGGCAAAAAACGGTATGCTGTTGCGAAGTCATTTCGCTTTTCATTATATCGACTTTCCGATGCAGAGTCTTGAACGCATTGCGTTGATTTGTAAATTTTCGCTTCGACGGCTTTGCGGGAAATCCAGTGCGTGCGTTGACAGGCATGGGCTTTCCCGCGAAGTCGCAAACTCTGTTGCTTCGATGTAAATCGCTTGGCTCGATTCCAATACGTGATTTGTGTTTTGAAACTTTTGAAACCAAGGCTCCGGCCGACGGGTTGTGGAATAAATCATCACCCCGGCGCAATAACAGACCTGTATGAATTCGGAACAAGACAGACTTAACGAGGGCGGCGACTGGAAGCTTTGGGGACCGTATCTTTCGGAGCGCGCCTGGGGCACGGTTCGCGAGGATTATTCGCCGTACGGTTCGGCGTGGGATTTTTTCCCGCACGACGACGCGCGCTCGCGTGCCTACCGCTGGAACGAAGACGGACTCGCCGGGATCTGCGACGCTGAACAGCGTGTCTGTTTTTCGCTCGCGCTCTGGAACGGCCGCGATCCGATCCTGAAGGAGCGCCTATTCGGCCTCACCGGCAGCGAAGGCAACCACGGCGAGGACGTCAAGGAGTATTACTTTTATCTTGATTCGACGCCGACACATTCGTACCTGAAGTTTCTCTACAAATATCCGCAGGCGGAATTCCCGTACGGTCGGCTGATCGAAGAAAACCGGCGCGCCGGAAAGCTGCGCGGCGAATTTGAACTCTCGGATATCGGGATCTTCGACGACAACCGGTATTTCGACGTCTTCGTCGAATATGCCAAGGCCGCCCCCGAAGATATCTCGATCCGGATCACGGTCGCCAATCGCGGCGACTCCGAGGCTTCGATCAACGTGCTCCCGACCGTTTGGCTGCGCAACACCTGGTCGTGGGATACTGAGGGAGCAAGCCGCGGCGAGCTCCGGTTCGGCGACGACGGCTCGGTCGAGATCGGCGAACCGTCGCTCGGCCGCTATCGTTTGAACTGCGAAGGCGCCGACGAAGTCTTGTTCTGCGAGAACAACACCAACAAACAGCGTCTTTTCGGCGCCGAAAGCGAGTCAAAATACGTCAAGGACGGCATCAACGAATGCATTGTCAACGGCCGGCGCGAGGCGGTCAATCCCGAAATGCGCGGAACGAAAGCCGCGGCGAACTACTTTTTGACGCTCAAGGCCGGCCAGCAAAGGTCAATCGAACTCCGCCTGACGAAAGCGGGATCGGAGCCGCACGGAACCGGAGGCGAGAAGGTCATCGAAACGCGAAAGAACGAAGCCGACGAATTTTATTCGGAAATAATTCCCGACTCGCTTTCAAAAGACGCGCAAAACGTGATGCGCCAGGCGTTCGCCGGAATGCTTTGGTCGAAGCAGTTTTACCATTTCGATGTCGACCGCTGGCTCGAAGGCGATTCGGGCCAGCCCGTCCCGCCGTCGGATCGGAAAAAAGGACGCAATGCCGAATGGCGGCATTTGAACAACGCGGACGTGATCTCAATGCCCGACAAATGGGAGTATCCCTGGTACGCGGCCTGGGACCTCGCGTTTCACGCGATCCCGCTCGCGCTCGTCGACGCCGAATTCGCCAAGGACCAGCTCATCCTGATGCTCCGCGAGTGGTATATGCATCCGAACGGCCAGATCCCGGCGTACGAATGGGCCTTCGGCGACGTCAATCCGCCGGTCCACGCGTGGGCAGCGCTCAGGGTCTATCAGATCGACAAGAAGCGGACGGGACGCGGCGACACGAAGTTCCTCGAACGTATCTTTCAGAAACTGCTGCTCAATTTCACGTGGTGGGTCAACCGCAAGGACGCCGAAGGGATGAACGTTTTTGAAGGCGGGTTCCTCGGGCTCGACAACATTGGCGTTTTCGACCGCTCGCGGCCGCTGCCGACGGGCGGACGACTCGCGCAGTCGGACGGGACGAGCTGGATGGCGATGTATTGTCTGAATCTGCTCGCGATCGCGCTCGAACTCGCCGCCGCCGATGACGCCTACGAGGACGTCGCGACTAAATTCTGGGAGCATTTCGTTTACATCGCCGACGCGATGAACAATCTCGGGCAGGAAGGAATTTCGCTGTGGGACGAGGAAGACGGATTCTACTACGACGTTCTTCATCTTCACGACCGGGAGAACATGCCGCTCAAGGTTCGCTCGATGGTCGGACTGATCCCGCTTTTCGCGGTCGCGACGATCGATACGGAAACGCTCGACGCGCTGCCGGATTTCAAACAGCGCTTTGAATGGTTTCTCGCGAACCGGCCGAAACTGACCGCCAACATCGAGCGCAGGGACGATCGTACGCTCCTTTCGATCGCGTTCCGCGAACGGCTCGAAAGGGTCCTGAAGGTGATGCTCGACGAAAACGAGTTTCTATCCCCGCACGGCATCCGGGCGCTTTCGCGCTATCACAAGGACCATCCGTACGTGCTCGAGGTCAACGGCGAACAGCACCGCGTCGACTACGAACCGGCCGAATCGTCTTCGGGTCTGTTCGGCGGCAACTCCAACTGGCGCGGACCGATCTGGATGCCGGTCAATTATCTGCTGATCGAATCGCTGCAGAAGTTTCATTACTTTTACGGATCGGATCTGAAGGTAGAATTTCCGACCGGTTCAGGTAAAATGATGGATCTGTGGGAAGTTTCGCAGGAACTCTCGAGGCGCATTTCGAGGATCTTTTTGACCGACGCCGACGGCGCGCGGCCGGTCTTTGGACACTCGCCGAAGTTCAGTTCCGACGAGAACTGGCGCGATCTGGTCCTGTTTTACGAGTATTTTCACGGCGACACGGGCGCCGGCGTCGGCGCGAGCCATCAAACCGGCTGGACGGGGCTCGTCGCGAAACTGCTCCAGCAATCGGGTGAATGAGAATATGCTTTTGGCGGAAGTGATCGTTTACGTGGCCTTCGCGTATCTCGCGGTCGGCGCGGTCTTCGCGCTTTGGTTCGTCGCGTTCGGGATCGGAAGATTCGATGACGCGGCAAGCGGTAGCGGTATCGGCTTTCGCTTCATAATCTTTTTCGGGGCGGCGGCGCTGTGGGTCGTGCTCGCGGCGAAACTCGCGAAGCGGAGGAACGATGACGCGTAGGATTCGCAAACTGCATCTTCTCGTCTGGGCGCTGCTCGCCGTTCTGCTCCCCGCGCTGTTTTTCGCGGCTATCGGTCTCCGCCACGCCGAACCGGTAAATCGGTCGATACCGGCACGGAACCTCCAAACCAGATGAGCGAAAAATACGTCGCGGTCGGCTGGAACCGGCAGAAGAAGATCTACGACACGGTCGTCCTCGCGGGCGTTGCGGCGTATCTCGCGCTTTTTGTCGGGATCGGTGCCGCGGTCGATGGGAACGCGACGATCGAGACGCTGCTGATCCGCGGCTTCGGGACCTGCGGGCTGATCCTGCTCCACGTCGTTTTGCTTATCGGACCGCTTTGCAGGTTTTCGCCTTTGTTTCTGCCGCTGCTCTACAACCGCCGGCATCTCGGCGTGACGACGTTTTTCATCGGCGCGTTCCACGGGGTTTTCTCCATCATCCAGTTTCACGCGCTCGGCGTCATCAACCCTATCGTCAGCGTGTTGGTGAACAACACGCGGTTCGGGAGCGTTCCCGACTTCCCTTTTCAGTTGCTTGGATTGGTCGCGCTGATCATCCTGTTTCTGATGGCCGCGACGAGCCACGATTTCTGGCTCAAAAACCTTTCGGCGCCGGTTTGGAAAACGCTCCATACGCTCGTTTACGTGGCCTATGCGTTGCTCGTCGCGCACGTCGCGCTCGGCGTGCTGCAGGCGGAAACGTCGCCGGTTCTCGCGGGATTTCTCGGATTCGGGCTCGCTCTCGTCATCGTTGCGCATCTCGCGGCGGCGATCCGCGAACGGAAGACCGATGCGGAGACGGTCGGCGGCGGAGATTTCGTCGACGTCTGCGCGATTGACGAAATTCCCGAGAAACGGGCGTGTGTCCGGACGGTCAACGGCGAGCGCGTCGCGATCTTTCGATACGACGGGAAGGTTTCCGCCATCTCGAACGTCTGCCGCCACCAAGCGGGACCGCTCGGCGAGGGGAAGGTCATCGACGGCTGCGTCACCTGTCCGTGGCACGGATTTCAGTATTTGCCCGAGACCGGCGCGTCGCCGCCGCCGTTTACCGAAAAGGTCGCGACGTACGATGTGAAGATAACGGACGGGCGGGTCTTGCTTCGAACCGTGGCGAACAAGCCCGGGACCTTTACGGAGGCGGCGAAAATATGAAGAATGAGGAATTTTACGTCGGATATCTCCCGAAAATGGAGACCCGGACCGCGCGATTCGTAAAGATCTTCGCGGTCGCGTCGTTCGTTACCGCGCTTGTCGCCCTTGCGGTAGTTTGGAACGGCCAGAGACCGTTTGCGCGTTCGGTCTTCGAGTTCGGAAACGTTCGTGAGTTCCAGGGGAAGATCCGCGCCGGCGCGGTGCCGTTCCTGATCTTCGAGAAAGACTCGCGGAACGGCGCGTTGCCGGAATTCGAACGCTTTCCGCTGGTCGCCGAAGGCAAACACGGCGCAGACGTCGAGGCGTTCGACAACCGGCGGGTCGCACTCCGCGGGACGCTGATCTATCGCGACGATCTGAAGATGATCGAGATCGCCGACGGTTCGATCACTGCCATCGACGGTGAAGTATCCAAAGCGCCGACGGACGCAAAGCCGCTCGGCCGGTTCACGCTGCGCGGCGAGATCGTCGATTCGAAATGCTATCTGGGAGTGATGAATCCCGGCCAATCGAAACCGCACCGCGACTGCGCGGTCGCCTGCCTTCGCGGCGGAATCCCGCCGTTGTTTTTCATCAAGGACGAGTCCGGGAACGTCTCCGAATTGTGGCTCGTCGGCGAAACCGGCGGCCCGATCGGCGGCGAATTGCTCGATTACGTCGCTGAGCCGGTCGAGGTCCCCGGCCAGGTCGAACGCCGCGGCGATCAGCTCTTCTTCTTTATCGATCCGGCAAACATCAAACGCCTGCCGTAAGCCACGCTTGCGGAGAATCGCACCGATGATCTCCGCAAACTCCGCGGAGATTACTGTTGCTTTTTGCGGAGAATACCTCTTATAATCTCCGCAAGAGATGCGGAGATTATGACATATATACACGAGCTGACAGACTGGCCGGATTTTCGTTGGGATGACGCGGCGCTCGCCGTGATGCTGGCCGATGTGCGGCATCTTCAAGGTCGGCTGATCGGCCGGATGGAGTCGCTCGGGTTCGGTCTCCGGGAAGAATCGGTCCTCGATTCCCTGACCGAAGAGGTCGTAAAATCAAGCAAGATCGAGGGCGAACAGCTAGATCGGGACCAAGTCCGCTCGTCCGTCGCACGGCGGCTCGGGATCGAAACCGGCGGGGTGGTCAAACCCGACCGTCAAGTCGAAGGCGTCGTCGAAATGATGATCGACGCGACCCACAACTATCGGTCGGCGCTGACATCCGAACGGCTTTTCGGTTGGCACGCCGCATTGTTTCCGACCGGTTTTGCCGGCATTTCGAAGATAAACGCTGGGAGGTGGCGCGACGACTCCGCCGGGCCGATTCAGGTCGTATCCGGTCCGATCGGCCGCGAAAAAGTCCATTTTGAGGCGCCGAAAGCCGAACGCGTGCCGAACGAAATACAGGCTTTTCTGGCTTGGTTCGAGATGCAAAAACCGCTCGATCCGGTAATTACTGCCGGAATCGCTCACCTCTGGTTTGCCACGATTCATCCATTCGATGACGGAAACGGCAGAATCGCAAGGGCGATCACGGATCTCGCGCTCGCCCGGTCCGAAAAAACTGCGCAACGGTTCTACAGTATGTCGTCGCAGATAATGGAAACACGGCGCGAATACTATGACGAGCTTGAAAGAACCCAGAAAGACGGGCTCGATATAACGCGCTGGTTGGATTGGTTTTTGAGATGTCTCGCATCGGCCCTTGATCGCTCGGAAGAAACGCTGGGCAAAGTGCTCGGCAAGGCCCGGTTTTGGGAGTCGGTTAGGGACACGACGCTCAACCCGCGACAGCAGATGGTTCTGAATCGGTTGCTCGACGGATTTGACGGCAATTTGACATCGTCAAAATGGGCAAGACTCGCGAAATCATCACAGGATACGGCCGCGCGAGACATCGATGATCTGATCCGCAAAGGAATCCTGGTCCGCGGCCCCGCCGGCGGACGCAGCACAAGTTACAATCTGGCAACGGAACCCGCCACAACCAAAACGGCGGAAGAATGAAAACGACCGAAACGATTTCCGTCCGGATCGATCCATTCTTCCGCCATCAATTCTGGTGCCCTCGGCTGGACTCGAACCAGCGACCTACTGCTTAGGAGGCAGTCGCTCTATCCAAACTGAGCTACGAGAGCGGAACCCATTTTCGATTTGTGATTTGTGATTTCGGATTTAAGACAATCAAATCCGAAATCCGAATTCCCAAATCCGAATTCCCAAATCCGAAATCCGAAATCACAATTCCCAGATCATTATGAGTCGTAATTGACCAAGGATTTTACCTCGTAGCCGTTGAACTTGTCGCGGCCGCGGAGAAAATCGAGTTCGACGACGAACGACAGTCCGACGATCTTGCCGCCGAGGCCCTCGACGAGATCGACGACCGCGCGGGCGGTGCCGCCGGTCGCGAGAAGGTCGTCGACGATCAGCACGCGATGGCCCTCGCCGACCGCGTCCTTGTGCACCTCGAGCGTGTCTTGGCCGTATTCAAGGTCGTACGAGACTGATACCTTCTCGGCCGGCAGCTTTTTCGGCTTCCGCACCGGTACGAAACCGGCGTTCATCCGGTACGCGAGCGGCGCCGCGAAAATGAATCCGCGCGATTCTACGCCGATGACGGTGTCGATCGCCTCGCCGTCAAACTGTCCGGCCAGCGCGTCGAGCGTCATCCGCAGACCCGCCGGGTCTTTGAGCAGCGTCGTGATGTCGTAAAAATTGATTCCCGGCTTCGGGAAATCGGGAACTTCCCTGATCAGTTTTCTTAAGCTTTCCATAATTAATGTTGATTCGAATCCTACTTCTCAACCCGGAACGATGAATAAAGATTTGTTGGATCGAGCACTTCTTCTTCAAACTGTGCGACGACCGCGTAGTTCGGCCCGGTCAGAAAGTCGCTGCGAAAAGCGTCGACCGCGCGCGGTGAGCCTTCGACAAACGATTCGACGCGGCCGTCCGGTAAATTCCTGACGTAGCCGACAACTTGATGACGCGCTGCGGCCCGCTGGGTAAAGAACCGATATCCGACCCCCTGAACCATCCCGGCTATGACGAATTTTCTCGCTACGCGCATAAAACCCTAAAGATAAGAACGCAACCCGTCCGAACAGCGGTTTACGGCGTTCCAAGCCGTTTGCATGCTGGGACGCTTGCGCTCCAGTCATCGCAAAAAAACCTAGCCGATCGCGTCCAGGCATTCCATCAACGGACGCTGGCGGCACGTGTAAACCGGCATTCCGCGAAGAGTGAACTTGCTCGCCGGCGTTTCGCGGAGCTCCTCGGCAAGCGCCAGAAAGTCCTTCGGTTCGTCGGTCTCGAAACTAACGATGAATTCCTGTTCGCTGAATCCGAAAGCGTACGTCAGATGGATCTTGATGTTCTCGAATTTCTTGCCCACCATAAAATTCTCTTCGACAAGCGACGTCCTTTCTTCTTCGGATTTCGCGTACCAGTCGCTGTGTTTCGAACAAGGATAGACAAAATGATATCGCTTCTCGCCGGCGCGAATGTGATAGCGATCCTCGTCGGCGTCGTCCGCCTCCGGCGGGATGAACATCATCCGTTTCGTCATCGAAAGATAATTGTCCGCGGTTTCGAGATGGCTGCCGAGATTGGTCCGGTACAAATTGGCGGTCATCTCCTGGATCAGATCAAGCGACGAACCGATCCGCCAAAACATCAGATCCGCCTTCGAGTCAAAACCGACCAGTGAATAACTGTAGAGCATCAGATTTTCAGCGTACTTGTTGTAAACACTTTGAAACTCGCTCTTGAACACGCGTTTCGTGTCCGGATTAAGCTTGCGCCAATCGGGGTTCACCCGAAAAAATATGAAATTGACAAACTGCTTGTCAATCACGGGAAACTTCTGAGGTTCACGGCTTCCCGCGACGAGACGCAGTTGCGCCGCTTCAGCTTCCTTTCTGTCAAAATCGAAAAGTTCCATGATTAAGTTTGATCGGACCGGGCGAATCTCAGGAATCGCGCGGTTTGAAGAATCACCGGGTTTATTCTGCCAATTTTTCGGGTGGTTGTCCAAAACCGAACTCGTTCAATCGTTTTTGGCCAAGGCCTGAACGTGTGGTAAATTCAACCGTCCCCATTGTTGCGAAACATCCGATGAAAAAGGAATCGTCCCTCAGAAAGGAGTCGCTTGACGCGCTTTTACGTGTTCTCGATTCGGACCCGAATCGGGCCGGGGAGCAGTACGTCCAACTACGCCGGAGACTCATCCTGTATTTCGCAAGTTTCAGCGCCTCGGACCCGGAAGACCTTTCGGATGAGACATTGGATCGGGTCGCTGTCCGGGTCGGCGACCAGACGTTTCGTTCCGAACCGGCATTTCGGTCCTACG
The DNA here is from genome assembly GCA_041752475.1 of Pyrinomonadaceae bacterium. Taxonomy (GTDB): domain Bacteria; phylum Acidobacteriota; class Blastocatellia; order Pyrinomonadales; family Pyrinomonadaceae; genus JAFDVJ01. Next base: position 25,306 of record JBGSWK010000033.1, on the reverse strand, counting down.
TCCTTGGCTTTGCCAGAAACGTCCGGCTCGAATACTTCAAGAAATTAGCCAAAAATCCAATACTCGATGAGGCGTACCTTCCGGAAATCGGAGTTGCCGCGGCCGAACTCGATGCGGTCGTCGACGGACGCCTGGAGTGTCTCTCGAAATGCCTTGATGACCTCCAAACGCCGGATCGGGAATTGATTCTCGTCTATTACCGGTACGAAAAGAGTGAATGCATCCAATTCCGGAAGAACCTCGCGCGTCGGATCGGTATCTCCGTAGATGCTCTGCACACAAGAGTTAGCAGAATTCGACTTAAGATCAGAGGTTGCATTTTGAGATGTTTGAAAAAAAATGTGTAAGGTCTTGAGAAAAAAAACCAATTACTGATAGAGATGTTCGCCGCTATGAATGGAAAAAGTATAGACCTCCGGAAGTTTCTCCTCGGTTCCGCGGACACGGCAGTTGTCGCGTCCGTGGAGGATGCGATTATCGAGGGCGGAATAACGGAAACCGAACTCGAGATCGCCGAACACACACTGATCGAAGAGTATCTGGAAGAAAGATTGCTACCCCCCGAAAAGCGCCTTTTCGACCGGAACTTTCTCGCCTCGTCCGCCCGTCGCGAGATATTTATGCAAACGGTCGCCCTGCGGCGGATCGCAAAGGCGGCGGAGCGGCTCGAAGCTCACGACGCGACGTCAGTACCGGTGCCGGCCGGCATTCTCGCAACGCTTGCGGGATTTTTCCGTTCCAGGCCCAGGTTGGTCATCGCATCCGCCGCATTGTTGATCTCGGTTGTCGTCGTCGGTGTTTGGATGAACTTTCGTGACGCGCGTCCGGGCGAACTCGTTTTGCTCGAACAGCGGTACGCGGAGATCAACCGGTCCGACATTTCGGATCTTTCCAAAATCGACCGAAATTCTATCGTTACGGTTTTTCCGACGCGCCTTCGCAGTTCAAGCAAAATAACCGAGATCAAACTCCCCGAATCGACCGATATTGTCTTCCGCCTTTCAATTCCGCCGAATGCTACCCCCCGATTCCGGCTGAAGATCGAGCAAGCGAATCGAGGGATCTTCGTCCTCAGCCCGTTAACGGCCCACGACGACGAACTACGCGTCATCGTTCCGCGGTCGATCTTCAGTCCGGGTGCCGTGCGAATCCTTGCCGAACCGTTGAACGGCGAACCACCCGTCATTTACGATTTTGTCGCCGTTTAGGTCAGGAGATTGGAATTTCGGATTTGGGATTTCGGATTTGGGATTTCGGATTTGCTTCGCGCCTCGATCCCGCACGAGGCTCAGGTTCACTTGCGATTATTTGGGATTGAGCTGGCGAGATTTTTCACGCGAGAGAATCCAGCCAATCACCGCCGGGTGATCATTTGAACCCGAATTACGCATTGGAAAGCTGTTCGCCCACGAAATACGGGAAAAAAAGGCTAAAGATGTTATTCTTTCGGCCAGTTTTCGTGTATTTTGCTCGTTTCGCGGGAAAGAAATTTCTAACGCGCAATCTGGGTTGAATCGAAGTTCCGCGCTCTGCGACTTCGCGTCTTTGCGGGAACACCAGTATTCGTAGCCGCATGCGCCGGTTTTCCCGCAAAGTCGCGACGGCGCAAAGTTCGGCTCTAAACATCGGGAGATCATTTCGAAGAGTTTCAGATCGCCCTTTTGCTGAATCTGGGGCACGCCCAATTATCTTCCCCCATTTGTGAAAGAACCGATCTGGCCGATCCAAGACGTCCCATTGGAATCTTGGAATCCCCAAAATCACAAATTGCGGGATTTGCGCTGCTGAATGCGGCTTTGCCGCCCGGATGTGCGGAAAGGCTCGGCCTTTCCGGGAACGCCACAATGTCTAGGCGGCTGCGCCGCCGATCGCGGATGTGCGGCACAGCCTTTCCACAGATCCGGACGGCAAGCTGCAAGAAGGGCAGATAAATCAGCGTCCGCCTCCGGGGTTCAGCGTAAGACTCCGCGGGGTTTCGCAAACCTCCGATATCGGAATACCGTACGACCGCCCGCTCAGTTCATAAATCCGAGGTTCGAGGTCGGAAAGTTGTTGATGTACGAGAAAACAAAAGGTATCTGCGCCTCGGTCAGTCCGAACCAGCGGGCGATCGTTGCGGCGTACATTTCAACCGAAACTGTCGGGACGAAGCGGCCGCGCGTGCTGATGTCGTCCGGTCCGTTGTTGACGAGCGTCGGGAAGATGCTGCCGTTCGACGTCGGACGGCCGTAGAAGTTGCCGCCGGCGACCGCGCCGCCGAGAACGAGATGATGCCCGGCCCAGGCGTGATCCGATCCGACGCTCGTCCCCGAACCCGCCGGATTCAGCGTCCGCGAAAAATCGGACATCGTAAACGTTGTCACCTGAGAATCGATGCCCTGCGCGACGGTTTCGTCGTAAAACGCCTTGAGCGCCTGGCTTACCTGCGTAAAGAGCGCCCCCTGACCGGCGATCTGGTTGCCGTGCGTATCGAAGCCGGGCAATTGAACGTAAAAGATCTGGCGCGACATATTCAGCGAAGTTCGAAACTTCATCAGTTTCGCGACCTGTTTGAGTTGGTTGCCGAGCGTCGTCGCCGGAAAGGTGACAGTCAATGTTGGATCGGTGCTGAGTTGCTCGCTGACGTTTACCGCCTGCTGCGTCAAAAGTCCGGTCGCCTCGACCAGCGTTTTGTCGAGGTCCTCGCCGCGGATGAGACGCATCGCATTTTTTCGGGCGACCTCATCGGGCTGGCTGCCGAAACCGTCGAGCGTGAGGACCTGATTAAGCGGGGTCGGCGCCGGTTCGACGATCAGCGGCTGCGTGTTTTCGCCGTTACTGAAGACGGTAACGCCGGCCATCGAGGTGACCATCGGGATCGCGCCGCCGGTATTGAGCCCGAGCGTGCGGTCGGCGAGACGCCCGCCCCAACCGGTGGTCGAAGTATACGCCGAGATCGAGGTCCGGAATTGCTCCACCTGATTGGAATGCGAAAACAGCTGGTCCGGACGCGGATCGCCCGCAAGATACTGTTGTTTGGTGAGCGGCTGAACGAGCGTTCCGACGTTGCACACGACGGCGACTTTGCCCTGTCCCCAGAGACCGTGAATCTCGCCCAAATTCGGATGAAATCCAAACTCCAGTCCCATCGACGGCGGATTGACCGGCAAGAGGCTTGCCTGCGGGATCGCCAGGCCCTGGGGCGTCCGCGCGGCGCTGTATTCGGCATAGCCCGCATTGTGCGTCGGCACGATCAGATTGTTTGCATCGTTGCCGCCGCCGAAAAACACACAAACGAGGGCCTTGTAGTCGCTCCCGGCGCGGACCGATTTCGCCATCGAACGGTTTTTTTGCGCAAGGGCGCTGATCGCCCCGAAGTGCGACATCTGCGTCGCCAGCGCGGTCATCGACAAGGCGCCGCCGGCGTGTCTCAGAAATTTTCGTCTTGATTCGTTCATTGGCTGCTTCTCAATTAATCCCAACCCCTGCGTTGACCTATCTTTGAACCTGAAACTGCGGCGACGTGGTCACCAAATACAGCGCCGTTCGCGCACGTTTCAAAGCATCGGAACCCGATACCGCCTGCACGGCCGTCAGCAAATGGCCGCGAACCTGTGCCGACATCGTTCCGTGTAAAAGTTCCCGATTCATCGTATCGACCAGAAGCGCTCCGGTCGGATCGGCCTCGGCCAGCGACTGCCAGCGCGCGAGGTCGATCCGCGTTCCGCACGGCGACATCGACGTGCGCGAAATGCCGCCGCCGAAGACCATCGTGTTCACGAAATTCGGACGCTTGAGCGCCGTCCCTGTCGAGAAGATCCCGAACTCCGGAGCCGCCAGCGTCGAATTCTGCAGGACGTAATCGAGCGGATAATAATTGAACACGCTCGGCGGATTGAAGACGTCCTGATCGAGAACTTGGGTCGTGCCGTTGATCACGCCGTCGCTCTGGTCGCGGCAAGCGATCGGAGCCCCCAACTGCGACGTCGGATTCAGATTTCGAAGGATATTCGTGACATACAGGACGGGTTCGCGTAGATGCCCGTAGTCCGGATCGGTCTTGTAATTGCCGCGGGCCTCCGGATCCGTCAGGATCGCCCGCACGACGGCGCGCATATCTCCGCGCACGCCGTTGCCGTTGTCGTTGAACGCCGTCGCCACGCGCCGCACGTAGGCCGGGGTCGGGTTGCTCGTGACGAGCTGCTGAATCAGCAGTCTGCCGACGAACGGTCCGACGTTCGGATGATAGAAGATGTTGTCGAGCGCGAGTTCGAAATCCTCTTCCGGCGTCAATCCTGCCGGAATCACCGGAACCGAACCCGGGTAGCTCAGAAGCTGCTTTTGCGTCGTGTCGTGGTTCGCAGCGTTCAGCACCAGCGGATCGATGTAGTTCTTTATCCCGGGAAGCGAATTCGCGCAGCCGACATCGCAGAACGTCCATCCGGTGAAAACCTTTGTAAATCCGTTAACTTCGTTCTGACTGTACGTCGGACGCGGAGCGCCGTTCGAATCGACCTGGACCGTGCCGTCTTCATTCAGCAGGTAGAGACCGGTCGTAAACAGCTGCAGAATCTCCCGCGCGTAGTTCTCATTGGGATTCTGGCGCGTGCTGATCGCCATATCGAGATAATTCCCCATCGCCGGGTTGAGCGTCATCTCGCGCATCAGATCGCGGTAGTTGCCGAACGCGTTCCGATCGAGGGTCTTGAGATACGGGATCATCCGCGAAGGCTGAACGGTTTCACGTCCCGAAACGACCCAGATCTGTCCCAGCGCCCACGAAACGCGTCTTCTAAGCTGTTGGTCTTCGCCGTAAAGAACTTCTTTGAAGAACCAGTTCTGCAGCTGGTACATCGTGTAATTGTCGCGGAGACAGTTTCCGGTGCAGGTTGTCGGCGGATTCGTCACCTGCAGCGGCAGGTTCGGATACGGCAGCGATGAAGTTCTGATCGCGCCGTTCGCATCGCGCTTTTCTTCCATCTGCTCGTTGAGCCACGTCGATATTCCGATTCGGCGGAGGCGAAGCTCGAGCGCCGGCGTCGGACCGAATGTCGCTTGCTCCATAAAACGGATATTGTTGCCGTTCCACGGAAGCTGACCGAGCTGCGCGGTTTCGGTTCGAATCGGTTCAATATCGGGCAACGGCGTCGGAACCGACCCCGGATCGTCCTCGATCTTGCCTCCTTCGAAGCCGATCGCGAGCCGAACGCGGTTGCTCGACATACCGCGCCAGGTCACCCGCAACAGGACGTCTCCGACCGCCTTGAGCCGCGGATTCAGCCGCACCGTGACCGCATAAACCAAGGGTCGTTTTTCAGTGGGTTCGAATGAAACGAGCGTCAGCGGATAGCGTACGCCCCGAAAGTCCTGAACGTCGGCGCGAAAAGCATTTGCGCCTTCATCGGGCAAGGGAAAGACGTTCGTCAGGAAAAAGGTGATCTCAGTATTCGCCGAAGGAGCGAAAACCGCCGTGGCGCCCGAATCTTCGTCTTTTCCGGGCGAGGCGGTCAAAACCCGCGTGGACTCGGGATGACTGATCAGGATCGGAGCGACGTCGAGCGATTCTTCAGCCGCAGCCGCGATCGAAGCGATGCAGAGCAGAAGCGCCGTTTGAAGGATCCGAGTGCTGCAAAACGATATTTTCATCGGAATTTACCAGAGATTTCAAAGCAGAGATTTCAAGTATTTATATATGGTTCTTCCGCCAATTGCAATTTCTTCGCAATTTCTTCAGTCCGAACCTCAAAATTTTTTTTTCGTGACCCTTTCGCCATAGTATTTCCGTTTACACCCATCGAAGGGGCAGTTAATTTGGTTCGGCCGATTGAACCGGAAAATGACCGCGACGCCGGCCGACAAGTTTGAAAGATAATTGAACGGTTTCCGGACGGTCGCCCGGTTCCGTACCTGGTTGGACCGGATCGCGCGTGACCGAGGGTTCTGTTTCGGCGACGAAGGAGATCCCGCCCGAACGTGTGTCGGCAATTCGCGAGAATTGATACTGACCGAAATCAACAAAGCAAAGAAAGAGATAGTAAGAGAAGGAGAAGGACAAATGAGAATGAAGAACATGCTGCAGACGGCTTTGATAGTTTTTGCAATGACCGCCCTGATCGGGCTGGGATCCACGGCGACTCGCGCGAACGACCTTCAAAGGTTCGCTTTCCCGACGATGGGTGCCCAGGATTTTACCCTCGTCAATTCAACGGGTGTTGAGATCTACTCGCTTTACGTGACGCCGAACCGCGTAAACGACTGGGGCGATGATATACTCGGCATCGATACGCTTCCGGCGGGAGACAGCGTTTTGATCAATTTTGCGCCGAACGCTAAGTACAAATACTGGGACATCCGCGTCGAGGACGAGGACGGAAATTACATCGAATGGGATAAATTTAATTTGCTCGCGATTTCTGAGATCACGCTTTACTACAAAAACGGAAAGGCGACAGCCGTTTTCAAGTAGACCGATCCGGATCTCGGCAACAAAAATCGCCTTAGATCACGAAGGTAGTTCGTTTTACGATTGAGCGCGCAAGCGTTTTGAAGACAAAAAAACAAAGGAATAAGAAGAACGATGAAAAAGTTTCTAATACTAACGACGATTTCAATTTACGCGGTCATCACCGCCGGATGTTCGTTTTCGGTGAACACGAACACGACGTCCAACACCAACAAGCCGGCGAACACCGCTTCCAACTCATCGAGCTCGAATTCGAATTCGAATTCGACCTCGAAGTCGAATTCGGATAAGAAGGAAAAGCTGACGAGCGATAAAAAGCCGGAAGGCAAATCCAAGCAGGCGAAGAGCAATCCGGTGCCGGCCAACTGGGTCTATGTCTACGACGAACAAAAGGGTTATGGGTTTTCGGTTCCTGAAGGGACGGAGGGAGATTCGAGCACCGAAGGCGGAGTCGACGTTTTCCAGGCCACTACCCCCGAGGGCATCGATATCTATGTCCTCGCCTACAAGGACAAAACGCTTTCGAAGGAAGACCTGCTCGACGATGCGGTCGCTTTCCTCGAAGAAATGGGCCAGACGGTCAAACCGGGCGCGCTCAAGGGTGAAAGCAACGACTATTACGTCGCGGACGCCGACACCGAGATCAAGAGCGAGAACCGCAAGGGCAAGTTGCGCATCCTCGTCGGCACCGACGTCACCGACAACTACATCATGATCCTCGGCACCGACGCGGCTAAATTCGCGGCGAACGAGAAGATCATCGATGAGATCTGGGGCAGCTTCGAAATGTGGAGCGGCGGCGCGAGCGGCGGCAAGTAGTCTTCGATTCTTCGGATCGAGACAAAACAAACTCCTGCAAAAATGATTCAATCGAATCTTTTTGCGGGAGTTTTTTTCACGTCATTCCGCGGTTGGCATTGGCGCGAGAATCAAGCCCGCGGTCTCCGGGAAGGCTCAACGGCGATGCGAGTTCGCGCGGCCAAACGACATTCCCGTAATTTCGGCTTCAGAACGGAAGACTGCCCGCGAATTACCCGAAATACCTCAAAGAAGTTCGAGAGATTGAACGAGGCAAACCGGCGCAAAGGTGAAGACCGGACAGCGTTTGCATCATCCGGCCTTTGCAGGATTCGGTTTCGCGTCTTTTCGCGCATTTCGCGGGCAATCGGCTTCCCATTGAATAATCCGCGCTCTTTTTCCGGCGCCTCGCCCGACGTTCTCTTCGCCTCACTCCGCGATCTTTCCGCCGACCATCGCCATTTTCACGTTTCCGGCTTCATCGATCGCAACCAGGTCGGCTCGTTTTCCGACATCGATCGAGCCACAGGAATCATCGATTCCGAGAAGCCGCGCAGGATTCGCGCTCGCCATCGCGGCGATCGCCGCGTCTGAAACGCCGATCCGGCGCGCCATCCGGACGGCGTCCAGAATCGTGATGACGCTGCCGGCGATGCTCCCTCGTTCGTTTTGCGTTCGGCCGTCTTTCACGTTGATAGTCTCGCCCCACAGGTCGAACTCACCGTCGCCGAGGCCCGTCGGCGCGACAGAATCGCTTATCAAAGACACGCTTCCCGCGCCTTTTGATTTGAACACGAACTTCAGCAGTTCGGGATGAACGTGTATGCCGTCGGCGATAATGTCGATCGTCACGTCCCGCGTCAGCCCCCAGCCGACAACGCCGATGTCGCGGTGATGAAGCCCGGTCATCGCGTTGAAGAAGTGCGTCATATGCCGGGCGCCGGCCGCATACGCCGCATCGAGAATCGCGGTCGTCGCTTTTGTGTGGCCGATCGACGGGATCCAGTTCGCTTTGCAGAGTTCGCGTGCAAGTTCGACGCCGCCGCCGATCTCGGGAGCGAACGTCATCATATGCGCGCCCGACGCGAGAGTCGGAAGCTCGCTGAGTTCCGTGCCGGTAAATGTTTTGAAAAATTCCGGCCGCAACGCGCCGCACATCTGAGTGTTGGCAAACACTCCTTCATAGTGGACGCCGACGATTCCGGCGACCGGCAGATCGCCCTGAACGGCAATTGCCTGCTCAATCTCGCTGATCACATGCGCATAGGTTTCGGGCGAATCCGGGACGAACGTTGGCAGCCAGGCAGTGACTCCGTGCCGGGCGAGAAACGCGCCGATCTCAAGGAGTCCGTCGGAATCGGCGGCATTGACGTCAATCCCGATCGCGCCGTGGTTATGGATGTCGACAAACCCGGGAAACACGGAACTGCCCGACAGATCGATCTCGCGTCCGGAACCGACGCCCGAGCCGATCCCGGCGATCAGCCCGGATCGCACTCGGATGGTTCTCTCAGCACCGGTGTCTGAATCATCCGCAAGTCGTACATTTTTGAGAAGAATGTCGGACATATCGTCAATTTAACATATTTCGGGCGATTGGATTTGGCGGATTGATCCGAGACCTTTTCTTGAGCCTGAATTATGCAATAGCGGTTCAATCCACAGATTGGAGCACGGCGTGCCGAAGAAACACGGACTAAGTTAAATCCCTTTGCATCAGGCGCTTGTAATTGAGTTACTTGAGAGTTTATTCACCACATAGACAAAGAGAACACATAGAAGTTTAAGAGATTGTCTCCCGAATTACGCAATGGCGGTCCAAGGCACGTTGGTGGACGGCGTGCCGAAAAACACGGACCAAGTTAAATCCCTTTGCATCAGGCACTTGAAATTGACTTACTTGAGAGTTTATTCACCACATAGACACAGAGAACACATAGAAGTTTAAGAGATTGTATCCCGAATTACGCAATGGCGGTCCAAGGCACGTTGGTGGTCGGCGTGCCGAAAAACACGGACTAACTTAAACCCGAATTCCGCGATGGAAAGATTGCCCGCGAATTCACGCGAATATGATCCTGTCCGAACCCGCACGGGCAAACCGCTTTTCAACACTTTGGCCTGTGGCCCGATTTCAAAACCCCGCTTCTTTCGCAACGCTTTGGACCAGATTTCCATTCGCGCGGATTCGCAGAAATTCGCGGGCAATCTTTCCCGATTGCGAAATTTGGGTTAAATCCTTTTGTATCAGGCACTTGAAATTGTGTTTCTTGAAAGAAAGCCGTTTGCCCGGGAAATACGCCAAAAACGCCAAGAGATATTCATTTCCGCCACGTTTTCGCGTATTTCGCGTGTTTCGCGGGAAAGAAATTCGATAAAGCGTAATCTGGGTTGAACCCGCCATCGAATTCCGAGCAGCCGAGAGCGGCTGGCTGATAATCGGAACGTCGATCCTTCCGATTTGCAGCCGGATCGCACCTGGCATCGCGAACGGTGACAGCCGAACCCACATCACCTTTCGAGAAAAAGACCCGCGGTCCCGATTGAAACCGCGGGTCGACAACCTATACGGCAATCGGAATTACCAATAAAGCTTGATTCCGAACTGCAGCGTTCTCGGATCACGGACGCTGGTCACCTGGCCGAAGTTCGATGCGGTGACGTTCGTGCTGAGCGCGCGGAAGTTCGTCCAATTGAAGATGTTGAACGCTTCCCCTCTCAACTGAAGACGGATCGTCTCGGTGAAACGGATGCTCTTCGACAGCGTAAAGTCAACGCGTTTCGTTCCCGGCCCCTGAACGATTCCGCGGCCCGCGCTTCCCGGAACATTCGGAATGTTCGTCGCGCCCGTCGCGGGATTCAGCTGGAAGCAGGTGGTATTGAACCACTGCTGCTGCGTCTGCGCACCGCCCGAGTTCGGATCGCAAAGGAGCGCCGGACGATTGCCGGCGATCAACGCCGGGCTATTTCCGATGCCCGAAGCGTCGAACGACGAGGTCGTCACGGTAAACGGAAGACCCGTCTGGAACGTGGCGATACCCGAAGCCTGCCATCCGCCGAGAAGCTTTCCGACCAAGCCTTTCTGGCTTCTCATGAACGGCAGTTCGTAAACAAAATTTGCAGTCAAAACGTGGCGTCGATCGAGCGACGCGCGGCCGTATTCGCTCTTGATGTCGAACGAATCCTGCGGCGCCGTCGAACGGTCCGTCTGGTTATTCGTCAGATTCTTCGACCACGTGTACGCGACGTTGACCTGCGAACTGCCGGTGAACCGGCGCAGACCCGAAACCTGCAAACTGTGATAGCTCGAGTTGTACCGCGGCTGAACGATGTTCAGCGAACGAAAACCGCGATAAGGTCTGATCTGGTCAAGGATCGCGGCCGTGGCGCTTGTCGTGAACGCCGTTCCGGCAACCTGACACGGAGCAGTGGGAGTCGTCGACGAGCCAACCGCGCAGGCCGTCGGCCCAAGCGAAATGGCGTATCCCGGTCTCAGGTCGTTCAGTTCGAACGCGCCGATCAGGTTCGTGCCCTTGGAACCGAAATAGCCTACGGTAATCAACGATTTCTTACCGAATTGCTGCTGCCAGTCGAGCGACCAGTGCTGCATATAAGGCGTCTCCCAGTTCGTTTGAATTCCGCGGAGATTCGCGGCCGTAGTTGAGGCTGCGACCGAGCAATTGCCACTCGGGACCGGATTCGCGATATTTACACCGGTTACGGTACACGTCTGCTGATACGGCGGGTTGAGCCCGATCTGCTGGAGCAGCGTGCCGTTCAGGACCTGTTCGTGATAGATGCCGTAGCCCGTGCGGATCGAGGTCGTTCCCTTTCCGAACGGATCCCACGCGACGCCGATGCGCGGCGCAAAGTCCTTTTTCGAGACGTCCATTATGAACTTGCCCCACGGCGAGATCGTCGGCGAGCAGTTGAAGTTCGACGGACCCGTTTGATAGTTCTGCGCGTTGACGATGACGCCGTTACAGAAGTTCTTGCCGGTCGCGGCGACGCGGGCACCGGCACCCGTAACGAGCGGGGCTGCCGCCGCACTCCAGAGATCCGGAGCGAAGTTGCTCAAGCGGCCGTTCTTGTCCCACGGCGATCCGAAGAACGAATAACGAACGCCCAGATAGAAAGTCAGGTTCCGACGAACACGCCATTCATCCTGCGCGAATCCTTCAAATGCCTTCTGGCGAAGGTCGGCGGTGTAGTCGAAACTTGCCTGCGTCAGCGTAACATTCGTTCCGAGAAGGAAGTTCGCCCAAAGCTGACGGTTATTGTTCAAGGTTGTGCTTGCGACGCCCGGCGCGTTGACGCGCGCCGTTGCACCCGGTGTGTTGAAGCCGCTGAATATGCCTTCGTTGTTACCCGCAAGAGCGTTCTCGTTTTTGCGGTAAAGCGAATAAACCGCGCCGAACTTCATCGTGTGGCTGCCCGCGATAACGGTCAAACTGCCCGCAAGGTTCTGCTTCCACGAGAAATTGTCATACGGACCGAATCCCCGCAGCGCGCTGAATCCGTTGCCGGAGATCGTCGAAACACGGTCGCGGCTGTTGGTGTACGGCAGCGGGATGTTGATCGGCGAATTTGCCGACGCCAGGAGACCGACGTTCTTGCTGAGGATCGCACCGTACCCGAAGGTATAACGCCCTTCGAAGATCACCTGCGGACTGATCGCATAGGTCAGTTGCCCCGTATGCGTCCGGCCCGGAGAATCCGTCTCGGTCGTGGAAACGCCGGGCAAGCCCGAACCGCTCGAGAACAGCGAGTTCGCATCGAGCGTCGGGATCTTGTCACGTTGGAATCGATAGTACATCGAGACCTTATCGCTAAAGCTATGATCGATCTTCAGAACCTCTTGCCGGAAGTTCGCCTTGCCGAACGTCGGAAAGTTCAACGCATACGTCGCGGCGTTCGTCGGCAACGGAAGGTTGTTGTAGATGTTGTTGATATACAGCTGCGAAACCGGATTGATCGTGATCGCGCTTCCGGCCGGCAGAACCGACGTACACGTCGTGCCGGTTGCCTGCAAACAGATGTCCTGCGGGAAAACTCCCTGTCTCAACTGTGCGTCGGGAACGGTCGAGTTCAGCGACGGATAGCGAAGGTCACGGCGCCATTCCTGCGAGAAGAAGAAAAACGTGCGCTCATACTTCTTGAAGAAGCTGTCACCCGGATCACGCTCGCCGTAGCGAAGGAAGACGATCGGACCGCCGATCGTCCAACCAAAATTGTTGTAGCGGAACGGACGGCGCAGAGCTTCGCCGTTCGAATCGACGCCCGCCGAACGGGTTTGATTGGTGAAGAAGTCATTGGCGTTGAATTTCTCGTTGCGGACAAATTCATAAAAACTTCCGCTGAATCGTCTCGCGCCCGAACGCGTCACGACGTTGACCTGACCACCGCCGCTGCGCCCCGATTCCGCGGGGTAGAGCGAACGGAGAACACGGAACTCGCCGATCGAATCGACACTCGGATAAGCCTGAATCGTCAGGTTAGACCCGCGGTCGGTAACGTCCGCCCCGTCAACGGTGAACGTATTCTGGCTCGAGCGGGCGCCGTTGACGGCGATCTGCACGGTGTTCGCTTGACCGTCCGGATTGACGGTTCCGACATAGACCTGGTCAGAAAGGTCGTTCGTAACCCCCGGTGCGAGCGTCACAAGCTGCGTGAAGTTACGGTTGTTGACCGAAAGCTCGCGGACCTGATCGCCGCTGATGACCGTACCGCTCGTCGCCGACACCAGATCGACCTGAACGGGATCGGCCTCAACCGTCACGACCTCGTCGATGCGGCCTGCCTCGAGCATCAGATCGACGCTGTTGCGTTGGCCGACGTCCAGTTTGATCTGTGTCCTCACCGTCTTTTTGAAGTTCGGCGCTTCGACCGAAACTTGATAGACGCCGGGCAAAAGGTTCGGGGCTGAGAATTCACCGTTGGAATTGGTCGTCAAACTGCGGACCGCGTTGTTGTTCTTTTGCGCATCAATAATCGTCACGGTCGCGCCTACAACGGCCGCACCGTTCGAGTCGCGGACGGTTCCGACGATCGTACCCGTTACTTCCTGCGCAAAGCTTGAAATGCTAAAACTCAGGATCATCGCCGCGGCAACGATCAGAGTCGAGAAAATTCGCCTCGTCATATTTTTTTCCTTTCCTATTGAAGAATTTCGATCGAAACCGGTTAGTGCAAGCCATCAATATTATTTTGGTTTTTGGAGAAATCTCCAAATTTTCGTTATGGCATGAGAAGCGCCAGAACTCCAAAACAACGAAAACCTAGACAATTGCTGAACTTACGGAAATCTGACAAAAACCAGCTTCGGTGCTAAACCGATTAGTTTCATTTGTAAAGCAAATACCGTGCACGACGAATGCGGAAAGTTTCGAGTCCGGCGGACCACGTCCGCTCGAGCGCCGACGGGTCGTCTCCGCGACGGACAAGTTCAAGGGTCGCATCATTTACGAGGAGTCTTCCGTAGCGTTCCGACTGCCATTCTGCGGGGTACAATTTGCGGAGCGCAACTGCGATTTCAATCCCCGTCCGGACCGATCTGAACTTCGCGCGATCGACGATCACGATGTTGATCCCGCCGCAGTCCTCGTCCTTGAAAACCGAGGCCTTGGGCTTGAATCTGACGGGAATGAACCGGACGCCCTCGAGATTCCGCGAATTCAGATACGAGGCGAGCTTTTGCGGGTCGATCCAAGGCGCGCCGACCACCTCGAACGGCGTGTCGGTTCCGCGGCCGACAGAGAGATTCGTCGTCTCAAGCAATCCGATTCCCGGGTAAAGCGCGGCTTCGGTCAACGAGCGCATATTCGGTGACGGATTGACCCAGATCTGGGATGTTTCGTCGAACCATTGCGCCCGCGACCAATTTTCCATTTTGACGACCCGCACGTCCGCGCCGATCTTGCGTTCGGCGTTCATCATCATCCCGAGTTCACCGATCGTCAGACCGTAGCGGACCGGAATCGTGTGCGCGGCAATGAAGGAAAGTCTGTCCTCGTCGGCGAGCGGGCCTTCGACATCGACTCCATTGATCGGATTCGGCCGGTCGAGCACGAAAATCGGTTTTCCCGACTTCGCCGCTTCCTCCATAACGTTCCGGAGCGTCGCGGTGTAGGTGTAAAAGCGCGTGCCGATGTCCTGGATGTCGTAAACGATCGCGTCGAGGTCCTTCAGCTGTTCCGGTTTGGGACGGCGTGTCTCGCCGTAAAGCGAATAAACGGGAAGACCGGTTTTCTCGTCCTTCGCGTCGTCGATCTTCTCCTGATCGAGTTCGCCGCGAATACCGTGTTCGGGTGAGAAAAGCGCGGCGAGTTTAACGCTCTTGGCTTCAAAGAGCACGTCGATCGTCGGTTTGCCGGCGAAGTTCCGGCCGGTTTGATTGGTGACGAGGCCGATCCGCAAGCCTTCAAGCTGTTTGAAATTGTCGCGTTCGAGGACGTCGATGCCATTCAGGACATTTGCGATTTGCGATTTGCGATTTGCGATTGATTCGGCCTGACGCCGTGATGCCTCGGACTGTTCCCGAAATCGGTCGATCTGCGGCGCGACGCGGGAATTGTATTCGGCTTCGGCCTGTTTGAACTTTTCGATCGGCGTGTCTTCGATGGCGGAGGCGACGACGGTCGAGATCCTGGCGCGCAACGGGCCGACGTCGCCCTTGCCGTCGGGATGCACCCGATTCGACATAAAGACGACGAAGGTCTGCGATGTCGGGTCGATCCAAACGCCGGTTCCGGTGAAACCGGTATGACCGAACGATCCGAGCGGAAAAAGTTCGCCGCGGTTCGACGAAAAGGACGTGTTGATGTCCCAGCCGAGCCCGCGAGTGTCGCCGGATTCGGAAACGACGTTCGGCGCGGTCATTTTGGCGATCGTCTGCGCCGAAAGAACGCGTTTGCCGTCGAGAATGCCGCCGTTGAGAATCATCTGGCAGTAGCGCGCGATGTCATCGGCCGTCGAAAACAGTCCGGCGTGACCGGCTACGCCGTTCATTCGATAAGACGTCGGATCGTGGACCTGACCGCTCAAGATCTGATCTCCGGTCTTGTCGTCTCCGTCGAACTGCGAACCAAGGTAGTTTTGCTGGCCGCGGACATTCTCGGTCGGCGCGATCGGCCCGACGAGGTATCGCTTGGTCAGCGGCCGCGGAAAGCGTATGAATCCCGAAAAATTGAGGTTCAGCGGCGCAAGGATCGAGCGGATGATGAAGATGTCTTCCGGCTCGCCCGAGATCCGCTCGATGATCTCGCCGAGCACGATGAACCCGATATCAGAGTAAACAAACCTCGTTCCCGGCGCGCTGCGGAGTCTTTCCTTGAATAGTGCCTGCAGCATTCCTTCGCGGCCTGCCCATTTTTCCTTCAGGTCGAAGTCCGGCGCGTAGCCCGAGGTATGAGTCAGAAGCTGCTGGATCGTGATCCGCTTTGCGTTTTCGTCCAGTATTTCCGGGATGAACTTGCCGACCGAATCGTTGAGCCTCAGTTTCCCCTGCTCGACGAGGATCATGATCGACGTCGCGGTCGCGATCGGTTTCGTCAAACTCGCGACGTCGAAGATCGTATCGAGGGTCATCTTTTCGACCGCCGGAGCGAGCGAGCGATTGCCGTAGGCCTTGCGGAAAACGATCCTGCCCCGGTGCCCGACGACCACCACGGCGCCCGGCATCTTTTTGTCGGCAATGTCCTTATTGACCAGTTCGTCGATCCGCGCCAGTTTTGCGGGGTTCATTCCGACCGTCTGCGCCGCCACAGGCAGCGCGAAGCAGGCCGCGCAGATCAAACCGAGAAACATTGTCAGTCGCTTAAGATTAATCATTCAGTTGTTGGTTAATTCGAACAGATGCTAGTTAATTCAAACTGTCTTGATGTTGCCACTAGCTTCAGAAACTATGTCACGACGCATAAGTCGATGCCTTGCCTTGTGTATTCATTTTGCCACTAGCTTCAGCTCGTGGGCCACGATAATAAAATGATCCCGGCTTTAGCCGAACCCGCGCCGTGATTCGGCTAAAGCCGGGTTTCTATTTGCTGCCGGTCCATTAGCTGAAGCTAGCGGCAACCAAGCTTTTTGACACGATCTCTACCGCAGACGGTACTGAACAACAATCATCGCTCAGGACCTCAGTCTGCCCGATCGCTACCGGTCCCGGTTCTGACCTCGAGCTTTTAGCTCTTTCTCGCGCTCTTTGAAGCTCTCTTTGCAAAGTTTGCAGAATTCCTTCGCGATCGGCGAAAAGTAGCCGCCGCGCAAGCGCGCGAGGCCGAGTTCCCACTTGATCTCGGCGCCTTCGATGAACCACGAAACGAGTCGGCCCTCGCGAACTTCCCGCGAAACGGTTTTCGCGCCGGCGATCCCGACGCCCATCTGGTTTTCGACCATCCGGTTGATCGCGGTCTGGCGCGAAAGCTCCATCATCACGTTCGGACGAACGTTCGAAGCGTGAAAAAAGTCGTCGATCATCCGCCGCGTGTTGCCGCCCTTTTCGCCGAGGATGAGATGCTCGCCGGCGAGCGCCGCCGCGCTGATAACGCGTTCTTCGCAAAGGGGATGCGACGGATGCGCGATCGCGACTATCTCGTCGGAAAAAAGAAGATCGGTCTGCACGTTAGACGTTTCGACCGGTAGCGAGACGAAAGCGATGTCGATCTCGCCGTGCATGATCTTTTCGACCAAAACCTGGCTGGTCCCGCTGCTGACCGTGATCTCGGCGTTCGGGAACGTTTGTTTGAGTTTCTCAAGGATTCCCGGCAACTGCTCCGAGGCGAACATCGACGACGACGAGCCGATCCGCAACCGCCCGTATTCGGCACCCGCGAGTTCGGAAATTTCGGCCAATGCCGAATCGTGTTCGCGCAGGATCCGGCGCGCGCGGTCAAACAGATACTCGCCCGCCTCGGTCAGGATCACGCGCCGCGGGGTGCGGGTAAAAAGCTGCAGCCCGACCTCGTCCTCGAGTTGCCGGATCTGCATCGAGATCGCCGCCTGGGTGACGTTCATCATCCGCGCTCCGGCCGTAAACGTCTTTGTTTCGGCAATCGCCAAAAACGCTTTGAGTTGTCTGATTTCCATCGTTGCTAATCGTAAAAAAATCGATCGTTTGGGGCCGATCACACTCGTAGCCACGATTAACAATTATCGATTATCAATCAACAATTGTTATCGCACTTATAAAATCTTTTAGTTTTGATTATATGTCAAGCATCATTAGAATAAGGAAAACGAAGTTCAGCTTCCGAATATGTCGCCGCGCACCCCAAAACCGAATCGTAAAGGCAATCAGCACAATCTTTACCTCGGAGTGGACGGCGGCGGCACGAAAACCCATATCGCGCTCATCGACCGCGAAGGTCAAATTGTCGCCGAGGCCTTTTCGGGTGCCTCGAATCCGCTCCGTGTCGGTATCGAAACGGCGGTCTCGAACATCCTCGCGGCCGTTGACAAAGCGTGCGATGAAGCGAACCTGATTCGCGGCGATATCGTCGCCGTAACGCTTGGACTTGCCGGTGTCCGCCGCGCTGATCTGCGACAGCGCGTGCGTGAACGGATCGTTAAGCTTCTGCGCGTCAAGAAAGTCGATGTCTTTACCGATGCCGAGATAGCGCTGTTCGGGATCGGCAAGACCAAGCCCGGCCTGGTGATCATCGCCGGCACCGGATCGGTCGCGATCGGCCAGAACTCGAAGGGCGAAAAGTTCTCGGCCGGCGGCTGGGGACCGCTCGCGGGCGACGAGGGCGGCGGTGCCGGCATTGCTCTGAGCGCGCTGCACCGCATTGCCAAGGCATCGGACGGACGGGCGAAACCGACCGCATTGAGTGAAAAAGCCATCGACTATTTCCGCGCCGGCCGGCTCGAAAATCTTTCGGTCGCGCTTTATGCCCCGCAGGTCGACAACGCCCGCATCGCCGGATTCGCGAAGTTCGTCGGCGAAACTGCCGCCGAAGGCGACGAGGTCGCGATCGAGATCCTGCGCGAAGCGGGCAACGAACTCGGGGTTGCGGCAAAGGCTGTCATCGAAAAACTCGGTTTGAAGCGATCGAAAGTACCGATCGGACTCGTCGGAGGCGTCTTCAAGTCAGGCGCGCTCATCACCGATTCCCTGCTCGCGAGAGTTCATCAGATTGCCCCGAAAGCGTATCTGTTTGATAAAATGACGGCACCCGCCTATTCCGCCGCGCGAATGGCGTTTGAAGTGAGCGGTGAGCGGGGTCAGTGAGCAGTGAGCGGTGAGCGGTGAGCGGTGAGCAGGGTCAGTGAGCAGTGAGCGGTGAGCGGTGAGCAGTGAGCGGTGAGCGGTGAGCAGTGAGCGGTGAGCGGTGAGCGGTGAGCGGTGAGCGGTGAGCGGTGAGCAGTGAGCAGTGAGCGGTGAGCAGTGAGCAGTGAGCGGTGAGCAGTGAGCAGTAACCAGAAACCAGTAACCAAAGATAAACGCTGACCGTAACTGCTAACCGTAACCTGGTTCTAGCTGCCAACTGCTTTCGGCTTACAGCTCACAGCTTACTGCCAACAGCTTACTGCTTACTGCTTACTGCTAACAGCTTACTGCTCACCGCTCAACATTTATGATTCCAATAACCGAACAAGAAAACCCGAAGACGAGATCGATCGACCAAGTTTCGACGCTTGAGGCCGTCCGTCTGATCAATGACGAGGACAAACTCGTCGCGCGCGCGGTCGAGAAGACATTGCCCGAGGTCGCGGCGGCCATCGACCGCATCGTCGAGCGTCTCGAAAACGGCGGACGTCTTTTCTACGTCGGAACGGGGACGAGCGGACGGCTCGGCGTGCTCGACGCGAGCGAGATCCCGCCGACGTATGGCGTTTCCTACGAACTCGTCCAGGGCGTCATCGCCGGCGGTTTCGACGCTCTCCACAAAGCCACCGAAGCGAGCGAGGACAATCGCGACGCGGGCCGCGCCGATCTCGAAAACCGAGGTTTGAATGCGAAAGATGCGGTGATCGGAATCGCCGCCTCGGGCCGCACGCCGTACACGATCGGCGCGCTCGACTTTGCCCGCGAACTCGGTTGCTTTACCGGTTGCATCACCTGCGCCCCCGGTTCACCGATCACAAATGCTGCCGAGATCGCGCTCGTCGCGGTCGTCGGGCCCGAGGTCATCACGGGATCGACGCGAATGAAAGCCGGCACGGCGCAAAAACTCATTCTCAATACGATCTCGACGACGGCGATGATCCGCCTCGGCTACGTCAAAGGGAATCGTATGACGAACGTCAAATCGTCGAACGTCAAGCTGAAGGAACGGTCCCTCCGCATCCTGATGGCCGAAACCGGTCTGGACCCGGTCACTGCTGAGGATCTGATGAACAAGGCGGGCGATGACCTGCGTGTCGCGATCGTGATGAACAAAGGTAACGTCGGCCGAGACCGTGCCGCCGAGGCGCTCGGTCAAAACGGCTTCGTGATTGAGAAAGCGCTTGAATTTCTCGCACCTTGAGTTAGAATTCAACCTATGGATGCCGCTTTTGAAATTGAAATTTCGAAGTTGTCGCGGGCCGAAAAGGTCGAGCTTTTGAACCGCTTGGTCCAAGACCTTAATTGCGATTCTGAAGGCGTCGTGAAAACCAAGGACGTTTGCGGTGGTTCAGCACGCATCGCAAATACGAGAATCGCGGTTTGGACGCTCGAAAGTGCGAGACTACAAGGGGTCACCGAAGCGGATCTTTTGCGCGACTACCCGTCGATCACAGCCCGTGATCTCGGAAATGCGTGGGCCTATGTTGAATCTCACCAGGATGAAATCGACCTCGAAATATCTCAAAACGAAATGGATTGACGCCTAGGTATGACTTCATCTCACTATGAACCTCTACACTGATGAGAACTTTCCTCGTCGGAGGGCTCTCGAATTGGTAAAGTTCAGTCACAACGTTCTTTCAGCCTTTGAAGATTTAAGGGCAAACAGGGCTATCACCGATAAGAGTTTGTTACAACGAGCCACAGAACTTCGAAGAGCGGTTTTGACATTGAACCGGCGGGACTTCATTCGTCTGCATTTAATCGAGCCAAATCATTTTGGGATTATTGTTTCACTGAAGACAACGATCCTCGAGGCCACGCTGAACGAATAGACGCTGCATTGATCGGATTAAACGACATCCGCGGAACTTTGATTCGCATTTATCGGCCCCAACGATAGATTGGGCATTGTTCAATTTCCCGGCGGTGCGTAAAATCTCCCGACTTTCCGATTCTCGCGCCTCCGCGAATCCGAAAAAAGACGGAACTTCGCTGGCATATCGTTTGCTCCAAATAGTCCTCAAGGAGCAACGCTATGGACTTACAAAACAGAAAGACCTGGGTCGATGCCGCGTTCGTGCTGGCCGTCGGACTCGTCATTTCGTCGTTTATATTCGGGTGGTTCTTCGCGAAATCGAAAAAGGGTGATGAGTCGATCACCGTTACCGGATCGGCGAAGAAACGCATCAAGTCGGATCTTGTCGTCTGGTCGGCGGATATTGCCTATCAGGCGCCGCAGGTTTCGGATGCCTACACCCGGCTTTCGGTCGACATCCCGAAAGTCAAACAGTACCTGATCACGAAGGGCATCGCCGAAGGCCAGATCACCGTTTCGTCGATCTCGACGATCACGCTGAAAAAGACCGATCAGAACGGCAACGAGACCGGCGAAATTACCGGATATATCCTCAGGCAGACGCTTGAGGTCCGCTCGAACGACGTCGACCGGATCGCCGCCATCGCGCGCGAAGCGACCGAGCTGATCAATCAGGGCATTATGCTCGAATCGTCCGCGCCGCGGTTTTACTTTACCGGCATCGGCGACCTGAAGATCGAGATGCTCGGCGAGGCGGCGCGCGACGCCAAGGCCCGCGCCGTCAAGATCGCCGCGAGCACCGGCGATTCGACCGGCGCCGTGCGCAACGCCAGGATGGGCGTGATGCAGATAACGGCCGCCGATTCGACCGACGTTTCGGACTCCGGCATTTACGACACGAGCACCATTGACAAGGACGTCACCGCGGTCTTAAACGTCAGTTTCGCGGTTGATTGAGCGCAGTTGACTGGAGCGCAACTGACTGGAGCGCAAGCGTCCCCGCTTGCAATGAGCGCGAAGCGCGAACGGACGCCGTGATAAGGCGTCGCTGACGGATAACTGCCGCTACGCCGCTCGGGCGGCGTTTGCAAGCGGGGACGCTTGCGTTCCGGTCGATTTGCGCTCCGGTCGATTTGACCTCAAAGCCCTTTCAAGATAAAAATTCCTTATCGCATTCCAAGAATCTTTCGGGTAATCTTATTGAACAATGCAGACTCTTGACCTGATCATCATCTTCGGCTATCTGATCGGCATCACGCTTTTCGGTGTCTTGTACTCGGGCAAACAGGAAACGACGGCCGACTATTTCGTCGGCGACCGCAGCGTTCCGTGGTGGGCGATCGCGATGTCGATCGTCGCCACTGAAACCTCGACGATCACGTTCATATCCGTCCCCGGCATCGCCTTCGCCAAGAACGGGAACTTCGAATTTCTGCAGCTTGTCTTCGGATATATGGTTGGCCGCGTCGTCATTTCGCTGCTCTTCATCCCGATGTACTTCAAGGGCGAACTGTTCACGGTTTACCAGCTTCTCGGCGACCGTTTCGGCGAAAAGGTCAAGATGCTCGCGTCGTCGCTTTTCGTCATAATGCGAAACATCGCCGACGGCATCCGCCTGCTTTTGACGGCGATCGTGCTCGCTGCCGTTTACGTCGCATTCGTCCCGGATGCGAACCCGAATACGATCATTATCGCGTCGATCGTTCTGCTCGGAGTGGTGATGATAGTTTTCACCTTCTTCGGCGGGATGGAGGCCGTGATCTGGGTCGAGGTCGTGCAGCTCGGGATCTACATCGGCGGCGCGATCGCGGCGGCGTGGGTCATACTCGGTCAGGTCGACGGGGGAATGACGCGCGTAATGGAACTCGGCAGCCAGTTCGAGAAATTCAAGTTTCTCGATTTCACGCTCAGTTTCACGAAAACCTATACGTTCTGGGGCGGAATCATCGGCGGCTGCTTTTTGACGATGTCGACGCACGGCACCGACCAGTATCTCGTCCAGCGTTATCTGTGCACAAACAAGCCGGCGTCCGCGAGTTTCGCACTGCTGACGAGCGGCGCGGTCGTGCTCGGCCAGTTCATCGGATTCCTGTTCATCGGCGTGCTTCTGTTCGCTTTTTATCAGCCGTTCAATCTTCCCGAATACGCGCAGATCGGGACCGAGGGATCGCGCCTTGCGGCGACGTTCCCGTTTGCCGGCGGCGATCAGGTCTTCCCCGACTTCATCACCAAACACATGCCGTCGGGCCTCAGCGGCTTGGTCGTTGCCGCGATCTTCGCCGCCGCGCTCTCAAGTTCGCTGAACTCGATCGCCGCGACCGCGGTCCAGGACCTTTACAAGCCGTTCGCCAAGGACAAGGACGACAAGCATTTTCTGAAGGTCGCGAGTGTCCTGACCGTAATTGTCGGAATAATTCAGATCGCGGTGGCGATTGCCGTTAAGGATGCGGGGCAGTCGGCACTGAGCCAGGCGCTGACCATCGCGGGATTGATCAACGGGCCGATACTCGGCGTGTTCCTCGTCGGAACTTTCGTCAAGAAAGCGAACCAAACCGCGGCTCTGACGGGAATGCTGACGAGCATCGCATTGATGCTCTACATTTATTTGGGAACGAAGATCGCGTGGCCGTGGTTTCCGGTGATCGGCAGTTTGACGACGCTACTGGTGGCGACGGTCGTCAGTTTGATTACAAAAGCGCCGGATCATTCGACCCGTTGACGTTTTCGGACGAGCGGCTTCGATGCCGCATCGAGCCGGTCGTCGATGTCGTCGGCAATCTCGAACGTAAGCCCCGTAAGTTGGGAAAGATGGTTGAGATGCCGCTGCGTCTGTTCGCGAAGTCGCTCGAATCGTTGCCAGCGTTCATTGCTTTCTGTTCTGAAGGCCACGGTGTCCTTTTTGTTTTGGAATTCGAGTTTGAGAATTTGCCGGCGAAGTTCCGCGCATTCGGCTTCGATCTTTTTGAGACGTTTTTCGTGAGTTGAGTTTTCCATGAAACGGATTTTAAGTTAAGCGATCAGGGGTGTCAAGATTTTTATGAGATCTATTGTAAGTGTTGTCATAACAGCAGTTCTGGCGTTCAATACGATTCTGCCGGCGGCCGGCCAAACAGCGCCGCGGTCAATGCGTTCGAACTTTGCGCCGTCGGAAAAATCGTGGAATTTCGCCGACAAAATGCTCAGGAAAATGAGTGTCGACGAGAAGGTCGGTCAACTGGTTCACATCGGCATCAACGCCAGATTCGCAAATCAGGACAGCGAGTATTTTCAGGATCTGAAACGCCACGTCGTCGATAACAAACTTGGCGGGATCATTCTCTTCGGTGCGCCGATGTATGAAACGGTCCATCTCGTAAACCGTATGCAGGAAAACGCGAAGGTGCCGCTGCTCATCTCGCTCGACGCCGAAACCGGCATCGGGATGCGTTTCTTCGACGCCGCCAACTTCCCCTGGAATATGGCCGTCGCCGCGACGCGCAGCCCCGAATACGCATATCAGATGGGCGTCGTCACCGGCCGCGAAGCAAAAGCGATGGGTATTCTGCAGGTTTACGCGCCGGTTCTCGACGTCAACAACAACCCCGACAATCCGGTCATCAACGTCCGTTCCTACAGCGAGGATCCGGAGCTCGTTGCGAGTTTCGGCGAGGCATTCGTCGCCGGAGTCCAAAGCCAGGGCGTGATCGCCACCGGCAAGCATTTTCCCGGTCACGGCGACACGAACATCGACTCGCACCGCGGACTACCGATCATCGACGTCTCGCGCGATCGTCTCGACAAGATCGAACTCTTTCCCTTCAAAAGGGCCATAGAGAACGGCATCGCGTCGGTGATGGTCGCCCACGTCGGGATGCCGCAGATCGATCCGACCGAGATCAACCCGATCAAGAACGCTCTCCGCGTCGATGCCGAGGAAGGCGCGGAGATCGTCAGCGAGAGCGCCCCGGTTCCGGCGACGCTGTCGAAAAAGATCACGACCGGCATCCTCAAGGGCGAATTGGGATTCAAGGGTCTTGTCGTCACCGACGCGATGAGCATGAGCGGTCTGACACTCTACGTTAATCAGGAGGAAGCGGGCGTCCGCGCGATCGAGGCCGGCGCCGACATTCTCGAAAAACCGGCCGATGTTGACGCGATGCTCAAAGGCATCAAGGACGCGGTCAGTTCCGGCCGTCTGAGCGAAGCGCGGATCGACGAATCGGCCCGCAAGCTGATTGCGTGGAAACACCACCTCGGGCTGTTCAAACAAAAGATCACGCCGCTCGATCAGATCGACCGCATCGTCTCTTCGAAAGACGTTTATGCGCTCGCCGAAGAGATCGCGAACAAGGCGGTGACCGTCGTCCGCAACGACGAAAAACTGCTTCCGTTGGCGAAGGACAAACGCGTCTTCGTGCTCGGCGTTTCGAACGGTTTCGACGGCGAGGCGACCAATTCTTCGATGAGGGCGTTTTTGCGCGCGAACCGGATACGGTCCGGCTCGGTAATGCTCCAGGATAATTCGACCCCGGAACAGATTGCCCGCGCTCGCGAGATGGCGAACGATGCCGACGTCGTCATCGTCGCGATGTTCGGCCGCGTTCGCTCGGGCGCAAAGAACAGCGTCGGCATTCCGGAGTCGGGGGCGCAGATACTGCGCGATCTGCTCGCGAAGAACAAGAAAGTGGTCGGCGTCGCTTACGGGAATCCTTATATTTTGAGCAGTTTTCCGGAGCTAAAGACGTACGTCGTGGCCTATGGTGATATGGCCGGATTGCAGCGCGCGTCCGTCAGAGCGATGTTCGGAATAATCGAACCGAATGGCAAGCTTCCGATCTCGCTCCCCGGACTGCATCCCATCGGAACGGGTTTGAAGTACTGAGTTCGGAGTTCCGCCTTCAGGCGGCGTTCGGAGTTCCGCCTTCAGGCGGCGTTCGGAGTTCCGCCTTCAGGCGGCGTTCGGAGTTCCGCCTTCAGGCGGCGTTCGGAGTTCCGCCTTCAG
>JBGSWK010000032.1:0-4356 GCA_041752475.1 Pyrinomonadaceae bacterium | reverse complement strand
TGAAGGTATGGTTCGAACTGTCGGAACTGCGCATGATCCACCAATCACCCGCACGGAAGATGGCGAAATCCGTCTTGCCGTCGCCGTCGTAATCTCCCGGAACCGGAACGTCGCCCGACATTCCCCATTGCTGCGACGTCGATTGCTGGCTGCCGTTCAAGACCCACCAGACGCCGCTCGAAGGGCGCCAGACGGCGAGGTCGGCGGGCGGCGCGGCGTTGGCGTTGGCGTCCTCGACCGCGAGAAGCCTTGAACCGGCGTAGATGTATTCCTTGCTGAGCTGCGGCACCGTGGGAGTCGGGTCCGGAAGGAACGGATTGACGTGTCCGATCAGCGACGGCTGATAGCCCGGAGCCCTGCGCGCGATCATCTCGTCCTTCGCCGATTGTTCGAGAATACTCATCCCCGTCCCGAAGACGCCGAGGGCGACGACCGAGACGATGAGAATGAGGAGCCAGTGCCGATTTTGGATTTTGGATTTTGGATTGCGGGTTCTTCGGTGATCTTCCGTTTCATATCTTTTTCCTTTAGCGACGAGCGGAAAGGCTCGTCCTTTTTGTTCAACGTTCGCGCGATTCTGCGGCCAGGCCGCCCATCGCCCATTGGCGGCGCAGCCGCGTTGACAGTTGCCGCCGCCGGAAAGGCCAAGCCTTTCCGCACATCCGGGCGGCAAGCCGCATCCGGCAGTCCGACATTGTCTCGATCATCGTTTCAAAAAATAAAAAGACGGCTGAACGCGATTGCGTCCGGTCCGTCTCATTTTCGTTCCCGTCCTGCGGGATTCGTGAACTTTTGGGAGTTCAGGCATTTCAATTCCGAACAAACGTTTCGTCGACGACCCTCGCGAGCCGTCAAATACAAATCCTGCGCGGTCATCCGTGATCCGCGCCCTACGTCAATTTGTATCGCCCCGGTCATCCCAGAGCTCATCGGATAGCCATTCGGCGTCTCCGGATTTTGTCGGAATAATGCCGATGTTACCCCCCCCGAAAATCAATGTCAACACTTTTCTCGTAATCAGATGAATAAGCATCGCTTATCTATGATCCCGGTCGGTCGTCGTGCGGGACCTGCCGGATATCGAAACCGTCTTTGGCCCGGAATGCCGATCAGAAGCAATTTCCGGCCAAAAACGCCAAATCGTCTTCCAATATGCGAACTTATTTTGACAAGACATTTGGTCACGGTGAAACCACTTAACCGAGTGGAACCCGGTTGTCAGCCGCGAACAATTCAGGCGAGAGGGTGAAACACGCGGAGCTGTTGCAATAACGAACGTTGCGCGTGTTGCGCACGCTTAGGAATCGGCGTGATCGGCCACCACATTCCGCTCCGGCT
Source organism: Pyrinomonadaceae bacterium (assembly GCA_041752475.1). Taxonomy (GTDB): domain Bacteria; phylum Acidobacteriota; class Blastocatellia; order Pyrinomonadales; family Pyrinomonadaceae; genus JAFDVJ01. The sequence continues at coordinate 3,018 of JBGSWK010000032.1, read as the reverse complement.
CACGTGGTGTTATCGCACGTTCGCGTACTCCCCAAGCTTGAAGAAGCAAATCACAAATCCGAGATCTGTTTGGCAACGAGTTTCCCGCTCGAGATAACGCCCGGAAGGCCGGCGCCGGGGTGCGTTCCGGCTCCGACGAAATACAATCCGTCGACGTCTTCGCTTTTGTTGTGCGGCCGCAGATATGCCGACTGGAGCAAGGTCGGCTCGACCGAGAACGCGCTGCCGAGATAGCTGTTGAGCGTGCCCTCGAAGTGGCGCGGATCGATGATATGTTCCGAGATGATGTGCTTCGTCAGATCCGGCAAATAGTGTTTTTCCAGATACTTATAGATCAGATCACGATAGCGCGGCGCCTCGGTCGCCCAGTCCGTGTCTCCGCCGAGATGCGGCACCGGTGAAAGGACGTACCAGCAATCGCAGCCTTCGGGCGCGAGCGACGGGTCGGTCGCCGTCGGCCGGTGCAGATAAAGCGAAAAATCGTCCGCCAGCTTTTTGTTGACGAAGATGTCATCGAGCAATCCGCGGTAGCGATTGCCGAGAATGATCTCGTGGTGCGCGATCGAGTCGTACTTGCGGTCGGTCCCGAAATAGATCACGAAAAGCGACATCGAATACGTCATCTTCTTGATCTTCTTGTCGGTATATTTCTTGCGCCACTGCGGCGCGATCAGGTTCAGGTACGTCCAGGCGACGTCCGAATTCGCGACGACCAGGTCCGATTCGATGATCTCGCCGGACTTGATCCGAACACCGCGCGCCGACCCATCCTTAACGATGATCTCGTCGACCTCTGCTTCGGTATAGACCGTTCCGCCGATGTCAATGAAGAGGTCGCCGAGCGCCTTTACGAGCGCGCCCGTCCCGCCCATTGCGAACCAAACGCCGAACTTCTGCTCCAGTTCGTGGATCATCGCATAGATCGACGTCGAGGTGAACGGATTGCCGCCGATCAGCAGCGGATGAAAACTGAACGCCTCGCGCAGTTTCTCGTTCTTGAAGAACTTCGAAGCGAACTTGTAGACCGACTTGTCCGACCGAAGCTTGATCATCTGCGGCACGATCTTCGCCATATCCCAGACGCTTGAGAAAGGCTTGTCGATGAGTTCGAAACCGACGCGGTAGATCTCGTCCAGCGACGACGCGAATCTCTTGTAATTGTCGATCTCCTCGGGCGCGATCTTCGCGATCTGCGCCAGCAGCGTTTCGCGGTTGTCGTTGTAATGAAAGACTGTCCCGTCTTCCCAGCGGATATTGTAGAACGGGTCGAGTTTGACGAGGTCAAGATAGTCGCGCGTATTTTTCCCGGCAACCGTGAACAGATCGTCGATCAGCCACGGAGCGGTGATGATCGTCGGACCGCCGTCGAATTTGAAACCGTCCTGTTCATAAACGTAAGCCCGCCCGCCGAGCTTGTCGCGCTTTTCGACGATCGTCACCTCGTGTCCGGCCGCCTGCAGTCGGATCGCGCAGGAAAGCCCGCCGAAACCGCTTCCTATGACAACTATTTTCATTTTTTGATTGTTCCCGTTCCCTTGATCTTGAAGCAACCTACAGATTAGGAACTGAACGCCGAAAAGACAAGCGCGCTGACTTTGCATTGCTCCGACCGTCCGGGCTCAGTATCCGTAAAATACCCGCTTGACGGCGCGGATCGTGTTCGAGTGAATCTCGACCGTGTCCTCGATCCGCTCCGCATATCCGCCGCTCATCGTCGTGACGATCGGAACGCCGAGATGTTTGGCGTATTCAAGGACGATTTCGTCGCGATCGGCGAGCCCTTTTTTGCTCAGGCTGAGCCGGCCGAGTTTGTCGTTTTCAAAAGGGTCGGCGCCGCCGAGATAGAAAATAATGTCCGGATCGTGCAGCCGTATGCGATGCAGCGCTTCGTTCAGCGTCACCAGATACTCTGCGTCCGACGTTCCGTCGCCGAGTTCGATGTCGAGGTCCGAGGTCTCCTTGAAGAGCGGATAGTTTTTCGCTCCGTGAATCGAAAACGTGAAGACGTTCGGGTCATCGCGAAAGATAAACGCCGTGCCGTTGCCCTGATGGACATCGCAGTCGATGATCAGGAACCGTTCGGCGAGTTTGTCGCGCTGGAGCACGCGGATCGCTACCGCGACATCGTTGAGAACGCAGAATCCCTCGCCCCGATCGGGATAGGCGTGATGCGTTCCGCCGGCGAGATTTGAAGCGATTCCCGCTTCGACCGCGATCCTCGCGGCGTTGATGGTGCCCGAGATCGCGTGAAAAGTTCGTCGGACCAGCGACTGCGACCACGGCAATCCCAGTTTGCGTATCTCTTTCGCCGTTAGATTGCCATTCTGAAGACGTTCGAGATAGTCGAACGTATGGACGAGCAGCAAATCCTCAAGCGCCGCCGGATCGGGCTCGGCGATCTCGCTTTCCAACAGTGTCCCCTCGCCGATAAGCAGATCGCGTACAAGCTCGAATTTCCGGATCGGAAAAACATGCTCCTCGCCGATGTCGGCGTAATAGTAAGGCGAATAGAAGAGGCGGTAACCTTTGGTCATCGGGATAAAGGACAATTATTCACTCCGCAATTTCGAAAGGCAAACGGAGGCGACACATCGTGCTCGATGCAGTCCGTCGGCAAGAACGTGACAACCGAGATCAGCGATGTCGAGTGCCGCAACAGAAGGCTGCGGGAGAAGATCGCCGTCGCCGGAGGAATGCAGGATCCGCGCGTCCTGAACCCCAGCGGCACGGTCGACGAACTAAAGATTCTCGACAGCGGCGGCTTGCCGCCCGGATATGCGGAAAGGCTGTGGAGGATGTCTCAAAAGTCACCGAATTGAGTCCCCGAAGGAGACAAAGAACATAGCGTAGGGTGAAGCGAAGCGAAACCCTACGTGACGTTGCATTCCCGTCTTCGTCGCTGTAAGTGACCAACAATCATCGATTTATGTTCGTCTCCTTCGGAGACCGAAGACGAATTCCGTTCCACACGTAGCGATTCTCGCTACGCTATGTTGTCCGTCACCTTCGGCGACATTA
>JBGSWK010000031.1:0-60000 GCA_041752475.1 Pyrinomonadaceae bacterium | reverse complement strand
AGTTCGACGTCAGATATCTGCAGCGTGCTAACCTCCGACACGCGCAAACCGCACGCATACATCGTTTCGAGGATCGTCCGATCGCGCAGTCCGATCTCACCGGAAACGTCGGGGACAGCGAGCAGTTCTTCGATCTCCTGCCGGTTCAAAAAGTTCGGAAGATACGCGGTCGTGCGCTGCGCCTCGAGGTCCGCTGCCGGATTCTTGTCGATATGGCGGTCGAATTGCAGAAACTTGTAAAATCCGCGAATCGCGCTGACGATCCGATTGACCGATGTCGGCGAAAGCTTTTCTACGGAAAGGTCGATCAGGAATTCGCGCAGATCGCGGCGGGTTATCGCGACCAGTTCGAAGCCCGCCCGATCGGCCCATCTTGCGAGTTTCTTCAGGTCACGCTCGTAGCTCTCAACCGAGTTCTTCGCGAGTCCTTTTTCGACTCGCAGATATAGAAGGTACTCGCCCAACAGATCGCGTTTTGGTGAAGAAGTTTCGGACATATTCAGCCGGACCGTTCACTCAATTTAGTCGAATCCAGCACTATAGTCGAATCGTACACAGTCACCGACGTACATTGTCCAGTTTCCGTCGGACTCAAACGCCCGCTTCGCTCGCCAGCGGGCGAGACTGAACGTCCTTAAGTCATCGTGCTTTCGAAGCTCGCAGAATTTTCGCCCGAGTTGTTGCTTCATCATCGAATTCTCCGGTCCCGACGAGATGTTCGGAAAAGCTTCAAGGACGTAAGGAATCGAATCGTTGCTTAGATTCGAGTTGTACAGGTCATCGAACGAACGGCCTTCCCGCATCAGCCCGACATTGGTTTTCACGATTAACTGATCCGGATTGACGACGTGCAGAACACCAAGGACGAGCAGCGCCGACCACAACCCGCCCCAAGCGAACCGCGCTCGGTTTCCGCGCAATACGGTCAGCGCGAACCAGACGAAAACGACGGCCAACCAGATCATGAAGACCATCGGGTAGAAACGGACGGTCGTCAGGCCATAACCGAGGTTTCCGGTCAGGATTAGCAGGCGCTGCGCGGCCGACGCCATAATCGCGAACAGCAGCGTGATCTGAACCCCGGCCATCACGCGATAGATCTTTTCAGCCGCGCCGGATTCCTTTCTCAAGAGCCAGTGCGAAAACAGAAGTATCGGCAACACAAGCGCCGCGACCGTGACGAGTTCGCCGAACCCGCGCCGGGCGTATTCGGCGAGTTTCATACTGTCCGATTGTTGAACCAGTTCGAAACCTCCGAACAGATACGGGATCTGGACGATGACGAAAAGCAGGAACAGCACGTTTATCATTCCCATCGCAACGCCGACCTCGATCGGTCCGAGCGTGAGCGTCGGCGGCAGAAACGAACTCTCGGGTTCGCGCCAATTCCATTTCGGGTCTTGTTTGGTTTCGGGATTTTCTTTCGGCTCGGCTTCCGCGGTCTCGGTTATGCTCGGGATCGAACCGGGAGAATCGGGAACCAGAAAGGTCTCTTTGACGTCTCCCGTAAAGCTCTCCGTGATGAGCCCGCGAAGATAACCGGCCGTAACCCAGGCAAAGAAGGCGATCATGAACCCGTGCTGCAGGATCAGGTCCGGCCGGATGTTCAAGGTCCGCTCGACGATTCCCTGAAACACCGCGTCCGCGGCGACGAACAACGCACCGAAAATGAAGACCAGCGGAGCGGCGATCGCGGCGCCGCGCAGGACGGCGACGAGATGCTTCTTCCAGCCCTGCTGCGAAACGGCGCCCCACTCGATATCGTTGAACAACAGCAAAAACGGAGCAAATACGGCATTTATCCCCGACCAAAAGAATCCGATGAGATAGTTGAAAATGCCGGCGGATCGGAAATCGATACGCAGAGACGGCAGGATCAACACGGCGAGAACCGTGACGATCGCGACCGAGTTCAGCAGCTTGAGTTCGATCGAGTCCCGCCAAGCGAAACTGCTTCCGAAGAACACCATCGCGGAGACCAATGCCGCGGTCTGCGTATTCCAGTGTTCTCGTTTCCGGCGCCAAAAAAGCATCACGACCGCCGCCGCCAGCGTTCCCACGACCAGCGAGACATTAAGTCCCCAGGGCGTTTCGCGCAAGAGCACGTCGCACAAGATCCCCATCAGGATCGCCGCCTGTAAAACTTCCAGGCCGCCTTTTGATTTCTCGTTCATAAATCCACCACCAAGGTCTCAGCTTGAGCGAGACCCGTTTCCACATCGGGGAAAGATCCCCGTCCGAAAAAGACGTGGCCGACGAACTTGCGTCCGATTCGGCTTCGCAGAAACGCGAAGCCGAGTTCCAAGAGCCACTGACTTGTAAATGTCTTGATCAGCTTCCGCATCCAAAGGCGCGAAACGAATCTCGCCCTGAATTTCTCTCCTGAAAAGAGGCGGAGCGTCGCCGCGTCGTCCGTTCGCAGCCTTTCGCAAACCACCTCGGCGGCGAATTTCGAAAGACGCATCGCGGGATCGAGACCGCCGGCAGTCAACGGCGAAACCGCGCCGGCGGCGTCGCCGATCAAAATTCCGCGCTCGTTGGCGATTCGCCGCAGCACGCCGCCGACCGGAATTCTTCCGCCACGCGTCTCGACCGGTTCGAATTCTGAAAGATCGATCACTCCCTTCGTCCTTTGCTTGAACGATCTTAGGGCTTCGCGCGGATTAAAATCAGCGGGATAACCACCGACGCCGACGTGGATTTCCTCACCGTCGTCGGCGATCCAGGCGAGATAGCCCGGCGCAAGTTCGCCGTCGAGAAAGCAATGCAGCCGGGGAGCCGAGTCACTGTTACCGGATTTGAAGACTTCCTCGTACCCGACGATCCATTCACGGTTTTCATCGAGTTCCAGATCTTTGGCGACGCGCGAGTTGGCCCCGTCCGCTCCGATCAGGACCTTCGCCGATACTTCAAAACGCCTCCCGTTTTTCTCAAGAAGAATCGTCGAGTCAGGGCCCGTTTGACATCTTGCGCCGAGGTATCGGGTTCCGTTCGAGAATTCGACGCCGTTTGCAAGGCAATCATCGAGCATTGACCGATAAAGCGCGCCCATCTTTCCAACACGAAATTCTTCCTTGTCGCTTTTCAGCTCGAGCGACTTCAAGCCCGGCGAGTAAAGCGTCACGTCGTTGATGGTGCGGCCAAGCGTTCCCGCCGGAAAGTCGAAGTCTTCGAGAGTCTTCCGGACGAAAATGCCGGTCGTGTGCACGCCGCGCGTGAGATCCTTTTTACGGTCGACGAGCAAAATTTTTGCGCCTCGCCGCGAAAGCAGCTTGGCGCATTGAAGGCCGGCCAGACCGGCGCCGATGATGACAACGTCGAATTCTCTTTTCATATCTGTTTTAAGCGCCGCGCCGACCTGAAGCAAAACCAGCTGACACACCCGAAAACGATCGCCGCCAACGGGAACGCGACCGCGCCGATCAGCATTCCGCCGGAACGATGGGCCGCGGCATCGGCGGCCGTCAGATTTACGTAAACCAGTCGCGCCGTGTAATAGAAAAAGAAAACGCTCGCGAGCGCTGACAGCGTTCCGGTGATAATGAGCAGAAGTTTTTTCATTGTTGCCGCGCCCCCGTAGTTTGGACCGCTACGTCGAGCGAGAAAAGTTCGCGCTTGTGCCCGAGGCTGTCCTCGTCGTCGATCAGCAGCGCTTCGATGAATTTGTCGATTCCGTAGCCTTCACTGATGTCCAGGCGCGGGGCGTCGGAATTTTCCGGAAGATCGAACACGATCTCCTTTTCGAATGGTTCGTTGGTCTTCACATCCTGATTCAGCGAAACGGCTGCAGTCGGCAAAAGCTTCTCTGCCTCGGTTCTTCGATCATAGATCCGGCCCGAAGCGTCCGAGACGCGCGCCGACGGTTCCAGCATTCGCATCGCGATCGACGGATTCCGGGCATCGCTGAAGACCTTGAGCGTGACGATCCTGAATTCGCCGTCCGCCGTCAGGGTGCCGATGGATTTCGACGTTCTGACGCCGGTTACGACTGCGTGGAGGTGACAGTCAAGATAAAAGCCGCAAAACGCTTTCGGCTCGTTTATCGCGATCGTTTTTGTCGTGCTTGAAGCCGAGAAACCGAGCAGCGCAACGACATAAAGCAGGCACCAGGCAAAGGCCCCAACCGCGACGATCTTTCGCAAGCCGCCGCGTCCCGTCACGACTGCGAACGCGAAGAGAACCATCAAGCCGATTCCGACGATAATCGTTAACAAGACTGCAATCACGCCCATAATCCTCCAACCGAACAACCCGACCCCGAATCGCGAACAGCAACTAAACGTCTCCGGTCAAACACCGCCTTTCATCGCATTGATCAAGGCTTCCATATGATCAAGGTATCGGTCGAGCGCTTCGCGACCGGATTTGGTAATTCGATATTCGGTCAGCGGCACGCGCCCTTTGAACGATTTTTCGCAGACGAGATACCCTGCTTCCTCAAGTTTCCGCGCGTGGACGCTGATGTTGCCGTCGGTCGTGCTGAGCAAATTCTTCAAATCGGTGAACGCGAGCGATTCGTTCGCCGCGAGCGCGCTGATGATTCCGAGCCGAACCCGTTCGTGAATGACCTTGTCGAGTTCGGTCGAGACCGTCCCGGCGGCCTTTTCAACCCTGAGAGCCGAACGTTTTGCCGAACCTTTTTCCTGTAGCCGTATCTTTCTGACTGCCATTTTTAAGCCTTTGTTATCCGCCGAATCTCCTTCCGATCAATGTGCCGAAAATGACGTGCAGAATCCCGAAGCTTGCCGCCATCATCGTGTTTCCGAAATCGGCGGGAAGGAAGAACGCAACCGCGCCGACGGCAAGAAAACACCAGCCCATTACCGGCACAGGCTTGACCGAGAACGCGCCGCCGCAAACGACCGCCGCGCCATAGCAGACGATCCAAACCGGGATCATCACTTCGAAATGACCGAACCGCCAAAGCCCGAGCGTGATAAAGACGCCGCAAAGCAGGGGCGGTAGGGAATTGATCAAAAGTTTTCTTGCCGGTCCGGTGAGCAACGACGATTTCGAGATCCTCGTTTTCTGCCACATCGCGAACAAGCCGATCAACGCCGCGAGCGCCGCTTCGGTCATCCAGACAAGCAACCACGTACGGATCGAAGTTTGGATGTTCGCAATGTACGCCGCGCCGATCGCGGTCGCGCCCATCAGAACGCCGCCGTAACCGGGTACGGCCGTAAAACTGGTCGAGCGCTCGATCGTTTCGCGGATATAACGAAGATTGTCGATCGCCCGGTCGCCGATGTTAACCGGATCGTTTGAACTGTCGCGCAATGGTTCAAGCTTGGCCATAATCTGAAAGCAGGATATGTCAAGTTATTCGGATTGTCAAGAACTTTGTAGTGCAAAGTCAGCAGTGGTCGGTGGTCGGTGGGCAGTGGACAGTGGGAAGTGCAGAGTGGGAAGTTGAATGCCTGTAAGGATCGGAAGCTGGATCCCGGGAATCCCGAATCGGGAGCTTTGAAAAACCGACCTGATGTGAAAACAGATCGCGTTTTCTCCAAAGATGAACACAGATTGACGGGGATGGACCAGATTTGATTCACTCAATGGAGACAAAGAACATCTCAGGAAACGCTGATCTCGAAGCATCAGCTTATATCCGATTTATCTGTGTTTATCTGTGTCAGAAACGACGTCGGGCCATCGTTAAGCAGGTTTCCGGCGACTCCAGGTTTTAGTTGGAACCTGATCCCTGTAGAATCCCCAATCCCCAATCCCCAATCCCCAATCCCCAATCCCGAATATCCCGAGTCCTACTTCGCTCCGAGGTCCTGCCTGAGGCTCTTGATCTGCGGGTCGGTTGAGTTGGCCGAGTCGGAAAGGAAATTCTGAAACATCTTGTTAGCCAGTTCCGTCTGGCCGTTCTCTCGGTAGAGCGATCCGAGGAGAAATGGCGCCCGCAGACATTCCGGGCGCGAATTCGGTTTGACGAACTCTTGAACGCTTTCAAGTTCTGCCACAGCGACGTCCTTGCGGTCGGTCGTGGAATAGACAACGGCCAGATCAGCGGAAAATTCGCAGCGCGCAAAGGGAAATCGTTCCTTACCGTTCTGTAGCGCAGTTTCCGCGTCGGACACCTTTCCGCTTTGCAAAAGCAGCGTCGCCCGTTTCAGTTCCGCGGTCGGTGACGGAGTTATTTCGCGTGAATCGAGATACGGAAAGTCGTCCGGCGCAAAAGCGCGCGTGTCGGCGATGTTCCATTCCGCATTGCGGAAGCGTTCCGGATCGACGGACGCGGCGAATCCCTCAAGGCGTCCGGCAGGTTTGAAGAACCGTTCGGCGATCGTCGCCCGGCGAAACTTGTTGTCGGCGCTGTCAAGATTCGGAAGCAAAAGATAACCCGCGACGACGAGCAGTCCGGCCGTTGCCCCGGCGAAGAATCGGAACGGCCGCCGCGCATAGCGCCAGACCAGATAGAAAACTGCACAAAGCGCCAACGCCGCCGGCAATAATGTCCAAATTCCCGATGGCACTCCAAAAGCATTCGCTAACGTCGGTGTGAACCAACCTTCGTTCCAAAGAAAGGATCCCCAGAAATTGTTGTGCGGATACTTGAATTCCGGCGGAGCGAACGGAAAGGTCAATATCGGCAGCGTACAGAGTACAAACGAGATCGCGAACAAGAAACCCTGCCAGATGTTCGACAGGTCGTATATCTCGCCGTCGAAGAAAGAATCCATAAGCAGCGGCAACAGCATTACCAAATAGCGTGCTCCGAACGACCAACCGCCGTGCGCCGCGCTGTGCCCGCACATCACGATGACAGACACGACGATCATTGCGACCTTCACTTTGTGACGCCGGGTCCGGACTTCCCGGGAAGTGAAGAAAGTAGCCACGGAAAGTAGCAGGATCGGCGCGAAGAAGAACAAACCGCGGGCCGGCGAAATCAAGAGAAGGTAAACATTCGAGATCGTCGGAAATCCGATTCCGAACACTCCTCTTCCGGCAACTTCCGCCCATTCCGGAAAAGACTCGTAGGCATACGACAACGCAAACGGTGATCCGAAAAGCGAATAGTTGTAAACCAGAAGAAAAACCGCGAACGGCGCGGTGCCGGCGGCGAAAAAGAAAACGTTCCGAAAACGATCGGCGCGCGGCGCGAATAGCAAACCCGCACCAAGCACGATCACCGGAATCAGTGCGGGAAACTCAGAGATGACCGCGAGGCCGCAGATCAGTCCGGCAAGGAAACAGTTCCGAAGAAATATCCGAGGTGCGTCATAGATCACCCGGAAGGCGGTGTAGATCAGGACGCCGACCAGAACGTGCGAAAAGAAGAGAAACGAATAGACGAACAACGGCGATGCGAAGAGGAGAACCGAAAGTGAAAATTCGTCCGTATCGCGGCTGTAAAGCCACAGGCCAAGCAGCAACAGCGGCAGGGTCGAAAGGAAGAACCGCATCACGAACCAACTGATCCGGATGTTCGATTCGTTCGGCGGACCGACGACTGCGCGCGTCAATGCGTAGAAAGGAGCCGCGAGGATCGCGGTACCGGGTGGTTTGTTTGAGTAGACGGAGTTTCCGACCCTTGCGGTATCGACATTCGGACCGATGAGGTCTTCGGTCCAACCGATCTCGAACGACGTCCGTTCGACGAGCGACGCGGCCGTCGCCCAACGCGTCAGTTCGTTCGCCGAACCGCCGTGCGGAAACATCGGCAGCAAATACACCGCCAGGAAAAGGTAGATCGCGAGAATCCAAAAGCCCTTATTTTTTTCCACCGTTCTTCTTTTCGACGACCTCGACCATATTCTCGACCGGCGGCACGCTTTCGTCAGCGGTCAGGAATGTAAGGCGTTTTCCAACGAGCCGAAAGTTGCTGCCGTTCCATTTGTATCGCGAACGGGTCCAATGCGTCGGACAGCAAAGCTGCTCTTCATCACCCGTGATCTTCGCCGTATCAAGCTCGCCGACAATATAACGATCCTGACCGTAGAGCTCGACGACGACGTCGCCGTTATCGACGCGAATGTTCTTGAGTCCGCCATCGGCGCGGTCACCGGTTCTGAAGTTCCAGATCAACTCCGGTTGTCCGTCCTTCCATTGATAGATGTATATGAGTTGCGGGATCGCTGAACCACCTGTTTCGATCTTCAGAATGATCAGGGCCTCGTCCTGTCCGTCGCCCGTGGCGTCGAAGAAGCCGGCGCCCGCAAACGACAGACCCGTGCGTTCGATCTCTTCGGTCATCGTCATCGGCCGTTTCCCGTTTTGGAGTTCTGCTTCTTTTCCGTCGGAATCCTGCCAGCCCCGGGGCAGCGGATACTTGAAATTCTTGAAGTCGAAACTGCCGATCGGTGCTGCAGACGAGGTCGAAACGCCGTCAAGGATCTTCTCCCGGAGGTTCGGAATTTTCGGGGTCGGAGATGTTTCAGGTGTCGGCGACTCCGCGGGAACAACCGGCTCCGGCGCCGTCGTCTTGGTCGCGGTCTCCGTTTTTCCGCAAGCGGAACACAGGATGAAAGCAACCAAAACCAAAACGACAACCCTAATTTGGACGCTAAGTATCATTAACGAGTTTTTGCAGTAACTTCGGAACGGAGTGACAGTTCGATATTAAACGAATATCGGGGTGCGTCAAAACGTCGCGTCCGCTGAAGTTTCCTAAGCCCTCGTCAAATTGCGGTACTTGATGCGATGCGGCTGGTCGGCATCGTGTCCCAAACGACGCTTACGGTCCTCTTCATATTGCGAGAAGTTGCCGTCGAAATAGACGACTTGCGAGTCACCCTCAAACGCCAGGATGTGCGTCGCGATCCGATCGAGAAACCAGCGGTCGTGGCTGATGATCACGGCGCAGCCGGCGAAATTCTCGAGCGCTTCCTCGAGCGCGCGCATTGTGTTGACGTCCAGATCATTCGTCGGTTCGTCGAGAAGCAGAACGTTCGCGCCCGACTTGAGCATCTTCGCAAGGTGAACGCGGTTTCGTTCTCCGCCCGACAGCTGGCCGACGCGTTTTTGCTGATCGGTGCCGGAGAAGTTGAACCTTGAAACATAGGCCCGTGAATTCATTTCGCGTTTGCCGAGTTGGACGACGTCGAGCCCATCGGCGATCTCTTCCCAAATGGTTTTGTCCGCCGCGAGCGCGTCGCGCGACTGATCGACGTAACCGAGCTTGACCGTTTCACCGACCTTAAAGTCGCCCGCGTCCGCGGTTTCGGTACCGGTAATGAGCTTGAAAAGGGTCGTTTTGCCCGCGCCGTTCGCGCCGATGACGCCGACGATTCCGCCTTTCGGCAATGAAAACTCGAGGTTTTCGAACAATATCTTGTCGCCGAAGCCTTTCGAAACACCGTGCGCTTCGATGACGACGTCGCCGAGACGTTCGCCCGCCGGAATGTAGAGTTCAAGGGTTTCGTTGCGTTTCTCCGATTCCTCGGCGACCAATTTTTCGTAGTCGTTGATGCGCGCCTTCGACTTGGCGTGGCGGCCTTTCGGCGACATACGGATCCAGTCCAGCTCGCGTTCGAGCGTCTTCGCGCGCTTGTCGTCCTGTTTCTGTTCCTGCGCCAGCCGCTGCTGTTTCTGTTCAAGCCAGGACGAGTAATTTCCCTGATACGGGATCCCTTCGCCGCGGTCGAGTTCGAGGATCCAACCGGCGACGTTATCGAGAAAATAGCGGTCGTGCGTGACGGCGATGATCGTGCCTTCGTAACGCTGCAGATGATGTTCGAGCCACGCGACTGTCTCGGCGTCGAGATGGTTCGTCGGTTCGTCGAGGAGCAGAATGTCGGGTTTTTGCAGCAGCAGGCGGCAGAGTGCGACGCGGCGTTTTTCACCGCCAGAAAGCACGTTGATCGGAGTATCGGCCGGTGGACACCGCGACGCGTCCATCGCCATTTCAAGCCGAGAATCGAGGTCCCAGGCGTCGGCGTGATCGAGTTTTTCCTGAACTTCGCCCTGGCGTTCGATAAGAGCGTTCATTTCATCGTCCGACATCGGCTCGGCGAACTTCATATTGATCGCTTCGAATTCCTTGACGAGATCGACCGTATCCTGAACAGCTTGCTCAACGATCTCGCGGACCGTTTTGCTTTCGTCGAGCCGCGGCTCCTGTTCGAGGTAGCCCACCGAATAACCTTTTGAAAAAACGACTTCACCGTTGAAATCCTTATCGACCCCGGCAATGATCTTCAGAAGCGACGACTTTCCGGAACCGTTCAGGCCGAGAACGCCGATCTTCGCACCGTAAAAGAAAGACAGATAAATATCCTTGAGGACGGGTTTCTTGTCGTAAAACTTGCTTACCTTGACCATCGAGAAGATGATCTTGTTCGGTTCTTGATTGCTCATATTAATTTTTGCGCCAAAGGCGATCTTCGCGGCGGCTGAAAATAAACAACTAATCTACCATATCAGTCAGAATGAACGAAAATGCAGGTCATTCCGAACGACAATTGTCGGTCAAAACGCGGCTCGTATTACCTAAGTCGTTAGTACGCAGCGTCTTAGCGCTGCTGGCACGATGTTTGACTTAATTTAGGTCGTCTCCCGGCGGCCTCGATCAGGAAGCCGAAGGATCGCCGGCGTTTCGGGCGGTCGTTGGGACAATGAGTCCGCAAATAGAGCGGTATCAACGGTTTCGCAAATAACCGAGAGATTGCTGGAGGTAAATTCTTCTTGTCGAAACTAACGACTTTGTCTATCATTGTTTAAGAATGTTTGTGCTTCACTCGTCCCTCTTTAGCCAAGCCTTCCGATAAACAGCAACTCGCAAGATCTCTCCCCTGAACGGGCGTTGGCGAAAAATGAAGCTATTCTCAACATTTCCGGTCAAGAAACATCATCTGCTAGACGTCTACAGGGTCTTGATTATCGTTTGCGGACTTCCGATGATCTGGCTCGCTTTCGTCCAAACCACCAACGAGGGATTTAACCTGAATCTGCTGCTTCTGGTCGCTTTCACGTCCCTTTTCGCATCACGTATCTCATTAAAGTTTCCAAGTTTCAACGGCACTATCACGGTTTCCGATTCGCTGATCTTCGTTGCGCTGCTGACATGGGGGGCGCCGGCCGCGATCGTCATGGCCGTGTGCGAGGCGGTCTCGCTGACATATCGGCTCAGAAGCAAGCTTGCCCGTACTTATCTCTTTAACATTGCAAGCTCGGCGCTGACGACGTGGATCGGCGCCGGCGTGCTCAATCAAACCTTCGGGCCACCGGAAACCCTCTCGCAGAATCTGCCCGCCTTCAGCTTCATTCTGGCGATGTGCCTGCTCGCGCTCAGCTATTTCGTTACCAATATGGTCCTGACGGCGCTGATGCAGATGCTGAAGCTCGAAGTATCGCTCTGGCGGACCTGGTCGCGCTACTATCTCTGGACCTGTATAACGTTCTTTGTCGGGGCAGCGCTGGCCGGCATTTTTGTAAAACTGATGTTTCTCGGTGGAGTCGTCGCCATCGTGCTCATTGCACCCATCGCGATCATTTCCTATATCGCTTACACCAGCTATATTCGGACGGTCGACGCTCTTCAAGCCTCAGAATCCCGCTTTCGCAGTTCCTTCGATTACGCGACCATCGGAATGGGGATCGTTTCACCGAAAGGCGGCTGGATCGAAGCCAACAAGAGCCTGGGTGAAATGCTCGGCTATACCGAAGAGGAGCTTCTCTCTTCAAATTTCGAATCCGCCTTCCATCCCGAGAGCCTTGCCGACGTCCGCGAAAATGTTGACCGGGTCCTTTCCGGCGAGATTCCGGCTTTTCAGATGGAAGCACGTTTTCTGAACAAGGACGAAACCGATGTTTGGGCGATGCTGGGCGTTTCGACGGCGCACGACTCGCAGGGCGAGATCCGGCACCTGATCTTCCAGGTCCAGGACATCACTTCCCGCAAAAAGGCAGAGGAGAAACTCTGGTTCGACGCGAACCACGACGCCCTTACCGGATTGCCAAACCGTGCCGCGTTCGTTTCCAGACTGAACGATATCGTCGAGCGAAAACAGACCTATGAACATCCTCTTTTCGGAGTCCTGTTTCTTGATCTTGACGGATTCAAGATAGTGAACGACTCGCTCGGTCATGCGGCCGGGGACGATTTGCTCAAGGAAGTCTCAAAGCGGCTTCTCGAATGCATTCGCGGCAATGACCTCGTGGCGCGACTCGGCGGTGACGAGTTCACAATACTCCTCGTCAATCTGCAGGATGTCGACCAAGCGATAATTGTCGCCGAAAGGATCAAGTCAAAGCTCGGGAGAGCGTTCCATATCGCCGATCAGGAAGTTTTCATCGGAACCAGCATCGGCATCGCGACGAGCGATATCGGCTACGCAAAGGCCGGTGAGATGCTGCGCGACGCCGACTCCGCGATGTACCAGGCGAAGGCGTCGGGAAAAGGCTGCTACAGTATCTTCGATAACGAAATGTATTCCAGCGCGCTCCGGTTGCTGCATCTTGCGAACGATCTACGGCACGCCATCGAACGAGAGGAATTCGTCGTTCATTATCAGCCGATCAAGTCGCTTGAAACCAACGAGGTCCGAGCGCTTGAAGCGCTTGTCCGATGGAACCATCCGACGCTCGGCCTTCTCGCGCCAATGGAGTTCATCCCGCTGGCCGAAGAGAACGGCTTTGTCAGCGAGATAGACAACTGGGTGATGCTCCGCGCCTGCCGGCAAATGAAACAGTGGCAGGCAGAGTTTGAAGAGCTTCGGGATGCATCGATCAGCGTCAACATCTCATCGCGCCAGTTCGCTAAGGTCGGGCTTTTCGATACCGTCAAGAATGTTCTGATGGAAACGGGTCTGGCGCCTGCCCACCTCCAGCTGGAAATCACCGAAAGCGCGATGATCAAGAACCTGAAAAATACGGCGACGATCCTGCGAGAACTCAATTTCCTCGGAGTTCGGATCGCGCTCGATGATTTCGGAACCGGCTATTCCTCACTGAGCTATTTGCATGAGCTGCCGATCTCGACCCTCAAGATCGACCGCTCGTTCGTCCGGCGCATCGACAGCGAGAAGGATGGGATCGAGATCGTGAAGGCCATCGTCGCGCTCGCGTCAAGCCTGAAGATGGAAACGACCGCCGAAGGGATCGAGACCGAGAATCAGTTCGACGAACTTCGCAATATCGGTTGCGTCACCGGACAGGGTTACTACCTGTCTCGTCCGGTTTCGGCGGAGGCGCTTGTCGATTACCTCCACTCGGAGCGGAATGTCCACATTCCGCAAACCGAAATAGTCCGGCGCGGTTTACGCCTCGTCAATATGTGATCGATCGGCCCGCAAGAAGTTCTCGACCCATAACTGAAACACCAAAAGCGTCCAGAGTTGTTTGTGATTCGAGGCCGTTCCGCGTTCGTGGTCGCGGATGAGTCCTTGCACGAACTCGGCATCGAACAATCCTTGATTCCGCAGCCGCGTCGGTTCCAAAAGGTCGTGCATCAGCGGATTAAGGCGTCCCTTGAGCCATTCCGCGATCGGGATCCCGAAGCCTTTTTTGGGCCGCGCCAGAATGTTTTTCGGCAAAAACGGCTCGACCGCCTTTTTCAAGATGTACTTTCCCGTTTTTCCCTTCAGTTTGAAATCAACGGGCACGGACGCCGCAAACTGCGCGACGCGCGGATCGAGAAACGGCGCGCGAACCTCGAGCGAGACGGCCATCGACGCCCGGTCGACTTTGGTGAGAATGTCCTCGGCCATATAGAAATTGATGTCGAGGAACTGCATCTGCTCGATCTCATTCGCCGCATCGCAGATCTCGAGCAATTCCCGGGCATTTTTGTAAGTGTCGTTTTCGGTTTTTTCGAGGACGTCTTTGCTCAATACCCGGCGCTGCTCATCGGGTGTAAACGATCCGAAGTACGAATGATGACGCGTCACGAGATCATACTTTGACGCCGCGACGAAACGCTTCGCTTTGTAATCGAATGACAGGTTTTTGGTCGAGACCGGGAGCGCGTTGACGACCGGTTCGATCAATCCTCTGCGGACGAATCGCGGAACACGTTCATAAGCGCGCGCAACCTTATGTGCGAAGTACATCGGGTATCCGGCAAAGATCTCGTCGCCGCCGTCGCCGCCGAGCGCGACCGTCACGTGCTTGCGGACGAAACGCGCGAGCAGAAATGTCGGGATCAGCGAGCCGTCCGACATCGGCTCGTCGAGCCAGGTTCCGATCTCCGAGATCAAGTCGGCGGCCTTCTCCACACTCAGTTTCTCCTCGTAATGCTCGGTGCCGAGATGCGTTGCGACCTGTCGCGCAAACTTCGACTCGTCGAACGAATCCTCTTCGAAACCGATAGAAAACGTCTTCACCTTTTCGGTCGAGAACCGCGTCGCGAATGCCGCGATGGTCGAAGAATCGACACCGCCCGAAAGCAGGATTCCGAGGGGAACGTCGGAAACCAGGCGCATCCGGACAGCATCGGCCAGCAATTCACGCAATTCAATTACGGAAGCCTCAAAACCCGGAGCGCTATCCGATTTCTTCCAACTCAGATTCCAGTACCTGCACGTCCTGATCTCGCCTTTCTCAACTGTCAGGAAATGCGCCGCCGGAAGCTTGTAAATGTTCTTGTAGATCGAATTAGGCGCCGGGACGTAGTCGAAAGATAAGAACTGCCGGAGCGCGTCGGTGTTCAGTTCGGTTTTGACCGCAGGGTTCGCGAGCAGGACCTTGAGTTCCGAACCGAAGATAAGTTTGTCGTCGAAAACTCCGTAATAAAGGGGTTTTTCGCCGAAACGGTCACGGGCGATGATGAGTTTTTCGCGCCGTTTGTCCCATAAAGCGAACGCGAACATTCCGTTGATCTCGTCGAGCATCGCGTCGCCGTACTCTTCGTAAAGATGCGGCAGGATCTCGGTGTCGGTGTTTGTTTCGAACTTATGCCCGCGCTTTTCGAGGTCCGCGCGAACCTCGCGAAAGTTATAAAGCTCGCCGTTCATCACGACGACGACCGACCGGTCTTCATTGTAAACGGGTTGTTCGCCGGTGTGCAGATCGATGATCGACAAGCGGCGCATCCCGAGCGCGACTTTGCCCTCGGTCCAAAGCCCTTCGGAATCCGGGCCGCGGTGCTTCATCTGCTCGCACATCGAATGCAGAACCGCTTTTTTATCGGGCGAGGTGTTTTTGCCAAGGCTGATCCAGCCGGTGATTCCGCACATTATTCTTCCAAGGACTTTGACTAATCGAACCCGATCTTCTCCCGCACGGCGTAGATCGCCTTGTCCTGCGACTCGTGGTAAGTGCGGACGAGCATTTCCGCCAAAAGGCCCATCAGGATAAATTGCACGGAGATCGCGAACATCACGATCGAAAGGATGGGCAACGGCGTTTCGACGAAGTCCGCATGAAACTGCGGAAACCCCAAGTGTTGCGAAAACTTGAGAAACACCGCGTAGATTCCCGAGATGATCGAAATGAAAAGAGCGATGAAACCGAACGTTCCGAAAACGTAGATCGGCTTGGTGTGATATTCGGCCATAAACTTGATCGTCATCAGGTCGAAAATCACTTTTACCGTTCGCGAGATACCGTATTTTGACTTGCCCATCGTCCGGGCGTGATGATCGACCGGGATCTCGGTCACGCGCGCACCGGCCCAGCTTGCATAGATCGGAATGAAGCGGTGCATCTCGCCGTAGAGTCTTACGTCCTGCAGAACATCGCGCCGATACGCTTTCAGCGAGCAGCCGTAGTCGTGAAGCTTGACGCCGCCGATCCACGAGATAACCCGGTTGGCGATCTGCGACGGCAATTTGCGCGACACCAGTTTGTCCTGCCGGTTCTTGCGCCATCCCGAAACGACGTCATAGCCTTCGTCGAGCTTTTCGAGCAGGCGAGCGATATCCTTCGGATCGTTTTGCAGATCGGCGTCCATCGGGATCAGGATCTCGCCGCGAGAAGCGTCGATGCCAGCGCTCATCGCGGCCGTCTGCCCATAATTCCGGCGCAGCGAAATAACGCGGACGCGGTCATCTTCCGCCGCGATCTCGCGAAGTATCTTCAGACTCGAATCGGTCGAGCCATCGTCAACGTATATGACTTCAGCCGATTTCCCGAGTTCGGCGAGCGCGCCGCGGATCTTCTCATGCATCGGGCGCAAATTGTCCTCTTCGTCGAACACGGGAAGAAACAGCGACAATTCCGGTGCCGCTTTCGATTCGATCCGATCTTCGGACTTTGCTTGCTTCGTCTTCATCTCTTTTGCAAACGTAATAATTTACTTCTTTCATATCCAAAAATACAGCCGACTGAACTTTCAACGCGCGGCCCCACGTCTCACAGCGGCAATTTGTGCTCAAAGTTTGAAGTCGGGGAGTTGTTTGGTAAAGTGTTGGCAACTTAAAGATGATAAACAGAAGAAAATTCCTGGAAACGTCGCTTCTCTCTCTGATCGCTGCCGAGTCGGCATTGAGTCAGTCCGCAAAATTCGAACTGAGGTCGTCGCTCAAAGCAAAACCGCCGGTCGTCGTTTCGACCTGGGATTCGGGTATTCGCGCCAACGCCGCGGCATGGACCGTGCTCGCCAAGAAAGGCCGCGCCCTCGACGCCGTCGAACAGGCCGCGAGGTCGGCCGAAGACGAGATCAGCTGCTGCGTCGGGCTCGGCGCGTTTCCCGACCGCGACGGTTTCGTGACGCTCGACGCGTCGATCATGGACGAATTTTCAAACTGCGGCGGCGTCGCATTTCTCCGGCATATCAAGAACCCGATCTCGGTCGCGCGCAAGCTGATGGAAACAACGCCCCACGTTTTTCTTGCGGGCGACGGCGCCGAACAGTTTGCGATTGAGAACGGCTTCGAACGGCATCCGGAAACTCTTTCGCCGGAATCCGAAAAAGCCTACCGCGAATGGCTCAAGGACTCGAAATACAAACCCGTTATCAACATCGAAAATTCGAAACAGCGGTCGCAGTTCGCGCCCTACAAATTTGAAGACGGAACGCCGAATCACGACACGATGGGAACGATCGCGCTCGATGCGAACCGCAACCTCTCGGGCGCGTGCACGACCAGTGGGATGGCGTTCAAGATGCACGGACGGGTCGGCGATTCCCCGATAATCGGCGCCGGATTGTTTGTCGACAACGAGATCGGAGCGGCGACCAGTTCGGGCGTCGGCGAGGAAGTCATACGAATCTGCGGAACTCACTTGGTGGTCGAGTTGATGCGACAGGGAAGATCGCCTGAAAATGCCTGCAAAGAAGCGATCGACCGCATCGTCAAAAGAAATCCCGAGAAGGCAAAGGCGTTTCAGGTAGGTTTCATCGCGCTCAGCAAACGAGGCGAGGTCGGCGCGTATTCGATCCAGCCGAAATTCAGTTTTTCAGTGACGAACGAACAGTTTCCCGACGGCAAGATCTTCGAAGCTAAAAGCCGTTTTTGAAAACTATAATTCTTCACCGGAATTGACGTGGAAATGAAGGTGTTTTGAGTCCTGATAATTGCCGAGATTGGTCAACACGCGCGCCGCGCCGCGTTCGGCGACAACCTGAGCCGCGACTTGCTTGATCACGTCGAACAATTCAAGCAACAGTTCCGAGTCTTCTTTTTCAAGTGTCAGGAGCGAAGCGACGTGCCGCTTTGGAATGACCACGATATGCGTTTCCCAAAACGGTCGCGTGTGATGATACGCAAGGACATTTTCGGTCTCGAAGACCTTTCTTACCTCGGTCTTCCCGCTCAAAACTTCGTCGCAGTAAAAGTCTTCCATCAGGAACTCCGTTAACGCATAGATTTCAGCTATCCGCTATTCCAAAGTCAAACCGAAGTAGCGGATAGCTGTCAGGTGATAATATCAGCTTCCAGCTTTCATCTATCAGCTATTCCGAAGTAGAAGAACCGTCAAACCGAAGTAGCTGATGACGGACGCTGTTAGGTGATAAATATCAGCTTTCATCTATCAGCTATTCCGAAGTACAAGAACCGTCTAGCCGCAATAGCTGATAACGGATAGCTCAAAGCTGATAGTATAGGCTGTCCGCCATTCCGAAACCGGGGATCGATTACCTTTTCGAGGCCGTGACGACGATCGAAACGCCGATCGGAAAATCGAAATGACGGAGCCAGAAGCGTTCGGCCCCGAACAGTTTGCCGAAAACGCCGTTGAGCGCCGATATGTTGACGTTGTTTTCCGATTCGGGCTTCAATCCCGTCAGTTTCATCAGCGTCCGGCCCGCGAGGATCGGCGCGAAAAACGTCCAATTCGCGTAGGTCGCGCGCTCGATTTTGAATCCGGCCTTTTCGAGGCGTTCGACGATCTGTTTTTTTGTGTATCGGATGCGGTGGTTCGAGATGTCGTCCTGGACGCCCCAGAGCCACATCAACGCCGGCACAAAGACGAGAGTTTTTCCGCCCGGCTTTAAGACACGGTGCATTTCTTTGAGTCCGGCGATGTCGTCGTCGAGATGTTCGACGACGTCGAGCGCCGTCACAACGTCGAACGATTCGTCCTCGAACGGCAGCTTTTCGGCGAGTCCTTTGTGAACCTTGAGACCTTTTTCGCGGCAGAACTCGAGCGCTTCGTCCGAAACGTCGACCCCCTCGGCCGCGCCGAACTGCGCCAGCATTTCAAGATTCGCGCCGGTGCCGCAGCCGACATCGAGCAATTTCGGATTCGGGATTTCAGATTGCGGATTGAGCGAGCGGAGAAATTCCTCAAGGATCGCGCGGCGGCCGACGAACCACCAATGCGAATCCTCGACGCGATTCATGATCGCGTACGTATGCTGCTCCATCTCTTGTGGTAACGTCGTGTTCATTGTTCCCCAGCTTCCAAAACTTCCCCAACTTCCTAAACTTCCTTCTGCTTGAGTCCGCACATCTCGCTCGCCAGGCTGCCTTGATTTCCGTTCTCCTCAAGTCCGTAACTTTCCTTCAAACGGCGCTTGATTCCTTCGTCGCTGACAAAATACTGTCCGTTGTCGGATGACCGTCCTATCAATCCAAGATCAAGTCCCTCTTCGAGATACTCGACCTTCGATATTTGCAGCATATACTCGGCCGAGGTGATGTGCGCCGCAAGCTCCAACTCATAAAGCGTCGGGTTGAAAACCGTCAACGGATTGATGTCCGTATTCGAAAAACTCTCGATCACCTTGCCGAAATCATAAGCGTGCTGCGCTTCGTGAACGAGTGTTCCTTCGGTGCCGCGCGCGCCGGCGCCGTCGATGGTTTCAGCGGCGAAAGTGATGAAAACTTCGCCGAGCGACTCGACTATTCCAAGTCGGTCCGACGCGATGCGCTCGTTGGCCCGCGACGGATCGGTCACGCCGGTGATTCCCGAAGCACGGACCTCGCTCAAAGGACCGACGCAGATCGGCATATCGGAATCGAGTATTGCCGTCATAACTCTCTTTTGCTGAGCCGTTCCCTTTTCGACGATGACCCCGAAGGCCGCGTCGATGACCTTTTTGTAGTTCCTGGCAACACTTCTCTCAAATTTCATTGCCGCGTCTCCCGCTCCGGTTTCTCCGGTTCACCTATCCGGCCGAATCCGCACCACGAGTTCTGGTTGTGCCAGATGATCTCGACCTCCGTTGCGTCGATCTCGGCCCACCATTTCTCGAAATCCTCCTTCGAGATGTAAAACGCGGTCGGGGCAACCAAATGATCGAAGACAATGTTGTGCTGCTCGTGCCAGCCGAAAGTCGAAAGATGATTCAGATAGTCGTTGTAGAAGAGCCGTTTCGCCAATGAGCGGGCGACCGCGTTCGCCGGTTTATAAACCAGCTTCGAGGCGAGAAAGACGCCGAGCGTCGGAAGCTTTGAGATCTGGTAAAGCATTGGCTGCCGGATCTTCGACGTAAACCCTTCGCGGATCGGATTGACGTAGTTGATGATCCATTCGTTATTTTCCTCGCCGTAGATCCAAGCCGATACGGCGCCGCCCTTTTTGACTTTGGACGCGAGCGAATGAAAAGCGCCTTTCGGGTCGGGCGTATGATGCAGCACGCCGACCGAAAAGGCATAGTCGAACTTCTTTTTGAACGGGAGTCTGAAAATATCGGCCTGGACGATATGGACGTTCGGCAAATGGCGGGTCGCCTGAAACGCGGTCTCAACCGCGGCCGAAAGATCGATCCCGACAACCTCCGCAGCGCCCCATTCGGCGGCGAGCGACGTGTGACGGCCTTTGCCGCAACCGCCTTCGAGAACGAACTTGTCCTTGAAGAATTCGGGCTTTACGGGCTGCAGCCAGCCGAGGAACTGGTCCGAGTATTTGACATCTTCCTGAGTAAAATGGGTCCATTGCCAGCCGAAGTTCTCGGCGGTGTCGGCCTTGTCCTGCTCGATCTTTTCGAGATCGGCGAAACGCGGGATTCCGCGCGTGACATTGTACTCGCGCGAACACTTGCGGCAAGAGAGGATCGCCTCGATGATTTCTTTTTCTTCATACTTGCTCGCGTAAGCCAGCAAGATGTCGCCGCCGCAGCTCGGGCAGGCGAGAAGATCCAAAAGCTTTTCTTTCATCCTTCAAAACGCGAAAATCGCGAATAAAAGACGTTACACGATTGGGACTATTTTCTCAACGCAACTATCGGAACGGCTACGCCAATTTTTCTTCAAGTTTGCGCAATTCGGCGGTTGGAAAGGGTTGGCGCCAGTTGAATTCGAATTCGTCCGTGTCGCGGTCCGCGTAAAGTTGGCTCAGGGTTTCCAGAAACGCGCCGCAGATCCTGCGCGCATCGCCGCGATGTTTGAAGACAAGTTCTTTGCTGTCAGCGTCGCGGTCGCCGGTCGCATACTCATAGATCTCGAAAGTTAATTCGCCGCCCGATCCGACGAAACGGAAGTCGAACTCCTCGGGGTCGCGATTCCATCGCAGTAGCTTCTCGCCGCTGTCGCCGTTCAGGAAACCGACGAGAATTCGTATCAGATCAGACAGCGCGTGCGAATGCGGCATATTCGCCGTCGTCGTGTGAAACTCGCCGCCCGATCCCGAAAAACCGACCGACATCCAACCGCATTGCGGACTGTTGAAACTGACTTCGAACTTGCTCATCGGGATTATTCTGACACGAAATGAATGGTTTTAACGAATCAGATCGTCGGACGTTCCGGTCCGGACACCGGCATTCGCGATTTGTCCTGCCTCGTGACAGAATCAGATTGCAAATCTAAAATCAATCCCGTCGTAAACGTAGATAGTCTTTGACGCAAAACAGGAAACAGTTGAAACAAAGAAGCCCCCGGAATTTGAGGAAGTCTTTCGTTTAAGACAGCATTCGATCTAAAATCTAAAATGTGAGGAAGTCTTTCATTTAGGACAGCATTCGATCTAAAATCAGAAATCAGAAATCAGAAATCAGAAATCTAAAATGGAATGAGACAATACCAAGACCTTCTGCGGCATATTCTCGAAAACGGTTCCCGTCATCACGACCGGACCGGTGTCGGGACGATTTCGGTCTTTGGCTATCAAACCCGGTACGACCTGCGCGCCGGGTTTCCGATCGTGACGACGAAGCGGGTGCCTTTCCGTTGGGTCGCTGAAGAGCTGTTTTGGTTCTTGACCGGCGACACCAACGAGAAAAACCTGCGCGCGCGCGGCGTCGATATCTGGGCGGAATGGGCGGACGAGGAACACACCTCGCGTTTCGGAAGGGAAGCCGGCGATCTCGGACCGATCTACGGTTATCTCTGGCGCAGCTTCGGGGGCGATTATCCGGCGATGAACGGTTTCGATCAGATCGCGGACCTGATCAAGCAGATCGAGACGAACCCGAACTCGCGGCGTCTGATCGTTTCGGGATGGAATCCGCCGACGGCTAACAAGGTCGATCTGCCGCCGTGCCACACGCTGTTTCACTTCAAGATAGAGAACGAAAAGACGCTCCATTGTCAGCTTTACCAGCGCAGCGCCGACGCTTTTCTCGGCGTGCCGTTCAACATCTCCAGCTACGCGCTCCTGACCGAGATGATCGCGCACGTTTGCGGGCTCGAGCCCGGCGAATTCATTCACACGTTCGGCGATCTTCACATTTACCTGAATCATCTCGAACAGGTCGGGGAACTCCTCGCGCGCGAACCGCTGGAATTGCCGAAACTTGAGTTTGCCGATGCT
Organism: Pyrinomonadaceae bacterium; assembly: GCA_041752475.1. GTDB lineage: Bacteria > Acidobacteriota > Blastocatellia > Pyrinomonadales > Pyrinomonadaceae > JAFDVJ01. The sequence goes on along the minus strand of JBGSWK010000031.1, from coordinate 37,971 downwards.
GAAAATTTGAAGGGATTGCAGGGATTGCTTGATTTCAAATACGAGAATCTAAAACTCGTCGGCTACAAATCTCACGGCAAGATCGTCGCGCCGGTGGCGGTCTGACGTTCGGAGTTCCGCCTTCAGGCGGCGTAAGGTAAATTTTCGTTGACGCGGGATAACGTCAGGCCGCCTGAAGGCGGAACTCCGAACGGAACTCCGAACGGAACTCCGAACGGAACTCCGAATTTACTTCTTCACAACCGAATACTCGATCCGGCGGTTCTGGAACTTTTCGTCCGCGTTGCGGTTTTGATTGCCGGGTTTCGGACGCGATTCGCCGTAGCCCTTTTCCGTGAGCATATTCGGATTGACGCCGAATTTGCCGACGAGCGCGTCGCGAACCGACTTTGCACGGTTCTCGGACAGTTTCTGGTTCTTCTCTTCGGTTCCGTCGCTGTCCGTATGTCCTCCGACCTCGATGACGGTCGTCTCCGGCAGTTTCTTCAGATAGTTTGACGCCTTTTCAAGAAAGACCATATCTTTCGCCGGAACGTCGAACTTGGCGACCGCGAAATTGATTATGTACAAATTGAGGGCCGCGGCGATGTCTTCGGCCGAATAAGGTTCCTTGAGACTGTCGAGTGCCTGGTTTGCGCAACGCTGAGCCTTTTCGAACTCGCCGTTCTTGATGTTCTTGCATTCGTCCGGCGGATTGGTCTTCTCAACGACCGCCGAAGGAGTACAGCGCGCCTCGATGCGGACCGTCTCGCCGTCGACGCCCTTGACGTCCCGGGATTCGCAAACGAATCCGGGAGCCTTGAGATCGATCTTTTTGAGCTCGTTTGACTTGAGCCCGCGGGCGATCAAACTGCCGTCGCCTTCGGTGACCGACCATTCGATACCGTTGACCATGACTTTCGTCCCCGGCTTCGGATTGACGACCACCAGATCGAAACCCGACGGGCCAAGGAAAATAAAATACGCGGCCGCGATTCCGACGAGCGCGACGAAGAACATCCCGAGCAACGCCAGCGACGCCCAGAACCAGCCCGGGATCCCGCCCTTCTCTTTCTCTTCTGCTTTTTCCTTTTCCGCACGCTGGGTCGGGGTCGGCGGCAAGTTCTGATATTTCGCCCTTTCCGCTTCAGGAAGTTGAATGAACGGAGACGTCGCGCCGAAGTTTGTGCGGTCCCCGGCGTCTTCCTGTTTTCCGCCGCCGAAATCATCGCGCGGCAGCCTGATGTTCTGTTCGGTTACGCCCCAATCCGGTGCTTTCGGATTGTTTGAGGGCATGTGGGTTTTGTTGAAATCGGGCGAATCGTTTTTGACGGGAGGAACGTTCGTCACGGTCTTGCCCCAATCTTCAGACTGCGGCTGGGGAGCAAATCTCGCGTTGTAGTTGGTCTTTTCCCAATCCGACGTCCCCCCGGCGTCTGGCCGCGAAATGTTCGGAGTTGTTTTGTCAAAATCGTCCGGCGGCATTCCCGGAACCTTTTTTGAATCGCTCACGGCTTCATTCCTCGCTGTTTTCGGTCTCGCCGAAATATCTTATCACAAAAACGCAAGCGCGAACGCTCAAGCCGAACGCCGCATTCGAACCGTTGTCGCGTACGATCAAAACTATTTAATGTTCGGAGGTTGCGCCGCTTTCGTCCTGAGCTTGATGCCGTCCTGGCCGATGAGAAAAAGGCGCCGGGCATCGTATGTCGATGTGTTTGTCGGCAGATAGGAGAGATTGTAGCGATTGTTTCTGAGTTCGTCGCAGATCGTCTTCGCGGCCTGTTGGGCTTCCTCCAGCGGAAAGACCAGTCCGCCCGTGCCCTCGACGAGCTGCCGGACCACCTCGCGGGCTTTCGGCTGATTGCGCCTGTAAGCGCCGTTTGTCCGATCCGGAATCTGAAGGAAATAGACGGTGACATTTTGCGCTTGAAGTTCGTTCAGCGTCTTGTCGAATTTGCTCTTGCTTCCGCGGTCAAGACCGTCGCCGATGACCACTACCGCGGCTTTTCTGGTTCCGGGCATCAGCGGTGCGAGAACTTCCTTGCTGGCTGCCATCAGCGCGTCGAAAAGGTACGGATTGCCCTGCTTGCGGAATGTTGCGAGCGATGTTTCGAGCTTCTTGGCGTCGTCGGTCCATTCCTGGATGATCTCCGGCTTTTCATCGTAGGCGATGACGAAAAGCTGGTCGCCTTCGAATATCTCGTACGCGAACTCCATCGTCGCCTGTTTCATGGCGTCGATGTCCGTCGGCAATGTCTGCGAGTTGTCGATCAGCAGGACGATCTTCGACGGCGACGGATCAAACGCAAAGTTCCTGATCTTTTGCTCGACGCTGTTTTCGTAAAGCGACAGATTTTCGATCTTGATCGGATCCTTCGATCCGTCGGCGCGGGCCGCCGTCACGGTGATGATCGTACCGTCGAGGTCTGCGGTCGAGCGCGCGTTGTTGCGCGACTGTCCGAACACCGAAACTACGGTCAAACATATCGCGATCAATGCGGTCGAAAATCGATTCATTCGTCAGTCCTTGGCGGCGGTCGTATCCTTCGTCGAAGTGGTTGTCGTTTCCTTTGATGCGGATTCGGGCGCAGCGGTTGATTCGGCGGGCGAACTTTTTTCGCCGCTATTCGGCGTTTCGGTCGGTCCGCCGGATTTTTTCGAATAATCGGTGACGTACCAACCCTCGCCCTTAAACTGGAATCCGGAAAGCGACCATTGCTTTTCGAGATCTCCGCCGCATTTGTCACAGACCGTAAGCGGCGCGTCCGAGACCTTTTGCATTCTTTCGAGATGCGCACCGCAACCGGTGCATTTATATTCGTAGATAGGCATAGCTAGTTTTTCCGAATTGTTACAAAAGAGAAAATTATAAGAATTCGCGGACGGTAAAAGCAAATTTTGGCAAACAATTGCGGCTATTTGTAATCAAACCCCTGCAAGATCAAGGAGGTCTCGAATGAAATTTTCACAAATCGCGATAATGTTGGTGGCTATGGTTTCGGCGTCGTCCGGTGTTTTCGGTCAGGCCGAACTGAAAACGGTTCCATCGGTCGATCTCGAACGCTACAGCGGGAAATGGTACGAGATCGCGCGTTATCCGAACCGCTTTCAAAAGCAATGTGCGGCCAACGTCACGGCGACCTACAGACAAAAAAGCAACGGCCGCATCGAGGTCGTGAACGAATGTCTGAAGACCGACGGAAAGTCCGAACGCGCGAAAGGCGACGCCAAGATCGTCGAAAACAGCGGTAATTCAAAGCTCAAGGTCCGTTTCGCCCCGGCGTTTCTATCGTTTATCCGGGCGGTTTGGGGCGACTATTGGATTATCGAACTCGACCCGGAATACAAATATGTTGTGATCGGTGAGCCGAAGCGCGATTATTTTTGGATTCTCAGCCGCGAATCGACGATGGACGATACGACGTATCAAGGCATCCTAAACCGTGCCGAAGCGATGGGATTCGAGCCCGGAAAGGTAGTGAAAACTCAGCAGAAGTGATTCAAGATTCAAGATTCAAGATTCAAGGTTCAAGGTTCAAGATTTAAGATTCAAGATTCAAGGTTGAGGATTCCCACCTCCGGATTCGAAATGCTACAAATCCCAATCCCAAATCGCGAATTGCGAATTGCGATTTGGGATTTGCGCTATTTGCGCTACTGAATGCGGCTTGCCGGGTTCAGGGCAAAACCCCGCGGAGTTTTTCAAACCTCCCCAATCCCCAATCCCCATTCACCAATCACCATTCCGTTCATTCGTGTTCGGCCAAGAACCGCTCCGCGTCGATGGCCGCCATACAGCCGGTTCCGGCGGCGGTGATCGCCTGGCGATAATACGCGTCCTGGGCGTCGCCGCAGGCGAAAACTCCCGGGATATTGGTCTTCATCGTCCGGCCCTCGGTCTTCAGATAACCGACCTCGTCCATCTCGAGAACTCCTTTGAATAGCTCGGTGTTCGGCTTGTGCCCGATGGCGATGAAAACACCTTCGCACGGGAAGACGGACTCTTCCGACGTTTCTTTATTGAAGATCTTGATGCCGCTGACGCCGGCTTCTTTCGTGCCCTGAATCTCGAGAATTTCGGTGTTCCAGAGGACGTCGATCTTCTCGTGCGCGAGCACGCGCTCCTGCATGATCCGCGAGGCGCGAAACTCGTCGCGGCGGTGGACGACCGTCACGCGCGAGCCGAACTTTGTCAAAAAGAGCGCTTCTTCCATCGCCGTGTCACCGCCGCCGACGACGACCAGCGGCTTGCCGCGGAAAAAGAACCCGTCGCAGGTGGCGCACGCCGAAACACCGTTGCCGCCGAGGCCTTCGGGAACCGGCGCCTCGCCCGGAACGCCGAGCCATTTTGCCGACGCGCCCGTCGAGACGATCAGCGTGTCGGCCTTGATCAATGTCGTAACCTCCGTGCTGTCGGCGCTTTCCTTGCCGTAGAGCGTGAACGGACGGTTCTCAAAATCGATCTTTTCGATCCACGTGTTGATGATCTCCGTCCCGAACCGTTCCGCCTGCGCGCGAAATTGGTTCATCAGATCGGGTCCCATAATTCCGTCGGCAAATCCCGGATAATTCTCGACGTCGGTCGTGATCGTCAGTTGGCCGCCCGGCTGCGGTCCGTCGATAACCAGCGGATCAAGTTGCGCGCGCGAAGCGTAAATTGCGGCCGTCAAACCGGCCGGTCCCGAACCGAGGATCACTACCTTGCGATGATATTCCTTTGCTGACATATTGCTGACTCCCTGAAAGTTGAACGATTTTGAGTAAAAGTGATTTTATAACTTTCGCCGGCGGATAGTCGATTTTACAGTGCTGATTTTTTGAATCGAATCCGTCACGGGAACCGATGACCGTCGGAAAAAACCGAGTGCCGCCTTCACCTTGAATTATTCCGTTTGAGACCGAAATTATTTCCCTTGAATACTTTAAATCGTTTGTAACTTTGTTGGTTGTTCGTGATAAACTATTTGGGTTTTTAAGCAAAACAGGTTTCGTTTTCCGAATCTTATGGCAGCTCCGACTTCGCCTCAGTTTGAAGAAAAACGCTTCGCATTAAGAATGGCGCTCCGGCTTCCGGTCGTTGTGTCCGGTCGTGCGGACGATGGCGCCGCGTGGAGTGAACCGACGGAAACCGACGATATATCGACCACCGGGACATTGTTTCATCTAAATCAGACCGTCGATGCGGGAGAAAATCTCTATCTCCGGTCGCACCGTCCGGACGGCGTTCCGGTCGAGGTCACGGCGCGTGTCGTCCGTGTCGCTCCCGGCGCTCACGGAACGTCGCGCGTCGGAGTTGAGATCATCGATTCGAAAGAAAACTGGTTGCGGCTGTTCGTCGCGTGGGTCGCTGACGACCGCAACGAAGACGAAGAAAATTAGGCAATTGTTAGTCGTGGATCGTTAATTGTTGGTTGAACTTCGAAATTCGAAAATCAATTGGCAATTAACGATTTACTATTTCCGAACATATGAGTTACCAAACAATCACAGTCGAAAAACACGGAAAGGTCGCCGTTTTGACGATCAACCGGCCGGATAAGTTGAACGCGCTCAATCAGTCGGTTCACGCCGAGGGCGTCGCCGCGCTCGAAGAGCTCCGCAAGGACGATTCGGTCCGCGTTCTGGTCATCACCGGAAAAGGCGAAAAGGCGTTCATCGCCGGCGCGGACATCTCCGAGTTCGCCGGCCAGACGCCCGTTTCGCAGCGCAATCTGTTCAACGAGAAGACCTTTTTCAATTCGATCGACGCCTTCCCGAAACCGGTCATCGCGATGATAAACGGCTTTTGTCTGGGCGGCGGAAACGAACTCGCGCTCGCGTGCGACATCCGCATTGCTTCTGAAAACGCGCGCTTTGGCCAGCCTGAGATCAACCTCGGAATTATGTGCGGCGGCGGCGGAACGCAGCGCCTGACGCGTCTGATCGGCGAGGGCCGCGCGATGGAATTGATCCTGACGGGCGATATGATCGATGCCGAAACGGCGCTGAAATTCGGACTCGTGACGCAGGTTCACCCGCTCGCGGAACTTGAAGAAAAGACGATGGCGTTCGCCGCGAAGATTGCCGAAAAGGCGCCTGTCGCGCTGCAGTTGTCAAAAGAAGCGGTAAAGTTCGCTTCGCGTTCGAACCTCGACGAAGGCCTGCGCCGCGAAGTCGATCTGTTCGCGATCTGCTTTTCGACCGAAGACAAACAAGAAGGCGTCTCGGCGTTTCTGGAGAAGCGAAAGGCGAACTTTCAGGGCAAGTAGTTTGCGATTTGGGAAGTTCGAAAAACCAAGGTAAAGCCCTACACAGATGAACACGGATTGAGTGGATTGGCGGGATTCGAAAAAAAGCTTCTCCGGCAGGTTCTCTCTGTGTTTGAGAAACGAACTGCGACGGTCGATGCGCCTGCCGATGCCGCCTGATCTCTGCTTTGCGGAGACTCCGCGGACTTTGCGTTAGATCGCGCGCCAGGTCCACCAAGATCGCAAAGAACCGATAAACATCCGTGATTCGTCAATGCCAAGATCGAAACCCCGCAATTTTCGATCTTCTGGTCTGGAACGTGGAATTGGATCTTTAAGCCGCCAATCCGACACCGAATTCGTCAGTCGTCACCGTCTCAAATCGCAAATCGCAAATCGCAAATCGCAAATCTGCTTGACGCACTTGGCGAATTTCGCTAAATTCAAAGTTCGCCGATTGGATCGGATTGGAATCCAAAATCCAAAATCACCAATCCAAAATCGGTATGGGGACGTAGCTCAGCTGGGAGAGCGCATGAATGGCATTCATGAGGTCAGGGGTTCGATCCCCCTCGTCTCCACCAATAATCTCAATAGTTCAGGGCGTCCAACTCGGACGCCCTTTTGTGTTCAAACGGACCGCCGGTCGCCGGCGATCGTCTTTGTCCGAACTGCGGCTGTCGGGTTCTTTCGATTACCCCGGTTCCCGTTTTCTGCGTGGCCGGAACATGCCCCCTTTCTTCCTGAAATCTCGTTTACCTGTTTGCCGGATGAAATCGACGCTTCAGTAGGTTCGACCCTGGGCGAAGAACGGAGTACGGCTCAAGAAAACATTCGTTTTAATCGAAAGCAATTGGAAGGATTTCAAACAGGAGAAATAACAAGAATGACAAAGATCAAGAGCTTGTTCATTACGTCGATAATGGTGCTCGGTATGTTCGCCCTGTCAGGAGGAACCGCGGAGGTTTCGGCCCAGGGCTCGCAGGATTTTATGCTGGTTAACAAGACCGGTATCGAGATCTACGCTCTTTATGTGACGCCGCATAGCGCCAAAGAATGGGGCGAGGACATTCTCGGTGTCGATACGCTTGCCGCCGGCGAAACCCTCGACATCACCTTTTCGAGAAAGGAACGTGCTAAATTGTGGGACCTGCGGATCGAGGACGAAGACGGCAACAGCATCGAATGGGAGAACATCAACCTGCTCGAGATAGCGTCGGTCACGCTCTATTACAACAACAAGAAGGCGACCGCGATCTTCGACGACTATGTTTATGACCTCAGCGGGACTTGGGTCGGCTACTACGACGACGGCACGAGATCGCCATATGTTTGGAATATTCGCCAGACCGGCGCCAATCTCATGATAACCGATGCCAAGGGCGGCAAAACCAAATCACGCGGAACTGTCGCCGGCAAATCCGTCCGCGCGCTCGATTTTGCGACGCAAAACGGAAAGCTGTCCAACGGTTTCACGCGCATTAACTGGTCCGACGGCGTCGTCTGGGTCAAGCAGTAGGCGAGCGGTAGACAGTGGTCGGTGGCCACCGACCACTGTCTACCGACCACTGCCTCACTGACTCACTGCAAAAACCTTCACGCTCGCGGCGTATTCGTTGACGTTGTAGCGTTTCAGCAATTCGGCGAACTCCGAATGGAGATCGACCGGCGCCGGGGCGCAGCAGCCCGTGTCCAGCGTCGGGAGCGAGCGCGAGCCGATCTCGACCATCGCCGGAGGGCAGCAGGCGGCTTGGTTCTCGACCTTCGCGTAGGCGTTCAGATCCGCGCCCGAATCGATCACTTCAACTCCAGAAAAACCGGCGTCCAGCAATCCTTTCTTGTAATCCTCGATCGGGATCGCGCCGGCGATGCAGCCGACGTAGGCCAGAACGTCTTCGCCGAGTTCCGGCGGCAGATCCTTTTTCAGAGCGATGTCGCTGACCGCCAGACGCCCGCCCGGTTTCAGCACGCGAGCGATCTCGCGGAAGACGGCCGGTTTGTCCGGCGCGAGGTTGATGACGCAGTTGCTGATGATGCAGTCGACCGAATTGTCCGGCAAGGGCAGTTTGTCGATCGTCGCCAGATGAAACTCGACGTTCGCATAACCCGCCTTTTCCGCGTTCTGCCGCGCCCGCGCGATCATTTCCGGCGTCATATCGATGCCGATCGCTCGGCCGGTCGGGCCAACCTTTTCGGCCGCGAGAAAGACATCGAGCCCGCCGCCCGAACCGAGATCGACGACCGTCTCGCCCGCTCTCAGCGACGCCATCGCCGTCGGATTCCCGCACGACAATCCCATATTTGCTTCCGCCGGTATAGAACCGAGTTCTTCCGACGAATACCCGAATGCCTCCGCCACCGCGCGCACGCCCTCATTCTTCGAAGAAAGCTCGCTGACCGCCACCGAAGCATATTTCTCACGAACCGCCGTTACCAATTTTTCAGACATAACTCACCGCCAATTACTAAAATTAAATCCAACTTCAGCATAGACCTCAAAATCATATTCGTCAAGGCGTATATGTCAGTGGTCGGTGGTCGGTGGTCGATGGTCAGTGGTCGGTGGTCGGTGGTCAGGGGTCAGGGGTCAGTGGTCGGTGGTCAGGGGTCAGGGGTCAGGGGTCAGTGGTCAGTGGTCAGTGGTCGGTGGTCGGTGGTCAGGGGTCAGGGGTCAGTGGTCGGTGGTCAGTGGGTCGGTGGTCAGGGGTCAGGGGTCAGTGGTCAGTGGTCAGTGGTCAGTCAGTGGTCAGTCAGTGGGTCAGCGGTCGGTGGCGGCGTAGCCGCAGAGAATGGACTTGGGGAGCTGACGGCGATGCGAAGCATCGCCGCACATCCGGGCGCCGGAGGCGCAGATGAAACCGACTGACCACCGACCACCGACCACTGACCACTGACTGACCACCGGCCACTGACCACTGACCACCGACCACCGACCACTGACTCACCACTGACCACTGTTGACAGTAAGCACTGTTTGTTGTATCTTCATTTTCGATGAACACGATGCTTGACGATTTCAGGGGTCGCCAGTTCTACGGAACGGCTGAACTCGCGGACGTAGCAACCTCGATCCTTCGGCAGATCGGATCGAGAGTCGAACGGGGAACGGTTTCGGATTACCCCGACGAACGGACGGTCAGATATTACCTTGCGGAAGGTCTGCTGCCCGCACCCGACGATAAAAGCGGGCTGAAGTCGGTGTTCGGTTTCCGGCACCTTCTGACGCTGCTCGTCATCAAGCATCTGCAGTCCGAGCATCTCCCGATCCGCAAGATCCGCGAGATCATCGACGGGCGCGGTGAACGCGAACTGGAACGGCTTCTCGGGCCCGAATTCGGTGAGCCGGGCGGCGAGACGAACGAAGCGAAGAGGTTTCTCGAAGGATTGCTGGTCGAGCGCCACGCTCTGCGGATGGAGAGCCGGCCACCGTCGCCGAGCCAAAGCCATCGTCGCTCGCCGCAAAGAAGTCAGTGGCAGCGATATGAAATTCTGCCCGGACTGGAAATAAATTTCGCCGCGCATTTCCGGTTGCCTCCCGGACCGGACATTTTGGAAGAAGTGGTAGACGAAATAAGGCGTTTACTGATCAGCAGACATTAACAAAATAAGGAGTAAGCACAAGATATGAAACAACCGAAGATCGAATTGATGACCGAAAAAACCAAGCTGGCCGAGGGGGCGGAACAGAACATCGACGTTCTCGTGCGCGTCACGCCGCCCGAGATCGAAACCCCGTCCGAGCGCCCGAAGATGAATCTCAGTCTTGTGCTTGACCGTTCCGGATCGATGGGCGGCGAGAAGATCGAGCAGGCAAAGGCCGCCGCCGCGCACTGCATCGAGCAGCTCCTGCCGATCGACCGCGTGAGCCTCGTTATCTTCGACGACTCGATCGAAACGCTGATCCCGAGCGCTCCGGCCGGAAATCCCGAACTCTACAAGCGCCTTATCGCCGCAATTCGAACGGGCGGATCGACCGCGCTTCACGAGGCGTGGGTCCGCGGCGGCATCGAGGTCAGCGAGCATCTCGAAAAGGAACGCGTCAACCGTGTCATCCTCATCACCGACGGCCAGGCAAACGTCGGCGAAACCCGCATCGACAGGATCGTCGCGCAGACGGGCGAACTTGCCCGCCGGGGCGTTTCGACATCGACGATCGGGATCGGCCGTGATTTTGCGGAGGATCTTCTGGTCCCGATGGCCGAAGCCGGCGAGGGCAACCCGTGGCACGTCGAAGAGGCCGCCGATATGGTCCGCATCTTCGAAACCGAGCTCGGCGGCGCGCTCAACCAGATCGGGCGCGAGGTGTCGATGAAGCTCACCGCCGCCAACGGCGTCCGGATCACCGACGTGATGAACGATTTCGCGCGCGACGACGCCGGTAACTATCTGCTGCCGAACCTTATCGCCGGACGCCCGCTCGAGATCGTCGTCCGCGTCAAAGTACCCGCCGGACGCGCCGGGGAATCGATGCCGTTGTTCGACGTCGAGCTCGCGTACACCGATCAGCGCTCCGCAAAAACGCATTCGGTCAGCGCGGCGCTGACGGCGGAATTCGACACCGCAGCGGCGGTCGAGGCGCTGGCGGTCAACGCCGACGTCGGAAAAGCGGTCGTCTTGCTGTCGAACGCGCGGGCGCGCGCTGAAGCCATCGAGGCTATGGACCAAGGCGATTACGAGGGTGCCCTATACTTCGTTCAGTCGGCCTATGACAAGGCGGAAAGGGTCTTAATGAGCATGCCGACGCCCGAACTCAGTATGGAAGTGTCGAACCTGCGGTCAGAGCTCGACAGTCTCGGACTCCGCGACGAAGACGTGATGACCCGCAAGAAGTTGATGTACCAGGCCCATCAACGGCGCCACGGACGGTAACGGCCCCTTCGCCCCCCGGGACTGGAGCGCAAGCGTCCCCCGCTTGCAACGGCACCCGGGGCGCGAAAGGACCGTGAGCATTCAAGGCGCCGAATCGCATCGGCCGTACGGCGCCGGTTGCCGTAGAGGCTGTGTCAAAACCCCGATTTGTCTTTGGTTTTATGAATTGCCACTAGCTTCAGCTAGTGGATCAAGAGTCAATCTTGATCCCGGCTTTAGCCGAAGTATTTGGCTAAAGCCAAGAAAGTCTTGGGGTTACGCTGCCCACTAGCTGAAGCTAGTGGCAATTCATAGGAAGAAAGCCGCTTCATCTTGATCTATGAACTCAAACTTCTGAAGGTTTTGACACGGCCTCCGTAGCAAGCGGGGACGCTCGCGCTCCAGTCGAATGCAGAAACCCGCACGAAGTAAGGGTGCAACGGCGCGGGGCGCCGTAATAGTCGCGGCGCTTCAGTCGCGCTAATCGAAATAAAGAATGAAATCAGAAATCACAACACTTGACCGATTCAGGGGCTGTCTTCTCGCCGGCGGGGTCGGCGATGCGCTCGGGGCCGCACTGGAGTTCAGCAGCCTCGAGCAGATCCGTACGAAATTCGGTGAAAACGGCCTGACCGACTTCGCGCCGGCCTACGGCAGGCTCGGGGCGATCACCGACGACACGCAGATGACGCTCTTTACCGCCGAAGGCCTGATCCGCGCCCGCGAGAACAGGACCGACCCTGTAGCCGAGATCAATCTTGCGTATCAGCGGTGGCTCTTTTCGCAGCGGATCCAGATCCCGAACGACGACCGTGAGCTGCCCGATTACCTTACCGGAAGCTGGCTTCTCGATCTGCCCGAGCTCAATTCCCGGCGCGCTCCGGGCAACACTTGCCTTTCGGCGCTGCGGAGCGGCGTTGTCGGGACGCCTGCCAAACCCATAAACAACAGCAAAGGCTGCGGCGGCGTGATGCGCGTCGCCCCGGTCGGGCTGATCGCGGACGAGCCGTTCAGTTTGGCGCGGGACGCCGCTGCGATCACTCACGGCCATCCGGCCGGCTATCTCAGCGCCGGCGTGCTCGCTGTCATCGTCGCGAGCGTCGTCAACGGGTCCGGCCTTTCGGAAGCGGTCGATCACGCGGTTTACGAGGTTCTGACAAAAGAGGACGACCATCGCGAGACGTTCGAAGCGCTCGACAAAGCCATCCGTCTGGCGCGCGACGCTTCGCAGACACCAGCGCCCGAGCTGGTCGAGACGCTCGGCGGCGGCTGGGTCGGCGAAGAAGCCCTGGCGATCGCCGTTTACTGCGCGCTGGTTCACGAAAACGACCCCGCCCGCGCGCTGCTCCTGGCCGTCAACCATTCCGGCGACAGCGACAGCACCGGCGCGATCACCGGCAACATCCTCGGCACCCTCCACGGCCCCGCCGCCGTCCCGGACCGCTGGCTGGAACAACTGGAACTGCGCGCCGAGATCGAACACCTCGCCGACCAACTCCACGCCGCATCGCGTCCCAATGCAGAAACGCGCGAAGTAAACGTGCACCGGCGTTCCAGCGGGTAAGCCTGCGCCAGGCGTGCGAGGAAGCGATGATTCCGGATCTTAGATTCACAACCTGCGCCATACCGCGGCGACAAGAGTGGTCAGAAGCGGGATCCCGGCCTTAGAGGAGGATAGCTAGCAACACGCAGATTAAGACCTTTATGGCTATGTAAATCTGAACATTGAGAGCGTTAAGAAAACTGCGTTAAGATTGGACAATTATCCTTGCGTCCGTTGGTTCCAATTGAAGCCTATGAATCAAGGATAAGACGAGACCGGAGCCTTTTCTTGACCATTTTCTATGTTGAAGCCTCTATTTCAAGTTTCTGAGTTCCTGCTTGGTGGATTTACAGAGTAGTGTGCAAAAATCTTTTTGGAGGAATGAGTTGAAATACATTAGTCTATTTAGCGGTATCGGCGGGTTGGAAGCTGCGGGCCACGACCCTGTTTTATGTTGTGAAATTGACCCGGCTTGTCGAGCAGTTCTTACGACGCGTTTTCCAGATACCGTATTTCATGATGATATCGTCTCTCTTTCACCGCCGAAGTCGGACCTTGTGGCGGGTGGTTGGCCGTGTCAAGACATAAGTATTGCCGGCTTAGGAAAAGGATTGGAAGGCAAGCGCTCGTCCCTCTTCTTCGCGATGCTTAGCGTGGCTGTCAAATCTTCTTCTGAGTCAATTGTCGCTGAGAACGTCCCCAATCTTTTGAGACTTAACCGTGGGAGAGTGTTTCAGGAAGTGCTCGACGAGTTTGCGGAATGTGGTTACCCGAATGTGGCCTGGAGAACCTTGAACGCTCGTGAGTTTGGCCTTCCACACCAACGTGATCGGATCTTTATAGTTGCGTCAAAGCACGTTAGAATAGCGAAGGCGCTACACAGACAAATCCCATATTTCCAAACCGACCCAGTAGATGACCACAAATCCCCCTGCGCCGCGTTTTACACAACCGCCGGGACTCAATCGATTTGCTATAGCAAAGGGTACACGCCGACCTTAAAAGTCGGATCGTCAATTTCTATACCGTCGCCACCGGGAGTACATTTCGGAGACGTTGTTCGCAAAATGACACCTGAAGAATGCCTGCGCCTCCAGGGATTTGATCCGGCCGCATTCAGGGGAGTCAAACCAGCCGATGTTTATAGAATGGCTGGCAACGCGGTTGCGGTTCCCGTTGGCCAGTTTGCGATGGCGTCGGCAATTGAGGAGGGGGAAACTGAAATATTTACAACGCAACTCTTTTCTTCAAAGTTTGAGGCTCACGGGCTGTTCGTCGCTGGTGAGATCACATCCGTCGTTCACCAGCCAATGGAACGAGCTCGTAATCTATCTGATTTCATAGACTACAACAACCAAGAACCGTTGAGTGCGCGAGCTTCAGCCGGTTTGGTTAGACGTTTACGACGTTCTGGGAGCCCATGCCCGAGTGATCTTTACGAACTCCTCTGTAAAAATGGAGGAATTGAACCGATACCCTTACCGGAAAAGCAAAAAAGTGCGTCAGGCCGGGGGCAAATCCCTTCATCAACGCAACCGGGACTTTTTTATTGACCGTTTTGAGTCTTTGTTTTCGCAAAAAGGCATTGCTTCTCGAGGGGACAAACGTGACAAATTGGGCGAGGCCGACAGATCATTCGACCAATATCCAGCAAACCCCAATTGTACTCTCTGGGTTTCCTCACTGAGACCAATTTGCTGGCCAGGTCCCAGAGACGGTCATTGGAATCTAACTTGCCTTTTTCTCGGGAAATACCGAAAACTCGAGACAGTACTCTTGCGACATTAACATCAACAACGGGAACAGACAGGTTAAAAGCAAAGCAAAGGGCGGCGTTTGCAGCGTATCTTCCAATAAAAGGTAATTCTCTAAGTCGTTCTGGATCTTTTGTTTCCAGATAATCCGGCTCTTCTGCCAGTACTGTCCCAAAAAGCTTTAAGGCACGAGCACGCTTTCGGTAGAGGCCCAATGGAAACATAAGTTGCGCCAATTCGTCCTCCGTCGTCAGCGCTAGATCCCTTGGAGTTCTGATCCGGAGTTGAAAATCGAGAAACATGCGCTCAACGGAGTCGGCGCGTGTTCGACTCAATAGCACTTCAAGGACTAGGAAATGAAAGAACGAAGTGCGCCCCCGTCTCCATGAAAAACAACCCGGGTATAGCTTCGCCCACCGAAGGATCGCGGATCGGAACGACCTACACGTGCTGTGGTTAATAAATACTTCCACTTAGATTCAGAAACACCACGACACCTAACCCTCGATGTTAAGTTGTCGCCATTCTTCAGCGATTCTTCTCAATTCCGACAGCGTATCGGCGATTTTGGCATCCTGCTCGAGCACTAACCAGTATTTCCATTTTTCTTCGCTGGTTGAGCTTACAGATTCGCACCAATGATGCGCGGCATTGGCCTTAACCATAGAATCTGCACCAGGTCCTGCCACTAGGTGTTCTCCCTTTACTTCCAAAAGAACGTTCGTCTTTCCCACCTTCAGTAAGAATAAGAAATCTGGGGAGTACGATCCAACAACTGTGTTGATGTAGAATTGTCCACGGAAATTCCTAAACCACCACTGCACTTCATCCGACCGGTCAAGAATCTTAGCGACGTGAAATTCGGTCGGGCCGTCAAAATGAGTCGTAAGGTAAGCCATTCGCGCGCTCCATCCCCCAAACGGAAGCCTCCGATGTTCAGCCGTCCAGTCCTTAGCTTCAAAATTGGCAGCATTTACCTCATTCTTGAAATCTTCCGTGACCTTGGTCTCGAAATCTTGCAACTGAAGCCGCCGCCTTTGCGGCAAGCATACGTATTGTGGCTTTAACAAGGCTATGCTCGCCTTGAACTGGGCACAAATTGTTCCAGCGACTAGCTCTGGCTCCAGTTTGATGTACTCTTCCCTTTTGAAGCCTGCTTCATCAACAATTTTGTCGATGACGCCAACTACTTTAGATACTCCACTCACCCCACCGACCAAAGGTAGCTTCTTTAGCACGAGGGTCGTTGTCAGTTTATAAAACTCGCTCTTCTCAAATCCGGGTTTGCCTGCCACCCTTTTCACCGTCTCAGGGTCAACGAAATTAAGTGCAACCAACTCCCGAACGGTATTGCTCGTGAACTGGATTGTAGAGAAATCAATCGTCGGTGGTTTCAGCTCAACCTCAGGAAGGTCAATCGTAATATGATTACGAAGCTTAATGATGTAGGGCTTTACGCGATTCGCGGTAATCGCCAACTCACCTGGTTCCTTAACATCGATGAATGTCTCATTGTTAGATCTATTGCCGAAACCAGCATCTAAAACATCTTTAACGATTTCGCCCATCTCCTGCTTACCAAAACACAAGACATCAAGCGTGTCAGCTTCATCGTTTTGAATCCTTCTGCCGAACGGCAGCCGAAGACCACGTCCCATTGTCTGAATGACACCTGCCACTGTCGACATCGACCTAAGAGGTGCAATCACGTACACGTTTGTAACATCCCACCCCTCAGTAAGCATTTGAACATTAACGATAACTTGCACCCTACTTTTCGGCGATTCGATTTCTTTAAGATCTTCAAGAAAGGCATCTTCGGCTAACCTGGAGTGAACAAGCAACACAGCGTCGTCGCCATTTGTTTCCTTTAACCAATTTGCTATTTGCTCGGCATGTTGTGTGTCCTTCGTAACCACCAGTAAAAGTGGATTTACGGGAGGGAGTTGCGGATTAGCTTCCGCAACTTCCGTGAGTGCCTTTTTCTTCTCGTTGAGTCTTTCCAAAGCGGTGCGAAGAGTAAATTTGTCCCACTCGATCTCATTCAGCTGATCACGATTATTGCACGGAATAATTTGGACGTTTTTAGTGTACAACTTCTCCTTTAGACAGGTAGTAAGCGGATACTCATATAGCAGATTGGCGTGAACTTGCGGCGAAGCCGTCATCTCAAACACGAGTTTTGGCTTGATTTCCCTCAACACACTTGTCCAAGCCGGAAGCGAGCCGCCGTTAGCCGCACCAAGGTGGTGGCTTTCGTCGAAGAAGACAACGAGGTCATTGAGACTTCGGAGATAGTCGAAGGGACTTAATCCTGAATACTCTGATCCACGGCGCAGTCTCCTATTTTCTTCCGTTCCGCTGCCGCCAATTAGTGCCTGGGGCGAGAGCACCCAGATGGTGGGTCCTGAGACCGGCCGATCCGAACGACGATCGAAACCATCGAAATTGTTAACGTGGAAAACTTCCGGTTCGTGCAATAAGGTAGGGTCTACAAAAACGTATTTTGGGTGACGCGGAGAACACTCATCTATCAGCTTTCTAAGTATCGCACGACGCGGGGCTAGAAGAAGGAAGTTGTGTGCCTCATTAGCATTGTGCAAATAGGCCATCAGCCCACCCATTAATCGAGTTTTACCCACACCGGTGGCGAGTGCACACGTCATTGATGGGAAGCCTCCGGTATAGTCCCAATCTGCATGGTGTCCTTGAAAAGTCTCAACAATATGTTCGTGTGTGGACTCGCTAAGCTTTGCCGTAAGGTCCTGAAGAACAATATGGAAGCGTTTCAAGCATTCAAGCTGCGGATGACGAAGCTTCATCTTCTGCTTGAGCATGTGCAGCGAATTTTCTAGCGCGAACTGTCGAATCATAATGTTTCAATAAACAAGCTCAAACGGATACCTTATCAACCTGATTCCCGCGGGGAGATCGCCAATATCGGATAAATACGAACTTTCAAATAGAACGTTAACTCCATTAAATTTGGGCAAAACTTCGCTAACAATCCTTGCCAATTCGAAGTCTGTTAGGCAAATTCCAGGTCTAATGATGATGCAGGCGCGGCCCTTGCCATCAACTCCATCGACTGGCTCATTCTGAAGCCTTTCAAATCCAGCTACTGAACACACCGCAGCAAGAAACTTATCAGATTCCAATGGATAGTCGGCCGTGTTTACCTCGATGGTTCCCACGGCGACGTTTGAAACAAGGAAGTCCGCACCAACCTCCAGACCAGTCAATTGGCCGCCGCCCTTCCACTCAACGTCGTCGTAATTAGTGATTCCGAAGTTTGATTGATCTAATCCTTGGAGCACAGCCTTGATTCTTGGGTACGCACAATCCCTAAAGTACTCTTTCTCCAATTCTGTTTCACCAACCAGTGCAATAACGTTTCGGCGCAACTTTACGGCGGCCCCAACAAGGGACGCGGTTGGATCTTCTAAAGCGAGCACAGTATCACCGGGCTTAGAGAAATGGTCAAGAACCCTTTTCAACATTTTCTCAGGCTTTGCAATGCGAGGCGCGTCCGCTATCAATCCAGCCTCCTTTAGTTCTTTAAGATGCTTCGTCGCATCCTCAGACTTGCCCGCAAGATCTTTGCTCCACCAAGTTAATACTTTTTTGAACCTAGGGCCTTCGTGATGATTCTTGAGCGCCGGGTTTGCGTTTCCCTGCACACCAAAGTTCACATCATCTTCAAGAACCTTCGAAACCAGAGTTTCCCGACTGAACTCCCAATACCTACCCTCGCCCTGTCTCTTTTCTTCTGAGAACGGTGTTCCTCCACCAGCTACCAAAACCGCTGAGTACTCTTTGCCCACGACGCCGTTTGGTAGATCAGTTACCTGTATGCTCAACGGCGAGTTGCTGGATTGAGACAATTTATTCATCCACCAAACGTCTGTCTCTGAGCAGGAAACCCCTTCCGCATCAACTGAGATACAAAGTTCAGCGGTGCTAGTATTACCGTCGCTGTCGCACACCGTAACTTCGAAGTCATACTTCCCCGAAACGGTTGGCGTGCCCCAAATGACCCCTGAGAATGGGCTTATTCTCCAAAGTCCTGGAGGCCATTTCCCCGCCGTCAACTCCCAGCGGTAAGGCGGTGTGTAAAACGTAAAGTTGGTCGCATCATTTCCGTTTCTCGCGCCCTTATTTGCTCCCGACCACGGACCTCGTGGGTCGCCGTCATCAATCACCTGGACTTTGACATTCGGCTCGCAGACAGGCGGCAGCGAATTGAGGTCATTAGCAAAGACGATTAAGTAATCCTGCGACGCGGTCGGCATATCTCGATCGGCTTGCGGGCCATATTTTTTTTCCCAAACAAACGTTGCGACGTAGTTCGTAGGTCCAAAAACTTCCTCTAATACAATTCGACCATAATGCGGCGTCCTATCGTCTGTGTGTAGAACGAACACTCCATCCTTGGATAAAAGTGATCGACAACCCTGTGCCCATTCGCGAACCACAGACATCCAAATCGAATTTACCTTTTCAGGGGACAGAACCTTCATCGATTCAATACGTGGAGTGTCAAAATACGCGAGTTTAACATCACCCCCATAATGTTTACTTAGAGTCCTAAGCGCCGACAACCTCGCTCCGGAAATGAACTGCACTCGCGGCTCATCGTTTACCTTGAAATCAAGGTCCTGCGAAAGCAGCGGCGCTATTGTAGAGAACTCAGACGGCAACTCGACCGTTAAGCTCCCTTCCACGATCTTCGGCATGTGCCCTTTTGTGGGCCAATGGAGTTCGATCGAGTTCCGGCATGAAAACACGCTCGTATCAATCTCTGGATCCGAGTCTCCGATTCTAGTTTCACTCATCATTTCTCCACTGTTGATTGGTTGATGTTTTACCTCTGAAGAT
The DNA here is from genome assembly GCA_041752475.1 of Pyrinomonadaceae bacterium. Taxonomy (GTDB): domain Bacteria; phylum Acidobacteriota; class Blastocatellia; order Pyrinomonadales; family Pyrinomonadaceae; genus JAFDVJ01. The sequence goes on along the minus strand of JBGSWK010000031.1, from coordinate 18,739 downwards.
TATGCACTATTGTAGAGACCGGCTTCAGAGGACCGCCCTGAAATGTCCCCCTCCCCCAAATCTGGGAGTCCATCAAAAGCTTCGCGTAATGTAACCCATAGTTTTGTTTTCGGCAAAAGCCGGCGGGGATTGGAATGCGTTTATCTCAATAAAATGTTCGCAAAAATGGCCTTGGCAAACATAAAGGAACCTCCGAGAATACCTAAAACAATAAGCGGCCTCCGCACTTGAGGCACCCCATAATGAGCTGCGTTCAGTATTCCTTGGGTAACGCCGTATTCGACCTACCCCGAATCCGAACGGACTAGATTTTGGGCATTTTCAGCAATGACGTAACATAGTGACAACAAAAATTCTCTTGAACGGACCAATATGATTTCGAAATTGTTGCGAGAGTTTATCGAATGCGCGGATCAGCACGTTATTGGACGGCCGTTCCATGGGTCTCCGACCGAGATAGTTGATCGGACAATCGGTAACAATTTTCGCGGCCTTCAGGTGAAAGGCGGATTTGGAATGGGTCTTGCGACGGCCGTTCCGTGGATCGGCTTCCTCGGATACGGCCAAGAAATTTCGAAGGGGATTTATCCTGTTTATCTTTATTTTAAGAAACAGAAACGACTGATTCTCGCTTACGGTGTCAGCGCGACGAGTTCTCCTGAACGCATTTGGAGCGGCCTACAAGACCCCCAAGATATAGAAGAGTATTTCGCACTGCAATCACTAGGGAAGCCGGCCAAGTTTGGAAATTCATTGGTACATAGCGTTTACGATACGACCCAGGATTTCGATGAAACAAAACTGTCGACTGACTTGGATGCGGTTATTGATCGATTTCATGCAACATTCGCGGACTCTTTGCCAGAGAATTCGGACAATGCCGACGAACTCGATACGAGTGAAAATAATGATTCTTCAACGAGTGAGATTGAATTCAGGATACTGAATTTCGATCACGATCACCGCGTCGTTTTTAGCGCGATCAGAACAAAACCCTTTGTCCTTCTTGCCGGGCTTTCGGGGACCGGAAAATCCCGGTTGGTTCGAACGCTGGCATACATGACTTGCCACGATTCACGCCTTCGTGACAATCCGTCGAAGCCAGGCAATTTCGAGCTTATTTCCGTAAAGCCCAATTGGCACGACTCCGGCGAATTAATGGGTTACGTCAGTAGGATCAATGGTGAGAAGTACATTACAACGGCGTTTCTCAAATTCATAGCAAAGGCGTGGAGATTTCCCGGAGTTCCCTTCTTCCTGTGTCTCGACGAAATGAATTTGGCACCGGTCGAGCAGTATTTCGCCGAGTTCCTGAGCATAATCGAAACGAGGGCAGCACACGAGGGACGGATGAACTCCGACTTTCTGCTCTCTCGCTCCCAATTTGAGAACCCCAAACTTTACGAACAAGTTCTTAGCGACCTTGGGTTCAATAACAAGGAGGGCTTTGCGGACGGGATTTCGATTCCGACGAACCTTGTTGTTGTTGGAACTGTAAACATGGATGAAACGACTCATTCATTCAGCCGAAAAGTACTCGATCGCGCGATGACGATCGAGATGAATAAGGTCGACTTGAATTCGGGACTCGACGGCACCGCGCACGATTGGTCATATCCGAACGCGTTTGTTTCGCCAGAAAGTGTGCTTGGCAATTATACTGCCGGATCGGAGGTGTTTGGTCTTTACACGGAGTCATCGGATGTAATTGATTACGTAAATCGGCTAAACAAGATACTTGACGGCACCCCGTTCAAGATTGCATATCGCGTGAGAGATGAGTTCTTGATCTATTGTTACTACTCAAGTCTTCTTAAAGACCGCCCCAAAAATTGGCTTGACCTGGCGTTGGACGAAATGACGGCGATGAAGGTGTTGTCAAGAATCGAAGGCGATGATTCGAAAACCTCTCAAGTGCTTTTGGACTTTGACGGCGTTCTAGGCGATAGCTATGCAATTACATTGGCTAAGCTAAAGGAAATGCGGAAACGGTTGGAAGTTAGCGGATATACTTCGTTCTGGTCGTAATGCGAGTTCTGATTGCTTCACATGATGACTTTGAGTTGATTGTTGAGTCCAACAATCTCGACTCCGTGTTTCAAAAGGCGCGTTTGAAACAACACAACATCTTCACGGCGACGACGTATCATGCAACCGGAGCCGAAATTCAACTTTTGAATCCTGCAACAAACCAGCTGGAATCGTTGGTTGAAGGAACTTCGGCACCCCCGGTCATTTTTGAGAATAAGGATTACTTTGTCGGAGTCACCTTTAAGCGTGACATGATTGTGAAGGGAGCATCAATTTATTCAAGGCTTCGCGACGTGCAGGACAAGTTCTTTTTTCGCCCGGAGATCGGATTCCTGGCCGGCACAATTAACTTTGGAAATGATCTCGGAAAAAGTGATCTGGTTTTAAGATACGAACTGGGTTCGGTGCCTAAAGAGTTCAAGCTGAGCTTTGAGGTCTTCCCGACGAAATTGGACTTTCGCCACGATTTTGATCGAATTGTCGCCGACATTGAAAGTCAATATCCGTATCTTGTTTTGGATTTCCTGAAGAAGACTTATTCGGCATTCAAATCAGGGGCCTCGCCGAACACGGATTTGATCTGGTGGCAGGTGTTTGGTGGCCTCTACGAAGAGTTTATTCGAGCAGCGCGTTTCATCTTTCAAACTCCGCATAGCCGAATTGTGAAACGATCACGATTTTGCACGGCCGATCGATTAGTTCACTGGACGAGCGCGCTTGAGGAGAAATACGGGGAGTTCGCTCACATTCCTGATCACAAATACTACTCCGAATACAAGACGTTAAGCACCGATACGCCCGAAAACAGGTTCTTCAAGCATGCCGTAAAACAAACAACCCGCCGTTACCATCGCGTAAGACAGTACATTTCCCAGAAATTCGCAAATGACATTACAGCTGGATTCCGCATGGAAATGAGCGGCATCGGCAAGCAATTGGACATAATCAGCAATCACCCGTTCTTCAAAACGATCTCCGGCTTTACCGGAATCAAACAGGAATCGCTGGTCTTATACAAGGCGTCGGGCTATAGCAATATCTATCGCTGCTGGGTGATGCTCAATAGCGGTCTTAAGTTTTTCGAGGGAATTCAGAAAATTGAATTGAAGAACATCGCGGATCTTTACCAAATCTGGTGCTTCCTCGAAATCAAAGGCATTTTGCAACTCCTACTTGGGAAAGACGCGCCGGACGACGTGAAGATCGCCGAAATTCAAATCGACGATTTCGTTTTCAAAATCGAAAAGGGCGTGAAGTCGCGGGTTTCGTTCAAACTGCCAAACGGCGACATCGTTGATCTATACCACGACTTCTCGTATGAACTGGGTCGTAATCAAGACGTGAGGTCGTTTACAATCGCCCAACGGCCGGACATTGTTTTGAACATCACGAAAAATGATCTTCGGGACAATTATGTACTCACGTATCTTTACGACGCTAAGTACCGGTTGCAGTCCGACGATAATTCGGCCGCCCCAGACTCTCCTCCCGACGACGCAATCAATCAAATGCACCGTTATCGTGATGCGATCTACTATTTGAACAAAGACAAGAATAAGCCCGAAAAAGAAGTTATCGGAGCTTACATTCTCTTTCCAGGCTCAGGCGATTTCGATGCGGTCCGAAACGCCGGGTACTTTAAGTCAATCGAACAGGTTAACATCGGCGCTTTCCCGTTGAGGCCGAACGATTGGGAGAACCGAATTCTCCTGGAAGAGCATCTCGCGGACATTCTTGGCTTGGATACGGAGTCGAGCATTAAAGACATCGCTCCGCACAAACGCAACATATATGAAACCGTCAACCCGGAAGTGCTGATTGCATTTGTTCCCCAGCATGTGTATGAGTATTGTGTTTTGCGAGATGAATCGCCATTCTATTATTCGGGAGTCCAAAAACCCAAAGACTTTGGCAAACTCAAGTATCTTGCACCTTATGTAACAAAGAAGGGAATTCGCGAGTACTTTGAAATCTTGAGTTACGAATTGCGTGCCCGACATGAAATACACCCGCAAGGTCAAATCGGCGACACATCGGAAAGGTTGGTAATTAAGCTTGGCAGGAAGATTCTGATATCTGCCGATGGTCGCTTTCACAAATTAGCTGATGGGAAGATTCATAGTTTCCGGTACACCAAACTGAGCTATCTACGGCAACCAAAGGACAATAAAATTGAATTAATTCGGAATTGACTTCAAACGGCCTTCTCGAATTCAATAGGACGATTTGTTCGATTTCCGGGTTGGTCGTTCCGCTGGGACCGATCGCGCATTGCCCGAAGAGATTTGGGTGGGACGTTTTTCCGTCGGGCGGGAGCCCGACGCTGAACGGGTCATTTCTTTTTTTGTGGGAGCGGAAATTGACCAAGAGTTCGCAAGCGTCCTCGGCAGCGGGAATTTGCGAACCGCTTGGCTTATCCCAAACTCACGCGGAGCAATCTATCAAAGTAATCGATCAGAGTGTTCCAATCCGGACATTCGGGTTGGCCGAAGTGGATGTGTTTGCCGATGAACTTGTCGGCGCCGTTTTTGGTTCGGTCGTCGATCAGGTAGTCGCCGTGGTTGAGATTTTTGTGGTGGCTCAGGATTAACCTTTTGTAGGCGACGTCGCCGAGGTGTTGGTGGACCCATTCCACTTTGTGCAACCAGGCGGACGGGTTGTTCCAAGGGGCGGTCGACAGGATGTAGGTGTCGAAGCGCTCCGCAAGGAACTTGTAGCCGTCGATTGCGCCGGGCATCGGGTCCATCAGGGCGAAGATGCCGGGGCAATCGTCGTAGCTGTCTTCGTAACTCGCACGATCCGATTCACTTAGCCGCGCGATTCCCGACGGGAAGTCGACGAGGACGTTGTCCATATCCACATAAACGATCTGTTTTCTCTTTTCTTTGTTCATAATCTACTGATTTTTCGCACGGCAAATCCGGGACGATGCGGGATCGTCGGTCGATTCTTGTTGTCGGGGAATCCAGTGAGCTTGATGGTCGAACTGTGCGGTGCGTCTTCAAGCGTAATTATCTCAAATGACGGCATATTGGAGCAAACGCGGCGGAGCCTCGCCATTGGGGAATTCGGATTTGGGATTGCGGATCTGGCCGATGTTAGATGATGAAGGATCGGGAAGACGAGTTCGGGTCTCGGGTCCCGCTCAGTGTTGGCCGGAAGCGAGCTTCAGCGCTCGCTTCCGCGAGCGGGCACGCTTACTTCGTGCGCGTTTCTGCATTGAACTTCCGGCCGCTCATGATTCGATTTGCCGGTCGCTGCCGCTCCCGGTTCGGACGAAATCCCGCTCTCATACATTTCTCGCTGGAACGGCCGACGGCTGACGAATACAATTCCGGCAATGCTGAGTGCTCGCGGCGGCGTTCGTGGATTCAACTTTCTTTCAAACCGGCGCTTTCTTGAAAACTATCGGGACGCCGAGGTTGCGGCAGCGCTCGTTGGCTTCCTCGATGGGGATCGTGAGGATCGCGGCGCGGGTGTCGTCGCCCGGGTGCCAGCCTTCGACCAGTTCGACGCCGATCTCGTCGGCGAGGTTTTCCTCGGCGGAAAAGTACTGGAACGCGTAAGCCCCGGCGGTCGGCGGAATGTCGAAGCGGTCGTAGTCGTACTCATCGCCGTCCGGCTCCTCTTCGAGCCATTTGTCTATCTCGTCGCGCGCGAAGGCGAGAAACGCGTCCTCCCCGACGGCGGCGCTCCAGCGTTTCAGGACGCTTGCGTTGCCGTCAAAGTCGGGCGGCCAGGGATCGTCGCCGGGATGCAGCCGGACATAAAAGCCCGGTTCGCCCCAGGCGCGCTTGTTTTCGAATTCCGCCCCGTCGTCAGCGGGCTCTAACACGCAATCCAAAAAATCCCAATAAAGACTGTTGAAGCTCCAGCATAACGGTCGGCATTCCTCAAGCAAAGACTGAAGGTCGCCGATCGAGCGGATATCGTTTTCAAAATAATAAAGCTCGCCGCGGCTGAGCGCTTCGGATTCGTCGCCGTAGCCTTCGCGCGCGAGTACGTCGGACCCGTCGACCAAGAATGTCAGCGGAGTTTCCGTGAATCGTCCGTCGACTTTCATATTTGTGCTCCCATTAGATAATGGCGGGCCCGCCGCGAAACCGGAAACGCGCCGCTCAGGTATTCGTCCGTGACTGATCGGGCGAGCCGACGTCGCCGGTCTTTTCGGATCTTCTCCGGTCGGCTGCGCGAATGCGGGCGGGCGGGAGAAAAAGATCAGCGTCGATTCGCCCGGCGGGCATAGCCCGATGGAAGTTGGGTGGGGCGCTCGTCCGTCGGGCGGGAGCCCGACGCTGAACGGGTCACTTCTTTTCTTGTGGGAATGAGCGGCAATTGACCAAGAGTCCGTATCCGTCGTCGGCGAGGCGGGAATCTGCGAACCTATCGCCAATGTCCGCAGGTCAAAAACAATCCTTCCCACAATCGGGTATTATCGGGTATAGTATTGGGTATGATCGATGCGCTCGAACGATTTCATGATTATTTTGCGGCTCCGATGGAGTTGTTGAGTTTGATCGCGGAGATTGATGAGTTCAAGGGACGTTGGTCAGCCTTGAAGGTTCTTTCTCCGGATCGTCTGACGTCTTTGCGGCAGGTGGCGACGATTGAAAGTGTCGGATCGTCGACACGTATCGAAGGGGTGAAGTTGAGCGATCTTGAGGTAGCCGCGGTGCTCGCGGATCTCAAGACCGGATCGTTCCGGTCACGTGATGAGGCGGAGGTCGCCGGTTACGCGGCGGCGATGGCTCTGATCTTTGAGTCGGCGGACGCGATCAACCCGACCGAAAATCACATCAAACAAATACATTCGGTGTTGCTCCAACACGTCCCAAAGGATGCGCCGCATCGGGGCAAATACAAAACGCTTCCAAACAATGTTGCCGCCTTCGACGCGGACGGCCGTGAGATCGGAGTTGTTTTCGAAACGGCGACACCATTCGATACGCCTCGCCTCATGGAAAGGCTCGTCGTATGGTTCAACGAATCAGACGGCAAGCTTCATCCATTGATCCGAACGGCGGTCTTTATCGTCTGTTTTCTGGCGATTCATCCGTTTCAGGATGGGAACGGCCGCGTGTCACGGGTCTTAACGACGCTTCTGATGCTTCGCGCCGGTTACGCATATGTGCCGTATTCTTCTCTCGAAAGCGTGATAGAGGAAAATAAGGAAGCCTATTACATCGCCCTCAGACGAACACAGTCGACGCTCCGCGGCAGCTCCTCGGATTGGAATCCGTGGCTGATCTTCTTTGCAAAATGCCTGAGAAGGCAAATCGACAACCTTTCGAGAAAGATCGATCGTGAGGGCTTGATCGCTCAAGAACTGTCACCGCTTGCCGAAACGATCGTCGGTCTGATCAGGGAGCACGGTCGTCTTGGAATCTCGGATGTTGAGCGGCTTACCTCGGCGAATCGGAACACGATCAAGGTCAGGCTCCGGGAATTGGTCGCTGCCGGCTTGCTGGAAAAATCCGGCCGCGCCCGGGCGAGCCTCTATTCGCTGAAAACCTGAAGTCCATTCCAATGAGTCCTTCAGCGATACCGATTGGGTATTATCGGGTATGAAATCGGGTATCGTATCGAGCGCGCGATTCGGACGCGGTTCGCTTTTTTTGATGATTCCATATACCGCGAGATAGATCCGGCCCGCGAATTTACGCCAGTTAACGCGAATCGGGATGGTGCCGATTGCAAGCGATGCAGGTTTTGCGGCTTTCCTAAAATGAGACTTCAGTGCAGGCGACCGAATGACGTTGCGCCGTGCACCGCGGGGCTGAAATCCCGCGCCGAATGCTGCGTCCCAGAAAAAAGGGACGGAGCCCGGATAAAGCCGGACGAGCCAGCCCTCCCAACGAATGGACGATTGGTCCGATCAATTTGATCGCATCACGGGCATAGCCCGCATCGCGGTTCGATCGTGGCGGAGATCGGTCGGACGGCCTCGGTTTTTTGGAATACGGATAATTCCAAATTACGCTTTAGAGACTTCGCGTCATTTCGCGTTGTTTAGCGGTCCGATTTCGGGTTCGCAATAAATCTGATTGTCTACGAAATGTAGACATGGTAGAATCGTAGACATTATGGCGTTGTCCGCGCCTTAAGACCGAATGATGCCAATCAAGGATAAACAAGCACTCGAAAAGGCGCTCGGCGCTTTGGAGAAACATGCCGGGGTGACGCGTGCCGGACGGATCGTCGAGTTGCGGTCCGCCGATCCGTCCGGCGATTTCAAGATCAAAATGAAATTGCCGGGCCAGGATCAGGCGCGGGATTTTTGGGTTGAGGTCAAACGAAATCCAAACAACGCCACGATCGGGGATTTCGCTCTCAGGCGGATGCGGTCAAACACGCAAACCGTCCTCGTCGCCGATCACGTTACCCGAAATCAGGCTGAGCAATTGCGCGAATTCGGCATTCAGTTTTTCGACACAACGGGCAACGCCTATTTCGACGAACCCGGATTGCATATCTGGTCGGTCGGACAACTCAATAAAAAGAGGGGCCGGCCGCGAACTTCCCGCATCTTCCGGCCGCCCGGGATGAAGTTGATCTACGCGATACTGACCGATCCGGGAATAGAAGAGCGCAGTTATCGCCAAATATCCTTGGAAACCGGTGTTCCGACGCCGACTGTCGGCGTCTTCATATCTGCTTTGGAAGAATCCGGATACTTGGTCAAAGGACGAAACAACCGGCGAACGATCAAAAAACGCGGCGAACTCTTCCGGCGCTTTGTCGAGAATTACGCCGAGAGCTTTCGTTCTACTTTGGAGCCGATCCGGTTCACTTCGAACAAACTGGCGGGCCGATGGTGGGAGAATGTTGATCCGGCCGAGTTTGATGCCTGCTGGGGCGGCGAAACGGGGGCCGAGAAGTTGACCGGCTACCTGAAGCCGCAAATCGCAACGATTTACGCCGATTCGCCGTTGCAGACTTTTCAATTGCGGTACGGTTTGGTTCGAAACCCGGAAGGCGAGGTTGAGATACTGCAAAGGTTCTGGCGACAAGATAAAGACTCGACAATTGCTCCGCCGCTGATCATCTACGCAGACCTTATCGCGCGCGGCGGAAAACGCAACCTCGAGACCGCACGCTTGATATATGACGAATACCTCACTGAAACTGCGGAATCCGCTGCCTGAAAATGTCGTTGGGCTCTTGGCCGCGATTTCGGCGACGACCCAAAGCCTCGGGATCGATTATCTTGTTATCGGCGCGACGGCGCGGGACATCATACTGAACCATCTCTTCGAAGTCGAAATTCAAAGGGCTACGCGCGATATCGACTTTGGCGTCGCCGTGAAAAGCTGGGAGGAATTTTCAATTCTCAAGCAGGTGCTCGTTGAGAAATTCGATTTCAGATGCGATCAGAATGTCGAGCACCGGTTATATTTTGGGAGTCACCCGAACGAGATCGAGGCGGATCTGGTTCCGTTTGGTGACATTGCGGCAAGCGACCGAAAGATCGTGTTTCCCAAAAGCGAATTCACGATGAATATCGCCGGTTTTCGCGAGTCTTTCGAGGAACGGTTGGTGATCGAGATTCATAGCGAACTGTCGGTCAATGTCGCTTCACTTGCGAGTATCGTCATTTTGAAGTTTATTGCGTTCGACGATCGCCCTCACGAACGATCGGACGACATTGCGGACATACTCTTTATCGCACGGAAATATCTCGACGCCGGCAACATCGATCGTTTGTATGACGCGGATTATGACGTTCTTAAAGAAGAATCCTTTGATATCAGAACCGCCGGCGCAAGGTTGCTCGGCCGCGATATCACCCGAATTTCAGTGAGCGAAACGCGGGAGATACTACTTAAACAACTAGACGATCTCGACCGATATTCCGATCATGATTCGATGATCTTAAGAGAGATTCTGATCGGAATTGCGGAGAGAATCTAGGAATCCGAGAGTCTTGGGAAACTGACAAACTCAATCAAATCGAGCTTCGGAGGTGCGCTCCTCCGAAAATGCTCGTTTGTGAATTCTATTTCCCCTTCTCGTCGTCCTTCACCTCATTGATCTTCACGCCGTGGGTCTCGAATTCGGCAAGGATCGCGCGGTAGTTGCTACCGCCCATTTTTATTACGGAGAATTCGCTCTCGGTCTGAACGGTCAGCCAGTGGTTCTTCTTTTTGATGAACAGGAAAGGCAGCGCGAAGATGAAGCCGACGAGCAGCGCCGTGGCGACTGCGCCGCCGCCGGAGAGCATCGGTTTCTTTGAATACGAGTAATCGGCGACCTTCAGGTTCTTGAATTCGAAGGTCTTTTCATACTGCTTGAACTTCGATTTTTCGATGACGAAACGGAACGACTCGGGCTCGATCCGCAAAACGGCGTCGGTCTCTTTCGACTTTTTGCCGTCGGGGACGACGAGTTCGACCGCATAATCAGTCGCGAGGACGAACGGCGTTGTGGCGAGTACGAAAACTAGGACTGTAAGCCCGGTGATAAGTTGTTTGATCATAGTGGATCCTCCATTGGTGATTTCCCTAATACTACCATTAAATGGCCGCGCGAGCGGCAAACCGGAAAGGCGGAGCCGCTTTGTTATTTGGGTTGCTTTTGGTCTCTCCAACCCGGTTGCCGCCGACCGCTTCGGGCCAGCTTCCTGATGTCGATTGGAAGGTTATCAGAGATCGTTGAGAAGGTACCCGCGCCGGAACCGTGTCGCTCGTTTCGGGCTTGTGAGTTGCGGCAAGCGGTTAAGGAAAGGCTTGTGAGTCTATGGAGGGTTTGTCAGTTGCCACTTGCTTCAGAGGCTGTGTCACAACTCATGTTGGCGATTCTGTCGCATCCAGCAACAACAGCAGAAGCCAGCAAGAAACTACATCCGCTGAAGCTAGCGGCAAAATTAGCTGAAGCGGCGGAAACATTCGCAGAAGCCAGTGGAAGGAACATCCGCTGAAGGTAGTGGCGAGATTCGCGGCCGAAGCCGGCTCGGCCGCTCACGGATCCGCCTAATCCCAATTCCAAAATCCAAATATCACGCCGACCACGGCGTTGGTTTTCGGACCCAGCGGTGAGCTTTGAGTTTTTCCAGAAGCGCTTCGGGGAGTGCGCCCTTGTCGCTGGCGGCGCAGTTTGATTCGACGTTTTTGATCTTGCGCATTCCGGGGATGATCGTCGAGACGGCGTCGTGGCTCAGGATGTGGCGGAGCGCGATCTCGGGCATCGTCGAACCTTCGGGGATCAGCGGGCGCAGTGCCTCGGCGCGGTCGACGCTTGCGTTCAGGTTTTCGGGGTTGAAATAACCGGCCCGCCAGTCATCGGCCGGAAACGTCGTCTCTTTGGTCAGCGTTCCGGTCAGCGTTCCCTCGTCGAACGGGACGCGCGCGATGACCGCGACGTCGTGTTCGAGACACGCGGGAAAAAGGTCGTCCTCGGGGTTCTGGTCGAAGATGTTGTAGATCACCTGGACCGAATCGATCAGCCCGCTGCGGACGGCGCGGATGCCGTTCCAGGGCTCCCAGCGGTTGATCGAGATGCCGCAGGCGCCGATCAGGTTCTGGCGTTTGAGCGAATCGAACGCGTTCGCCCAGCGGCCGTCGTCGGCCCAGTCGTCGTTCCAGGTGTGCAGCTGCAGCAGGTCGAAACGCTCGAGTCCCGAGTTTTCGAGGCTCTTGTGCAGGTATTCTTCGATGTGATCCGGCGGATACGATTCGTCGAGCGTAAACTCGGGCGACGCCGGCCAGCGAAGGTTCTTCGGCGGAACCTTGGTCGCCGTGTAGAGCCGTTTGTCGGGAAATCGTTTGACCAAACGACCGAGCAGATTCTCGCTCCGACCCGCCCCGTAGGCGTTCGCCGTGTCGAAAAAAGTGCAGCCGAGTTCGACCGCGCGGCTCAGCGCCTCGAGCGACGCGTCATCGTCCGACCCCGTCCAGCCGCCCATTCCCCACATTCCGTAACCTATCTCCGAAACCTGCCAGCCGGTCCGTCCGAAAGTTCTGTATTGCATTGTCAGATTTTCAACGAAGACGCGCCATTTTGCAAAGAACATCAAAACGCCTGAATCGGTGCGGCTGGTTAATTGCCACTAGCTTCAGCTAGTGGACCGCCAAATCAATAGAAACCCGGCTTTAGCCGGATCAATGCAGGACCGGCTAAAGCCGGGATCATTTATTGCCGCGGGCCACTAGCTGAAGCTGGTGGCAATTGACAAGGCAGAGATCGGTCCACTAGCTGAAGCTAGTGGCAATTGACAAGGCAGAGATCGACACGGGGCGGTTCGCGATCTTCAACCAACCGCTACCGCAGTTGGTACTGACCTGCGGTGGCCCGATCAATGTGATTCGGCCAACGCCGGGAATAATTGCGGAGGTTGTGTCAAGAGTCATTTGCTTTCTGTCTTCTCAATTGCCACTAGCTTCAGCTAGTGGACCGGCAAATTGATAGAAACCCGGCTTTAGCCGGATCATTGCAGGACCGGCTAAAGCCGGGATCATTTATTGCCGTGGTCCACTAGCTGAAGCTAGTGGCAATTGACAAGGCAAAGATCGTCCACTAGCTGAAGCTAGTGGCAATTGACAAGACGGGAAGCGAAGCACCGGATTATTTGTTTCGACACAGTCTCTGAAGCTCGTGGCAGTTTCAGCACGACTTTAGCGATAAACCATCCCCGATGTTCCCGCACGATCCTTTGCGAATGCCCGCGGTTCGATCTATAGTCACCATAAATTCAAACCAAAAGGAGTTTCCGATGAAATCGATTACCGCCGCAATGCTTGTCGTCATTGCCTCTTTCGCAACTGCCCTCGCGCAGGACAAGGACGTCGTCTCGACCCGCGAGATGGACCGCGTCAACTGGATGGAATTCAAGGAAGCCGTTCCGTCGAAGATCGACACCGTGCTGCTCGCGACCGGGACGCTCGAGCCGCACGGCGTGATCAACAACGGCGCCGACAACACCGCGCCGACGGCGATGGCTAAAACGATCGCGCGGCGCGTCGACGCGATGATCGCGCCGACGCTGCCGTACGGAATAACCGGTTCGATGGAAGCCTATCCCGGCGCGTTTCAGATCACCGAGGCGGCGTACCGGCCGTTCGTCAAACAGATTCTCGAAGGGCTCGCCAAGAACGGATTCCGGAACATCATCATTCTCAACGGCCACGGCGGCGGGCAGACGGCGGTGCTGCAGTCGGTCGCGGCCGAGGTCGCAACCGAGAAAAAGGTCCGGACTCTGGTGATAAACTGGTGGTCGTTCGCAGCGGATGAAACGAAAGAGGTTTTCGGCGAGGACGGAGGTCACGCCGGCTGGAACGAGACCGCGTTCATCCAGGCGATCGACCCGACGCTGGTCAACAAAGACCGCTATAAACCCGAAATGACGACGCCGTATCCGACCCCCGGAACCTGGGCCGCCGTACCGTTCCCGTCATCGATCGGGCTTTATCAAAAAGGGCAGGGATATCCGCAGTTCGACCAGAAAAAGGCCGACGAATACTACAAAAAAGTCACCGACAAGGTCGCCAACCTGATCAACGAGATAGTCAAGAAATGGAACCTGGCAGGAGTTTGACGGGAAAAGGGAAAGCTGCCGGATTCGCCAACCCCGCAGCTTCCCCTTTTTGAATTTCTATCGAAAAACGCCGATCTTCTTTTGGACCAGCTTTTCAACTTCGAGCGGAACGCCTTCGGACCGCGCCTGCCGGATGAACGCGCCGTCGATGTTGAAGATCTTCAACTTCACGAGTTCTTCGATGTCGAGATCGGTGAAGCCTTCAGCCCGGACCTCGGCGACGAACTCCGGCGTGATCTTGAAGATACGCATCTTGACCAGCGATTCGAAGGTCTGGTTCTGCCAGCCGAGCTTCGCAATTTCGCGGACGAAATCGGCGTCGACCTTGAAGATCCGCGCCTTAACCAGGTCGTCGAAGGTCAGATTCGGAAATCCGGTTTCTTTCATCTCGCGGGCGAATTTGCCGTCGATCTTGAAGATCGCCGCTTTGAACAGATCGTCCGTTTCGAGCTTTCCGAAATCCGACGCGAGCAGATCGTCGGCCAGCGCGACCGTGACGTTGAGCGTGGCCGCCGCAAAAAGCTGACTATCCTGCCAATCGTCGCCGGACCTCGATTTGCTTTGATCAAACTCGAACCCGCGCGACCTCATCGCCGAAAAGAAATCGCCGTTCGGCGTAAACGTGAACGTTCCTTTGCCCTTGCCGTTGTTGAACGCGCCTTCGCAATCGATCGTTCCGGCTTCGCGGACGACGCTGAACCTGACGGGCGTGTTCGCGGCGGTGATCTGGCTTTCGGACAATCCCCGCAGATCGCTCAGGGCGTAAGACGAGCCCATCTGGTTCTTCCCCTTTCCGCTCTTGCGCGAGAAATTCAGTTGGATCTTTTTCGTGCCGTCGGACCTTTCGGTCCGGTAATCCGCGGTCCATTCGCCGGTGATCGCGCCCTGCGCGACGATCACGTAATTGCCGATCGCGATCACGATCAGCGCCAGAAACGGTGTTAGTAAGTTTCTTAATTTTGACATTATTGCTCTCCCGAAGTACTTATTTGTTTTTGTTGCGGACAAACTAAAAACACCGCGATTCGAATTTTGGTGACAAGAAATTTACGGGCAGACGCGACAAGTCCCGAATTGTGCGGCGCGTTGCCTCACGATTCGGGACTTTCTCTCCAAACTGACCTCTGAGAGATCAATAAACTATTTTCTTCGTCCGGCTAACAACTTTGCGGCCCGTCTTCCAGGTCTTTTTGCCGGTCCATTTCGTCGCGACCCAAACCTTTCTATATACCCAACGGGTGCCGTTCCACGTCTTGCGAACGACATATTTTCCGCCCCGGTACGTGCGGCGAATGATGCCTTTCTTGCGTTTTTTCCGGACAACCGTTGTTTGGGCGTTGACCGAAAGATCCCCGTTTGACGAGATCGCATCGCCGATAAAGACGATCGACAGCATCATTGCCACTGCAAATAATAAACTAACCAGTTTCTTCATAACCAACCCTCACTCATCAAAATGCCCGGATCAACCGAACAGATTCCGTCCGCTAAGCAGGCGGAAAACTATCAGAACCGCAATCGCGCCGATGATCGACGAAATAAAACTCGGCAGGGTGTTTCCGATGTTATCGAATGAACTTATCATCGGATAACCCACGAACGTCCCGATGAAGCCGCCGACGACCGCTCCGACGATGCCTAAAATGATCGTCAGAACGAACCCGCCGCCGTCCGATCCGGGAAGTAACATCTTCGCCAGAAAACCGGCCAGAAATCCCAAAAGCAACCAAATAAATAATGAGATCATATCAACTCCTTATTCAACGCCCGTTGAACCTCAATCGATGTAAACATTGTCGAGATTCAAAAGACCCTGATGATTCCACCACCACATAATTCCCAACGGATACGAGGTCCGGCGATAACCGAACGTCACGCCGAGGCGCATCCTGCCGTATCCGAACAAAAAGCCAAGCATTTTCTTCATAACGTTTAATCGTTTCGATCGTCAGCGTACGGCAGACCTTTCCAAATGGCGATCTTGCCGTCCGAGAAGACCCGCTCGAGGCGGTTGTTCTCCCGCCGTTCGGAAATCCAGTCGCCGACAACCGCTAACGCACTGTTTCGGGCAGCCCTTTCGGCCTTTCGCGGATCGGCGCGCGTCGGTTCTTCCTTCGGCCTCCGCTGGCCGCGCTTAAGAATTTTTATCGAATCGTTTTTCATACGTTGGAGAAAAAGAAGGATGGCTCTCAGTAATACAGACAACCATCCTTCAACATAGCCTTCGCTACACAAGATGGACGATCAGTGCGGACCGCCCTTCAATAAAGCCTCGTCGTGAGCCAGCAAAAACTGTTTCGAGACGTTGAGGCTGAAAACTTCCAATGCTGTAGACTTTAAGCTTGCCTTCAAACTATCAGATCCCTGATCCACTTTCTGTGCGTTATCGCACAGATACTGGATTGCGACGTTAATATCTTTCAATGTTCAGGATGTTCCCCAGAATTGCGCCGAGGATATTGAGCGATCCGTTATTATTGGTTCCGTATTGATACCGACTGCTGAAGCCGTCCTGATAGCCCCGTTCGAACCCCTGCCGGAAATAGTATTGATACTGTTCCGACGTGACGTAGTTTCGATAGCCGTAGTTTCCGCGCCGGTAAACAGTAGAATTCCTGTAATTGTCCGATCGGCGGTAGTTCCGGTCATCTCTTCCGGCGCGATAGCCTTCCTGATAACCTGCATTGACTGCCTGACGGAGCATTTCCGCGCCGCGGTTGTTTGTTACGTAATAGGTACCGCTACGATTCGCACGCCAGCGGTCGTTGTCGACGTTAGCCGTCCGATAAGGCATGTTTCGCAAGCGGGTTTGCTCGCGGGTTTGTTGCGTTCTTATTCGGCGGTCCTCCATCTTCGACCGATTCTGCCATTCCTTTCGCTGTTGTTTTTCTATCTTCTGCCGCTGTTTTCGGTCCTTTTTGTTGCCCTGCGCATCGACCATCTGGCTCGTTGCCAGAATTGCGATCAGCCCAAAAGCAAAAGCCGCGATCAGTTTCCTAAGATCAGTTATCTTCATTGTCTTTCTCCCTTTGTTTAGTCATTGGCAGTGGCCCGCAAATGTTGCGGAACCGGAGCAGTTTGCTGCGGATGTCTGATCTTCATCCAATGATTTCGACCTTGAGTTACAGGTTACCGTACGAAAGATCGACGGTCTGTGCGCTGACGCGCATACGACGACGTTGCCATACGGTGAGATGCGTAATATAATTACAGGTTAAACGCGCGTCCGGGACGGGGACGATCGTTGCCGTTGTACTGAATCGCACGAAGTATGTCGATTACCGAACAAACGCATGACGCCAAGTTGAACCATCTTCTGTCGTCACTGCCCGAAGACGAATTCAAACGTCTGGAGCCGGAGCTCAAGCCGGTCGAATTGGACCTCGGTGAAGTAATTTACGAGTCCGGTGAAACACTGGATCACGTTTACTTTCCCACCACTGCGATCATCTCTTTGCTTTTCATAATGGAAAACGGATCGACGGCCGAGATCGGAATGGCCGGCAACGACGGTCTGGTCGGCATCGCCTTGTTTATGGGCGGCAGCACGACGCCGAACCGCGCTGTCGTTCAAAGCGCCGGTAAAGCCTTCAAGATACGTTCGAAAGCCCTGAAGTTCGAGTTTCATCTCGGCGGCGCATTCCAAAATGTACTGCTCCGCTACACGCAGTATCTGATGACCCAGATCTCGCAGACCGCGGTCTGCAACCGGCTTCACTCCGTCGAACAGCAGCTCTGCCGATGGCTCCTGATCAACCACGATCTGCTGCAGTCGAACAAACTGATAATGACCCACGACCTCATCGCAAACATGCTCGGCGTACGCCGTGAAGGAGTGTCGATCGCCGCCGGACATTTGCAGAAAAAAGGCCTGATCAGGTACGTGCGCGGCACCATCACGATGCTCGACCGTTCCGGACTTGAGACCGCGGCGTGCGAATGCTATCAGGTCGTCAAGGAAGAGTACGACCGTTTGCTCGGCACCTTCATCTCAAAGAACCGCTGATCCTCACGACCCGCCGACCAGTCCGTGCGGGAGCGCACCGACGTTACCGATCCCTCCTGATAGTATTTTCTCGTCGCCAAACCATTTGAAACGGATTGTTAATTCCGCGCTTCACATCGCGATCGAGGATATTAATGAAGATCACAAATTCAGAGCCTCTGACCCCAAACTTGCTGCTCGCGGCGTTGCCGGCCCACGATTATCGGCGGCTTCTCCCGAAGCTCGAGGAGTTCGCGCTCAACTACGGCGAAGAGATTCTCCGCCAGAACGAGGTCATCAAATACGTTTACTTTCCGACAAGCGGGATCATATCGCTGCTCACGTCGGTCGATGAAAACTCTACCATCGAGGTCGGTCTGATCGGACGCGAGGGAATCGTCGGGCTCTCCGTTTTCTTTGGCGTCGAAACTTCGAACAATCTGGCGATCATTCAGGGCAAAGGCCTCGCGATGCGTATCACGGCCGCAGATTTTCTCGGCGAGTGCAAGGGCTGCGGTGCGTTGACGCGGATCCTGCGCAGATTCGCGCATTCGCGGCTTTCACAGGTTTCGCAATCGGCGGCCTGCTATCGATTTCATCAGATCGACGCCCGGTTCGCGCGCTGGCTCCTGATGACGTCCGACCGAATGGAATCCGAAGAATTTGAGATTACGCAGGAGTTCCTGTCGAATATGCTTGGAGTGCGGCGCGAGGCCGTGAATAAGTCGTCGGGAGTGCTTCAGCGAAAGAATTTCATTACTCACAGCCGCGGAAAGATCTCGATCGTCGACCGTCCGGGACTCGAAACCGCGGCCTGCGTCTGCTACGCGGCTATCAAAGAGGAAGAGTTGAGCTTTCCGGTTTCCTAAACCAAAAATTGCCGATCCTCCGACCAAGAAGCACGGTCCCTTTGCGTCGCTTGAAATTGTGTTTCTTGAGGGTTACGCAATAGCCGTCCAATCGGTTTGATGCCGAACGGCGCGCCGAAGAAACACGAACTGTATAAATCCTTTTTTTTCAGTCACTTGAAAATGTGTTTCCTGAGAGCTGGGCGGTCGGCGCGACCGTTCTCGCCGCCGCCGGAGACATCACGCGCTTTCCGACCAAGCGAAAGGCGCGCCTGCTACTTCGGGATCACGCAGCGGATCAAGCAGACGGGCGGACACGCGCCGCGCATCGGGCGCATCTCGAAA
>JBGSWK010000030.1:0-106054 GCA_041752475.1 Pyrinomonadaceae bacterium | reverse complement strand
CGTCTGGAAGATCCTGCTGAGCACGACGAATCAGGTTTACGAGCAGCAATACGGACTCGCTTCCGACATTCCCGCGCCCGCCGACTACGACGGCGACGGACGCGCCGACATCTGTGTCTGGCGCGATACGAACACGACCTTCTACTCGACCAACAGCAGCAACTCGCAATTGCAGCAAGTCCAGATCGGAACGACCGGCGACCTTCAGGTATCGTCGGACTACGACGGCGACGGCCGCGCCGACTACGCCCTGTTCCGCGAATCGAACACGACGTGGTACATCCGCCAGAGCACGACCGGAACCGTGACGCAGACCCAATGGGGACTCGTCACCGACATCCTCGTCCAGAACGACTACGACGGCGACGGCAAAACCGACCTCGCCGTCTGGCGCCCGTCGGAAGGCACTTGGTACATCCGCCAGTCGGCGACGAACGGCGCGCTTCGGCAGGAACAATTCGGACTGGACGGAGACATTCCGGTTCCCGCGTTCTACCGAAGGTAGCAGTGAACACGTCAACAAGTTAACCAAGCGAAGAGAATCAGAAGGGGATTCAGGAGAATAGCAATGGCACAAGACAAACTCGCAAACGAAATGAGCAATGTGCATACGACGAAAGTGGGGTCGTCAAAAATTGGTTTGATTATCGGGTTATGGATGATGCTACTTTTTGTTAGCGCGAACGTGCCAGCACAAGTCACCGGAACGTCTTCGCCGCAAAATAAAGAAACTGAAAACAAAGCTGACCAAAATTTGAACAGCATCGCTAGGGTAAACCCATCGACTTTGGCAATGGAAATGGATGTACCGTTAACGAACTATCCCGGCAGAAACGGAAGCAGTCTACCTGTCGGATTCAGTTATTCCTCTAAACTCTGGCGAATGCAGGGAACGGAACCGTGGTGGACTTGGGTAAATACGCAACCTTATTACATCACCGACATTTTTCCGATGTTTGCCGAAAAAAAGGCAGCGGGATGGACGAGCACTCTCGTGCCGCCGAGAATTGAGGAACAAGTTCAGGTTTATGATGCAAACGGTCAACCTTATCGTCAGCCGATTGACGGGCAGACCTTGAGTCAACGATGGAATGATATTCTGCAGTCATTCACCAGCAACTCCAATCAAGAGACATGTAATCTTCGTTGCGAATGGTGGACAAGTCAAGAGAATCCCCTAAACCCGTTCGATTGGGTTTGCATGAGATACGGTCTTGATCCGTTCTGTTCGCCAGATCCAGGCGGCGGTGGCGGTGGCGGTAATGGACAAATTCCATTACAACTCTATTACGTCCGAAGAATTCAGATAACGATGGCGGATGGATCGACTCACGAATTTCGTGCGAGTGATAGTCCCGTTAACTGCGGAAACACAACTACCGGGTGTGTAGTCGGCGGCACAGTCAACGGTACATATCTTGCGGTTGACGGTTCAGGGATGAAACTCATTTGGAATGATGACGGAAAGTCGATATTTATGCCAGACGGGAGTCGATACGTCTTCCCCGTCGTTTCTCCGATCCCTGGCGCGACAAACTACGCTGAATTTATCGATGTCGAAGGCAACAAACTCACTTTTTCAACCGCGATTGATCCTTCGAACGGTCAACCCGTTAACAAATGGACCGACACGATAGGGCGTGAAATCATCGATCCGATGTCGCAAGGGTTGGATCTGCAGATGCAGTCAAATGGGCGAAGGGACTTCAGTCTTCCCGGAATGAACGGCCAGCCTCAACAGTTTTCGATGACCTGGGCGCTTCTGAAGCCGCGAGGGTGTGAAACCAGTACCGATCCCAATTGCATCGGTACTAATAACACTGTCGGTGGCGCTTTGGAAAACCAATCGCAAAAGCTCTTTTACGATACTCGCTATCTTTGTCGAGGACTCTTGCAAACTGACTTGCTTTCTAATCCGAACGACCTAAGCGACCCGGCCAACGAGGTGCTATTTCCATTGCAGGACAATGGTATCAGGCCATGTAGCAATTTCAGCCCTCAGCGCGATGCTAATGGTAACGTCGTTCTCGATGAAAACGGAATTGCGATTATAGAAGCTCCCCGTTTCAATCGCAGTGTGTTGACGGAAGTTGAACTCCCGAACGGCAAAAAGTATGAGTTCAAGTATAACCGGTTCGGGGAAATCACGAAAATCATTTATCCGACGGGCAGTTACGAAACTTTCGTCTATGGGCATATTGAGCCGATCAGCGGAACCGACGCACAGGCATATGATCAGACGAATCGGGGAGTAGTTGAGCGAAAGACGTACCGATGGAATCCTAATGGCGGCGACGGCATTTTGGAACAACGCTGGCAGTATTCAGCCGGGATGAACAGTAGCAATGGTCTATACAAAGTTACGACAACTGCGCCAAAGGCCGATAATCCACTTGGAAACGGCATCAGGACCGAAAGGTATCTCGGCCCGAACGGTTCGGCGGGTTACAACTTCGGTTTTGACAGTCCAACTGGAGGAATGCCGGTGGAAGAAAGAGTGTTCGCGGAAAACGATCAAACCAGTCCGCGTTCTCGAACCTTGACGGAATGGACGACAAAAAGCGCGACGATTATCAATCAGGTGATAGCGGCTCGTGATCCGAGAGTCAAGCGAACGATTTCGATTACAATTGAAAACGGGATGGCATTGGCGACACTGAACGAAACCGAATACGACGAAATCGGCGACGGCGATCCCGCGCATTTCTCCCATTTGAACGCGATTCGCTCAAAGTCCTATCATTACGCGGCGATTCCGTTGAGTCTCGCGGAAAACGGTACGATCGCTCAAATTGCGCCCTATTTCAATGTCAATTTATTGGCGAGCGTTTCGGAAACGGACTATGAATACGACGACGACTACATGGCACGCGGAATCCCGTCGCTCGCAACCAAAACCAGGGTAATCAATCCCGTGAACAACGAGATCATCGCGAAGACCGAGACCGTGTACGACAACATGATTCCGGAACCATCTTCGACTTATCCGTCCGCGTACACGCGCGAGGATTACGGCATCGAAGCCTCGTACCAGTGTCCTTCCGAAAATCAGACCGTAACGTGCTGGGAAAACCCGAATTCGTCGCGTCGCGGGAAACCGACGACCGTCAGGCTATGGGACAGCGACAACGGCATTTGGCACGAGTCGCATACCAGATACGATATTTTCGGCAATGTCGTCAAGGTCAAGGATCCCGCCGGAAATGAGGCAACGACGGTCTTTGAGGACAGCGTGACCAAGCCTTATCGCTACGCCTATCCGACGAGCGTTGTCACGCCGGCGCCCGATCCGACGAATACTCACGGCACGAATCAGACCTCGACAACGTCATCCACCTACGACGCGGTAACCGGCCTGCCGTTTACCGTTACCGACGACCTTGGCAGAACGACGAAGACCGAATACAACGATGCGCTTCTTCGTCCGACGCGTGTTTTCCCGCTCAACTTCACCGCGCCCGAAGCGCAAACCATCTATGACGACACGAATCTGACGGTCAAGGTCAAGAAACAGATCGACGAAACCCATTGGGATGAAGCGACGATCTTCCTGGACTCGCTCGGGCGAACGATCAAGACGCAGGCGACCGATTCCCAAGGCGATATCTTCGCCGAAACCGAATTCGACAATCTCGGACGGGTAAAACGAACCACGAATCCGTATCGTTTGAATGATCCGCAGATCTACTGGAATCGGCCGCGATACGACGAGCTAAGCCGTACGGTTGAAACATGCGCGCCGTTGCAGTTATCCGAGATTCCCGGGGGTCTTAACGATCCATGTCCAAGCGGCAAGAGCCTTGGAACGGTTGACTACAGCTTCTCGACATTGACCGGTTTCGTCGGTACGGTATTGACCACAACCGATGCGAGCGGCAGAAAATCCCGCTCATTCACAAATGCTCTCGGACAACTGATCAGAGTCGATGAGTCAAGTTCGACCAAGACCCTGGATCCGGTTCCGCAATCGACTCCGACCGCGAATCCCTCGCCTTCACCGACACCGATCGGAGGCGGCGGGCCGACCGGTTGCGCCCAGAACTGCCTGACCGCCGCCGACTATCCGATGAACTCCACGTACTACATATACAACCCGCAAGGGAACTTGGTACGGGTCATTCAAGGCGATCAGAACCGTTATTTCAAATATGATTCGCTCGGACGCCTGATCCGCGTGATGCAGCCGGAACAGGAACCGAACCCGAATCTCAGCCTTTCCGATTCCTACAACACATCCGGGCAATGGTCGGCGGCGTTTCAGTACAACGCGCTCGGCGATCTTGTCCGCGCGACGGATGCCAACGGCGTTTCGATCATCAACGAGTACGACAAGGCGAAGCGCGTCACCAAGCGCTGTTATTCGAAACCGAATCTCAACGTTACAGCGACGACGTGTGCCGGGCTCGGCGCGAATTCAAGCGACAACACTCCGACGGTCGAGAATTTCTACGACGGATTCCTCGCCGCCGGCCAGCCGCCGACCGCCTCGCCGAACTACGCGAAAGGCAAACTGACCCGCGTCGCAAGCAGCGTCTCGGACACGCGCTACACCGGGTTCGACAATCTCGGGCGGATCACCGAAAGCATTCAGCGGACTCCGTTCGCCGACAATGAAACGGTCGAGAACGCGACGCCGAGAGTATCGAAATACGCCTACAACTTCGCCGGAGCGTTGATCGAGGAAACCTATCCTTCAACCCGGGTTGTTCGGTACGAATACGAATCCGACGGTGATCTCAGCCGGATCTGGGGAAAGAAGGACGCAAACGCGCCGGAGAGGACTTACGTCAACTCGTTTTCATTCACCGCATCGGGCGGGATCGAACGGATGAAGCTCGGGAACGGGCGTTGGGAGACCGCAAAGTTCAACGAGCGCGCTCAGCTGACCGAGATCGGCATCGGAATGGGCGCGAACGACAACGGCGTCTGGAAGTTGCAGTACAAATACGGCGAGTTCGAATCGGGCTCTGTCAATACCGGCAAGAACACCGGAAATATCGCGCAGACGGTAATGACGGTTGCCGGCATCGCCAATCCGATCGTCCAGAATTACAAATACGATTCGCTTTATCGGCTGACCGAGGCCGAAGAGAAGAACAATACGACCGAGGGCGCCGGGCAGAACTGGATACAGCAGTTCCAGTATGACCGATATGGGAACAGAACGGCGTTCAGTCAATCGATCGGTGCGGTTCAGACGACGGCGACGCCGCTGATCGATCCGGCGACGAACCGGTTCGTCACAACCAATCAGAACTTCCGCTACGACAAAAACGGAAATCTTACGACCGAAGGCGACGATCGGACGGTCATATTCAACGGCGAGAACAAGCAGCACGAGGTAAAGAACGCCGCAGGCCAGACGATCGGGCAATACCTTTATGACGGCGAGGGAAAACGCGTCAAGAAGATCACTTGGAACACGCAAGGGATTTCGGAAACGACCGTTTTCGTCTATTCCGCCGGAAAGCTCGTTGCTGAGTATTCGAACACGCAGGTTCCGGTCACGAACCCGACAACGCGGTATCTGACCGAAGACCATCTCGGCACGCCGCGAGTGATCACCGACAGCGAAGGCAACGTCATTTCCCGGCGCGACTTTCTCCCGTTCGGCGAGGAACTCGCCCCCTCGGTCGGCGCCCGTGCAAGCGTCGCCGCCTACCAGCCCACAAACGACAACGTCAAACAGAAATTCACCGGCTATCAGAAAGACGACGAAACAGGATTGGACTTCGCCGAAGCGCGGATGTACGAGAACAGGCATGGCAGATTCACCGCCGTCGATCCGCTCCTTGCGTCAGGCAAATCAGCGAATCCGCAGACGTTCAATCGATTTGTCTATTGCGTCAATTCGCCGTTGGGATGCGTTGACCCAACCGGACTCGACGGCGAAAGGCGCTGGTACTCAACAACGAATCCAGATATTCTCAAGGAAAAATGCGATAGCCAGTGTGCGACGTTTTATCAAGCGTCCGAGGAGTCGCCCGGAGAGAATTGGAACGAGGTGAGTTTCGAAAATCGGAGCTACCACGTGATCAGCGGCCCGCGAATCGACGGCGGAACGAGATTCCTTTATGCCGACGGAACCGAGGACGCCGGGCGGCGGGCAATGGAGATTCAGCGTTCGATTCTCGGAATGGACCAATGTGTGCCGAGTTATCAATGCGCGGGGCTAAGAAGCAATCCGGTATCGAGACAAGCGCTTGCTGATTTTGGCGAGGGGTACGGTATTGGAATACGAAACGAATTAAAGGCACAGTTCGATCTTCCGAATCGCAACTTCGGTCCGGCTCTGTTTCCGATAATGGGTCCGCAGGTTCTGAATTTCGACATTCGACCGATTCATTTTGGCGTTAAACCATGGTTCAATTACGAAACGCCCGCCAATCAAAACCAAGCAGCTGGTGAATTTGCCGGGCGACTTTCTTTCAATCTTGCCGCCGGCGCCGGGATTGGTGGCGCTGCGGCGAAAGTGTCTGGACTTATTCGTGCTTCGAAAACGGGGGAATTTATCGGACCGAAACTCCTCGAGTATGCTCCGAGAGTACGCGCTCGGGCCCTCGAGGATCCGGTGTCGCATAACTTTCCATTTAGTTTTGACAACATTATACTTTCAAACAGACCACGGGTTATGCAATCGGGCTATAAACTATTTCAGCAGCCCGGTTATTTGAATGGGCGGTCTGGCGTTTACGAAATTGGTGTTAATTCGGATTTCATAATTGACCACCGTTTTTTCAGAAGTCAATAATGACAATGGACGCGCGAGGTGATTGTTATGTTTCGCTACCTAATTGTTGATGGAATGTTCCACGGGACGGGACTTCGCGATGGGGCTGAAGGCGGGTTTATCGATCAATCGGTGCTTGATTTACCCAACGAATTCCTGTTGCGTCTAAATTCCTGGCTGGGTAGGTATGAAAGCGAACATCTCAATGGATTTACAAATTTGGAGGCCGTCCGAGGGCTCGACGAAACGGGATTCAAAATCGCATCGACGCTGGCAAAGCTCTTACCTGAATCCAAGATCACATATTGCTCGGCCGCGACGATGAAGAAGACGATAATAACTAGTTAACGGTTCGGAACACGATTGACCAGCCGCGTGCAATTCCGATTCCCCGACATTGACGAGTCTCGCAAAGATTCGAATTTAACGGCGAGAACAAGCAGGCGCAGATCATCAAAAGACGGCAAGTTCGTCGGCGACTACGATTATGACGGCGAGGGGAAAAGGGTCAGGAAGCGGACATACGACGCGAATGGTTACCTTAAGGACACGACCGTTTTCGTCTATTCGGCCGGAAAGCTCGTCGCCGAATACACGACCGCCGCGCCTCCGCAGAATCCGACGACGCGGTACACCGCGACCGATATGCTCGGATCGCCAAGGGTGATCACCGATAGTCAAGGCAACGTCATCTCCCGCCGCGATTTCAAGCCGTTTGGCGAAGAGATCACAGACAACACCGGCGAACGCACGACCGCAGCAAAATACAGCGCCGCCGACAACCTCCGCCAGAAATTCACCACGTACCAACGCGACGAAGAAACCGGCCTCGACTTCGCCGAAGCCAGGATGTACGAAAACCGCCACGGCCGGTTCACGGCGGTCGATCCGCTTCTCGCAAGCGGCAAGAGCGCGAACCCGCAGACATTTAATCGGTTTGTTTACTGTTTGAATTCGCCGTCGAGTTGTGTAGATCCGACGGGTTTATTCGGCGATTGGTATCAAAAACAAAACCCGAAAAGCAAAAATGAGAAATCAAAATTGTACGAGTACAAAGATGAAACACCAAATCAAGAAGAAGGCTATACGCTCGTTGATTTTGGGGACAGCGAGTATTTCAAAGTCGAGGATGCACAAGATTACGATAGCGGGAAAATTCTAGGCGTCGTGTATTTGAAAAAAGGGGTGAACGAGACTCTAACTCAGGAGCAATACGACGCGGCAATTCAAGGTCAGACGCCGGTCGCGGATGTGTTCGGTAGCTTCGGAATCGCTCGAGGCGGCCTTTCTCCGACGTTCCTTCCGGGTTCGTTCACACCACGAAGTGGAATCAACCTGAATTTTCCACAAAACGAGCAGTGTGCGGGTATAATCGATCTTGTAACCGAAGAGTCCAGAATCGGGACGTTCGGTGCGGCGAGAAAGTACTCTGTTACATTCGGCACTCAGAGACGATTGGGGCTTAACAATCGAATCTTCGGCGATCTGCCAGATGGAAAAGGCGGACGGATTGATCAGGACTGGTGGATGGATCTCGCGTCGAAGCGACCGGAACTTATGGATCGATCGATTTTTCAACGGCCTGCGGCTGATCTACAATATGTCGTTGGCAAGAGCGTCTGGTCTATCTCAAATGTCTTTTCGGGATGGAGAAGTACATATGCACTTCCCTACTCAGACCCCGGGGAGCGAGCCGCATTGAGAAATATAGGAAGCAACACTAAGTTCCGCGAGGTTTTCACTCGCGCTTGGTTCACAAGATATTGCACTCAGCAACCTGGGATTAGATTCCCCAATCCGGACAAATAGAGAAGCCGTTATGAGTTTGTGTAAAAGTTATTTTATTAGGGCATTTTGGTTGACGTTTCTTTTTTCAGGTTGCGACCTTTGGCACAACGTTAGTGATCGGGTCAGAGTTGACGTGTTGATCGCCTCAGTTTCTCGTTTTCGCGATGCTGAAAAGGAGTTCAGCCGGAATCATGGAAACGGCAATTGTGGCTCACTCGACCAACTCGTGGCAACGCGGCTTATCGAGACCAAATTTGCCGACGGTAAGGAGTTCGGCTATCGATATGATCTCGTCTGTGAAGGAAGCAATTACCGGCTCACTGTCGCACCCGAGGAAAATCCGGTGAGAAGTGATTCGGGCGAGCAATTATCGCTCTATGTCGACCAAACCGGGGTTATTCGCGCCAGTTTTGATCCGCATGTCCTTGCGAACTCCAATAGCTCTGGGGTTGCCGAATAGATATATATGGATATCGCAAACCAGATCGCACTTGCGAATTCGATTTCCAAGTTACTGAAAAAGTGAGGCGTTTTGGCGATTAAATTTTGCGAAATGACGGTATGGTCACGATTCCGGAGTAATTGGGTTTACAAACTGCTCAAACACCAAGTAACACCGAAAGATCCCCGGCGCCCTTGCTCTCCGCCGCGACTACGGCGGGCCTTCAAGAGCGATGCTTGAAAGCGATGAAAACGTAAGGTAAGGGCTAACGCATAAATTCCCGTCGGATTGAAAGTAGAATTGAACGCGGCCATAGAATTTAGAATCGTTCGGCGAAGAGATATCGAGCAACACGGGCGAACGTACAATCACAGCAAAATACGGCACCGCCGACAACCTCCGCCAGAAATTCACCACCTACCAGCGCGACGAAGAAACCGGCCTCGACTTCGCCGAAGCCAGAATGTACGAGAACCGCCACGGCCGATTCACGGCGGTCGATCCGTTGCTTGCATCCGGCAAGTCGGCGAATCCGCAGACGTTCAATCGGTTCATATATGTCGGGAATAACCCTCTGATCTACGGTGACCCTGACGGATTACAGGCCGGGAGTTATTCTGGACCGGTTTACATCAGTGACGATGGGAGCACGTATTCGAATCGATTCCGAAACGGCTTCAAACGATATCAGGGCGAAGCCCGCACCCTCACGCTTGAGTCGCAAGGCGTTGAGGCAAGCTATCAAATACGAAGAAACGGTTGGAC
Organism: Pyrinomonadaceae bacterium; assembly: GCA_041752475.1. GTDB lineage: Bacteria > Acidobacteriota > Blastocatellia > Pyrinomonadales > Pyrinomonadaceae > JAFDVJ01. The sequence continues at coordinate 96,329 of JBGSWK010000030.1, read as the reverse complement.
TTTGCTCAAGCCGTCGGATGACGTGCTGAAATCCCAACCGTCCAGAGCTGAGCCTCAGACCGATAACGGCAGCAGCGAAATTCGGGAGAAGATCGCGGCGGCAAACCAGGGCATCGACGATGCGTTCAACGGCATTCCAAAAGGGGTCGGAAATGCGCCGTTCGACTTTTTGAACGGTCTCAGCGGATTCGCTTGGTCCATAAGGAACGGCCCGATGGCGCTCCCCGACTTCACTTCGGAAAACCCCTTGTCGATCCGCGCCCCGTTCAGCGCATCCAACGCGCGCGAATTCGGCTACATGACAGCCGCCAGTGCAGGCGTCCAGTTCGGTTTGGGTGCATTCGGCGGAACAATCTCGGCCGGCGTTTCGCGAAATCCGCTCGGGTTGGTCTCGGAAGCAGGGACTCTCGCAAATGTATCGACGCGTGCCGCAAGTTCCACGGCGTTCAGGGAAACGGGTTCGTATCTGCTAGAATTCGAGAGCGGCAAGTTCTACGCCGGCAAAGGTCCACTTTCTCGTATGAATGCATCGATCAAGAGAATCGAGGGGTTGGGTGACGGACTCGTGAACTCAACCTTTCAGCGCGCGACTTCGAATCGCGAGGCTTTTATTCAGGAGCATCGATTTATCGAGAGTTTTGGTGGCCCGTTGTCAAAAGAGAGGCTTTCGTCAACATACAACAGAATCGCTTCCCCGGGCTGCAAACTGCTCGGCGCTTGCTAAACTGAGCGACTGGAGAAAAATGATTAGAGATTTCAAAATCTTCAACGGAACCGATGGAAGCGTTTCGCTACGGATAGATCGCGATCGTGTCGAAGAGTGTCTTCAATACGCTAGAGAGAACAAAATATCCAGAATAACGATCATGGATCCTCTTACAGATTTGTCGCTTCTGTCCGGATCTGTTGATTTCCTCAAAGGACTTACAATACTTCCGGACCGAATCGGCCTTCAAGAAGTAAATCAACTCCACGGACTAACATCTTTGGGCATCGGTGACAACGGCTGCGACACAATCGATCTTTCGAATTTTCCGAATCTCGAATCCGTTTCAATCCGGTACGGTCGCCGTCTGGTTGGTCTCGAGTCCTGCCTCAATATGAGAAATCTGACGATAAACGGATACAATCCATCAAGTAAGGATATGACTGAGCTTCCTGACTTGCCGATGCTCAAGGAACTTTGGATTTTCAAAGGTAATCTAATTTCCCTTGAAGGCCTTGGCCGACTTCCGTTGGAGTTTCTTTGGCTTTATTCGCTTCCAAAGCTGACGTCAGTTTCAGCGATCACATCGTTGTCCGATTCGCTTCGCAAGCTTCAGATCGAATCCTGCCGCCGGGTCACGGATTTTGATTCACTTCGGTCGATGCGGGCGCTTGAGAAGCTGATGATCTCCGAGTGCGGATCAATTCCTTCGATTGATTTCATAAAGGAGATTCCAAGGATGGTCTTTTTCAATTTTTGGGGCACGAATGTCGTTGACGGCGACCTGTCACCGCTTGAAGGTTTGAAGTTTGCTGGCTTTGACGACAAACGTCACTATTCAAAGAAACGGAAAGATTTCCAATGGGAAAAGATCACATGGGACGATTAGATCTGTTTCTCGACCTAGTTCGCACTCGACAACAAGACCCATCGGACGACTGACGCGAACACAAACCGGTTCAACCCGAATCAGGGATACGGCTATTGATGAAAAGGTCAACACGTCAACGTGGGTTACGACAACAAAGAAACGCTGTTTTTCGGGCGTTTTTTTTCTTGAGGCTTTCAAAGAACCAATTCGGAGCAGAGTTCAACTGCGGGCGGCGCGGTCAATGTAACCGCTCGTCCCTTTATTGAACCGGTTTTATACCCCTTCGGCGTTCGGGCGATCGGGGGAAACAAATATCCGTTGCCCCGTTCGTCGGCCGTTCGGGCCGTCAGGGGAAACAAAGAGCCGTTGCCCCGTTCGTCGATGGTTCGGGCCGCGGACTAACAAGATTCTGCCCTGTTCGTCGGCCGTTATTGATGAAAAGGTCAACACGTCAACGTGGGTTACGACAACAAAGAAACGCTGTTTTTCGGGCGTTTTTTTTCTCTTGAGGCTTTCAAAGAACCAATTCGGAGCAGAGTTCAACTGCGGGCGGCGCGGTCAATGTAACCGCTCGTCCCTTTATTGAACCGGTTTTATACCCCCTCGGCGTTCGGGCGATCGGGCTAACAAATATCCGTTGCCCCGTTCGTCGGCCGTTCGGGCCGTCAGGGGAAACAAAGAGCCGTTGCCCCGTTCGTCGACGGTTCGGGCCGCGGACTAACAAGATTCTGCCCTGTTCGTCGGCCCTTAGGGCGGTCGGGGGAAACAAAGATCCGTTGCCCTGTTCGTCGGCCGTTCGGGCGGCCGGGCTAACAAGATCCTGCCCTGTTCGTCGGGCCGTTCGGGCCGTCGCGCCGATCCCTTTGCCGGTCAGGCCGCTTTCGCCAGGGCGAGCTCGCGGACGTACTCGGCGGCGACCAGTTCCAGAACCTTGTGCCAGTCGGCGTGGGTCGGACGTCGCGGGTTGAACCCGGTCGGACTGGCTTCTTCAAGCCGTTTGCCCATCTCCATCAGATCGAGAATCCCGGCCGCTTTGTCGGCTGCCCGCCGATAGATCTCCTCCTTGATGTCGCGCCCCCTGAGATTCGTGCCCCGGATGATCTGATTGGTTTCGCGGCGCGCCAATTTGAGGTTCGCCTTCTCGTTTGCCGCCTTCGAGACGCGAGCCTGTTTCTCCATCGTCAGACGCGGACGCGAGTAAACGAATTCTTCCTGGCGCGTGAGGATCGCCCAGATGACTTCGGCCAGTCTCCGCGCGACGGCGACGATCGCGACGTTGCGGCCGCGCTTCTTACTGATCCGCTCGAACAGGCGGCGGTGGACGGGCGACGCCTTGCGGAAGTGCTCGGCGGCCTCGACCAGCATGAAGCGGGCGTAGGCGTTCCCTTGTTTCGAGATGCGCCCGATGCGCGGCGCGTGTCCGCCCGTCTGCTTGATCCGCTGCGTGATCCCGAAGTAGCAGGCGAATTTCCGCTTGGTCGGAAAGCGCGTGATGTCGCCGGTGGCGGCGAGAACAGTCGCGCCGACCGCCAGCGACACTCCCGGGATCGACAGGAGCAGGTCGAGATTGCGGCGCATCGCCGGCCGCGACGAGATGAACGCCGCGATCGTTTTGTCGAGATCTTCGGCCAGCAGCTCCTGACGGCCGACCTCACCGAGCAGGAACCGCAGTCGGTCGCGTTCGTAACAGTCGGTATCTTTGCGTTCGATCAGCAGCGCCAGCCATTCGCGGCCTTCCGCGCCGAAGAGATCGGAATGCGAATGTTTGATCAGGCTCCGGTCAAGCACCGAATGAACCTGATTCTTGAGCATCGTCTTGTATTTGACGAGCGACGCGCGGTCCGAGATGAAATGCCGCAGTCGGAGCGTGTCCTCATCCGGATACCAGACCGTCTCAAGATAGTTCGTCCGGTTGAGATCGGCCAGCTTGCGGGCGTCCTCGCGGTCGGACTTCACGCGCGCTTTGGAGATCGAGCGCGTGAACAGCGGATTCGACAGCACCGACCGCGCCTCGCTTCCCGTACGGAAGATGCTCATCGCCGCGTTCGCCGAGGTCGAGACCTCGAGCGCGATCGAATTGGTTTCGCGCAGATGGCCGGCGAGCGCGCGGAAGTTCTCCCTCACGGACGGAAACGCGAAGTTCGCCAGTTCGGCGCCCGTTTCCGTGATCACCGCCAGTTGTGATTGCTTCTTGCCGAGATCGAGGCCGAAAAAGAGCCTCGCGTTTTCTTTTTGAAATTCGGGTATTCGTTCTATCATATTTCCCTCAGGTTTCGCCGGAGCGAAGGTTTCAACTATTGATACGAGCGAAGACGCGCTTCAAGATGGTCCGAAACGAAAAGGGCGGTTTACTTACGATGGCAAGCTCTGAAGGCTTATACGTGTACTCAAACCGCCGCTCAACAACGGACCGTCGCTCCGGCGACGCCGACAAAGGTTGAGCAGCCGAGCCCGAACCATACTGATCGGAAAAATACCCGATTATGGGCCAACTGCTCAACCCCTAACCTTTTCATACCACTTACGATAAAAACGGGAATCTGATCACGAATGCCGACGGTCTGAGCGTCGTTTTCAACGGCGAGAACAAACAGGCGGAGGTGCTCGATCAGAACAACCATCCGATCGGGCGCTACTTTTACGACGGCGAGGGACGCAGGGTCAGGAAGGTCACGGATCTTGAGACTACCGTGTTCGTTTACGACGCGAGCAGTAAACTGATTGCCGAATACTCGAACCAGACGCCCGAGAACCCGAACACGAGCTACGTCGCGACCGACACGCTGCTCAGCGTCCGGCTGGTCACGGACAAGAGCGGGAATGTCGTTTCACGCCGCGACTTTCAGCCGTTCGGCGAAGAACTCACCGCCGACGGCTCGGCCCGGAAATCGACCGACAAATACTCGGCTTCCACACAAGACAAGGTCCGCCAGCGCTTCACGGGATATCAGAAAGACATCGAAACCGGGCTGGATTTCGCCGAAGCCCGGATGTACGAAAACCGCCACGGCCGGTTCACCGCGGTCGATCCGCTCCTTGCGTCAGGCAAGTCCGCGAATCCGCAGACCTTCAACCGCTACACCTACGTCCTGAACAGCCCGTTGGTCAACACCGACCCGACTGGTTTGCAGACCGCGCAGCGGTTTTGTTCTCCCTGCACTCCGGCAACCCGCCCTCGTGAAGACGGCGAAATCGGTTTGCGCGTGTTCTTGCCTGGCGAAGAAATCCCCTCAGACTACACGCCGGTTACAGCACCGATGCGATTCGACGGCGCGAGTGGGCGATATTATTGGCTGACTCCCACATCGTCAGAGCAATACATAGCGCAGGATGAGCCAAATCCGATCATCGGTCGTTTGTTGAACGGTTTTCCCGCGAACCCATGGGAACAAGCAGCAACCGGCTTGGGCACCGGGATTTCCAACGCCTTTACCAGCACGGCAAATCTTCTGACAGAGGTGGGGGTACGTGCAAACAACGGTTTCATGCCGACCTTTACGCCAAACCCGCTTTACATTCAACCCTATGGATGCAGCGGAAGCATCAATTGCAACTGGCAGGCTGCGGGTACTGCGGCGACATACGTTGGCCCTGGCGTTGCCGCGGGAGTCTTCCGTGCGGGAGCGACAACCACGCTTGGCTTGGTTAGCGAATCATCGAATCCGCTTCAATTTTCGCAAACGACGGCAAGCCTTACGCGCGCACGGTTTGAGGTAGGGCCAAATGGCATCGCGGTTCCGACAAGCAAGGCAGAACTTATTGAAGGATTGCAAAATGCCGGATTCAAGTCATATCCCAACGTGAGAACCATTGAAAATGGTATAAACTTCGTGAACCCATCGAACGGAAATGTGTATAGAATAATGGATGGTTCACGTTTCAATCCCCCACGCCTGATTACTCATTCGGGAATCGGGCGAGGACCAATCGCTCCTTGGGGAGGCCCAATTCCAAGCGGTTTGAGAGGAAGTTCGGTAAGAGGCATTGTTCATTTCTTGTTGGAGCCGTAGGCATGGAAGAAACTCAAAAAGTCGCGATTCGATTGAATCTAGTCGGCAAGACGTTTGTTGGAGCAGTCTGCCGCGGAAGTTACCTCGAACTGTCACTAGATTCGAGCACTCTGACCATAGGTTCGGCGTGGCGCCTGACTTGTTCGGGCGAACTTGTCTTGGGAAGTGACTCCGCCGAGGAAGTGATTGACTCCTTGCCGAAGTTCGTTCTGAATAAAGTGATCGTCAGATCGGAAGTTAACTCAAAATTCAACGATTTGACCGTGGATCTCGGTGGGGAGCTCATGTTAGAGACGTTTGCTAACTCCGAATGTTACGAGAGTTGGACACTATCGTGTGAATCGGGCGAAATGCTGATCTCTGGCCCAGGGAGGCTGTGGTCGCACTTCCCCCAAATCGAATGATCGCCAGCCGCAGCGTCGCCGCGGCAAAGAACACGGGCAACATCGCAATGCGGACGGCTTCATTCAAGGCACTTCTGACCAAGCCATTGGATTTTGATATCGGGATTTGTCCTTTTGCTTCATCGTTGACGGACTCTGGCGTCATCGAAATCTGCGGGTTTTGATTTCCCAAATTTCCCGAATCCGAATTATCCGAAATCCCAAATACCAGGGCGATGCTGAAACCTCGTCGCCGAATACACGACCGCCGCGCCGCCCGAGAATCCGACGACGCGGTACACGGCGACCGATATGTTGGGATCGCCAAGAGTGATCACCGACAGCGAGGGCAACGTCATCGCAGGCCGTGATTTCAAGCCGTTCGGCGAAGAGATCACAAACAACACCGGCGAGCGCGCGCCCGCAAGCTACAAATACGGCGCCGCCGACAACCTCCGCCAGAAATTCACCACCTTCCAGCGCGACGAAGAAACCGGCCTCGATTTTGCCGAGGCGAGGATGTACGAAAACCGCCACGGCCGATTCACGGCGGTCGATCCGCTGCTTGCGTCCGGAAAATCGGCGATTCCAGGGCGGTCAACCAGTCGCGGAGCGACGGCACAATCGATTATGGATTTTCGATTTTCGATTTTAGATTCGGTAGGAAATCGAAAGAGCGCTCATCCGCTTTCGGCATCGATATGCTGACTTGCGGTCACGCGTGAACGCGTTACTCTTGCGGGTTGCGTAAACGCGTGACTCGTGCGGGCTGGATCAATCCAAAATCGAAAATCGTTCTGCCGTCGCTCCGCGACTGGTTGAGTTCGTGACTCGAGGGTGGCGAAGGAATGCGCCGTTCGACTTTTTGAACGGTCTCAGCGGAATCGCTTGGTCCATAAGGAATGGCCCAACGGCGCTCCCCGACTTCACTTCGGAAAACCCGCGGTGGCCGAGTTTGGCCGTCACGATAACGGGGAATGACGTCGTTCGAAAGGCTTCCCGGTAAAAGGGGCGCTGATCTCGATCGTTCACTTGCCGTCCGGTTCAAGCTGCCCTTTCGATCTGATAACGGGCGAGTTTGAGATAAAGGCCGCGCCGGGTGAGCCCGAGTTCGCGGGCGACGCGCGAAATGTTCCAATCGTGACGGCGGAGCGCGTCGTTGATCATCTGGATCTCAAGTTCGGAAACCGCCTCTTCCAGCGTCGAACCTTGCTTTCCGACACTGTAGCCTCCGAAACCTCCGACGTTTGAGATCATTCGGACGTTCTCCTGGCCTTCGAGCGGGGCGATCGGCGTCGCGTTCCGTTTGAGTTCGGCTGAAAGCTGGTCCGGCGTGATGACGTCGCCGTCGACGGCGCGGGCCACGATCCGCTGGATCTCATTGCAGAGCTGACGGACGTTTCCTTCCCACTCGCAGACCATCAGCAGATCGATCGTTTGCGGAGTTATCGTCAGGTCGCGTTTTCCAAACCGAGCAGAATAGTGATTGAGATAGTACGTTACGATCGGCGGTATTTCGGACTGACGTTCGCGGAGCGGCGGAACACGCAAACGAACTACGTTCAAACGGTAATAAAGGTCCTCGCGAAAACTGCCGTCCGCAACTTTTTCTTCAAGCAGCATATTGGTCGCGGCGATGACCCGCACATCGACCTTGATCGGATTTCGCTCACCGATCGGTTGGACTTCGCCTTCCTGCAAAAAGCGCAGCAATTTCGGCTGAACATCCAGCGGCAGATCGCCGATCTCGTCGAGGAACAAAGTTCCGCCGTGGGCCGCCCGGATCATTCCCGAAGAGTCATTTACCGCGCCCGTAAACGCGCCCTTTTTGTACCCGAACAAATGCCCTTCGGCAAGTTCCTTCGGAACCGCGGTACAGTTGAACGGAATGAAAACCCGATCCTTGCGATTCGACACTGCGTGGATCGCGCGCGAGACCAACTCCTTTCCCGTGCCGGATTCGCCGGTCACCAGCACCGTTACGTCCGACGACCGGATCTTGTACACCTCTTCGACGAGCGATGTCATTCCCGGAGACGAGTGGATGAATCCCGGCATCAGGCTGTTTGAAGTGAACGGGCTGGATTCGGGTTCGACTTGCTGATAGCGCTCCTTGTCGCGAAGCGCGCAAACGTCCATTCCAAGCGAGACGACCCGAAGCAAAGGTTGGATCGAGCCGCCGTCGTTGAGCACGGCTCCCGACCGCGGATAAAGCAATAACATCGCCGGCGGGGCGCTCGGAGCGCGAAGCTCGAACACGGCGACGTTCTTCGATTTCGCGAACTCGTCGAGTTCGTTCTTTAACGTGGCCTGATTTAGCTTCTCAACCAGTTCGGATGCCTCGACCGACGAGTATTCCTGCGAAATGAACGGGAAGAACCGACGCCCCTCGCCTGTCTCCGCGACGATGATCCTTCGCGGTTTTCCTTCCTGTCTCAAAACGGCGACCAGTTCGCGAAACAGCAGTTCCCGGGATGCGGTCGCCTCGGCAAGACGCAGCATCAGGAGTTGTGATCCGGCGGAGGCGACGGGCCGTTTAACGGGCTCGTTAGCGGTTTTGAGCTTCGCGATCAACTTCTCGGCGGTCTCGTAGTGTTTTGTGATCTCCAGTTTCCTGAATATCTCGCTCGCGGCGATCAAGTGTTTCAGAGCCTTGGCGGAGTCAGTCTCGACGAGCGATCTGCCAAGCAGAAAGCGCATCAGGGCAACGTGATAGATATCCTCCGCGGCTTCAAAAATAGTCAGTGCCCGATTGAAGTGATATCCGGCCGTCTCTTCGTCACCGTCCTCGAGCGATGCCAGTCCGCGAACCCTTTGGATCGATCCGAGGGCAAAGAAATCCGATTTCAGGTCCGACTCTTCAATGCTGCCGAGTTCGCGTTCGCATTCCTCAAGTTCGCCCTGTTCGAGATACGCCTCCGCAAGAACAAGCTTGATCGTGTTGAGGATATGCTTTTCGCCCGTCGACCGGCAGATCTCGATGGCGCGGCGCGCGACGTCGACCGCGTCGTCGGCACGGCCCTGCGCGAGATAGCACCGGCCGAGATTGCGCATCGATTGAATGGCGTACCATTCGCGCTTACGCTCCTCCGCAAAACGTATGCTCTCGTTGAGAAGTCTTTCGGCCTCATCAAGATCTCCGCGAAGCATCTTAAGTTCGCCGATCGAGTCGAGAATACCGGCAATGTGGACGTGATTTGCTTCCCGGGCGATCTTGAGCGCACTCTGCATCATCTGTTCGGCGCGTGTCCATTCGCCGATCAGCATCAGGTTCATCCCGAGATTGTTGTAGGCGATCACCGAATTCAGGAGATGGTCAGTCTGATCGAAGAATTTGATCGATTTTTCGAGACAGCCGATCCCTTCTTGCGGACGGCGGAGCAACCAGTAAACCCCGGACATATCCGAGTAGATGCGGCCGAGCAGGAAAGGCGCGGAACGCTCGCCGATGATCTTGATCGCGAGTTGGTAGTTTTCGAGGGATTTTTCAAGATTGCCCTCCTGATACGCGGCGGTGGCGATCAGTTGATAGCTTTCGGCCATTCCCCGCCAATCGCCCAGTTCGCGAAAATTCGCAAGCGCCTCGGCCGCGTGGCCGCCCGAGATCACAAATTCGTTCAGCTTCCGATAAACGCGCGACAACGCATTATGGAGCATTCCGAAAACGCTGCTCACACCGGCGAACGTGGCTTTCTGGAGAGTTTCTTTGAGAAGCGTGACGGACTTCGGATAATCGGTCGCGTTGCTGTATCCGATGGCTAACTGGCCGACGACGCGCAGTTGGGTTTCAAGGTCAAGGGTTTGAAGCAGCGCTTCCTGTTCGTATTCCCGAACGGCCTCGAGCGCTTCGTCATAGCGGCCCAGCGTTTCCAGGGTATGGGAAAGCAGGCGTTTTAGATTCGCCAACTCGCTCGGCGCATGGTTGAAGGTCGCGAGCGACTCGACGAGTAGTTCTTCAGCCTGCGCAGAGAAACCCGCAGCGAGTCTTTCTTCGACCGCCCGGATGGTTTCCGTCGACTGCTGCTTGGAAATCGCCCTTAATTTTTGCGTCTTCATTCTGACCCTAATGCAAAAACGCCTTCGAACGATGGCTCGAAACGTAAAGCCTGTTTTATCCGATAGATAACGCGATTTCGTAAAAAAATGGCTAATCGTTACCGGATTTCAGCTTTCTGTCTTCTTAGGGGATGCTTTCGCGCCGACCGACCGTTCGTTAAGTCTGGAATTTATCAGAGTTTTGATTTCGCGTCCAGAAAATTCTTTCGTACTCGCAACGTTATTAGTCGGAGACGGTCGCTGGAAAGCTCAAATGCTAGACTCATTTCCGAAAATCTGACACACTTCAGAAAACGGACCACCGATGAAAAACGCCGAACAAATTCGACTCGAATTAACGAATTCCCGCGAACAGGATTGGAAGCGCTGGGGCCCGTATGTTTCCGAACGCGCTTGGGGAACGGTTCGCGAGGACTATTCGGCCGACGGCTCTGCGTGGAACTATTTTCCGTTCGATCACGCCCATTTGCGCGCCTACCGATGGAACGAGGACGGGCTCGCCGCGATCTGCGACCGGCGTCAGAATCTGTGTTTCGGACTCGCGCTGTGGAACGGCCGCGACCCGATTCTCAAGGAGCGCTTGTTCGGCCTTTCGGGACCCGAGGGTAATCACGGCGAAGATGTTAAGGAGTGTTATTACTATCTCGACAGCACACCCACGCACTCCTATATGAGGTATCTGTACAAATATCCGCACGGCGAATTTCCGTATCGGGATTTGAGGACCGAAAACGGGCGCCGCGGAAAATCGGAGGCGGAATTTGAGCTTGTCGACACCGGACTCTTCGACGAGGACGCATATTTCGATGTTTTCGTTGAGTACGCCAAGGCTGGATGCGACGACATCGCCGTCAGGATAACCGCCGTCAATCGTTCGGTCGAAACCGCGCCGCTTCATATTCTGCCGACCGTTTGGTTCCGCAACCAATGGTCGTGGTTCGATCATCCGCCAAAGCCCGTGATGACGGCCCGCGCCGACGGAATTGCTGCGGTCGCCATCGAACAAAAGGACCTCGGCTCGATGAGTCTCCGGTGCCAGGGATCGCCCGAACTTCTGTTCACCGAAAATGAGACGAATTTTGGGTCTCTTTACGGCGGAACCAATCCGTCGCCATATGTTAAAGACGGAATCGGCAGGTTCGTGACACGCTCCGAAACGGGCGCTGTCAACCCGGACAAGACCGGAACCAAGGCCGCCGCTCATTATGTTTACGAGATTCCGGGTAAAGGCTCGGAGACGATCTACCTCCGGCTTTCGTCGGTTGACTCGGTCGTTGCGAACGAGTCAGAAGGGGAGTTTGTCGCCGAGTGTGAAGCGATCTTTGCCGCTCGCGAGTCTGAGGCCGACGAGTTTTATGCCGGGATAATTCCGGAAAGTCTCGAAGCCGACGAACGCCTCGTGATGCGACAGTCGCTTGGCGGACTGCTCTGGTCGAAACAGTTTTATCACTACAGCGTAAAGGAATGGCTCGACGGCGATCCCGCGTTCCCGCCGCCGCCGGCGAACCGGAGGGAAGGCCGCAATGCCGGCTGGAAACACGTTTACAGCGACGACATCATTTCGATGCCGGACAAATGGGAATATCCGTGGTTTGCCGCCTGGGATCTCGCCTTTCACGCCATCCCGCTGGCACTTGTGGATCCGGGCTTCGCGAAGCGTCAACTGATCCTCCTTCTTCGCGAATGGTACATGCACCCGAACGGGCAGATTCCGGCTTACGAATGGGCGTTCGGAGACGTCAATCCGCCGGTTCACGCGTGGGCGTCGCTGCGGGTCTACCAGATGGAGGCACACCGCACGGGGCGCGCCGACCGCGAGTTTCTGGAGCGTGTGTTTCACAAGCTCCTGCTGAACTTCACGTGGTGGGTCAACCGCAAGGACGCGGAAGGAAACAACATCTTCGAGGGCGGATTTCTCGGCCTCGACAACATCGGCATTTTCGACCGCAGCGCACCGCTCCCGACAGGAGGAAACATCGAGCAGTCCGACGGCACAAGCTGGATGGCGATGTTCTGTCTGAATATGCTCGCCATTGCTCTCGAACTCGCGCGCGAGGACCGCGTCTACGAGGACGTCGCGACGAAGTTTTTTGAACATTTCGTTTATATTTCGGACGCAATGAACAACGTCGGCGAGGAAAACACCGAGCTCTGGGACGAACGCGACGGTTTTTACTACGACGTTCTGCATATGCCGAACGGATACAGCCTCCCAATGCGTCTCCGCTCGATGGTCGGATTGATCCCGTTGTTCGCGGTCGAAACGATCGACGCCGAACTGCTCGAACGGCTCCCCAATTTCAGGCGGCGGACCGAGTGGTTTTTGGAAAACCGTACGGATCTGACGGATCAGATCGGCTGTATGCAGAAACCCGGCCAAGAGAATCGTTTGCTGTTGTCGCTGGTCAATCCAGAGCGCCTCCGGCGCGTCTTGCGCGTGATGCTGTCGGAAAACGAGTTCCTGTCGGATTTCGGTATCCGCGCGATGTCGCGAGTTCACCGGACGAACCCTTACACGCTGAAGGTCGGTGATATCGAATACAGCGTCGATTACGAACCGGCCGAGTCGCGCAGCGGAATGTTCGGCGGCAATTCAAACTGGCGCGGTCCGGTCTGGATGCCGGTGAACTACCTGTTGATCGAGGCGCTCCAGAAATTCGACTTCTATCTCGGTGAAGACTTCAAGGTCGAGTTCCCGACCGGTTCGGAGCGAAAACTGACGCTGTGGCAGGTTTCGCAGGAGCTGGAAAAGCGTCTGGCCCGGATCTTCGTGCGGGACGATGAAGACGGCAGCCGTGCCGTTTTTGGGACCTGCGACAAGTTTCAAACCGACGAACATTTCCGCGACTACCCGCTCTTTTTCGAGTACTTTCACGGCGATCACGGCGCAGGCCTCGGCGCCAGCCATCAAACCGGCTGGACCGGACTGGTGGCTAAACTATTGCAGCAGATCGGGGATTATCGCAGCTGACCGGAGCCGAAGCGGACTGGAGCGCAAGCGTCCCCGCTTGCAATGAGCGCAACGCGCGAACAAGCCGCGGCAAACAGCTGAGGAACAGTCTCAAATAACAAATATGAAAGCAGTCGCAGTAATACCGAAAAAAGAAAAAAGCGTTCATCTGGTCGAGATGGAAAAGCCGTCCGTCGAAGATGTAAAGAACGGGCGCGGCGTCCTAGTCGAAGTTCTGCGCGTCGGCGCGTGCGGTACGGACCGCGAGATCAACAACGCCGAATACGGCGTCGCGCCGCCGGGAAGCGATTTTCTGGTACTCGGTCACGAGAACTTCGGCCGCGTCGTCGAGGTCGGCGAGCACGTTTCGGAGCTGAAGCCCGGAGACTTCGTCGTGGCGACCGTCCGGCGGCCAGGAAAAAGCATCTACGACAAGATCGGCACGCAGGATTTCACCACCGACGAGCGTTACTTCGAGCGCGGAATATCGCGGCTCCACGGCTATATGGCCGAGTTCTACTCCGAAAGCGCAGATTATCTCGTCCGCATTCCGCCGAGTCTCGCGGAAGTCGCGGTCCTGCTCGAGCCGCTTTCGATCATCGAAAAAGGACTGAAACAGGCATCGGATATCCAGGAGCGGCTCAAGATCTGGAAACCGAAAACGGCCGCTGTGCTCGGCACGGGAAACGTCGGCTTGCTGACCGTGATGGCGCTCCGAATGCGCGGTTACGAGGTCCACGGATTCGGCTGGGAAATGCCTGACGGCTATCTCAACGCGGCGCTTTGCGAGGCGATCGGCGCAACATACGATTCAACGCAAGCGCTGACGGTTGTCGATTCGGTCGAGAAATACGGCCAATATGATCTGATCTTCGAGTGCACGGGATATTCGCCGATCATCTTCGATGCGATGCAGGCGCTGAACGAGAACGGGATCCTGATCCTCTCGTCGGTAACCGGCGGCGAGCGCAAAACCGACAACGTTCCGTCGGACCGGATCAACCAGCAGTTCGTTCTCGGCAACCGTGCAATGGTCGGAACGGTCAACGCCAACCGCGAGCATTTCGAGATGGGCGTCAAGGACTTTGCGCTCTGCGAGGCGATGTATCCGGGATGGCTCGGACGAATACTGACGCATAAGATCGTCGGTCTCGAGAACTTCGCCGAAGCCTTCGAAATCCTCGAAAACGGCGCAAAACACAAAGCTATCAAAACGTATTTTGAAGTTAAGGGGCTTTGAATTTGGGATTTGGGATTTGGGAATTTGGATTTGGGAGGTTCGAAATACCGCGCAGTATTGTCCTGAACCGCGGCAGACGGCGCTGATTTAGTTGCAATCCTTGCGGCTTGCCGCCCGGATGTGCGGAAAGGCTCGGCCTTTCCGGGAGAGGCTGTTTGATCCGCGCGGCTGCGCCGCCGCTCCCGGATGTGCGGCATAGCCGCAGGAATGAGGAAAGGTTGAACGGAAAAGCCGAGCTTTTCCTCACATCCGGGCGGCAAGCCGCATTGGTTGGCCCAAACGGCCAAATTCGAAATCCCGAATCCCAAAAACGATTTTGGGAATTTCGAAGCTGAAATCTAAGACCGGAGAACGATGGAATTCCAGATTCCAAATATTCCCAATCCAAAATCCAAAATCCAAAATCGAAATGGTTTATCCCGAGAACATCGCCCGACTCGCCTTTGAGCCCGCGCACGCGGGGGACGTTGCGGCTGAGAACGCGCGCGGCGCCGACGCCGATTTCACCTGCGGTTCGTTTCTGAGTTTTTCGCTTGAGATCGACGATGCGGCGAAATCGGTTCGCGATGTCAGGTATCGGACGAACGGCTGCGGCTTTATGATCGCCGCCGCCGAATCGATCGCCACGACTGTTCGCGGTGCGCGTTTGATCGAACTCGGCGCGTTCGACGCTCTGATTGAATCGGTCGAACGGGCAACCGGCGACTTTCCACCGACCCGCAAACATTGCCTCACGACCGCGGTCAGTGCGATGCGCGCCGCGTTCGCCGATTTCCGGCTGCGGCGGATCGAGGAATTTGCGGGAGAAAAAGCGCTGATCTGCACCTGTTTTGGTGTGACTGAAGAGGCGATCGAACTCTGCCGCGCGGCCACCGTTGAAGAGGTCGGCGAGCTGACGAACGCCGGAACCGGTTGCGGTTCGTGCCGAATGCTGATCGCCGAGATCGTCGAATCCAACGTTTGAATACGATTCGGGCTGATGTGCTATAATCTGAAACCGTCCGGGGCCAGTGCACGGAACTATTTTTCAGGAGATGCTTTCAGTTGGGAAACTGAATCCAAAATCCCAAATCTAAAATCCAAAATCGATGGGTCCTGCCAGTAATATCCTGCTTTTCTTTCAAGACGCGGAACATGCCGTTTCGATTTCAATCACGCAAGCAACATTCGAGTTCTCGCTGATGTTCGCGATCGTTTTTATCAACGCTTTCTTCGTCGCGTCCGAATTTTCACTCGTATCGGCCCGGAAAACGAGGCTTGAGTCGTTCGCTGCCGATGGGAGCAAAGGCGCACAGGCGGCGCTTCGATTGCTCTCGAACCCGACGCTTTTTATTTCCGCGGTGCAGCTCGGCGTGACGCTCGCATCGCTCGCGCTTGGCTGGGTCGGCGAACCGACGGTCGCGCGGATCATCGATCCTTTGGCGAGGAAGATCGCGACCGAGGGCACGATCGGCTATGTCGTTCATATCACGGCGATCATCATCTCGTTCGCGTTCGTCAGTTTTCTGCATATCGTCATCGGCGAACTTGTGCCGAAGATGTTTGCGCTTGAACGCGCGGAGAGTTTTGCGATCTTCGCATCGCGGCCGCTCGAACTGTTCGCGAAGGTCTTCTCGCCTCTGCTTTGGATCTTCAACAAGGTCGGCGGCGGCATCGGAAAGCTGATCGGCCTCAAGGCTTCGCTTGAGGAAAGCGCGGTCTATACCGAAGAGGAGATCCGGCAGCTGGTCAAGCTCTCGCAGGAAAGCGGTCATTTGAACGAGGAAGAGCAGCGGCTCATCGACAAGGTTTTCGAGTTTTCCGAGACGACCGTCCGCGAGGCGATGGTCCCGCGAACCGGGATCGTCGCGATCTCTCATTCGTCGACGCTCGAGCAGATCGCGAAGTGGTTTCGGCAGCACGGCTATTCGCGTCTTCCGGTCTATCGCAACTCGCTCGACGATATCGCCGGATTTATTCACAGCAAAGACCTGATGCCGTTCCTCTTGCGGCCAAAGCTGTTCAAGATCGAGAAAGTTCTCCAGAAACCGATTTATGTCGTCGACACGGCGCGGCTTGAGGACGTTCTGCGTCAAATGCAGCGCGAAAAGTTCCATTTCGGGTTCGTCGTCGATGAACACGGCGGCGTCGAAGGCATCATTACGCTCGAAGACCTGCTTGAAGAGATCGTCGGCGATATCTCGGACGAACACGACGAGGAGGTCAACGAACAGATCCAGCCCGACGGCGACGACGCGTATATTCTCGAGGGCGGACTTGCGGTGCGCGATCTGAACAAACGGCTTTCGATGAACTTGCCGGTTTCTGAAGGCTACACGACGGTCGCCGGTTTTCTGATGAGCGAGTCGGGCCAGATCCTCTCCGAAGGCGACACGGTTCCCTTCAACGGCCATATTTTCCGGATCGAGAAGGTCGAGAAACGGAGAATACTGAAGGTCAGGATGGAGAGTCAAAACCGGGAACATTCGCGGCCCAATTCATAAAGCATCCGTTGTCTTATTGCATTTTCCCGTGGCACATTCCGGACAGTTTTTTGAATCCGGTTAACCGGCAGATTTGCTTTATTGAATACCCCTTGCCTCGCTTTCATCCATTCCTCCATTACAAGCATTCCCGATAATCTCCGTTCCACGAAGGTTATCAAAAAACGCCGTCCAGAGGGGCAAAAACAGACGCTTGTTAGGGGTGCATTTTTTCACGCATAAAACGAACGCGGAAACGGAACTGTCTGCCTTCGGCGTCAACCCTCGTATTTCGGGCATTATCGTTTGATGACCCGTTCTTTTGCTTGAATGACAGTTTGAGACTTGATATATTCAATGCGCCAGTTAGCCACATTGAGAGGTCAATTATTATGTCAGTTGGTAAAGATAGTTTGAGGTCAACGCCAAGCCGATTGAATATTCGGATGGCTGTTGAAGTCAAAGAAAGAATTTCCAAAGCGGCAGCTTTATCAGGACAGGATTTAACCGAATTTGCTGTTGTCACGCTGAGCGAAAAAGCGGCCGAGATAATCGCACGTCACGACCAATTGCTTTTAAGTAGTGATGATTATCAGTTTTTCTTAAACGCGTTAAGTGATTCCGACTCTGAACCTTCGGCGAAGTCGAAGGCAGTGGCCGAAAAATACCGTCGAGGAATGAGAAAAGGCGTGAGGTATCAGCTTGCTGATTGAGCCATTGGCACGCGAACATAATCGCAAACTCTTTGATTGTGGTGATGATGACGTCACACGCTTTCTGCGGGAAAAGGCCTTACAAGACCAAGAGCGTGATCTCAGCCGGACGATGGTTTTGGTTGACGAAAAACTTTCTGCAATCAGGATTCTCGGTTATCACACACTCTTGATGATACAAGTCCGGCAAGAAGAAATCCCAAATGACCGTCCCCGAATTACGAGAGGCATTCCGGTTATTTTGCTTGGGCAACTGGGAATTGATGCTCATTTTCAAGGGCAGGGTTTCGGAGATCTTCTTTTGATCGATACCCAAGCCCGAACCCTTGAAATTGCGGAGAAAGTTGGAATTCGGGCAATGATGCTGGATGCCCGAAACGAACGGCTTGCTGAGTGGTATGAAGAACATGATTTTGTCCGTTTTCCAGGTTCTTTCCGAATGTTCAAGAGCATTCAGGCAATTCGTCAATTAAACTTATTGAATTAGCATCTCGCAAACGCAGCCGAAAACACGCCTGCCGTCGCCTGCGTCCCTTTTTTCCGGCAACCGCTTTGTCCGCGACGTCGTCCTGCGGCCGGAGATTCCGCCGGAAGGCGGGACTCCAAGCGGAATGCCGAATCGGCGACTTCTGCCAGATGCGTTATCCGGGTTTAACTTTTTCCGTTCCGCCATTAAACTGATTGAGTATTATTGAATCATTTTAGGAGCACTTTAATTATATGAGTCTTATCGAAGAAGTTTGGGCGCGGGAAATTTTGGATTCGCGCGGAAATCCGACCGTCGAGGCGGAAGTCATTCTTGAAGACGGCACGTCGGGCCGCGCGGCGGTGCCTTCGGGGGCGTCGACGGGCGAGCACGAGGCAGTCGAACTGCGCGACGGTGACCCGGCGCGTTATCTCGGCAAGGGCGTTACGAAAGCTGTCGAGAACGTCAATGAAAAGATCGCATATGAGCTTGAAGGGCTCGACGCACTCGACCAAACGCTTGTCGACGAAGCGTTGATTGCTCTCGACGGAACCGAAAACAAGTCGAACCTCGGCGCGAACGCGCTGCTCGCGGTCTCGATGGCGAACGCGCGCGCCGCCGCCGCGTTTCAGGAACTCCCGCTTTATCGATACATCGGCGGCGTCAACGCGAAAACGCTTCCGGTGCCGATGATGAACATCATCAACGGCGGCGCGCACGCCGACAACAACGTCGATTTTCAGGAGTTTATGATCATGCCGGTCGGCGCCGAATCGTTTTCGGAAGCGCTCCGTGCCGGCGCCGAGATCTTTCACAATCTGAAAAAGGTTCTCAGTTCGCGCGGTTATGCGACGTCGGTCGGCGACGAAGGCGGTTTCGCCCCGAATCTGAAATCGAACGAAGAAGCGATCGAAACGATCCTTGAAGCGATCGACAAGGCAGGTTACAAAGCCGGCGAGAACGTGATGATCGCTCTCGATCCGGCCGCGAGCGAGTTTTTCTCGAACGACAGGTATGTCTTCAAGAAGAGCGATAAACGCGAACTGACGAGTACTGAAATGGCCGATTACTGGATCGACTGGACGAAGAAATACCCGATCATCTCGATCGAAGACGGTATGGCCGAGGGCGACTGGGACGGCTGGAAATATCTGACCGACCAGATCGGCAAGAAGGTCCAGCTCGTCGGCGACGATCTTTTCGTGACAAATACCAAGTTCCTGCAGAAAGGTATCGATCTCGGCTGCGCGAATTCGATCCTCATCAAGGTCAATCAGATCGGCACGCTGACCGAAACGCTCGACGCGATCGAGCTGGCGAAAACGCACAATATGACGGCCGTCATTTCGCACCGTTCGGGCGAGACCGAAGATTCGTTCATCGCCGATCTCGCGGTCGCGACCAATGCCGGGCAGATCAAGACCGGAAGCCTGTCGCGTTCGGACCGGATCGCGAAGTACAACCAACTGCTTCGGATCGAGGAAGACCTCGACGCCGCGGCGCGATTCCCGGGACGCAAAGCGTTTTACCAGATCGGTTAAGCCGAACGCGTTCGTGTCGTATGGACGATAACTTTCACACCTGGGAGAACGGTGAGTTCTCGATCAGCACCGATCCCGCAAGGCTCGATCTGGACGAGATTCACCGTTTTTTGTCGGAAGAATCGTATTGGGCGCAGAATCGGACACGCGCGCAAACCGAAACGGCGATAAGAAATTCCTTGCCTTTTGGGCTCTACAAAGGTGAAAATCTAATCGGGTTCGCACGTGTGGTAACCGATTTCGCGACGTTTGCCTATCTCGGCGACGTTTACGTCATCGAAGAGTTTCGCGGCCGCGGACTGAGCAAATGGCTGATGGACGCCGTCGTCGGCCATCCCCGTCTTCAGGGATTCCGCCGCTGGGTGCTTGCCACGCGCGATGCCCACACGCTTTACGAGAAGTTTGGCTTCCACGGACTGGTTCATCCGGAACGCTGGATGGAAAAACCTGCACCAGATGCGTATTGAAGATTTTCGACTGCCACATTTGAGATCGGATTCACCTATGAATAACGAACCGAAACGCCCGCTCGCGCTCGTCATCCTCGACGGCTGGGGTTACTCGCCCCGAAAGGAAGGCAACGCGATCGCGCTGGCGCACACGCCGAACTATGACGAGATCTGCGAAAAGTATCCGATGACGCTGCTCGCCGCATCGGGTACACGCGTCGGGCTCGCGCCGGACGCGCCCGGCAGTTCCGAGGTCGGACATCTGAACATCGGCGCCGGCCGCATCGTCAAAACCGACGTCTCGCGCATCTCCGACGCGATTCGTTCGGGTTCGTTCTTTGGCAATCAGGTTCTGAAAAAGGCCTTCGCTGAAGCTCGTTCGCGCGGAACGTCGGTCCATCTCATCGGTTTGATGAGCGACGGCGACATCCATTCATCGCCGGAGACTTTGTTCGCAGTATTGCGAATGGCGAAACGGGAAGGCATCACCGACATCTTCGTTCACGGAATTCTCGATGGTCGCGACGTCATGCAGCGGACGGCCGACATCTATGCCGAAGCGGTCGAGATCAAAATGGCCGACATCGGTGTCGGGCGGCTCGCGACGCTTTGCGGCCGTTACTACGCGATGGACCGCGAAAGCAACTGGGACCGTACCGTCCGCGTTTATACGATGCTCGTCCACGGTGAAGGCGAACGGGCCATCGATGCCGTTTCCGCGATCCGGAGCTCGTTCCTGCGCGGCATCACGGATGAATTTGTCCAACCGATCGTTCTCGAGAACGAACAGGGCGAGCCGGTGGCGACGATCAGGGACGGAGATGTCGTGATCTTTTTCAATCATCGCGGCGACCGGATGCGGCAGCTTGTCAAAGCGATCTCGATTCCCGACGAGACCGGAAACTCGGCGCTCGTAAAACCCGCGCTTACAACTGTTTGTCTGACCGAATACGACCGCAGTTTCAAGATTCCGGTGGCGTTCCGGCCGGAGCGCGAGGACCGCACGTTGGCCGAGATCTTTGCCGAACACGGGGTCAGGAATGCGCGCATCGGCGAGTCCGACAAGTACGCGCACATCACCTATTTCCTGAACGGCGGCGTCGAAAACGCGCTGGTCGGCGAACAGCGGATAATTCGTCCCTCGCTCAAGAGATCGCTTGTCGAAACCTCGCCGGAGATGAGCTGTTTCAAGGTCACCGACAATTTTCTGACATCCCTGGATGCCGACGAAAACGACGTTTACATAGTCAACATCGCGGCGCCTGATATGGTCGCGCACAGCGGCAATCTCGACAAAACCATCGAATCCGTGCAATACGTCGATACCTGCATCGGCGGCATCATCGACAAGATCCGCGAAAAGAACGGCGTCGCGATCTTTACGGCCGACCACGGGAATATCGAGGAAATGGCCGATGTTATCAGCGGCACGCCGAACGGTTCCCACACGGCCAATCAGGTTCCGTTTCATCTCGTCGACGAATCGGCGCAAGGCACAAAGCTTCGTTACGACGGCGCGCTTCAAGACATCGCGCCGACGGTCCTCGGGCTGCTGGGAATCGAAAAACCGCACGAAATGACCGGTCGCGATCTGCGGCAGGAATAGGGGAACGCGAAGGCCTGAAAAAGTGAGAAGGTGGAAGGTTGCGGGGCGACTTTTCACCTTTTCACTTTTTCACTTTGATCCGTTTGGCTTTATACTTCAGCATTCCGATTTACATAATCCGGGACAGAAATTATGGTTGAAGAATTCGTTTTCGACAACACCGAAGAGCGCCGAAAAACGCGCCAAAACGGTGTTGGTTGGGTAGAAGTGATAGTCGGATCGATGTTTTCGGGCAAGAGCGAGGAATTGATCCGCCGTCTTCGCCGGGCACAGATCGCGCGGCAGAAGGTTCAGGTTTTCAAGCCCAAGATCGACGATCGGTATTCGATCGAGCAGATCGCCTCGCATTCAGGAATGACGCATATATCAAAACCGGTAATGACGGCGAAAGAATTGATGGTTCAGATCGAGGACGACACGCACGTGATCGGTATCGACGAGGGACAGTTTTTCGATATGGAGCTCGTCGGTGCGGTCAACGATCTGGCGAACGCCGGGAAGCGCGTGATAGTCGCCGGACTTGATCAGGATTACACCGGACGACCCTTCGAGCCGATGCCGCAGCTGCTGTCGATCGCCGAGTTCATTACCAAGACCCACGCCATTTGCGTCGTCTGCGGCGGAACGGCGAACTATTCGCAGCGAACGTCGGAATCGACGGCCCGCGTTGAGGTCGGCGCCGCGGACAAATACGAGGCACGATGCCGCAAATGCTTTGTCCCGCATTCCGACGCTCCGACGCTTCTATAATTGAGGGGCCGGAGTTCAGTCTGTCGGCCGGGCAATTCAAACCTGAAAAGGGCAAATGCAAACTGCGGCGATTTGATTATTTGAATAAGACGAATTTGATCTGATGACTTGGGTCTGATGACTTGGGTGTGATGACTTGGGTGTGATGACCTGGGTCTGATGACTTGGGTCTGATGACTTGGGTCTGATCAATTGCCACGGTCTTCAGACCGTGGGGGAAAGCCCTCTCACCGATCTGGGCTTTAGCCCAAACGCTTCATCGGGCTAAAGCCCGAAAACCGGGATGGACTCGTGACCACGGTCTGAAGACCGTGGCAATTGACAAGAAGGTGTGAAGACCGTGGCAATTGAGAAGACGGTCTGAAGACCGAGGAAATTGACAAGACGGTCTGAAGACCGTGGCAATTGAGAAGACTGTCTGACGACCGTGGCAATTGACAAGACTGTCTGAATAGTCAGCGGTTCAGCTTCGTGAGGCGCTCGGCAGCGGCTTCGAGCGTCTCGTCCTTTTTGCAAAAACAGAATCTGACCTTTTGCGATCCTTTCACTTTGTCGTGATAGAACGACGACCCCGGAACGACCGCGACGCCGATTTCGCGGATCAGATGGCGCGTGAAATCGACATCGTTCGCGAAGCCGAAATCGGTGACGTCGGTCATCACGTAGTATGCGCCCTCGGGAAATCCGCAGCCGAATCCGGCGTTCTTCAAAATCGGCACGATAAAGTCGCGCTTGCGCTGGTATTCGGCCTGAAGATCGACGTAATAGCTTTCCGGAAAATCCATCGCGAACGCGCCGGCGTGCTGCAGGCAGTTCGCCGCGCCGACGGTCAGAAAGTCGTGGACCTTGCGGACGGCGCCGGTGATGTCCGGCGGTGCGATAACGTATCCGACGCGCCAGCCGGTCACTGAATATGTCTTCGACAACGAGTTGACGACGACCGTCCGATCCTTCATCCCGTCGATCGTCGCCATCGAAATGTGCGGCGTTCCGCCAAATCCCAAATCCGAATTCCCAAATCCGAAATCGTAAATGATGTGTTCGTAGATCTCGTCCGTAAAGCACAGCGCGTCGAACTCTTTGCAAAGTCCGGCGATGAATTCGAGTTCGTCGCGTGTGAAGACCTTCCCGGTCGGATTGTTCGGGTTGCAGATGATGATCGCCTTTGTCCGCTCGTTGAACGCCGCGCGCATCTCGCCGCGGTCGAAATACCAAGCGCCGTTCTCGTCTTCGTAAAGCGGAACGTGGACCGGCGTCGCGTCGGACAGGATCGCGTCCGGCGCGTAGTTTTCGTAGAACGGCTCGAACAGGATCACTTCGTCGCCCTTGTCGACGCACGCCAGCATCGCGGCGATCATTCCCTCGGTCGAGCCGCAAGTGACGGTGATCTCGTTTTCAGGATCGACGTCGAGCCCGAGAAAGCGCTTCGACTTCGTGGCGATCGCGTCGCGGAATTCCTTGACGCCCCACGTCACGGCGTACTGGTTGTGATCGGCCTCGATGGCCTCGATAGCGCGGCGTTTGATCGCTTCAGGAGCGGCGAAATCGGGAAAGCCCTGCCCAAGATTGACGGCACCGTACTTGACCGCCTCGCGCGACATTTCCCGGATAACGGATTCGGTCAAACTCAACGATTTTGCTGAAAGTCTGCTTTTCATGTTCAGAGATTTTAGCACAGCGCCCCCATCCGAACCCGAATGAACGCTCCGGGTCACCCCTCGACCAGTTTCGTTGGCTCAAGAGGCTCAAGAACGCCTGGTGGCCGGGGTGGGCCCGGGGCGCGGGCGATTGGCGATTGGCGATTGGCGATTTTGGATTTTGGATTGAGTTGGACCTGAAACCTTGGATCCGAAGTCCGATTTTTGAATTGAGTTAAACCTGAAATCTTGGATCCGAATTCCGAATTCCGGATTCCCGCAAATCTTGCGGCTTGCCGCCCGGATGTGCGGAAAAGCTCCGCTTTTCCGTGGATGGCCGGAAGACATCAGCGGCTGCGCCGCCATCGGCGAAAAGGCCGCGATCGTCGCATTCGGACAAACTCGAACGAATGCGTCATCACCGTGCCGGAAAACGTTTGCAGATCCTGTGCGTTGACGCCAAGCGCGACAATCGAGATCAAAAACAGCAGAAGGCTCGAAAACGCATACTGATCGAAAAACTACAACAAACTCTTCGCGCCGATTATTCGAAGCAGTTCGGTTGGATGCCGGACCGCGGATTCTGGCTAACGGTCCTGTCTTCGAATTCGCCTCCGAAGGGCGGGCGAACTTACAAAAAACAACGCAAAGCCTGAAGTGATGGTGACAATTCCGACGAGCGAGAATCCGCGGAGCAGATAATTGTTGATGTCATCGCGAGACTTGTAATCGAGCGTGTGGAGCATCCAGAGGAAGTCGAATATGCGCCAACGGGTGTTGCGAACGGCACCGATTTGCCCCGTTTCCGCTGAGACATAGACATTCAGATCGCCTTCGAACGTGACAACCCAAGCGGGCATCGGCTTCTCGCGGTATTCGTGATCGGCACCGATCATTTCGGCGGTCATATATTCCGTCGAAACGATTGTGGTCGGATTTTTCAGGCCTTCAACCGCGATCAGGCGCGCCTCCGGTTCGGTTACGGGCCCGCGCAGGCGGCCATCGGCAGACCTGGCAAGGTACGCGCGTTTTGTCGCGTTTGAATGTTGTACACTGATCGAATAAAACGATTCGCCCCGAATTTCGACAAGGCGCAACTCAGTTATCCTCGCTCCGGCGTCATCACGGCGAATCGCATCCAGCGCGTAACGGGGAGAGTCTATGGCCGATTCGATCACAATCGATTCGCGTTCGTTCCGAAGATCGTCGCCACGGACCTGTTCGATGCTGGTCCAACTGAAATACAGGCCGCCGAGGGTCCAAAAGATAAACTGAATTCCGATAAAGATCCCGAGATACCGGTGAGCTTTGCGAAGATAGTATTTATAGTTTCGGCCCTTCATATCTAGTGTTTATGGCCGCCGGAGTCGCGAACCAACCCCTTTTGAAGCGTGCCGCGAACAAAATCGACGACCGACTTTATTTCGTCGGGCGTCAGTTTGTCACGGAAAGCAGGCATTTTGCCAGTTTTGCCGTCCGAGACCTGCTTGACGAATTCGGCCTCCGAGTGGCTGAGCGCGTGGCCCGATATCAACGGAATTCCTTTCGTGCGTCCCTCACCGTTGTCACCGTGACACTTCGCGCAATTTGTTTTGTAGATATCCGCACCTTCGATCACACCTACCTCGCCGGTCTTCGTCAGACTCGAAACAATCACTTCCATGCCGGTCTTTTCGATCTCAAATTCGACCTTGTCGCCCGGCTTCAAAGTCGCGAGTGCCGAAATGTTCTTGACTGGCCAAGTCATCTGCATCGCGCCCATAAATTCGGGAATGTCCTGATGATCAATTGTAATCATCCCGCCGGACGCGTCGATGGCTTTGACGACACCGGTCGAACGGTATTTTTGAACGTCATTCGGTTGAGTCGTGTTCGATCCGTTGTTGAGCGAGCAGGCGGCAAGCCCGAGCAGCAGCAAAGTGATAATTATCAGGAACGCTTTGTGTTTCATATCTTGCCCCGAGGGGAATCGTAAGGGGAGTGGGTGTCAGTGCAGCGACGCGACAATCTCATTCGGCCGGAGACGATAAGTCCGCGTTCCCCGAACCCGAACCGGCGGAGAGGACCTTCGGCGCGGCCGGTGGAGTTTCAGCACTGTCCTTCTGTGTGACCGTCGCCTCCGGCAGAAACTGGTTGAACAGGGAGCGGATCGATGTCTCGTCGGACTTTGAAACGGCTTGGCGGAAACTCGATAGAATTTTCCCGACTTCGGCATCGTCGTAGGCGGCGATCTTGCCGATGAAGATTTTCGGATGTTCGGTCTTGAGAAGGTTCTCGCCGGTGATCTCGAGTTCTTCGAAGAGTTTTTCACCGCCGCGGATTCCAGTGAAAACGATGTCGATATCCTCGTACGGTTCGAGTCCCGACAGTCGGATCATATCTTCCGCGAGATCGAGTATCTTGACCGGCCGACCCATATCGAGAATGAAGATCTCGCCGCCCTTGCCAAGCGCGCCGGCCTGCAGAACCAACTGCGACGCTTCCGGGATGGTCATAAAATAGCGCGTCATATCGGGATGCGTGACGGTGATCGCTTCACTCTTCCGGATCTGTTCGCGAAAGATCGGCACCACCGAACCGGCGGAGCCGAGGACGTTTCCAAAGCGGACCGCCATAAAGTTCGTCGCGTGTTTGTGGTTGAGGTTTTGCAGCACGATCTCCGCGATCCGCTTCGACGCGCCCATAACCGACGTCGGGTTAACGGCCTTGTCGGTCGAGATCAGGACGAAGTCACGGGTTCCGTGCTCACCCGCGAGCTCGCCGATCAACTTCGTCGCGAAGACGTTGTTTTTCAACGCTTCCGACGGATTGGTTTCCATCAGAGGAACATGTTTGTGGGCGGCCGCGTGAAAGATGACCTCCGGCGCGAATTCAGTGAAAATCTCGCGCATCCGATGTTCGTCCGAGACATCGGCGAGCAAAGGAAAGAACGGCGTATCAGCGAAGTCCTTGACCATCTCGCGCTCGATCTGAAACAGCATAAACTCGGCACGCTCGACAAGAAGGAGCTTTTTCGGCGCAAACTGCGTCAGTTGGCGCACGAGTTCCGAGCCGATCGAGCCGCCCGCGCCGGTGACCATCACAACCTTGCCCGTCAGAAATCCGTGCAGATTGTCATCGTCGAGTTCGACCGGTTCGCGCCCGAGAAGATCTTCGATCTCGACATCGCGGATCCGCGAAACCTGAACCCGTCCGTGGACGATCTCGTGCAAGCTCGGCACGATCCGGGCCTTGACCGGGATCTCGCGGCAGATGTCCAGAATCCGGCGGATCTCCTTGCCTTGCGCCTGATCGATGGCGATCACGATCTGTTCGATGTTCATCTCGTCAACGAGCCGCGCCAGATCGTCAGTCGTACCGAGGACCTTTATCCCGTTGACGCTGCCGCCGACTTTGCGCCGGTCGTCGTCGACAAATCCGCGAACCTCAAATTCAGTGTCGGCACGTCCGAGGATGTCTTTTGCGGCGATCGATCCGATGCGGCCCGCGCCGACGAAGAGCGTCGCCTTTTGTTTTACTCGACGTCGCGGTCCGCTGAAACTCCGCTTTTCACCGAGCTCGTACATAAACCGACGCACGACGCGAAGCCCCAAAAGTCCGCCAAACCCGAGCGCCGTATCGATCAGGATCACCGAAATCGGAACCTGCCAGTTGCTAAAGCCGGTGAACGACAGAAAGAAACGGAACGCCAGAAGTATCGCCGCGGATACCATCGCAGCCTTGAGAAATGCCTTGATGTCCTCAAGACTGACGTAGCGCCAGATGATCGAATAGGCGCCGACCAAGAACAGCGACGAAAATTGGACGAAGACGACGAACGGGAGCTGGTTGACGGCGGTCTGGAAATAAAACTCGCCGAGCTGGATATTCAGTGACGGCAAATACGCGATCAGAAAGGCGATCGAGAGAATGGTAACGTCCGCGAACACCTGAACGGGACGGCGCAGGAACCATAGTTTTTCGGTTGACTGACTTCTGCTCGAATTCTGCATCTTAAGAATATCCGGATTATTCCCGCTTCGGACCGGATTCGAAACTAAATGTATAAAGTACTAATCGAAGTTTATGCCAGACAACCGAAAAAACAAAAGGTTGAATCATATCGGGGTGTGGGCTATTCTAGGCAGTCGAGGTTTTTTATGAAGTTCTTCGTTCTTCTTTTTTTACTGGCGATTACGGCGGCGTCGGGTTTCGGTCAGACGCCGGTGCCGACGCCGGGTCGAGGTTATCTGATCGGTCCGGGCGATCGGGTTTCGGTCAGGACGCTTGGCGAGGCGGATTTCAGCTGGGAAGGCTGGGTCGATGAGAACGGCAAATTTCAGGTTCCGGGCACCAATGACGGTATTTTGGCGAAGTGCCTTTCGGAGGACGAACTCCGGACCGAGGTCGCGAAATATGTCTCCAGGTATTTGCGGAATCCGCAGATGAGCGTCTTTGTCTCGGAGAGAAAAAGCCGTCCGCCGGTAACGGTTTACGGCGAGGTGCGGCAGCCGGGGCCGGTTCAGTTGACGCGCCGCGCGACGCTTCGCGAACTGCTGGCGTTTGCCGGTGGCGAGACGAAGGAGGCAAGCGGGATGATCCAGGTTACCAGGACCCAGGCTTTGCTGTGTTCCGAAGAATCCGAAGAGGACTGGAAGGCGCTTTCGGACAAGGGAGTCGGATTCCCGTCACGTCTTTACAGTCTCGGAAGCCTGAAGAACATCAATCCGGAGATTTTCCCGGGCGATATCATCGATGTTCAAAAGGCGTCCGTGGTCTACGTCATCGGCGAGGTGATGAAGCCGGGCGAGATCTTCATCCCCGAAGGCGGGTTGCGTCTGATGCAGGCGCTCGCGATGGCCAGCGGTACGACCCGCGAAGCGAAGAAAAAAGAACTGAAAGTTATCCGGCGTAAAGTGGGTTCGGCCCAGCCTGAGATCATCGAGATCAACTATAACACCATCAAGAAAGGCGAGATGGACGACGTCATCCTTCAGCCGTTCGACATCGTCGAGGTCGGCAAAGCCAAGGAGAGCATCGGCGACATCTTCCTGAAGACGCTGACCGGACTGCCGGGCCGCGTGCCGATTCCGATACGGCCATTCTAGTTTGTCATTTTCGCGCCTTTGAAGACCGCAATCGGGGATCCTTTCGCAAGAAGAACCGAATGCGGTTTTTCATTGGCCAAAAACGCGAACTTCTCGCCGTACGTCGCGCCGAAATCGACCTCGATCCGCTCGTTTTTCACGGAATAGAGTTCCCATGGCCGATGTTCGACCTTGTACTCGTCGGTGCGGCCCGCGCCGCGCCGCGTATAGCCCCAATAATGTTCGATGATGAACTCGCCCTCTGAACCGGACGCCGGAACTCCGAGGTCGCGATCGATCTCCGCAGCGACGAGATCTTCGCGGCCGTCCTTGCTCCACGTATAACTGACGGCGTTCTCGGTCCGCGTGTGGCCCATTTTCCAGCATTCGTACGGCTCGCCGTAGAGAACCCGCGCGACCGTGGCGATCGCCAGTCGCGGCACGATCTCCTTCACGAAAACGACACCGCGCCGGATCTCGTCCGGTGTTTCGCGTTTGACGTAAAACCGCAGATTGACCTCTTCGAAGTTGATGTGAAACGGAACCGGAATTCCCAGTACGCGCGTATCGAGGAACATAAAGCCGACCAAGCTGACGAAAAGCTTGCCCTCGTGAAAATCGAACGACGTCCCTTCCGGAACGCGGTCGGCCAGCAATTCGGGCGAGACGACGTAATTAGCCATCACCAGATCTTTCCACTGTGCAGTCAAGAATTTTCTCATAATAGTTTTCAGGGCGGCGCAGTGCTCAGGCGACGATCCGCTTGTCGCCCGCCCGCCGGGTCACTCTCTCTCGGTCAAAGTACTCGAGCAACGGAATTGCGTATTTTCGTGAAACGCCCGCGAGGTCTTTGAATTGCGTCACATCGACAAGTCTGTTCGGCGAATTTTCAGCGAAGCGTCGCAGTTTCTCGGCCAGGGCGTCGATCGTCGGTTTGGCAAAATAAAACTCCTCCGTAACTTTGATGATCTCGCCTGAATTTAATAGCAACTGAAAGACCTTGCGCGCCTGCGCCCGGTCGAGTTTGGTGCCGCGGATGGCATCGCCAAGCGCATCATCCAATTTCGGAACTTCAAGACCCGCGACCCTGAATGCGTCGGAAAGCCGAGTTTTCGCGGTCTTTTCTTCAGGAGTCAACTCGAGGTTATGAGCCGCCGCGCGAATGCTGTCCTTTTCGGCGACGATCTTGCGTTCCGATTCGAGGTCCGTCACCACTCCCCGGAAAATCTCGGGCCGGAGCCGCGAAAAGACACGTTCGCGCAAGGTCTCGCGCGGCATCCCGCGAGCGAGCGGTTCGCGGC
This sequence comes from Pyrinomonadaceae bacterium, assembly GCA_041752475.1. Classification (GTDB taxonomy): domain Bacteria; phylum Acidobacteriota; class Blastocatellia; order Pyrinomonadales; family Pyrinomonadaceae; genus JAFDVJ01. The sequence goes on along the minus strand of JBGSWK010000030.1, from coordinate 66,122 downwards.
GGTGATAACTCTCAAGCTCTCTCAGAGTACGCGACTTCAAATCGTCGAACGGCGTCCGCGAAAGGTACGTCCCGTCGGCATTGATGGCTGAACGGCGTTCGATGTTCTCGGCGACCGCTTCGTCAAGGACCTTCTTTTTCCAACCCGTCCGCGCCTCCAGATCGGAAATATCGAGCCCAGAATCGCCGGCCGCGTCGAGATACGTCCTGATCTGCCCGGCCGCGTCGCTATCGGCCAAACGCTTCAGCCTAAAGCGCGCGGCATTGATCTGAGCCCGCCGGTATCGGCTCGCCGAATTGTCGATCACGCGTCCCCCGGCGATCGTCACCTGCGGCGAATAGAATCTGAGAATAAAGCGTTCCCCAGGAACGCAGACGATCGGCGACTCGAGTCGGAGTTGGACAAGATCGGTCGCGCCCGGGGCGATCTCGCGCGGCTCGTTCAGCACCTCAACACGGGCGAGCGCCTCAACGGTCCCGATATGCACGCGGACGCGCTGCCGCGACTTCAGCGAACGGGCGGCGTCGCCCAGAACCTCGACCTCGCAGTCGATGATCTGCGTCGGCCGCAAGACGTTTGGCTCGCACAAGACCATCCCGCGTTCGATCTCCGAGTGATCGATCCCGCCCAGGTTGACGGCGGTCCGCTGTCCGGCGGTTGCCGCGCCGACGGATTTGCCGTGCGTCTGAATACCGCGGACCCGCACCGTACGGCCCATCGGCATTATCGAAAGTTCGGCGCTGTCGGTGATCTCTCCGGAAACGAGCGTCCCGGTTACGACCGCGCCGAAACCCTTCACCGAGAACGAACGGTCGATCGGAAGACGCGTGACGGTCCGGTTGTTTCGCGCCGGAACCGAAAGCGCAAGCTCGCGAAGACCCGATTTAAGGGCTTCGATCCCGTCGCCTGTCTTTGAAGAAACCGGAATTACGGGTGCGGATTCAAGAAACGAACCTTCGACGAGTTCGTGAACCTCGAGCGTGACGAGTTCGAGAAGTTCGTCGTCGACAAGATCGCACTTTGTCAGAACGATCAGCCCGTGCCGCGTGCCGAGCAATCGGCAGATCTCGAAGTGCTCGCGTGTCTGCGGCATCACTCCCGAATCCGCGGCGACGACCAGCAAAACGATGTCGATGCCGCTCGCGCCGGCGAGCATATTTTTGACGAACTTTTCGTGTCCCGGGACATCGACAAACCCGATTCCGACGTCGCCGAGGTCGAGTTCGGCGAATCCGATGTCGATCGTGATGCCGCGTTGTTTTTCTTCCGGAAAACGATCGGCATCGACACCGGTCAGCGCCTTTACAAGCGCCGTTTTGCCGTGGTCTATATGTCCGGCGGTGCCGACAATTACGTTTCGGATTTTTGGTGAATCAGCCATCGAACGATTGCCCCCGCGCCAGCCGGAGTTCAAACGTCCGCCCCGACACTTATTTCCCCTTCCTTTAGTCAACGATCTCAAACTCGACGAATTGGGTCGCGAATTTCTTCTTCTCGTCGGACTTGTCGAAAACGACGACCTGAATGATATAACTTCCCGCCGCGAGGCTATTTCCCAGCGTCAGGCCGCCCGCGGTCTGAATCCGCGAAAGGTCCAAAACTCCTGCCGTCTTCACCGCGGCGGGAGTTTCTTCGAAGATCACCTTGCCGTCGCGAATCAGGCGCGCCTGCGCCTGAAGATTCGTCGAAAGCGTCGGATTGTAGATGACGTAATCGAAACGGACGACCGAGTCTCTGCGAAACTGCCGGACGGTCGTATCGAGCAACACGCTCCGCTCGCTATCGTCACGGCTTCCGCCGGCCCGGATCCGCTGCCATTCTTCGGCTGAAAAATTATCGATCAGCAAATTCGACATCACGAGCCGTTTTTTAACGTCCGGGACCTCGATGAACTGCGTCGCCGACCCGACCTTGTCGGTCTTCGTGTCGCGGAGCGCGACCCGAAACTGATACGAACCGTTCTTTTTGATCGGTACGGTGAGCGTATATACAAATCCGTTCCGGAGCATATTTTGATACGCCCGCTCGGTCACCTCGATGCTGTAGTTCCGCGCGTATTGGTCAACCGGCGAACCGTTGGCGCCGAAGGTCATCGCGATCAGGTCGAAGTTTGCCTTGCGATTGCCGTTGGATTCCGAAAACTGTATGTCTTTGGCGTCGATGTGAACCAGCGCCTGGATGATGTCGCCACGGGTCGCGTCATTTTCAAACACCGGATAAAGATTCAGATTGATTTCGTTGACCACGAACGGCGAGATCAGCGCGGAAACGATCTTTTGTTGCGAGGTTTGCGTCTTGTCCCGAATCGTTTGGTCGGTTATCCCGAAAAAACCGCTGCGGTAACGAACCGTGACGCCCCGACGCTTGACGCGGACCTCGAGTTTGTTGAATTTGCTTTTTTTCGGATCGAACAGGCTCTCGTCCGGCTCGTAGCCGAGAAGATAGTAACTGCTCTGGTCATCGATCATTTTCACCAATCCGCGCTCGATCGAATTAACGTTCTGAATAGAAAAGCCGCCCGTTTCCTCGGCCAGAAAGCGGAGACTCATCTGGGACTCGCGAAACGCCGTCGTTCGCGCCTCCCGCGGACCGTTGTCGAAACGTCCGGCACCGGGACTATCGGGAACGACGCGCCGGATATCTTCGTCGGCGTTCGCCATCGTCGGATCGAGCAGTCCGCGCGGATCGATCGTGTAAAAGACGACCGAGGCGCGATTCGCAAGATCCGCCACGACGCGCATTGCATCGAGCACGCGATTGTCCGTTCCGCCAAGCGCGAAGCCTTCGGAGAAAAGAACGACCGACTTGCGTCCCGGAAGTTCGCTCATTCCGCGGATGACATAACGCAGCGCGCCGAGCGTTCCGACCGAGAAGTTATCGTTCCGGAAGTCGTCGACGTTTTTCATCAGTTCTTTCTCTTCAGCCACGCCCGCGACGGATCTGGTCGAGCCGTCGGACCGCTGCATTCCGTCGAGTTCTTCGCGAAGAGTCGGTTCGATCGGAACGAACGCGCCGATGCCGCCGCGGCCCATCGCGTTCCATTTGATGCGGTCGATCGCCGCCAGCAGCAATCGCTTGTCGTTGGTGAAGGACTGGAGCGCGCCGATGCCCGCGCCGGTTCGAATGATCGCGACCATATCGCCGTCCGCCACGCGATTCACGACAAAATCGCGGAGCGACTTCTGAACCGTATAAACGCTTGAGAAATTGAGTCCGAGGTCGTCGATGACGAGCGCGTAGGTTCGTTTGACGTCTTCTTGCTTCAAGCGTATCGGCGGGATCGGAATCGTATCTTTCGACGGTTTGACCGTCGGCACCGCTTGATTGGTCGTTTTCGTCGCCGAAGTAGAAACCAGGGTAAAGTTGGTCAAGGTTTGCTTCTTTCCATTTTCGTATACTTCGAATTCGTCGGCACGAAGATCAGTGACGGGCCGGCCGTCTTTGTCGGTTGCCGAAACATCGATTTGAATCAGGTTCGTTGAGATCTTGATCGAATCGTCGGGTGGCGGAGTCGGCGTCGTTTGTTGCGCAACGGCGTTCAATGCGAAGAGTGCGGTAAGAAAAACGGTCGCGGGAAACAGCTTCATAAAAACCTCCGGCAGAAAACATCCCGTCTGGGAAAGGATTTTTAGAAATATACGCCGAAAGCGCCGTCCGCGTCCACGGTGACGCCGTTCGGTCAATTCGCGTCTGAATCCGTCACTGCCGCGTTTTCGAACTGCTCAAGCTTTCGGTAAAGCGTCTTGCGGCCGATGTTGAGCAATCGCGAGGCGCGCGACTTGTCACCCGCGGTATAGTCGAGCGCCATCTCGATGGCGAGTTTTTCAATCTCGTCCATGGTTGCCGGAAAGTCGATCTCAAGCATCACGGCCCGTCCTTCAGAAGCCGCATTCGCGCGTTCGTGCCGCGCCTGTGCGTTGAGTTCGAAGGCCTTGTTGCTGATCGCCTCGGGCAGATCGTCGAGTTCGATCTGCCGGCCCGAAGCGATGATCACGGCCCGTTCGATGGCGTTTTCCAGTTCGCGAACGTTGCCCGGCCAGCCGTAGTTGACCAACGCCCGCAGCGCTTCTTTTGAAATTCCCGAGACGAACCGACCGGTCTTTTCTTTGTACTGCTCAAGAAAGTGGAAAACGAGCAGGTTGATGTCTTCGATGCGGTCTCGCAGCGGCGCGATCTGGATCGGGAAAACGGAAAGACGATAGTAAAGATCTTTCCGAAATCGCCCGTCTTCGATCGCTTTTTCAAGATCGACGTTGGTCGCGGCGATGACACGGACGTCCGTTTTCAAGACCTCCTTTCCGCCGATCCGGGTGAACTCGCCGTCCTGCAGGACGCGGAGCAGTTTGACCTGTGCCGAAAGCGGCATTTCGCCGATCTCGTCCAGGAAAAGCGTCCCGCCGCTGGCCTCTTCGAAACGCCCCTGGCGCTGCGCGCGCGCGTCCGTGAACGCGCCTTTTTCGTGGCCAAAAAGCTCGGACTCGAGCAGCGTCTCCGGAATCGCGCCGCAGTTGATCTTGACGTACGGCTTGCCCTCGCGTCCGGAGTTGTAATGGATCAGATTCGCGAGCAATTCCTTTCCGGTCCCGCTTTCGCCGTTGATCAAAACGGTCGTGTTAGTGTCGGCGACGTTGAGCGCCAATTCGATCGCCCGGCGGACCGGCGGCGCCTGGCCGATGATCTCGCTTTGGCGCTGATAGAGCTGCGATTTGAGGCGCATCACCTCGGCGCTGAGCTGGTCGCGCTCGAGCGCGGTCCCGATCTGGTCGGCGATGCCCTCGACGAGCGCGACATCGTGATCTTCGAAGGCCGTGTCTCCGCTCCAGACAAAGCCGATCAGGCCAAACGCCTGGCCGGCGACCCGAACCGGCGCAACCAGCGCGGCCTTACCGTTCAGCTGGGAATTGAAGATGAGCCGGATCGCGAACGGCAGCTGTGAATCGACGATGCGCATCGTTTTGCCATCGCGGAGAATTTCGCCGAGCGCCGGGAAGGGTTCGATATCGAGCGACTGATTGTGCTTCTCGATCATTTGGAGGACCTTGCTCGGCTTGACGTTCGGAGCGGTAATGAACGATGCGAGCGAGATCTTTTTGCCGGAATCGTCGAGAACCCCGAGCGCGCCGTAATCGGCGCCGACAAGTTCGACCGCGCGTCCGAGGACGCTGGCCGAAACGACCTTGAAATCGGAATGCGAATTGAGCGTGTTGGCGATCTGGAGCAGCGCGTTCGTCCGACGGGTTTCCTGCTCCTGCGCGACATACAGCGTCGTGTATTGATATCCGATCGCGAGCTGTTGGGCGATCGACTCAAGAAACTGAATCTCCTCGTCGAACCATTCGCGCGGCGCGCGCGTGTCGTGAAGTCCGAGCAGTCCGAGCGGCTTGCCGCTGAGGCTGATCGGCACGATCAGAAGCGACTTTGTCTCGAGAGCCTTGGCGAAAAACTTCAACGTCTTGTTGTCGGTCTTGGAGATGTCGTTGATCGCGATCGGTTTCGAGATGTCGAACCGTTCCTCAAGTTTTACGAGATCGATCGGAATCGCGGTGCCGAGGCTCGATGGCACCTGCTTGTCCTTGCGCCATTCGTGGCTGATCCGCAGTTCGCTTTCGGTCGTCAACTGCAGAAGGTCGCAGCGGTCGGCCTGCATCATTCGGCCGAGTTCGGAAACCACGACGTTCAGAAACCGCTCGAGATCGATGTTCGTGGGCAGATCACGCGCCAAACGATCGATGATCGCTTCGCGGGCTTCGTGCATCTTTATCTTGCGTTCGAGTGAGAGCGATTGCGGTATTTCGATTTCGATCTTCATAACAGGAGGCGCGGCGCAACTCAAGTGATAGCCGACCTGCCAGATGGTGTCAAGTTGACACAGACGAGATTTGACGTGTGGTGTTTGGAAACAACCGGATTTGGGATTTGGGATTTGGGATTTGGGATTTCGGATTTGGGATTGTTCCGGCTGTGCTACGCCCAACCATCCGCTACAGCGATTGATACTGACTCATCATAAGTCCCCAATCCCAAATCCCCAATCCCCAATCCCCAATCCCCAATCCCACATCCGTTCACTGGTCGCCTTTCTTGTCTAGTTTCGGCGCGGTCGGCTTGGGTTTCGGCGTGTCCTTCGGTATCGTGTCCCCCGCAGCCGCGTTATCGTTGTCGATCTTGGTATTTGACGAGCTCGTTTGTTGCGGTTTCGGCGTCACGCTGAAATTGATCCGCTTTTGTCCGGCATCGGCTTTTTCGAGAAGTTCTTCAGCCTGCGAATTTTCGGGATCAAGCTCGATCGCCTTTTTCAAAACCTTGACAGCTTCGTTATATTGCGCGAGTTTGATCAGGATCGAGCCAAGTCCGGTCTGATATTCGGTACTTTCAGGCTTGAGTTTGACGGCCTCGCGGAGCGACTTCAGAGCGTCTTCGTCCTCGTCGAGTTTGTCGTAGGAGCGACCCAGATTGTAGCGGGCAACGTCATCGTTTGTGTTGGCGGCCAAGAGTTTCTTGTACGCTTTGACCGCGTTCTCGAACGCCTTTTCCGAATCCTTCGTTCGAACCGTGGTCTTTTCCTTCTTATCCGGCGTCGGCGTCGGTTTGTATTCGACCTGGTCATTGACCGATTCGAGCTCCTTTTCGCGCTCGATCAGCGCATACGACACGCCGAGTTTGAACCACGCTTCGCCCAGATCCGGATCGAGTTCGACCGCCCGCTTGTAGGCGACTATCGCGAGATCCGTTTTGTTCAGGTCGAAGAGCTTGTTGCCTTCGGCGAGTGCGCTCGGTGCATCGGGCAGCGACGCGAGACCGTCCGCAACCGACGTGTTCGCGTTGGCGGTATTCGCGGGCGCCTCGGTGTTCGAGTTTCCGCGTCCCATCAGGCCGCAACCCAATTGTGAAAGCGCGATCACGACGCTTCCGATTATTACGATTGATCGTTTCATTACGTAACTTCCAAATCCTTCAATTTCAAAAAACACGCCGATCGTTAGAAGCGATCGCGCAAAATCCGTTGGATGCAATCTTCTAGCCCGGCGGAAACACGAACGGCCGGCCGCCGAGCAAATGCACATGCAGATGGAAGACCGTTTGCCCCCCGTCGCCGTTCGTATTCACAACCACTCGATAACCGTCGTCCGCAAAGCCTTTCGATCGGGCTATTTCCGCGGCGGTAAGCAAAAGGTGCCCGAGCACTTCGCGGTGTTCGGCGCGCGCCTCGTCGAGCGAGGCAAAATGCTCGCGCGGCACGATCAGAACGTGGGTCGGGGCCTGCGGGCTGATGTCGTTGAAGGCATAGCAAACATCGTCCTCGAAGACCTTCGACGACGGAATGTCGCCCGCGATGATTCGGCAAAAAAGGCAGTTTTCGTTCATAAATCGGAAGCAACATTAAATCACAGTTGAAAAGTAGGAAGCAAAAGCGGCTTGAGTCCGCATTGTCTGTCTGCCTTCGAAAGGTTTGTCCATTCGAAATCGTTTGCAACTTTCGGATCGAAAGCTTGCTCTAATCCGGGGTATTTCTTAGACTGTCAGCAAAGGACGCATATGAGCAAAATTGAAACGACCGAAAAAACAAAGATCACGCGGAAGGAAAAGTCCGAGTTCAAGGGCCGGATGAAGAGTTTTCTGATGTTCCTTCCGAATATGGTCGTGCTGCTCGGAAAACTGCTCAAGGACGGCCGCGTTCCTTTAGCTGAAAAGGGACTGTTTCTGGCAGCGATCGTTTATGTGATCTCGCCGATCGATCTGATTCCCGACATCTTTCCCTTCATCGGCCAGGTTGACGATCTTTATCTCGTCGCGCTGACGCTTTTACGCCTCATAAACAGAACCGACGAAACGGTCGTTCGCGAAAACTGGCCGGGCGGCGGCGACATTGTCGGACTCGCGAATCTGATCGCCGGACTAGCGCCGAAACTCTTGCCGACACGAATCTCGCGCGTTCTCTCTTCTGAGGTTGAACTGGCGCCGGCAGGCAAGGCCCTCGGTGCCATCACCGGCAAGCGCGCGTCGATAATGGTTGAGATACCGCAAGAGAAGGTCAAAGTCGATTCGAGTTCGAAAATGACCAACTGAATGGGATTGGGGATTGGGGATTTGGGATTGGGGATTTCAAGGGCTCACAATTCACTATTTACAATCAACAATTCACGATAAATCCGAAATCCCAAATCGGAAATCCGAAATCCCCAATCCCAAATCCCAAATCGGAAATCCCCAATCCGAAATCCGAATTCCACAATTGCTAGAGTTTGTCCGCAAAGAACCCCGTCACCAGGGCCCACGCGTCTCGGGCGGCCGTTTCGTTGAAAACTTCCGGACGCGTGTTGTTGAAGAACGCGTGGTCGGCATCGTACTTCGCTGACGTCATTGGCAGTTCGTGACGTTCGGCGATGTCCTCGAGTTGGGCGACCTTCTCCGCATTGATCCACTCGTCGCGGGTGCCCGAAACGAAGATCACCGGCGTCGTCAGTTTGCTTAACACCTCTTCTTCGGGAATGTCGCCGTAAAACGGAGCGGCGGCGCTGATTCCTTCTATTTCGCACGCGGCCCGAAGCGCGAAGGTTCCGCCCATACAATATCCGGTGATCCCGAAATGCGCGAAGCCGTATTTCTCGGACGCGGTGCCGAGCGCGGCGGCGATCGTGTCGAGACCGTCGCCGATACCGAGTTCGTGCATCATTCGCGAAGCGTCGTCGGGATTCGTCGCGATGACGCCGCGATACAGATCCGGCGCTATCGCCGTGAAACCTTCGGCCGCGTAACGTCCGGCAATGTCCTTTATGTGATCATTAAGTCCCCACCATTCGTGGATCAGGATCACGGCTTTGCCGTTGGAGTTGTCGGGAATCGCCACGTAGGCGCTTGAGTCACCATTAAGTGTGCTGAAATTTATCGTTTCATTTTTCATTGTGCAATTACTCCTCGAAAAATTCTCGTTTTCGAAAATTCTAAGATCATCGTCACCGTTTCTCAATGCAACGGATCAAGTCAGTATTTAGTTGCGATCGACGCGGATCATCGGCTGCCTGACCTTCTCGCTGATCGCGAACAGCGAACGACCGTCCGCAGAGTATCCGATCGCTTCGCCGATCTCGCGTTTTCCCAGTTCGATCGCCAACGGCTTCGAACGCCAAACCTCGTCAAAATCCGCGATCCCTTCCGGAAGGGTCAGCTCGTACGCGCTGAAATAGTCGCAGACGACAACCCGCTTGCCGTCCGGGGAAATGTCGCCGCCCGTCAGAAGTCCGTCCGGGATCGCGGGCACCGAAATCTCGGCTAGCTTCGTCAGCGCCTTGCCGTCGGTCTGTCCGGCCGGAATCTTGTAAACGCCCGACGTCTCCGTCCGGCTCTTCGTCAGGATGTAAATGTCGCCGCTTCGCGGGTTGACCATCAACGTTTCCGCGTTATGGCGCGCGTCGGCGTAGCTGAAGCTGATTGTCTCGGCGCGGCCGGTCAAAGGCGCATTGGCCCGTCTCGTGTTCCGGTTGGACTCGGAAACCGACGGCTCGGCGACGCGGTAAACCTTCATCTCGGAGCGTTCGAGTTCGTTGTTTCCGATCTCGCCGATGTACAGGAAACATTTGCCTTGCGCATCTTTGAATGCGGCGATGTCTTCCCAATCCTTATTTTCGGCTCCGGCAACGCGCCACGTGCCGAGCGCGGCGCCCTTTTCGTCGATCGCAAAGATGAAGGCATCGTCGCCGGAATCGTTATGCGTCCACAAAACTCCGGGCTGGCACTTCGACGCCGCGATTCCGCTGGCTTCGTTAATTTCAGCTGACGCGACCCTACCGACGACCTTCGGCGCGCGGTAATCAAACGATTTTCCGTCCAGGCCGCCCGGTTGCGGACCGCGCCCCTTGAACGACTCGCCGCAACTCGAAAAACCGCTCGCGACAATCAAAAGCACAATGACAAAAGCCAAAATTTTGGGTATAGTCTTTCTCGACATACTTCACGTTTAGAAGATTATAGCTGAGTTGCGGCGCGAGCCGTTCAAAACAATTTCGAAAATAATTCGTACGAAATTCAGGTTGCCCCGAAATGATTGTCGGAACGGAATGGTTAGTTGAAGCGTTTGAGTGCGACCCGCGCAGACTGCGCGAGGTCGAAATGCTTCAGAATGTCTTCGCGAAGATAATCTCGGACCTCGGACTGAAGGTCCTCGGCGAGCCGCACTGGCACAAATTCGGCGGCGAAGGCGGGGTCACGGGCCTGACAATGCTGACCGAGTCGCATCTCGCGTGCCACACCTACCCGGAATACGGAACCGCAACGTTCAATCTGTACTGTTGCCAATCGCGTCCTGAATGGGACTGGCAGAACGAGCTTGAGTCGCTTATCGGTGCGAAGGTCGTTCAGGTTACCCAAATCGATCGCGGTTCGCGGCCGACTTCCGAAATCTCAAATCCAAAATCCAGAATCGCGGGGGGTGAAATTTGAGCGTACTCAAGTCAAACTGTCCGAGTTGCGGCGGTCCGATCGAGTTTCAGAAAGGCTCGACGATCGTCGTCGTTTGTCCCTACTGCCGTTCGGCTGTGTCGCGGACAGATCGGGGTCTTGAGGATCTCGGCAAGGTCGCCGAAATTGTCGATTCGCAGTCGCCGCTGAAGATCGGGCTGAAGGGCGAGTTCAAGGGCCATCGTTTTGAGCTTACCGGCCGCGCGCAGAACCGGCACGAACTCGGCGGAGTTTGGGACGAATGGTATGCGACTTTCGGCAACGGCTGGGTCGGCTGGCTCGCTGAGGCGCAGGGTAAATTTTATTTGACGTTCTATCAGCCGCTGCCCGAAGGAACTGCGCTCCCGGCGTTCGAATCGCTTGAGATCGGCCAGCAACTGCCCGAAATCCCGAACAAAACAACGCTGATGGTCACGGAAAAAGGCACCGCGACCGCAGTGGCGGCCGAGGGCGAAATTCCCTACAGGCTCGAACCGAACGAGCGCAGCAACTACGCGGATCTTTCGGGAAAAGACAATGCGTTCGGGACGATCGACTATTCGATGAACGAGCCGTGGGTCTTCATCGGTCAGCAAGTCTCGCTTGAAGATATCGGACTCGCTTCGGCCCGACCGGTCACGCGCGAGGCGGCTCGGGTTTCGGCGCAAGGACTTGGTTGCCCGAAATGCGGCGCTCCGCTCAGTTTGACGGCGCCCGACAAGACTGAGCGCGTTACGTGCCCCTTCTGTAATTCGCTGCTCGACGTCAATCAAGGCAAACTTACGTGGCTAAAGGCGCTGACGCCGCCGCAATCTCCGCCGGATTTTTCGCTCCAGATCGGTATGGACGGCGTTTTCAGCGGCGTTACGTTTCGCGTCATTGGCGCGGTTGTGCGGAGCGTGCTGATCGATTCGATCACGTATTTCTGGCACGAATATCTGCTCTATAATCCAACCATCGGTTTTCGCTGGCTCGTGCACAGCGACAACCACTGGAATTTTGTCGAGACCGTTAATCCGGCGGAGGTCGATGCAACGCAACCTTACGGATTCGGCGCGACCGTCAGCTACAACGGCGGGACGTTCAAGATCTTTCAGGACGCCGAGGCGCGCGTCGAGTACGTCCAGGGCGAATTTTATTGGCGCGTCGAACAGGGCGAAAGGGTGCGCGCGGTCGATTACGTCGCGGCTCCGTTGATGCTGTCCCAGGAACGAACGGCTAACGAGGTCAACTGGTCGGTCGGGGTTTACCAGACGAACGCCGAAATTGAAAAGGCATTCAACCTGTCAGACCTTCCGAAGCCCTGGTCCGTCGCCCCGAATCAGCCGTTTACCGGCGGATTCTATATCAAATGGGGACTCGGGTTTCTCGCCGCGCTGTTTTTGATCGCGGTCGTGATGACCGTGCTCGGCGGGTTCGACAAAACTCCGCTTAATGAAACGGTGACTTTGCCTCCGGCCGCAAGCGCGACGACTCCGCAGGCGGCGTTCAGCCAGCAGTTCGAGCTTAAGGGGAATCGCAACGTCCGGATCAGCGCACAGGCGCCGGTGAGCAACTCCTGGGCGGACCTTGACGTGGACCTGGTCAACGATCAGAACAACGAGGTCGAGTCGGTAAATATCCCGATCGAATACTACAGCGGCACCGACAGCGACGGTTCCTGGACCGAAGGTTCGCAATCGCAGGACGCGACGTTGTCGTCGCTCCCTGCGGGCAAGTACACCCTGCGCGTCGAGGGAACGTGGCAGAACTTCAGTCAGCCGATGCCGGTCGCCGTAAAGGTAGAGCAGAATGTTTCGCGCGGCGTCAATTTCTGCTGCGCGCTTGTCGTACTGGCGATACTTCCTTTGCTCGGGATCATCCGGAAATTTTCGTTTGAATCGCGCCGCTGGAGCGAAAGCATGTTCGGTTCGGTTTCCACGGGTTCCGACGACGACGATGAATAGCGGGTCGAAGCGATTTTTAACTATCGACCCAAGGTAAAACGTTATGATGAAGACACTTTTCGTGATTTTCGGCTGCTGTGTCCTTCTGACCTACGCGACCGCTTCGTGGTTTGGTTGGGAGTTGGCCAATTCGGGGAAAAATTCAAGACTTGGAGCGCCGTTCTTTTACGGCGGTTTTCGTGGAGGAAAATAAATGCTGAATAGTTTGGCAGCGGTGACACCGCTCGCGTTTGTCGTGAAAATGGAAGAACTCTTGCCGGTATTGATCACCACGGTGGTCTTTGTCGGGATCGGACTGATCGTCTTCGCGATCGCCTTTTTCATTGTCGTTAAGGTTTCGCCGTTTTCGGTCCAAAAGGAGATCGAAGAAGATCAGAACACCTCGCTGGCGATCATTATCGGCGCAATAATTATTGGTGTCGCGATCATTATCGCCGCGGCGATCAACGGATAAATTACTTGCGGGACAAAGGTGCTGGGACGAAGGATGAGAATCCGTTTGTTTCATCCTCCGTCCCGCAGTCTCTTTCCTTTAAGCCGTGCGCCGCGTACCTCTTTTATTTCTAAACGTCATAATCATTGCTACGTGCGGTTTGATCTATGAACTGCTCGCCGCGACCGTTTCGAGTTACGTTCTTGGCGATTCGGTCACGCAGTTTTCGCTGGTCATCGGAATCTATCTTTCGGCAATGGGGGTCGGGTCGTGGCTTTCGGGCTTTCTCGACAAGGACCTCGCAAAACGATTTGTCGAGATCGAACTCGCCGTCGCCATTCTCGGCGGATTTTCGGCGCCGCTGCTGTTTCTTACCTTCGCCAGCGTTTCCTATTTCGGCATCATTCTTTACTCGATGGTCTTTGCGATCGGCATTCTCGTCGGACTCGAGATTCCAATCCTGATGCGGATCCTCAAGGACGAACTCGATTTCAAAAACCTCGTCGCGCGGGTTCTCGCGCTCGACTACGTCGGAGCGCTCGTCGCATCGCTTCTTTTCCCGATCTTTCTCGTGCCAAAACTCGGTCTGAACCGCACCTCGATAGTTTTCGGGCTCCTCAACGCCGGCGTCGGAATCTGGGGAACGTGGCTGCTGGACGATCTGATCAAAAACCGCGATCTGACGATCCTGCGGGTCAAGGGAATCGTGATCGTCATTCTGCTCGTGATCGGGTTTATCAAGGCCGACACGCTGACCTCGCTCGCCGAAGACGCGTTGTTTGTCGATAACATCATCTACGCCAAGAGTTCGTCGTATCAGCGCATCGTCGTCACCAAGGGCAAGATCGGCTACGGACTTTTCCTGAACGGAAATCTGCAGTTTAACTCGTTCGACGAGTACCGCTATCACGAAGCTCTCGTGCATCCGGCGTTCGTCGCCTACGGCGCCGAGCCGAAGCGTATTCTTGTGCTTGGCGGCGGCGACGGCCTCGCGGTTCGGGAGATTCTGAAATATCCCTCGATCGAAACCGTGACGCTTGTCGATCTCGATCCGGAAATGACGAAAGTCTCGCGGACGGTTCCGGCGCTTGGCGAACTCAACCGGCATTCGCTTGACGATCCGCGGGTGACGATCATCAATAAGGACGCTTTCGTCTGGCTCGATGACGTCCGGATCGAACCGTTCGACGTCGCCATAGTGGACTTTCCCGATCCGAATAACTTCGCGCTCGGAAAGCTCTACACGACCCGATTTTATCAGCTTCTGAAATCCAAATTGCGCCCTGATTCGGCGGTCGTGATTCAAACGACCTCTCCGCTGATGGCGCGAAAGTCATTCTGGTGCATTGTAAAAACGCTTGAAGCGGCAGGCTTCAACGTCAAGCCGTACAACACGGCGGTGCCGAGTTTCGGTATCTGGGGATTTGCGCTTGCGAAGTTGACGCCGTTCGAAACGCCTTCAAAACCACCGCCGGGAGTCGAGTTGCGGTTTCTGAACGAAACGACGTTTGCGTCGATGTTCGAATTTTCGGCTGATATGAAGCGGCCGGATGAGGAGATCGAGATCAATCGTCTCGACAATCAATCGCTCGTTCGCTACTACGAAGCCGAGTGGCGGAAATTTGAATAGGTTAGGATTTCGGTCTTTTCAGCGGGGCCCGGGGCTCATTTTTGCTTTCTGTTCAAGGACTCTCGGGCGAGTTCGTTCGCGTCCTGGCTCGTCTGGCGGCCTTCCTCGATTATCTCGTTGAATTTCTCTTCTTCCTGCCTGAAAGCCGCGATCACCCGGTCGCGCTTCATTACGTCCTTGGGATCGTAGCCTTCGCCGAGAATTTCCGCCGCTTTGCGACGATGATCGAACGCCTCGACATATTTTTCGAGACTGATGATCTTCAGGTCAAGGTATTGTTTGAAGTCGGCGTTGATGTTCATCTCCTTCGCCTTCTTGAGCATCTCGATGGCTTCGAGGCCTTCGTTCGCGCCGGCCGTGATCTCCTCGACGAACACGTTCGAAAGCTCGCGCACTTTTGATTCGTTCTTTTCCTTAAGTGCTTTCTTGAGTTCCACGTATCGCGGCTCGTTTTCCTTGAAGCGCTTTTTGATCTGTTTCAATTTCTTGTTGGCCGCGTCGACAATGTCGGCCGCCTCGTTCGTTTCGTCTTTCGCGAAGAACGAATCCGACGACTTCTTTCCGCCCCCGCAGGACAGCGCGAAGACGGCGAAGATCAGGAATATAAAAATTCGAACGTTCATTTCAGACAATTTCGTTAAGGCCTTCGTTCGACCGCCGGCGCCAGATGAATCCATCTAGAACATAATGCGTCAGTTGCGGCACGGCAAGCAGCGGAACGAGAAAGATCTTCAGATTTCCCCAATCCCAATCCGAACCGAAAAGCCAACTCCGTTCGTGCCACACGCCGCGATGCCAGAACAACTCCTCAGCATAAGCGAGCGCCCAAAGCGTCGCCAGAAACACGATCCAGTTCGACGACAAGGCACGGTAAACCTTTCCCGTATGTTCGCGGCGCACACGCGCGTAAACGTAGATCAGCGCGAAATATGGAACGCCGTGTATGATGACGTTCGTCACCGTGAATGCGTAATCGGAATTGAACAGAACGATTCCCGCGTACCAGCAAACGGCCGTCGTCGCGACCACGATGTCTTTTCCGATGTTGAGGAAACCGTCGGCGAAGTACTGATAGACAGACTTGAGAAAATACGCCGTCAGCGCCGCGACGTAAATCGGGAACAAAACGGTTTCGATCACTTCCGGAACGGCGTAAAAATCGTTTGCGACAAACCATTCGAAGTTTCGAGGCAGGCTCGTCATCCAGTATGCGAGCGGATAGACCGTCGCCAGATAAACGGCTGCGGCGTCGATCCACCAAGTTGCGCGACTTGTTTCGGCGAGTTTTCGCCGGTAGAGCGCGACCCATCCGTATTGCTGCCGAACGAAATGAAACACCGCGACGATCGCCAGCGCACGCCAGAAAACGAGTTCGCCTTCTGAATACAGGGCCACTCCGACGAGATATCCGGCAACCGGAACCAGCGTGTATAGCGCGGCCCGGCGTTTGAGTTCCTCGACATCGAAATAGACCCGAAAGCTGGTCGACCAGACGTGTGCGATGTCTATTAAAAGCACGGCCGTGACCCAAGTCCAGTCCGGCGACTCCGAATTCAAGATGCCGATCTGCCAACCGAAAACGAGCAGAAGAACCGAAACTGCGGCGCTCCCGAGAAAGACCGTAAGATCTATCTCACGCGAGAAAAGCCAGTATTTGTTTACGTTTACTTCTTGCATTCAAGTCGCCGGCGCGGGGGTCAAATCACTTCCTTCGCCGCCCGGACACCATGATAAAACGCTTCCTCGAAAAGCGCGATTCCGCTCAGGTCAGAGTGCGCGAAATGGATGTTCCGGAATGGTTTTTGCGCTTCGTCACGCGCGCCGGACCAAAGAAATCCGGTCCGCGGACTTATCATTGCGTGGCCCCAGCGCATCACGTCGATCCGATCGATCAGGTCGCGAATATCGGGATGCGCCCGCGAAAGATCGCTGACGATGATGTCGGCCAGTTCGCGGTGGTTCAAAGAAAAGAGCTTGGTCCGGGCGTTCTCTTCGTGGCACATCGGATAGTAATAAGTGAATACCGCCGGCCCGTAATCGAGTCCTTTCTGATGTGTCGAATTCACATAGCCGAGACTGGGGCTTTCATAAAGAACATTGTCCCAAGACAGCGGAAAGTCGCGTGTGAACCGATTCTTCGGTCTGTCCTTCATAAATAGATTCGCGACGAACCAGGCGTTGTGCTCAAACTCCTTCACAAACGGCGGCGGCGATTGCTTGAAGTCGCGGATCATAAACTTCGAGGCAAATACCGGCGATGCAAAGATAGCTTTGTCGGCTCGTATTCCGCGTATCTCACCGTCCCGCAAATAAACGACATCGACGCCTTTTTCATTCGGCACGATGTCAAGAACCACCGAATTCATTCGAACCTGATCCTTGATCTTTTCCAGCAGGAAGTTGACGAACCGTCCGTTGCCTTCCGGGAACGTGATGAACGGCTGCGACTCTTCACCCGATTTCCGGACACGCGAACAGAAGTAGAATAGTCCGGCCCACGCCGATGTCTGGTCCAGTTTCAAACCGTAGTCGTCGCGGCACGCGTAGTCGCAGTACCATCGAAGCCTGTCGGACGTAAATCCCTTGCCGCGAAGCCAGTCGCCGAACGAGAGCTTGTCGAGCGCAAGTGCTTCAGCATCTCGCGAGCATTCGGCAACAGGCAGCACGAACGCGCGCTTTCCGTTCGAATCGCGCCAATTCACCCAGGCATCGATCTCCTTTTGAAACGCCGCAAATTGAGCCTTTTCATTGTCGTTCTCACCGACGTGAAGATACAATCCCTCATACCATCGGCCCTTGTAAAACACCCTTTCCTCGGGTTCGCGGCAAAGAAATTGTTCTTTGACGACGATCTCCCCGGTTGGCCCGCGCCCCGCGGTCAGATCCATCTCGTCAAGCAGCGCCGTCAGTTCAATGTTCTCCTGAAACGGGACCGGCAAATAATGAGCTCCCCACGGATAACCGATCAATTCGTTTTGACCGCTTTGAGCCGTTCCGCCGATCTTCGATTCGAGTTCGAGCAGGACAAAATCGCTGAAACTGTTCTTTCGGAAATGATACGCGGCGCTCAGACCTGCGGCACCGCCGCCGACGATGGCGACCTTGATTCGCTCCCAATTCGCTTTCGGCACCTCGACATTGCGTAGTTCACGGAGGATATGTCCGATGTTTACGCTCGCCCCGACGATCTCGCCCGCAATCTCTCCGGGCGCGTTTCGGCACGCCGCGAGCGCAAACGGGGCACCGAGAAAGGCAGTCAAAATTTCGCGTCGGGTGAATTTCACGGTCAAACCGATATGATATCTTTTCGGAAGCTTTTTTCGGAATAGCTGAAAGCGGATAGGTTTTAGCTGAGAGCCGAACTATCAGCTAAAACTTAACATCTATCACCTATTCCAAAACTCCCGATCCGGAATAGCTGAAAGCGGATAGCTGAGAGCCGAACTATCAGCTAAAACCTATCATCTCTCACCTATTCCGAAGCTATCGATCCGGAGTAGCTGAAAGCTGATTCAATCATGTTGTTTCGTCGTCTTCAACGTCGCGATCAGCATCTTTTGCAATTCCTCGCAGTCTGACAGTATTGAATCCGCGTGCTGTTCGTTCAAGAAATTGTTTTCCCGCAGCAGACGTAAAAGGAAATTTGTCTTGAACGCCTCTTTGTTTGCCAGCGAATGCCGAAGCCGAAAGTCATTTCGGTCATCTCCTTGGCGGCCTTCTTCGATATGCAATCCGATTGCCGTGCCGGAATCCAGGATTTTTCGCGAGAGTACATATTCGTGCTTCTTCTCGTTCAAATATCGGCTAAGGCTAACGATGCGCAGGGCAAAGGTGAAGGACTTCTCCTGTAATATGCTCTTCTTCATGAGGACCTCTCTTTAATTGTTTGATCGCGTTTAAGGTCAGGTTGTTGCTTCGAGTGAGTTCCGCGAATCGGTCTCATTTTGTTCAATTTTGCCGATCAGCGCAAGAGCAAGTCCCATGAGATAAAAGAAGACCATCGCGACCTCGGAATCGCCGAGATTGTAGTGGACCGCTCCGCTGACGCAAAAGCCGACGGCTCCGCCGAGAATTCCGATGATGATTCCTTTCGGGATCGGCGAATGCGAATTGAAGCGGTAGAGCCGACGCAGGTAGACCACGACGATCGAGATCCACAGAAGGAGTGCGGGAAATCCGCGTTCGACCGCGATCTGTAGCGGCGTTGAATGAAAATGGCCCGTCGGCAGGCGGCCATCGTCGAACAAATGCCAGTCCTTCGCATAGCGTTTGACCGAGTCCATCCCGACTCCGACCGTAAAGTTGCGCGCGTTCGCCGTCCATAGGTCAAAGCCCTCGCGATATACCGTCAGGCGCCAGGTTGTCGAATTGTCGCTTGAATCGAGAAATCCGACGCCTCGCGCTTGTTGCAGGACGATCAGGCCGACGATCGCCAGCGGCAGCGCGATCGCGGCCAGCGTGACGATCATCTTTCGGTTGCCAAGCAGCAAAACGATGACCCCTGCCGAAATCAAAAAGGCAAGCTGCGAAGCGCGTGTCACGGTCAGGATCAGTGCCAGCGACATTGCCGCGAGACAGAATCCGAGAACGCGGATTGAAAAGAATCCTGACTCTTGTTCGTCGCGCCCACCGAAGATACGGCCGGAGGCCAGGCTCGCAAAAATACCGAACGCAAGCGACATCACCAATTGAAGCACTTCGGCGAACGTGGTGTAGTGCCCGTAAAATCCGGCCGCACGCCAGTTTCGTCCGATCTTCCATTGTTTGACGGAAAGAGCTTCGTTTGCGGCCGGTGCCTGCCTGATGCGTTCGGTCGGTACGTCGATCGTGACATACGAATCGGAATGATAGACCCGCGCGCGGAATTTGTCCGACGCCGGATCTCGCGAGATCTCAATGCGGATATCCTCAAGCGTTCGGACCTTGCGGCCGTTGATCTTGAGGATCGTGTCGCCCTCGGTCAGTCCGACTTGCTCAAAGGGACCGCCCTGAAAATCGTATATCTGCACTCCGCGTCCGATGACGCGCTCGAGCGGCGTCCAGAGCACGGCGAACATCGACGAAAAGACCAGCGCGCCGGCAAGAAATGTCGCCGCGCGGACCGTTCTGACGTTGTGATATACAAAATAGACGATCAGGAAAAGCGTCACGACACGAAGCTTGTCGAACGAGATGTCGGGGGCGTAAGAGAGCGCTGCGGAAAGAACGCTCCAGCCGAAGAATGCCCAAATCAGGTAGTCGAGTGTGGAAGGATGGAATTTGATCCGCGGCCGAATGAAAACTCGGACCAGCCAGAGCGCCATTCCGGTCAGCCATGCGGTTTGCGTCGCGGCGATCGAGTGCGGGGCGCTGACAGTCATCAGGATCAAAAAGACGAATGACGCGCGTTCAAGCCAACGCAACCGCGTCGTCAGTCCGGTATCCAGTCCTGCCGTTTCGTCGATCCAATTTACAATTCTTTCCATCACAGCGCGGCGTCGATACGATTTTGCGACATCGGCATTATCTTGTCTATTCTGTATGGGTTAAACTTTTTCATATGCAGACCGATCTGACCCTGAAAGCCGAAATCAATCTATACTACGACGTCTTCGTTCCGGAAGAGAATTCCCGGCCGGCGCCGCTCCTGTTGGCGGTCCACGGTTACGGTGCGCACAAGCGACATATGATGCGCGAAGCGCGGGCGGTTGCCCCGGACGGATTTGTCATTGCGTCGGTCCAGGCGCCGCATCAGCATTTCCGCCCGACCGAAAACGGCTTCCGCGTCGGTTTCGGTTGGTTGACCGATTACAAATCCGACGAGTCTGTAAAACTGCATCACGAGTTTCTTTCGCGGGTGATTGCGAAACTGACGGACGACGGCCTTGTCGATTCGAGCGCGATCTATCTTTTGGGCTTCTCACAGGCCTGCGCTCTCAATTTTCGCTTCGCGCTAACCTATCCTGATCTGGCGCGCGGCATTATTGGGATTTGCGGCGGCGTCCCGAACGACCTCGAAACGAGCGAGTTGTTCAAGCCGACCGATGCCGAGGCGTTCTATATCTACAACACCGAAGACGAGTTTTATCCGCTCGAGAAATACGAGTCTTACGCGGACCGTTTGCGGGCATTCGTGCCGAGACTGTCGACACGCGTTTACGAATCCAAACACGAGATCACCGAACCGATGCGGATCGATGTCAGGCAATGGCTGAAAGAAAAGGCGGAAAGTTCCTGAGAACTTTCCGCCTTGAATAGTGTGACGCGAATCGCTTTACTTGTTGTAGCGGTACGTCGTGTATAGCGAGTCCATCCTCGTATCCTGACCCGCCGTGAACTGGAACATGCACGAATCGTCGGTGTAATCCATAAAATTCGTGATCGGGTCAGATCCCGGAAAGCGCGATCCGGTGCAGCTGTCGCGACCGGTCGGGCAACCGAATGCTGCCGATTTTTCAGCCGGCGTATCGGCGACAAGGTCGCCGCCGGTCGAGGCATTGCGTGCGCAGCCGCCCTGGAAGGTGTGATAAAGACCCATCCAGTGACCGACTTCGTGCGTTGCGGTATCGCCGAGGTTGTACGGCGCCGCGGTGCCGCCCGGAAGGCTAGAGAAGAGAATGACGACGCCGTCGTTCTTAGGGTTGCTGTTGTAACTTGACGGGAATGTCGCCCATCCGAGCAGACCGCCGCCCATATTGTTCGAGTAGATGTTCAGGTCCTTTGCGGTTCCACGCCGAAGCGCGTTCTTCATCTGGGTCTCACAAGTTCCGCCGGCGCATGTGTACCAGGTCGCGTTGGTCGTGCGATCGGTGCTGACGAGCTGAAAGTTGTAGCCCCAACTTCCGTAGGCGGCGTTTAGAACGCTGATCTGCGACGCGATCGCCGAATCCGAAATATTGCCCTGGCTGGCAGATGATCCGTTGTTGATAACGTGCCAGTAAACCGGGATCGTCCCGCCGGTGACGTCGGACACCGTGATGCCGTTCTTTTCCATCGCCGCGCGGCGCATCCGGAAGTCCGTCTCCATCTCGGCGATCTTCGCCGGATTGTGGTCCGTACCGCAAACTCTCTGGCCGATGACCTTCACAGGCTGCTCGGCGTCTACCGCGATAAACCCGGCCTTCTCGGCACTTGTCGAGAACTGCATTGCCAGAAACGCGATCGTCAATGTGGCCGCAACGGCACTCAAAACGCGAAACTTACTCATTTATTCCTGCTCCTTTTTTTCTTTTTCTAAATGGGGACAATTCAGCGAATGCTAAATCAAGTACACGTAAATTAGCCCCTTTCACGGAATCGGTCAACTGAAAAGACGATCGAAACAACCAATCATCGTCAAAAATCGTCTATTTGCTGATGATCTTGTGTATATTTCGTCTGAATGATATGAGAAAGGCAGCGCTGATCTTCCTGTTGTTGTTGACCGCATGCGGGACGCACCGCGATGCGGCCGATTCCCCGACGAGCGGCACAATGCCCGTGCGCCGGGAGCCAATGTCGCCCGAAATAGGCAGGTTGCTGGACGACGCCTCTAACCAGACGCACGTGACAAAGAATTATTCGCAGCAGTATTTCGTGATCCCATACCCGAACGGCGATGTTCCCGAAGATACGGGCGCCTGCACCGACGTCGTGATCCGCGCATTTCGCGCGGTCGGGATAGATCTGCAAAAGGAAGTTCACGAGGATATGGCGACGAACTTCCAAAGATACCCCGCAAAATGGGGCTTGAAGTCGACCGACTCAAACATCGATCATCGCCGCGTTCCAAACCTGCAGACGTTCTTTACCCGGAGCGGCAAATCGCTGCCGGTCTCGAACATTTCAGCAGACTACCAACCGGGCGACGTCGTTACATGGGATCTCGACGGCAAAGGGATGACGCACATCGGCATGGTTTCCGATGTGCGAGACGAGCGTTCCGGACGACCATTCATCTTTCATAACATCGGCGGCGGAACTCGCCTTGAAGACCGTCTCTTTGAATGGAAAATAACCGGCCGCTACCGGTACTTTTGATCGGCGTGATCCCTGAAGAACGATAACGCCGAGCCCGCGGCGGCAACCGACCACCATATCCAGAGCGGAGCCAACGCAAAACTTCCGTCCTTTGAAAGCAATGCAAACGGTGTTGAGAGAAAATGATAGACCAGCGGGACGAGCGGTAAAGCATTGAACGCGAAACTTCCGGCCCAAAGCGCGGGCCGCCACCGGTCGTCGAGCGTTGAATTCGCGTGTTTGTGATAACCGATCAGCAAGATAACGCCGGTCGCCGCGATCGCGAACGGCGTCAATCCGATCAGGACTCCGGGCAAGTTGCCTTTGGCACCCGCTCCGAGAACAATTATCCCTGCCAGAAACAAGCCAAAAACCGCGGGAATGAGCATCAACACGCTGACGATCTCGAGGATCAGGGCCGTCTTCTGCGAGAATGATCTTTTTCCGTACATAACTCTTCCTCCACCGCCTTTGGTGCAAGGCGCGTTCCAAACAAAAAAGGCCGTTTTCACAGCCTTTTGCCTTCGAATCATTCGCAAATTGCGGAACGACGGTTTGCAAACTGCAAGTCGTCGGATCAGTTGTAGCCTTCGGTGTCGGTGAAATCCTCGTAGATCATTCCGCGACGGTCGCGTTTTGCCTTGGTGACCGCCTCGAAACCGCCCTCTTCATTCCGCGAGATCTTGTTTTGCGCGTAAAGCCCTTCGAGAACGAACTCACACGCCGCGACGAGTTTGGCGCTTTCGTCCTTGCCGAATTCGAGCGGCACAAGGGTCGAATCGATCAGTTCGGGAACGGCTTCGAGAAGCATCACGCACTCGGCCGCCGCGGCTGTGTCGGAAAGCAGAAGTTTATTGCCCCCGTCGAACCAACGCACGGTCGGCTCGAAATCGATACCCAGAAAGAACCCCTCAAAGATGACGCCGGCCGCACGTTTTATGAGGTCCCGCACGAGTCGCGCGGCGCCGAGTTGCTCGCCTTCGTACTCGAGTTCGATCTTTCCCGTCATCGACGGCAACGCGGCGTAGATGTCCGAGATCCGCGGGACCAACTCCGCTTCGCCTGTCAGCAGCGAGCGCCGTTCGGCGTTAGAGACCGCCGATTCCAACACCGAGATCGGAAACCGTTGCGAAACTCCGGAGCGCTTGTCGATGCGTTGGTCGTCGCGCGCCTCGAAGGCGATCTGTTCGATGGTTTCGGCGATGAAGTCCGGAATGTCGACGTGAAAACCGTTCAGGTCGCGATCGGTCCACGCCTCCTGCCGGGTGATCGAAGCTCCGAGACCGGCATTCGACGGATAATGCGTCTGAATTTCGGCGCCGATCCGGTCTTTGAGCGGCGTGATGATCTTGCCGCGCGCGGTGTAGTCTTCGGGATTCGCCGAAAACACGAGCAAAACGTCGAGCGGAAGACGGACCGGATATCCTTTGATCTGAACGTCGCCCTCCTGCATTATGTTGAACAGCCCGACCTGGATCTTTCCGGCGAGATCCGGAAGTTCGTTGATCGCGAAGATTCCGCGGTTCGCCCGCGGCAGAAGACCGAAATGGATCGTAAGTTCGTCCGACAGGAGATGGCCGCCTTTGGCCGCTTTGATCGGATCGACGTCGCCGATAATGTCGGCGATTGTCACGTCGGGAGTCGCGAGTTTTTCGACGAAACGATTTTCGCGACGGACCCAGTCGATCTTCGTTTCGTCCGCGTGGAAATCCACTTGATGACGCCCGAACGCCGAGAGCGGTTGAAAGGGATTATCGTTGATCTCGGAACCGGCGATGATCGGAATCTCATCGTCGAGAAGTTCCGTGAGCTGGCGAATGATACGGCTTTTCGCCTGTCCGCGCGTGCCGAGCAGGATGAAGTTGTGCCGCGAAAGAACGGCGTTGACGAGTTGCGGAATTACCGTTTCGTCGTATCCGACGACGCCCGGAAAGAGCCGCTCTCCGGAACGCAGTTTGCCGATCAGATTAGCCCGTATCTCGTCCTTGACCGAGCGCGGCGCGTAGCCGGCCGCCTTTAACTCTCCGAGGGTCGCAGGTTTCATTGTCGTGGTTTCCTCACTTCCATACACTATATCGTAGCGCACAGCGGAGTTATCTGCACGAAATGGTCGGCGACTGCACGTCGGAACCGCGAAAAAACTGGCAAACGAAGTAAGGAATACTAGTTGCGTCAGAATAGGTCATAAAGTTGAGCGTTCTTACCCAACTGCTCTTCCCGAAGAATAAAGCTTGAAGGAGTTTCTTATGCGTTCACCCCGACCAATTCTTTGGGCAACCGGTTTTCTATTGCCCCTGATTTTACTTTTTAGTCAAAGCGTATTCGCCGTGACTTTTGACGATTACACGCCGGAGGTCACCGCGCGTGTCGTGCGCATCAGTTTTTTGACCGGCGACGTGCAGGTTCGCCGCGCCGGCGAGGATCAAAACTGGGAGCGGGCGACCGCGAATCTTCCGCTCGTTGAGGGCGACGAACTGGCCACCGGCGACGATTCGCGTGTCGAGATCCAGTTGGATAAGGACAGCTATGTGCGTTTGTCCGAGAATACGAGCCTTAAACTCACCACCGTGCGCGACGAGGGCTTGGCCCTGAGCGTTCCGCAGGGCACGATGAGCCTGAGAGTTCTAAAATTCGACAACGATCGCAGTTATTTCGAGGTCGATGCGCCCGGGACGACGGTTTCCGTCGATCGGGCCGGAATGTACCGTATCGATGCCGGAGATTCGCGGAGTTCAGAGGTTCGCGTCTCGATCACCGAAGGCGGAGAGGCGCGTATCTACTCGGAAAATTCGGGTTTTACACTCCGCAACGGCCGGACGGCGAAACTTTTTCTTTCCGGAAATACGGCCGGTGAATGGGAGACTGCCGACGCGTCGCGCTATGCGGACGATTTTGACAGTTGGGTGATGCAGCGTGAAACGGCGGTCGCCAAGCGGCTCAAGAACTCTTATTACGACCGTTATTACGATCAGGATATGTACGGGGCCGAGGATCTAAGCGAATACGGCGACTGGATCTACACCCGCAAATACGGCTACGTCTGGCGTCCTTACGGCAATTCGACCGCGAGCTATTCGAACTGGTCTCCCTATCGTTACGGTCAATGGCGCTGGATTCCGATTTACGGCTGGACTTGGGTCAACGACGAAACGTGGGGCTGGGCGACATACCATCACGGACGTTGGATCTGGAATGACGGCTATTGGACCTGGTCCCCGTACGGAAACAACCGCTGGCGCAGAAGCTGGTGGCGTCCGGCGCTGGTCTCGATCGTGACGTGGAACGGATCCGTCTGCTGGTATCCGCTTTCGTATTACGATAACTATTACGACTACAACAGTTACTACTACCGCCGAAATCGCTCAAACGTGCGGATCTATAACAACAACACGACGATCATCAACAACTATCCGACGGTTGTCACGAATCCGACACCGACGCCGCAGCCCGGATCGACGCCGATTCCCGGACCGACGGAAACGAACGCGGAGCGGGCCGCAAGGCTGCGGACCCCGACGCTGATGCGCGTTCCGCCGAGTGCGGTCGTCGCGGTCGATTCCAAGGAATTCGGACGGCAGCGAGGAGGCTACCGAACGCCGCCGCTCGCGACCGGCAAGACTATTCTCGAGAAGCTTCCCGACGAAAATCAGACGCCGCCTATCCTGCCGGATTACAAGGACCTGAACGGCAAGATCAGCCGCGAGATCCTGATCGAAACGCCGCGGGCCCCAGTCTCGGAGAAAGTTAAGACTGGCGTGGCCGAACGCAAACCCGGCGCTTCGATGGACGAAGACCTTCGGAAACAGAAGATCTTCGGCAATCGAACGCCGATCGCGCCGAAGTCCGAACCGAACGAAAGCGGCGGGATCATTGTCAACCCGAACAACGAACCGCGGAAAACGGGTGCGGTGACGCGTCCGCTGCCGAAACGCGACGATAGCGAGACGAACCAGACGCCGCCGATCTACAATCCCCGGACGACCGATGGCGGAAAGCGCGACGACATCGACAAGCCGCAGGAACAAAAGCCGGTGCGGCAGCCTCGACCGCGTGATGAGAACCAGACGCCGCCGATCTATGTTCCGCCGCAACCTCAGAAGGAGGACCGGAAGTACGAACCGCAGCAGGAAGAACGGCGTCAGCGGCCGATAATCCCGCAACCGAAACCACGGGAAGAGCCTCGGCAGTTGCCGCAGCCGAAACCGCGGGAAGAACCCCGGCAGCAGCCGCAGCCGAAGCCGCGTGAAGAGCCCCGGCCGCAGCCGCAGCCCAAACCGCGGGTTGAACCAAAGGTTGAGCCAAAGGTTGAACCGAAGCCGGAAAAGAAGCCGGCGCCGAGCCAAACCGACCGGAAAACCGAAAAGGACAACTAACGCCGGCGGCAAAAAAAATAGGTTTGGGAATCGTTGATCGATTCCCAAACCTTTTTTCATATGCAATGATCGATGTCGTGGTTCAAAGCCGCATGATCGAGATCGTCGCGATGTAACGCCGCTTGTCAGTCGGTGCGTCAGATTTCGGAGTCGGCGTGAGTGACGTCAGTTTCAGCTCAAATCCTCCGAAAGTAATTGTTTCGGGACCGCGTCCGGTGTTCAGTTCGAAGGATTTCCAGGCGCCGGCGGATTTTCGGACCTTGATGGTTATGCGGGCGTTTCCCGCCCAAATACAGTTCGCGCCCTCGGGACAGCGGGAATCTTCCTCGACCGAGACGAACTTTACGCTTAGCTTGCTTCTGGTATCCTTTTTGTCTCGTCCGATCTTCACGGTAACCTGCATCGGAGTCTGCGCCGAAGCCGTCTCAACCCCCGCGAAAACAGTGGCCGCGAGAAGTAGTATTGCGAATTTCATAGTTTTTTGACCTCACGACCCTTCCGTGCATTTGAAGCGATGTCCGATGTTCGAGTTGGTTTGAATTTACGGCGTGAGCCATTTTGTTTCGAGTTCGCCGGCGTCATTCCAGCGAAAGAGCGATCGACGGTGCCCGCGGACGTCAAGTTCCATGCAGTCGATCTGGCGGATCGAAGATCGGACGACGACGAAGTTCTTCTCTCCGACCGCGCTCTCGTCCGGCGTCGGCTTGCGGTCAAGTAGTGTTTCGGGAAGTCCCGAAGTGGGTTTCTTGCTTGACTGAGAGGGAGCCTCGCCGACGTAGCATCGACGTGAAAAAAGATCCGTCGCGCGCCACTGTTCGTTGTGGAGTTCGCCTTCTGAGATCACTTCGGCGACACCGGCTATTCGCACCTGCAATCCGTCTGCCGGATTGTAGAACAACCAAGAAATACTCGGATTCTTGCGAATCTGTGCGATCTTGGGTGATCCCGCGTGCGAATGGAAGGCGAGAGCCGCCGGTTTTCGCCAGAATCGCCTAAGGACGACCGTCCGCACTCTGGGCTCGCCGTTTTCGACGGTCGCGAAAACCGGCAAATGAAACGGGTGATGCCGGTCAAGCGTTCCCAGATCAAGATTTTTCCAGACGAGTTTCAAAATCTCGCCGTGCGAAATTCGTTTGATCCAGATGCTTTTCCCGTCGGTCATAGCGATATGGGGTTTGGGGTTCCTGGTCTTCGCGGCGTTTCGCTCATCGCCGCTCGAACCGAAACTCCGAACCGCTAAACTAACCCTTGATCTTCGCGATGATCGCGCTCGCGAAATCGGCCGTCGATGATGAGCCGCCGAGGTCTTTCGTTCGGAATTCACCGTCGGCGAAAACGTCCATCATCGCCTTCTCGGCGCGGTCGGCGGCGTCAAACTCGCCGATGTGCCGCAGCATCATAAACGCCGACATTAGGATCGCCGTCGGATTCGCGATTCCCTGGCCGGCGATATCCGGCGCCGAGCCGTGGACGGCTTCAAAAACCGCCCCGAGCTCGCCGATGTTCGCTCCGGGCGCGAGGCCGAGTCCGCCGATAAGTCCGGCGCAGAGATCCGAAACGATGTCGCCGTAGAGGTTTTCGAGGACCATCACGTCAAACTGCTCGGGCCGCATCACCAGCTGCATACAGGCGTTGTCGATTATCTTGTCGTCCGCCTCGATCTCCGGATATTCCTTGGCGACGTTGTAAAAGCACTCGAGGAAAAGTCCGTCCGAGAGTTTCATGATATTCGCCTTATGCATCGCCGTGACTTTCTTGCGTCCGTGAAGCTGCGTGTACTCAAAGGCGTAGCGCGCGATCCGCGTCGAAGCCTTTTCAGTGATGATCTTGATCGATTCGACGACGCCCGGGACGACAATATGTTCGAGTCCCGCATAAAGGCTCTCGGTGTTTTCGCGAACGATCACGAGGTCGAGTTCCGGATACCGGCATGGAACGTTTGGCAGAGCCTTGATCGGACGAACGTTCGCGTACAGGTCGAGCGCCTTGCGCAGGCCGACGTTCACCGACGTAAATCCCTTTCCGACCGGCGTCGTCAATGGGCCTTTGAGCGCGACCTTGTTCCGCTTGATCGACTCGATCGTCGATTCCGGGATCGTCGTCCCGAACTTCTCAAGCGCCTGCGCGCCGATGATCTGCGTTTCCCATTCGATGTCGACGCCCGTCGATTCGATGATTCTGACGGTTGCGGCGACGATCTCGGGGCCGATGCCGTCGCCGGGTATAAGAGTGATTGTATGTTTTGCCATTAATTTAATTCCAGGTAGCTGTAAACTGTCTGCTTGTTATTTTATAGCAAAATTTGAAAACAGCTAAATGCCGTCTTTCGACCGTTGATGGTAAAATTACGACCTTATGATTCGCACTTTGAGTCAGGAAGTTCTGATCGTCGGAGCGGGCGTGATCGGACTCGCGATCGCCCGCGAACTGCACCTTCGGGGGATGAAGGCGGTAACGGTCCTCGATCGCGGAAAGGCCGGAGGCGAATCGTCATTCGCCGCCGCCGGAATGCTCGCCGTTCAGGCCGAGACCGACACGACCGGGGATTTTTTTGATCTTTGCCGCGCATCGCGCGATGCGTATCCTGACTTTGCGGCCGAATTGCAGTCGGAAACCGGCGTCGACATCGAGCTTGACCGGTCCGGAACGCTGTATCTCGCTTTCGGTGACAGCGACGTGCGCGAACTGCGTCATCGCGCCGATTGGCAGAAACGCGCGGGACTCAACGTCGAACGACTTTCAGCGCGGGAAACGAGGCGGATCGAGCCGTTCGTGTCCCCCGACGTTCGCGAGAGTCTGCTGTTTCCGGACGATTGGCAGGTTGAAAACCGGCGACTTCTGACCGCGCTTCAAACCTACGCGGCGCGAAACGGTTTGAAAGTGCTCGAAGAGACGGAATGCAACCGCCTGCTGGTAAAGAACGGACGCGTCATCGGCGCCGAGACGCCGGACGGAAAGATCTACTCGCAGCAGACGATAATCGCCGCCGGAGCCTGGACATCGCTGATCGGCGCCGAGGGCATCGAACTTCCTGAAGTGCGGCCGGTACGCGGTCAGATCGTCGGCTTTCATACCGCCAAGCGGTTATTCAACCACGTCATTTACAGCCCGCGCGGCTACATCGTTCCGAGGGCAGACGGACGCATCATTGCCGGCGCGACGGTCGAGGACGCGGGATTTGACAAGGAAGTGACCGCCGCCGGCGTCGAGCTCGTTTCCGGTAATGCGTTTGAGATATCTCCGGCATTGTCGGGACTTCCGATCGTCGAGAAATTTGCCGGGCTTCGTCCGAAGGCGGCCGATGGCCTGCCGGTCATCGGCTGCATCTCCTGCGTCGAGAATCTGATCGTCTCGACGGCGCATTACCGCAACGGAATTCTGCTCGCGCCGTTGACGGCCCGCCTGACAGCCGACCTCGCGACGGGGGACGCCGTCCCCGAACTTCTGCGCGGTTTTGGGCCGGGGCGATTTGAAGGACGACCGGAGATGTGAATATACCGTTTGCGAAACCCGATCCGGTCGGTTAATTGTATTTTTATGCGTGAATTCGCTTTGGTTTTTATCCTCTCGCTCGCTGCGTTCGGCCAATCCGGCCGGGTCGCGCCGATTGTTCCGGACGCCCGCAGCGCGCCCGACGAACCGAGCGCCGAGAAGCTCTTCGAAGAAGCCGACTCGTACCAGAAGAAGAAGTTCCTCGAATTCAGCCGCAACAAACTTCCGTACAGCGAGCAGCTCCATCGCGCCACGCTGCTCGAGCAGAAACAGCTGGCGGCAAAGAACGCGGCGATTCTGAACGCCCGCAAACAACTGACGGATGCCGACACTTATTTCCTTGGAATGCTCCATTGGCTTGCCGGAAACTCAGACGCGGCAGACGACGCTCTCGGCAAATACGCCCTCCGGGAAAAAACGGATAAGGTTAAGCTCCAGACCGCCCGCCACATATTGGTCGTCATCGCCGCGCGCCGGTCGGAATTTGATGTCGCCGAAAAAACGCTCGGCGCGTATCTCGCCGCAGACCCGGTCAGTCTTACGGAACGCATCCGAATGGAGTCGGAACTTGCGCAGAGTTATCGCGCCGCGGCCGTCTGGCAGAAAGCGGCCGCGCACGCCGAGGAAGCCTACCGCGGCGTCAAGGCGAACTTTCAGAAGCTTTCGTCAAGGACGCTCGCGCTACAGGACCTGCACGACTTCGGTTCGCTGGTTTTTGAGATCTATCGTGACGCGGGCGATACCGCGAAAGCTGAGAAGACCCTCGAAGAGCTCAGGAAGACCGCCGGGTTCGTTGAATCGACGACCATCTATTATTATGCCGTTGACAAGATGGTCTCGCTGCTGACCGAAACCAAGCGAAAGCCGCAGGCGATCGAGTATTATCAAAAAGCGCTGAAGGAATCGCAGGCCGATTTTACGGCACAAGGCTGGAAGGACGACATCCTGCGCCGGCTCGCGCGACGTGCCAAACAGTATTCCCTGCTCGGCGAGACCGCGCCCGAACTTGTCGGCGTTGCGCAGTTTCTTCCGTCCGAAACAAAAACGCTGACCGATCTGCGCGGCAAGGTGGTGCTGCTTGATTTTTGGGCGACCTGGTGCGGGCCGTGCTACAAGGCGTTTCCTTTGCTCAGCGACTGGCACGACAAACTCGCCGCCGACGGGCTTGTTGTGCTTGGCCTGACGCGTTTTTACGGCCAGGTCGATGGAGAACAGGCGACCGAAACGGCGGAAACCGCATTTCTCGCGGAGTTCAGGAAAACGCAAAAACTGACCTATGATCTGGTCCTGAGCCGGGACGTGACGAATCAGGTGAACTATGACGCGCTGTCACTCCCGACGACCGTTGTGATCGATCGCAAGGGAGTTATCCGGTATATCGAAACCGGCACCGGAAAGGAAGAGGAACTGGGGAAAGCCGTGCGAAAACTCCTCGCGGAAAAGTGAGGCCGATCGTTCGAATCTGACCCGCTCACCGCGAATACTGCTCAATGTCCAAAACAAAGAAAACCGAGAATTTTTACGACCGCATCGCGGATGTTCACAACTTTGCGATGAAACTGAACGGCTACACGCGTTCGGTTGCGAAATATCTGCGATCGCTCGAACTCGAGATCGATTCCGATTCCCGCGTCCTCGACGCCGGCAGCGGAACCGGTATCGTTACGTCAGGGTTCTACGCGACGGGATTGAACCCGAAACAGACCGTTGCGTTCGATCTTTCGTTCAATCTTCTGAGCGTCTCGCGCGAACATTTTCGGAAGGATCGGCGGACGAAGGGCAAAAGGATCGAGCCGGTTCGCGGCAACGTTCTGGCGATGCCGTTCGCCGACAACACCTTCGACCTTTTGCTGTCCTGCGGCGTGCTTGAATACGTTCCGTTGGAAGAGGGCCTGCGCGAATTCGCGCGCGTCATGAAGCCCGGCGCAAAGCTCGTTTTCATTCCCGTTAAGCCGTCGCTCGTCGGCTCGGTGCTTGAAATTCTCTACAAATTCAAGACGCATCCGCTGGCCGAGGTCCGCTCGGTTTCGGAGCGCTACTTCAACTTTGTCGGCAATCACGACTTCCCTTTTACCGATCCGATCGGCTGGTCGAAAACGATCTTTTTGCTGGAAAAGAAGTAGTTTTGAGTTCCGCCTTCAGGCGGCGGAACACTTTGCACGGGCTCGGAACGTATGAAGAACAGACAACCACTCATCGTCGCGCACCGGGGATCGTCGGCGCTCGCGCCCGAGAATACGAGAGCGGCGTTTCGAAGGGCCGTCGAGGGGGGCGCCGAGGGGATCGAATTCGACGTGAGGCTCGCGAAAGACGACGTGGTCGTTTTTCATGACGCGACGCTGATCCGCGTCGGCCAAAGATCGGGAACGATCGCTCAGATGCGAAGCGCCGAACTTGGCCGGATCGATGTCGGCTCTTGGTTCAACGAGCGATTTCCGCGACTCGCGCAGCCTGAGTTCGCCTCCGAAACGGTCCCGACGCTTCGCGAAACGCTCGAACTGCTCGCCGATTTTCGGGGCGTGATCTATATTGAGCTGAAGTCGCGCGAGTCAGACGTGAGGACGCTCTCCCGCGCGGTCTGCGACATTATTCGCGACTCGCCCTTGTTTCCTCAACTGATCGTCAAGAGCTTTCAGCTCGACGTCATCCCCGAAGTCAAAAAACATTGCCCCGACGTCCGCACCGCCGCTCTGTTCGCCCCGAAGATAATGACCATCCTGCGAAAGCAGAAGCGACTCGTCGCCGTCGCCGGCGATCTTGGCGCAGATATGCTTTCGGTGCATTTTTCTCTGGCCACCCGCAAACTGGTCCAACGGGCTGAAAAACGCGGTTTGCCGGTCACGATCTGGACCGCTGACAGTCCGCGCTGGATCAAGCGGGCGACCGATCTCGGGCTATTTGCCGTGATCACGAACGATCCCGCGACGCTTTTGAACCGCAAAGCGGAAATTCTGAAAAAGTCGGGACGCTGATTTTAACGTTCGCGAATTTTGCCGTGCGGGAAACTAAGGCTAAAATTATCGTGTTATAACATCGTCAAACATAGACACATCAATATAAGAATGAAAGTTTATCAAAATGTTTTAGATATTATTGGCAATACTCCGTTGGTTAAGATCAACAATCTGACGCGTCAGTACGGTATCAAAGCTCAGGTTTACGCGAAGATGGAATCACTGAATCCGGGCTACTCCGTCAAGGACCGGATCGGAGTTTCGATGATCGACGACGCCGAGTCGAAAGGTATTCTCAAGCCCGGTGGAACGCTCATCGAAGCAACTTCCGGAAATACCGGCATCGGAATGGCCCTTGTCGCGGCAGTTCGCGGCTACCGCTGCATATTCGTCATGACGGACAAGGTCTCGGTTGAAAAACGCCGTTATCTGAAGGCGGTCGGCGCGGATGTCGTGATCTGCTCGGCCGCCGCGAAGTACGGCTCGCCCGACCATTATGTGTCGACGGCAAAACGGATCGCCACCGAAACGCCGAACTCGTTCTATCCCGATCAGTACAACCATCCGGCGAATCCGCTGGCGCATTACCGCACGACCGGCCCCGAGATATGGAATGATACCGACGGCAAGATAACTCACTTTGTCGCGTCGATCGGAACCGGCGGAACGATCACCGGAACGGCGCGTTACCTCAAGGAGATGAATCCGAACATCAAGGTCATTGGCGCCGACCCGTACGGTTCGATCTTCAAGACGTACAAGGAAACCGGTCAGGTGCCGGAAGCGACGCCGTATCTCGTCGAGGGAATCGGCCAGAACATTCCGGTGGGAAATGCCGACGTCAAGATCATCGACGAGATCATCAACATCACCGACCGCGAGTCGTTCGAGATGTCACGCCAGCTCGGTCGGCAGGAAGGGATCTTTTGCGGCGGTTCGGCAGGAACGATATTCGCAGGAACGCTGAAGGTGGCGAAGGATCTTGATGAGAACGCGGTCGTCGTGTTTATCGTCTGCGACACCGGCGAACATTATTTGACGAAGCACCATTCCGACGAATGGATGAAGGAGAAGCTTCTGCTCGAACCGCAGAAGATCACCGCCGGACTGATCAACGAGACGAAAAACTCCGGGGCGCCGGCCGATCTGATCTTCGTCGGGCCCGACGAATCGATCGGCGGCGCGCTCGAATTGATGAACACCAGCGGCGTGACGCAGATCCCGGTGATCGAGAACAACGTGGCGGTCGGCAGTCTCCGTGAGAGTCAGATCCTGCAAAAACTCATTCAGAACCGCGATCTCCTTGAAGGAAAGGTTTCGGATGTGATGGACAAGAGCTTCCCGATCGTCGATGTCGATACGGGTGCCGACGAGATCAAGCGAAAATTGCAGAAGGCCCCGGCCGTTCTGATTGAAAACTTTGGCCGGATCATTGGTATCATTACTCGTTCCGATGTTCTTGATCTGCTCAAGTAACGGCGTCAGGGGCGAAGGGAGCGAAAAGCGAGGGTCAGATGAACGAAGATAACAAAAACGACGATTGGGGTATGACGATGCCGCACCAACGGCTCGACGACGAAACGCGCGAAGTTATCGACGAGTTGGCGCCGAAAGCCGCTGAGCCGAAAGCCGCCGATTGGGAGATCGATTCGGGTTCGGCGGCTGATTACGGTCAGACCGCACCCAACATAAACCTCGAGCCGTTGGGCGGAGGCAGCGACGATTGGGGCAGTGCCGATACGCGAACCACATCCGAAGACCGGCGGGACGACTGGAAGATGCCCGATCCCGTGTTCAGGATTTCGGCGGGAGAGACGCCGAACTTCGAACGACGTCAGCGGATGGACGATGACGAGGACTTCAGCGAAGGATTCGAGTCATCCGAACGCGCGCCCGAGGAAAACCAAGATCGCGAGCCATTGCCGCCGAAACCGGCGGCAGCGCCCAAAAAGAGCGGGAACGCGAAGTGGATACTGTTGCTGGTCGGCATCGTCGTGGTTTTGCTGCTCTGTACGGCCGCCGCGGCCGCGGCCTATTTTCTTTGGTTCAATCAAACCTCGAGCGTCAGCAGTATCCCGGCAAACAAGACGGAAACGTTTCCGGAGTCAACGTCGAACACGGCTCCGACCCCGGCTTCGACCCCGGCTCCGACCCCGGCATCGGCGGAATTGCCCAAGTCGATCTCCTACAAAGGCGAGATGCTTCTGGTTGCGGCCGGCGAGTTTACCTTCGGAAGCGACACTGGCGGAGATGAATCGAAACCGGCGCACAAGGTCAGCGTCGATGCGTTCTACGTCGATAAATTCGAGGTCACAAACGCTCAGTACAAGGAGTTTTGCGACGCGACCGGACGAAAGTATCCGACGAATCAGAATTGGGACGAAACGTACTTCAGCGCTCATCCGAACTCGCCCGTGGTCGGCGTAACGTTCGACGATGCAAAGGCCTTTGCTGAATGGGCCGGCAAACGGCTGCCGACGGAAATGGAGTGGGAAAAGGCCGCCTCCTGGGATGAGAAAGGGAAGGCAAAGTTTCAGTATCCTTGGGGAAACGACTATGTCGCTTCCAAAGCCGCGACCGGGATCGCCGAGCCGGTGGAGGTCGGAAGCCGGCAGGGAGACGTCAGTCCGTACGGGGTTTTCGACCTTGCGGGGAACGCTGCGGAGTGGGTCGAGAGCTATTTTCAGCCGTATCCGAACAATTCCAAGGCGAATCCGAACTTCGGAGAGACGAACCGGGTCGTTCGCGGCGGTCATTTTGGAACAAAGGATCCCGAAAAATTAACGACGACCAATAGGACGTTCGTTCCGCCCGGTTTTCGGGGCGATAGCGACCGCAGCAGTCCGATCGGCTTCCGTTGCGCTGTCGCGGTCAACGATCCGAAGCTGAAAGGCGTTCTGAAATAAACGGGGCTTCGGCAAATAAGGTCAACGGCTGCGTCACGAAATCGGCAGTCGTTCGGTTTGAGATTATGAGAAAAGGTTCAGTAGTTTGTTTCGTTTTTGCAGCTGTGTTTGCCGGTGTGCTGTTTTCCGCGCTGCCGGCGTCGGCCCAGATCGACGATGTTTCGATCGTTAAGACCCGTGCCCGGACGTCCATTCGTCCGAAAGCAAAGCCGGTGTCAAAGAAGGTCGACATCCGGCGAAAGGTAACGATCGTGCGGGTCGAGAAGAAGAGCCGTTCGAATTATAAGAAAAAGAAGATCGTCCGGCGGATCGTCGTGCCGCTGCTCGCGGCGCAGTTTCGCCTGCTGACAGTGGACAAAGACGGCAAAGAGGTCGAGACGAATCCGCTGGCCGCGTTCACGCCGAACGACCGGCTGCGGCTTTCGGTGAAGACAAACCAGCGCGGTTATCTGTACATCATCCGCCAAACCGCGCCCGACGCCGACGGCGAGATCATTTTTCCGACGACGCTGGTCAATAACGGCAGCAATTACGTCGCGGCGAATACGGAATACGTGATCCCGCGCGGCTGTCCGGCCGAATTCGCTCCCGACCCGAGTGATTGCGCACTCCGGCTGGCAACGTACGAACAGGCGCCGCAAGAGTACTTCACGTTGATCTTTACGCGAGATTCGCTCGTGGACCTGCCCAACGACGTGAAGAACACCCGTGTCAGTTTGGCAAATCTGATGAGCGCCGGAAGGCTTGAGTCGAAGACGCTGGTCGATCTCATCGATGATTCGGGCCAGGATCTGATCTCGCAGCAGGGCGACACGCCGTATGCGGTGAGAATCGTCAACGTCAACCCGAAAGACAACGAGGAGATCATCGAGACATTTGTTCTCGGCAAAGTAAAGCATCAGTAAACCTGTTCTGATTTGAAAGGAATTCGGGAAGACCGCCTGAATTCCATTTTTTTCCGCAAATGGCGAGCGCGAGAATAAAAATTGACGGCGAAGAGATCGCGATCGGCGAGGCGGCGGTGACGTTCGGCCGTTCGGGCGACAACACGTTTCCGTTCGACGGCAATCCGAATATCTCGCGCAACCACGCTCTAATCGAATTCCGCGACGGCGCCTTTCATCTCCTGGACCTCGGGAGCAGCAACGGCACGAGCTTGAACGGGCAACGGGTCGAGGGCGACACCGAACTTAACGACGGCGATTACATCACGCTCGGCAACTCGGTCATCGTTCAGTTTTTCGAGGACGAAATGCCCGAATCCGAGGAAGAGGCGTCCGAACAGACTCCGGCTGCCGCGGCGGCGGATGCGAAATCGAAACGGAACACCATCGCGCTTGGCGCGACCGGCGCCGTTCTCGGCCTCGCGGTGGTTTTCGCGTCGGTCGCGGCATATGTCGCCTTTTCGGGCGATAGCGCCGGGTGCAAAGCGACGGCACGGATCGTCAGTCCGCGCAACGGCGACGTGATCTCCGACCAGACGGAACTCAAGGTAAACGTCAGCGAGTCGTCGTGCGTGCAGAGCGTGATCGTGACGCTCAATAATCAGGAGATCGCGCGGTTTAACAGCTCGCCCTATACGTTCACGCTCGACCCCGACCGTTTCGCCGATCTTTCGGATGGGCGGCTATATCCGCTGCGCGCGGTGATCGAGGACATTGACGGCAAGCGGATCGATCCCGAAACGGCGGTCAATCTGCAGTTCGAGACGCGCGAGATAGCCGAACCGGAACCGACCGAAGAGGTCGTTGAGGCGACGCGCACGCCGACGCCGCAATCGCAGTCCGGTCAGTTGTCGCTCAATGAGACGCGGACTCTGACGGCGAACATTGTCCGGAAGTTCACAGGCGTCAGCGCCCGGTACAATCTTTCGAATCCGGAGTTTTTGCAGGAAGTTCGCAAGCGGACGGCGGAGTATTCTTCCGACGGTTATTTCGTTCGGGCAAACGCGTTTCGCGATCAGATCAACGGGGCGTTCGTCCGCGAAAAGACGCTCGACCCGGCGCTTGCGTACGGGCTCGCAATGAGCCGGAGCAAATTCAACGCGCAGACACAGGGCACGAACGAGGGCTTGTGGCAGATGACGAATGAGTTCGTCAACGCCAATGCGTACAACGTCGTTTGTCCGGCGTTCAGTCTTTCAGAGCCGACGCAGGAATGCGCCTCCAAGGTCGCGGCGGTTTATGTCAAAGATCTCGTCGATGCGTTTGACGGCGACATTGTCTACGCCGTCGCGTCGTTCGGCAAGACGGCCGGCGAGGCGAACGTTTTCAAGACCACGCTGCCGCCCGACCGCTCGGATTTCTGGAAGGTCCTGACCGATCCGCAGATGCGCGAACAGGTAT
The DNA here is from genome assembly GCA_041752475.1 of Pyrinomonadaceae bacterium. Taxonomy (GTDB): domain Bacteria; phylum Acidobacteriota; class Blastocatellia; order Pyrinomonadales; family Pyrinomonadaceae; genus JAFDVJ01. The sequence continues at coordinate 27,632 of JBGSWK010000030.1, read as the reverse complement.
CGCGTTTCTTCGCGGCGGCGATCGTCGCTGAAAATCCGCCGAAGTTCAAACTCAAGAATGATCGGCCGATCTCCGAACTGTATCCGTTCGTCAACTGATTATGCTCCACGCGGTTCTGACATTTCGCGACGAAAGCGGCTCGCAGGAGATCGATCTGCGCGAGGGACGCGTCACCTTTGGGCGCGGTCCCGAAGCCGATCACCAGTTGGATGACTCGGGACTTTCGCGGCTTCACGCCAGCATTTACCGCGAAGGCGACCGCATCTGGATCGTCGATGAGAACTCGACCAACGGCAGTTTTGTCAACGATGAACGCGTCGGGTCGTCGGGGACGCCGCTCCGTGGCGGCGACGAGATCTCGATCGGCAACCGGACGAAGATGTCGGTTCGAATCGCTTCCGCCGGCGAGAAACCGGTGACTCCGGCAACGGCGGCGGCGCAGACGGTATCGTCGGCTCCCGATTCGGCGACGGGTTTTCCGCTGTTCATCGTCCTCGGCGCTTTGGCGTTCGGGCTTTTGATCATCGGCGTCTCGACGACGGTTATCGGGATGCGTTACTGGGGCGACAAGAAGCCAGAGGTCGTCCAGGATTTCGAGGACGAGGAGCCAACCGAAACGCCCGATCGCAACAACCGGAATGCTTCAAAGTCGCCGAAGCCCGACGAATCGGCGAGTGTTTCGCCGACACCTTCATCGACTGACGATTCGAATCTCAAATCCGAGATCGTTGAAACCAAAAACGACGGAACGACCGTCGTTGTCCCGAAGGGCCGCTACCAGGATATGTCTGTGGCCGACCAGGACCGTTACATCGCGATCAAGGCCGAGAAGATCGCGCGGATCATCGGCAACCAGAAGGCCGACCCGATACCGCCCGAGGCGGTCCGAACGATAAAGGCCGACCTGAACGGATATGTCAACCGTTTGAAATCGAGAACAAACGACAACTGCAATCAGAAGGGCTGGACCGGCAGCGACTTTGTCAGCGTTCTCAACCGCGCGACGAAAACGAGCCCGTTCGTCATCCGGAACTTTCGGAGTCTGGGGCTGGAGCCGCAGATCGGAATCTACGTCGCGATGGTCGAGAGCGAGCATTGTTCTTGTTTGCGGAGCGGCACCGGCGCGGTCGGAATGTTTCAGTTTCTCGCATCGACATGGGGAGATTACGACCCGGAAAAGAACCCCGACAACCGCTGCGATCCGGAAAAGGCCGCCAAGGCCGGGGCACAGTATCTGAAGGTTTTGATCACCAGGTACGGCACCGCGCCGGACAGTGTTTTGCTGGCGATCGCGAGTTTCAACAGCGGTCAGGGCAATCTCAGCAAGAATCTTGATAAAGTGCTGACCAACGCCGTCGGTCAGAATCGCAGTTTCTGGACTTTGATGGCGAACAAGCAGGTAATGGAGGGAAAATCGGGCGATCAGTTCAAGGGCGAGAACATCAACTACGTCCCGAAATTCTTCGCCGGGGCGATCATCGGCGAAAATCCTCAGGACTTCGGTGTCCAGATTCGACCGCTTTCGACGTACACGCAATAGATGACCGAACTTTGGCTGAAATTCCGGGACGAATCGGGCCGCGACCGAAGGGAGCCGGTCGGGACCGCCCCGTTTACGATCGGTCGTCAGCCGGAGAACGGCCTGACAATTCCGGACAACAGGCTTTCGCGCACGCATCTGAAGATCGACCGCTTCGGCGATGTCTTCGTCGCTTCAGACTGCGGCTCGAGCAACGGTTCCAAGATCAACGGGTCCGAGCTCACCGATCCCGTTTCGCTTAAGGACGGCGATCTGATCCTGCTCGGCGGCGTCGAATTTCAGGTCGAACTCATCGCTCCGGTCGCGGACGCGCGACGGCCACGCCGTTCGGCGGCGCCCGCCCAACAGGAACAGAGCGGGGCCTCGTCGATCCCGACGGCTCTTTTCTTTATCGCTCCGCTGATCGTTGTCTTGATCCTGGTATGCGGCGGTGGCGGTTTGTATCTTCTGAGCGATGATAAAGAGCCTGATGTCGTCATCAATGACCCCAAGTATCCGACAAAGACGCCGGACGACGAACCGGACACAAAGGACGGGGATCCGGACCCGAGTCCGTCGGTTTCCCCGTCGGTGAGTCCGGATTCGTCGGTCACGCCGTCTTCGACGGTCAAGCCCGGTTCGGATGAAACGCGCCGAATAGAAGAAAACTCCGCAAAGTTTCTGCGGAGGATCGCGCTCAGCGACCCGAATGCTTTCTTGGAGACGCCACAGATTGAGATCGTCAAGGGACACGTTGCCCAACTCAAGGGTTCGTCTGCAATTGAATCGAATCTCAAGGCACTCAAGAGCAATGCAACACAGATTCAGCAGATGGCTGCGTCGCAGGGGATGAAGCCGGACTTTGTGGCTGCCGCGGCGCTGACGAAAATCGGAAACCGGCAAGGCGATCCGGTCGTGACGGCGAAATCGATGATGCCGTTCCTGGCAGATCTTCGAATATCGCTCGGCAATAGTCTTGCGGACGACAACTTGCTGATCATGGCGGATTATCTTCGGCGCGAAGGCGGTCAAGGGCGATCGCTGCAGAGCATTCTGGAGGGGATTCCCCGGTCCAAGATCGGCGGAGCCAAGCCGCGGGAGATCCGCACCATCTGGTTTTTGCGAAAGAATGATAAAATCAGCGAACAGTCTTACGAATTCGCGCTGCGTTTCATAGCGATCGGAACGATAATGCAAAATCCGAAGGATTTCGGCGTCAACGCAGAGCCAATCACTTTCTGATGGTTCGAAGAACGCTTCGAACGCTTACAAAACCTATGAATGACGGTCCTGAATGGATAACCGGAAACGTCACGCTCTCGGTCAACGGCACGCCCTTGGAGATGCAAATGACCGTCCCGGCGCGACCTGTGAAGCCGCAACGCATGCTCCCGATCTTTCAACGGATGGCCGATTCGTTCGTTGAGATGGGGGTTTCGGCCGCCGCATCGGACGGGAGAGGCGTTACGTGCCGCGCGGGTTGCGGGGCCTGCTGCCGCCAGATGGTGCCGATCCCGGAATTCGAAGCATACCGCATCGCCGAGATGGTGGACGAAATGCCCGAGGACCGGCGAACTGAAATTAAGCGGCGTTTCGAACTCGCGTGCGACGAATTCGCATCGGCGGGAATCTTCGAGAAGTTGTCTTCGGTTGGGAGTCTGACGCCGGAAGCGCGCGAGGCCCTTGTGATTGAGTATTTCAGGAAGGGAATTCCCTGTCCGTTTCTCGAGGACGAGTCCTGTTCGATCCACGCCGACCGGCCGGTGGCGTGCCGGGAATATCTGGTTAGCTCGCCGGCGGAATTCTGTTCGGACCTAACGCCGGAGAAAATCCGGACGATCGAAGTTCCGATCGAAGCGTCGAAGCCTATGCGGACTCTCGGACAGACTCGAAAGATCGCCGGCGTCGATTTCATTCCGTTGGTTTTGGCGTTAAAATGGGTTGAAAGGAATCCGGACGCGTTCCCTGAGAAAACCGGTGAAAACTGGATGTCGGATTTTTTCGCGGCGCTGACCGGAAGAAGCGTTTCGACCGGTCCCTAGATCACGTAAGAAGTTTGATGTCTGCTATTTACTATTTCGGATATACGATTTACCATAGCTGTCTAATCACAATATGAGCAAGTACCGCAAAATTGTCTGGAACGAAGGGATGCTATTGACCCCGCATCATTTCCAGCAGTGGGACAACTTTCACGAGGAGTTCCTCAACTCGCGAGTGCGCTCGATGATGCCGTTCGAATACGGAATTCTCGATTTGCAAATAAATCGTGAAGCGGTCGCAAACGGGAATTTTCAAATAATCAGCTGCCACGCGGTGTTGCCGGACGGTTTGATGATCAATGTTCCGGACGCCGAGGCCGTTCCCGATCTTCGTCCGGTCGGCAATCATTTTCATCCGGAAGCAGAAAAACTCGGGGTGCATCTGGCGATTCCGGCGAAGAAGGCCGGCGAAGCGAATTTTCAGGCGAACGGGGCGAAGGCGAGCGGAAATCTTCGATACCTTCAGGAAGGGCTCGCGGTGAAGGATGAGACTACCGGGGTGAACGAGCAGACGCTCGCCTACGCGAAGAGTAATCTCCGAATCATTTTCGACGATGAGGTTCGCGACGGTTTCACGTCGATGAAGATCGCCGAACTTACGCGCACGCCGACCGGTCAGATGCAGATCAACGAGGACTTCATCCCGGCGACGCTCAAGGTTTCTTCGTCAGCCTGGCTCGTCAGCATGCTGCGGCAACTGGTCGAGATCCTGAACACGAAAAGCGGATCGCTCGGGGAGCAACGCCGCCAGCGAAGCGCGTCGCTCGCCGATTTCACGACTTCGGAAGTTGCCGTCTTCTGGCTGCTTCATACGATCAATTCGACAATCCCGACGATGGCGCACTTCTTCAGATCGCCGTTGCTGCATCCGGAAAAGCTTTACCTTGAAATGGCCGAGATCGTCGGCAAACTGATGACTTTCGCGACCGAGCTTTATCCGCGCGACATCGTTAAATACGATCACGACGATCTCCATTTCACGTTTTTCAATCTCGCAGCGCAATTGAAGGAACTGCTCGAAACTGTCATTCCGAGCCGCTGCGTCCCGATCCCGCTCGAGAAAACGCGCGATACGCTGTATGTCGGCCGCGTCGAGGACGAGCGTTTGCTGAAGGACGCCGGATTCTTTCTTGCGGTGCGCGCGCAGATGCCGGAATCCAAGCTTATCGAGGGAGTGCCGCGCGTCGTCAAGATCGGTTCGCGCGACGTTATCGACACGATCATCGGGTCGGCGCTTCCGGGTGTCGTGCTGACGCACGCCAGTCCGCCGCCGGCGCCGATCCCGACGCGTGTCGGATTCAGATATTTTATGCTCGACACGATCGGACCGTATTGGGACGGCATCAAGGGATCAAAGGTGATCGCCGTGTATGTTCCGGACGAGATTCCCGACGAACAGTTGGAAATGTACGCGGTTAAACCGTGAAGAATTTGTGATTCTCGATTGGTGATTGCGGATTTGACTTGAGTCCGCTTGTATTTTCGAATCAGACCGAACCGAACGGGATTGTCGCAATTTGGAGTCTTTGAGTGAATTGGGACGGAAGGCATCGGGTTGGCAGTTTCTGTCGACGAGATCGGGAATCCCAAATCACACATACAAAATCAAGATGGCTGAACGAAGCAATAAAAATGATCTCGTGGCGTTCGCCGGACCGGTGTTCGATCTGATTCTTCGATTGAAGGCCGGGATCGTCCAGCCGTCGATGGATCTGCGGCCGCAGATCGCGTCGATGCTCGAAGACTTTGAAAATCGCGCGGAGCGTTACCGCTTCAGCAGCAAGATCGTTCAGGTTTCGAAATTCGCGCTCGCCTCGTTCGTTGACGAAACCGTCTTGACGAACAATTTTCATTTGAAAGAGGAATGGGAAAAGTATCCGCTCCAGCTCGAGTACTTTGGCGAGCAGCTCGCTGGCAACAAGTATTTCGAGAAACTCGCGGCAATGCTCAAACAGATCGACGTGACAGCCGATGCGGTTGAGATCTACTACGTCTGTATGCTCCTCGGTTTCAAGGGACGATACGCGGTTTACGAAAAGGACAAACTTCTCGCGATCATGCAGCAGACCGCGAATTCGCTGGTGAAGGCCGGAAAGATCCGCCCGGTCGAACTTTCGCCGCATTGGCTCGCCGAAGATCAGCCTGAGCCTCCGAAGCAAAAGAAAATGCCCGCTTGGGCAAAAGTTGCGGCGTTTGGCGGTCTTGGTTTTGCATTTATTATTTACTTGATAATGTTTGTGATGACCTCGTATTTTCTTAGCGATGAGATAAAGAAACTTCCTTTCTAGAAGTTTCGGCCCGCGTTCGGGTTATTTTGGTCACGGCGTTGGCGCCCCTATTTTATGAGCTCGTGGCATTTACAACAACTGAAGTTTGCCTTCGGGATCGGCGGCTTGATGTCGTTCTACGGCATCGTCGGATTTCTCACGTGGTTCGGCGGGCAGAAGTTGGGACTTCCGATCAACACCCGGATAATGGTCATCATCGTTCTTTTGCTGACCTTGCCGATTACGCTGCTGATCGGATTCGTCGCCTCACGCCGCGGAAAGAAAAAAGAAGAAGAAGCAAAAAAACAGGCCGAAGAGAAAACTGAGGTAAAGGAAGCGAGTGCTAGTGCTCCCGAGCAGCCAAAGCTCTCAACGCCGAAATCGACCAACGAGGCGTTGCCGCAAGGCATCGAGGAAGTGGTCAAGTTCCTGCGTTCGTCGAATCTCGGCGAAGGCGGCGAAGATGCGCTTTATTCGCTGCCCTGGTACCTCGTCGCCGGCCTTCCGAAATCCGGAAAGTCGTCGGTCGTGGTCGGTTCCAATCTCAATTTCCAGACGCTCCCCAGTCAGCGGCAGTCGGAACTGAAGGTCATCCGTCCGACCAAGGACGTCGACTGGCGGGTGACGAGCGAAGCCGTTTTCATAGACACTTCGGGCCGTTTTCAGACCGAGGGCGGCGAAACCGACGAGTGGACTTCGATCCTTGAGGTCATACGCAAAGCGCGTCCGAACCGGCCGGTCGACGGCGTTCTGTTCTTTGCCGACACCGACAAGATCCTGAGCGCCGACGAGCGCGAGATCGAGGAGATCGCCAAGGTGATGCGTGCCCGTCTCGACGAGACGATGCAGCGTCTGAAGGTGCGGTTTCCGGTCTATCTGATCTTCAACCACGCCGACGCCATCGAGGGCTTCCGCGATTCGTTCTCGACGTCCAAAAAGGAAGGCGAGACGCTGGTTTGGGGAGCGACCATTCCGCTTGAGAAGAGCGAGAACGCCCACGCAATGTTCGACGAGGAATTCGGGCTCCTGAACGATTCCATCATGAAGCGCCGGCTGATGCGGTTGAGTGCACCGTTTCCGCCGGTCAGGCAGCTCCGGATTTTCAATTTCCCGCTCCATTTCAATTCGGCCCGGCGGAAGATCGGCGCGTTCGTGACCGCTTTGTTCCGGCCGAACCCGTTCACGGAGAATCCGTTTTTCCGCGGCTTTTACTTTACGGCGACGCCGACGGCACGGCGCGCTCCGGATGCTCCGCAGACCGTCGGTTCAACGTTCTTTGTCGAGAAATTGATCCGCGACGTGGTGCTGCGCGATAAAGATCTTGTCCGGACATTCCTGCAGCAGCGACAGCGCCCGCCGATCCTCGGATGGTTGCTGACGCTGCTCGGAGTGCTTCTGACACTCACATTTCTGATACTCGCGGGCGTATCGGCCGCGAGCAACAAAAAGCTTCTGCGTGAAGCTTCCGAAAGGACTTTGGCGGTACTTAACAACGCGAAGGCCGACGTGGACCGCGACCCGCTGACGAAGAGTGCGGACGAATCGTCAACCGAGATCACCGCCGTCGAGAATTTGCGGTTGATAATGGACAAGTTGGACAGATACGAAAGGGACGGTCCGCCGATATATCTCAGAATGGGTCTCTATTCGGGCAACCGGATTCTCCGGGAGAAAATGCTCCCGATCTATTACACCGCGGTTGGTCGCCGTTTTATGGATCCGACGCGGCGAAGGATCGAGGAGGAACTCAGCAAATTCGTCAAGAGTCCGCCCATCAAGAATTCCAATCAACTAACTGCGGAGGAAGAGGAGTTTCTCGGCACCAATTACGATCTGCTCAAGGTTTACCTGATGCTGACGCCGAACTATCAGGAACGGGCGAACGAATCTGACGTTTTCAACACCCTCAAGAAATACTGGGTTGAATCGTCAAAACTTCCCGAGGGACTTGGCAACGACGCCGAGAATCAGCTCAAGTTTTATGCCCGTCAGGTTGACCGGATCGAAGGCGAAGCCCGATTTCCCCGATTTCAGCCGAATACGAATCTCGTATCGGAAGTCCGCAACAAACTCAAGGCATTTCCGGCCTACCAACGTTACTATCGGCGGAAGGTTACCGAGATTTCCAAGGACGTCGAAGCGAAAACGGTGATGTCGGTGCCGGCGATTCTCCAAAGGGAAGGCGGAGCGAGCGGAGTTGTCGACGGCAACTACACTGTTCCCGGCGCCTATACGCTTCAAGGCTTCAAGCAAATGGAGACCGCGATCACGGTCTCGGCGACTGAGTTGAGCGGTTGCGACTGGGTCATTCAGGAGAAATGCGATGCCGTCCAGCAAGTGACGGAAACCATCGAGTCGCCCGACGCCGGCAAGATCCGCGACCGGTATTTTCGCGATTATTCGGATCATTGGAAGAACTTCGCCAAAGGAATCCGAGTCAGGGCGTTCCTGAAGGAGAATACGACCGAAAAGGAAAAGGTTTCCGCGAAAGAGGCGCTTGAGGCCCTGTCGTCCGCAAGTTCGCCAATAAAGGTCCTTCTTATCGAGATCTCGAAGAACACGAATCTGGCCTCGCCTCCGGCGTTGGGCTGGTGGGACTCGATCACGAGTTGGTTCAGTTCAGACAAGATCCCGACGACGGGAGCGGACTCGCAGGTCGTTCGCGACTTTCTGCCTCTGACCGCGTTTGTCCGGTCGGAGAAAGACAAAAAGGCGCCGATCGACGAGTACGGCTCGACGATCGAAACGGTTTCCGGGCGATACAGCACGATTGTCGATGACAACCGCATTGCCGAACTGACCGCGAAGTCCGAGGAAGACAGGAATAAAGAACTTAACCTGACGAACGCGACGACGTCGGTCAACAATTCGACGAAGTCCTTTACCAAGGATCTTCCGTTCATCGCGGATCTGCTCAAACAGCCCCTCGAGAATCTCAAAGCGCTTTTCGGCGCGGATTCGATCAAGCAGATCGCCGAACTTTGGAAGTCGGAAGTCGTTCCGGTGGCGCGAAAAGCGGAATCGGGCTATCCGTTCGAGGAATCGGACAGCAATGCCGATTTCGCGAATCTCCGCGAGTATTTTGCGAAGGGCAAGGGACTTACGAAGTTCTACGACGAAAAGCTCAAGCGGTACTTTGACGGAACGCCGGGCCAGCTCAAATTGAAGAATCCTGAGTCGACGCCGTTCAGTCAGGAATTCGTCGATTATCTGAACAAGGCGCTGACGCTTCGGCAATCGCTGTTCAGCAAGGGCGACGATGTGAAGTTCACTTATAATTTCGAACTTTTGAACCCGGCGGACGTCGTCGTCGAGATGACCATCGACGGAACGACGATATCGTCGGTTGACAAACCTTCAGGGCCGATCGACTTTCCGGCGCAGAGCGGCGCCGGAAGCGGCGTCATCATCAAGGTGATATCGTCCGGATCGACGACTTCGACGACCGGAACGACGACCGGAAGCCCGTCGCCGTCGCCGGCCGGTTCGCCGTCGAGCACTCCGGCAAGTAAGACCAACACCGGTTCGGGCGATGAAAAACAATACCTTGGTCCGTGGGGGTTATTCAGATTCATCAGCGCCGCCGGTGGGCAGAAACAGTCGGATAACACCTATAGACTTTCGTATCGCCTGAAGAATGGAAAGGTGTTGGAGGCGAAACTGACTCCGCCGGGTGTCGATCCTTTCAATAAAGATATTTACAAACTACGGGCGCCGGAGAACATTTTGAGGTGATATATGAACGAAGCTAAGAATCTTGTTGAATCGGGAAACCTTTCTGCCGCAATTGAAGTTGCGTTGGCCTTTGTCAAAGCGAACCCGACAGATTATTCGGCGCGCATTTTCCTGTTCGAGCTTTCCTGCTTTGCGGGCGACTGGGACCGCGCCGTCCGTCAGCTCGATGTGATCGGTCATCAGGACACGACGGCGATGGTCGGGTCGCTCATTTACCGGCAATGCATCGAGGCCGAAAAGAAGCGCGCGGATTTTTTCGCGAAGGGTTCGAAGCCTGAATTTTTGGGGACGCCGCCGGATTACATTTATGGCCTTCTGACGGCGAACAACCGTTTGCGTGAAGGTAACTTGACGGAAGCGCGCGAAATCCTGGACACCGTCGAGGAGCAGCGCCCCGCGTTCAAGTGCCTCGTTAACGGCAAGGAGGTCGAAGATTTTCGCGATTACAACGAACTGACGTCGTCAATTCTTGAGGTTGTCATCAAAGACAGCTATGTCTGGGTCCCCTTTGCTGATATCGAACGGATCGAGTTTTTTGAGCGTAAATCGCTGCGTGACAATTTTTGGATCCAGGCAAAACTCGACTCGTCGAGCGGGACGAACGGTGAGGTCTTCATTCCGGCGCTTTACAACGAATCATGGAAGGCCGACGACGAGAAAGTCCGCTTCGGGCGCCTGACCGACTGGCGCGACGCAGGCGACGACATCTTCATCGGCGAAGGCATGAAGCTGTTCGCGGTCGGATCCGATCATATGCCGATCATCGACATCTCGACGGTCGAGTTTGTTTCGGAGTAAGATAGCGTCGAACTTTCATGATCTGTTTGATCCGCGGGGCCCGGTGATGTTGGCCAAACCGTGAAGCGTACCTGTCGCACTTGGCTGCGAAGCCAAGCCGTCCGTGTCGGTAAGGCGAGCCTGCTGACGACGGACTATTGAAGATCCGTGCGGGTTTTTGGCGATAGTATCCGGCAACGGCGGTTTCGCCCTTGGATCAAGCTTTGGGCGCCGGTTCGGTTTTTTTACGGATTGGACCGATGGAGTGGGCATCGATTTTGCGCCGGGCGGTTCGGCGCCGTTCCCCGGCGATTCGTGATCCCGTTCAGGTTTGAAGAACGCGGCGAAGATCGAAATTGGAGACTGAAAAAATGGCTGAAATCGAATCAAAACCGGCGGTAGTTAATTTTGAGGGACTGCTGACGCCGATCTCGGAAGAGACTCCGTCTGGCGAGTACCTGAGATATTCCGGGCTCTACGACGAAATTTCCGAGGCGCGCCGCGCCGATGATGTGCTTGCCCAGGGCGAGTGGCAGACCGACCTCAAGGTTGCCGACTTCAGGAAGGTCATCGATTTGGCGGCGCCCGCGATCGAAAAGGACTCGAAGGATCTTCAGATCGCGGCTTGGCTGTCGGAGGCGCTCATCAAGGAAAATGGGTTTGTCGGACTGCGCGATGCGCTGCAGATGTTGGCGAAGCTGCTTGATACCTTTTGGGATACGATGCACCCGATCGTCGACGAGGGGGATATGGAAGGCCGCGCGAACGCCATTGCCTGGATGGAAGCGCAGGCGGCTTTCGCGCTCAAACAGGGCAAGATCACGGGATATAACGGCTACAGCTTTGTTGATTACGAAGATTCGAAGCGATTCGATATTCCCGATAATCTTGAATCACTCGACACCGCCGACCAGGTGAAATTCAACGAACTTCGGGCGCAGGCCGAGCGCGAGAACCGAGTTACCGCGAATAAATGGCGCGCCGAACTGGCGCAAACACGACGCGCTTTTTGCGAAGAGTTAAATTTTCTTATCGAAGAATGCTGGACGGCGTATAATGAGCTTAACCGAGTCATTGAAGTCAAGTTTGATCTGAATCAGGCACCCGCGACGAATAATCTGAAAAAGGGGCTTGACGAGGTTCATTCGCTGGTCAAGAAGATTCTCGAGGAGAAGCGGCTCGAGGAACCGGATGAAGCGGATGAAGCGGAAGAAACGGTTGTCGACGCCAGCGGCGAGACCGTTGTGGTGAAAGGTCCGGGGGTTGCTACGGGTGCCATCCAGAGTCGCCAGGATGCCCTGAAACGCCTCGGAGATGTCGCTGATTGGTTCAGGAAAAATGAGCCGCACAGCCCGATCGCATATATTGTCGGTAGGGCCGTAAAATGGGGTAACATGCCGTTTGAAGTTTGGCTTCAGGATGTTATTAAGGATGAAACCGTCATTTACAGTCTTCGTCAAACTCTTGGTTTCAATACCAATTTGCCAGATTCGACGGACCAATAGTTCGAGTTTTTGAAGAGTCACGTAAATCAGACAAACACTAAAACGAAAAGGAGCAGGAAAAATGCCAAGTAAAGAGAGCATACAACATAAAATTGACCGTGTTCGCCCCCCGCGTGTCCAGATCACTTATGATGTGGAAGTTGGCGGGGCGATCGAATTGAAAGAGTTGCCTTTTGTCATCGGAGTTATGGGCGATTTCGTCGGCAAGTCCGAAGATCCGCTTCCGGCGATCAAGAACCGCAAGTTCGTCGAGCTCGATCCAGATAACTTCAACCAGGTTCTCGCCGGCATGAAACCCCGCGTTGCCTTTACGGTTGATAACAAGATGCAGGACGACGGCAGCAAGGTCGGAGTGGACCTGAAATTCAACAACATCGAGGATTTCGAGCCCGACAATGTTGTTCAGCAGGTTGAGCCGCTTCGGAAACTCGTTGAAGCCCGCCAGAAGCTTTCGGATCTGCGTTCGAAGATGGACGGGAACGAGAAGCTCGAGAGCATTCTTAACGACATCATCGGCGACGCCGGTAAACAGAAGGAGCTGAGCGATGCGCTTGGTCTCGGTAAGGAGGAATAACGATGGCTGACAAAGCAAAACAACAGGAAGCTCAGGTCGAGGAGCAAGTACAGGAAGTCAATCTTCTCGACCAGATTCTGACCGAAGGCCGTCTGGCGCGCGACGATTATCAGCGCGAACAGGCCAAAGATATGATCGGCGAGTTCGTCAATCAGGTGATGAGCGGCGAACTGACGATGTCGAAGAATATGGACGTCGCCATCAACGCCCGCTTGGCTGAGATCGACCGGGTCATTTCCGCGCAGCTCAATGAGGTCATGCACCACCAGGAGTTTCAAAAGCTTGAAGGTTCGTGGCGCGGGCTTCATTATCTCGTGAAGAACAGTTTGACCGGCCCGCAGCTCAAGATTCGCGTGATGCACGCGACGAAAAAGGAACTGCTCAAAGACTTTGAGCGCGCCCTTGAATTTGACCAGTCGGCGCTTTTCAAGAAGATCTACGAGGATGAATACGGAACATTCGGCGGCGCGCCCTACGGCGCACTGATCGGCGACTACGAGTTCGGCAATCATCCGCAGGATCTGGCGCTGCTCGAAAGTCTGTCGCAAGTCGCGGCCGCGGCCCACGCGCCGTTCATCAGTGCGGCCTCGGCGGATATGTTCGGCTGGGACGAGTTCTCGCAGATGACCGAAGTTCGCGACATCTCGAAGATCTTCGACACCACGATGTATGCCAAGTGGCGAAGCTTCCGCGAGTCGGAGGATTCGCGATATGTTGGGCTGACACTGCCGCATGTTCTCGGCCGCGTGCCCTACGGCGCGGCGACGAAGCCGACGGAATCGTTCAACTTCGAGGAAGACGTCGACGGCACGGATCACAAGAAATATCTCTGGACGAATGCCGCCTATTCGATGGCGACGCGTTTGACGGAGGCCTTTTCGATGCACGGATGGTGCGTTGCGATCCGCGGGGTCGAGGGCGGCGGACTGGTCGACGGATTGCCGACGCATACTTTCGAGACCGATGAAGGCGAAGTTGCGATGAAATGTCCGACCGAAGTCGCGATCACCGACCGTCGCGAGAAGGAATTCTCGGACAACGGGTTCATTCCGCTGGTTCACTGCAAGGGCACCGATTATGCCGCTTTCTTTGCGACGCAGTCGGCCAACAAACCCAAGAAGTACGATACCGACTCGGCCAACGCCAACGCGCGCCTTTCGTCGCAGCTTCAGTACATCTTTGCGGTTTCGCGTTTTGCGCACTACCTGAAGTCGATGATGCGCGACAAGATCGGTTCGTTCATGTCGCGGAAGGAAGCCGAGATCTTCCTTAGTCGATGGATCAGCAAGTATGTCCTCGAGAACGATGTGGCGCCGGCCGCGCAAAAGGCGAAGTATCCGCTTCGTGAAGCGCGCATCGACGTCTCTGAGATTCCGGGTAAGCCCGGTTGTTACCGTGCCGTCGCGTTTTTGCGGCCGCACTTCCAGTTGGATGAGCTTTCGGTGTCGTTGCGGCTCGTTGCCGAACTTCCGCCGCCGGCGAAATAGGCCGGAATTCGGGGGGACAAAAAAAATCCCGCGAGTTCCGCAAAACATCCCGGACGCCGCGTCTTACCTACGAAGCGAGCGGTGAGACTCGGAATCATTGAAAAAAAGGAAGTGTTGGATCGTTTCAAGCTTCGTTGGAACGATCCCACAAGAAACAGTTTAGATAAGGAGCAAAAATTATGGCACAGGCTGATTACTATTTGAAGATCGATACGATTGAGGGCGAATCGGACGCCACGGGCTTTGAAAAACAGATGCAGATCGAATCATGGTCGTTCGGCGCGAGCAACTCGGGTTCGGCGGTTCAGGGAACCGGTCTCGGCGTCGGTAAGGTTAGTCTTCAGGACTTTCATTTCGTCGTCCAGAACGGCAAGGCATCGCCGCAGCTCTTCCTGGCATGCGCCAAGGGCAACCACATTCCGCAGGCGATCCTGAGCTGCCGCAAAACCGGCGGCGACGGCAACCCGTACACGTACACGAAGGTGACGTTCGGCGACATCGTGATCTCGTCCTTCCAGACGGGTGGATCGAACGGAGCCAGCATTCTGCCGATGGAGCAGATCTCGTTCAACTTCACGAACATCACGTTCGAGTACTTCCAGCAGAAACCGGACGGATCGGTTGCTCTGACCAACACGACGAGCTACGACATCAAGAAGGTCGAAGGTTCGGGAGCCTAGTAGTAACGCGAATTCGTCGCCGGAGAAATCCGGCGGCGATTCGATTCCAAAGAATCAAAAAAGCCTTGTACCGTCATTCGATGTGGGTGACGGTACATTTATCTGTTTAATATGGCGCGAACCGACAACGAAATCCGCATAACTCCGTCGGTCTTTGATCGTCTTCTCGACTTCGAGCCGGATGTTTCGCGCGAGGCGCCCAAGTCGCGGTCACAGTCGTTGCGTGAACTGAAGTTATCGGTTCGGCGCGACCTTGAGTGGCTGCTCAACTCACGAACCGTTCACGTCGAGATCGACGATCGGATGCAGGAGATCAAGAAGTCGGTTCTGACTTACGGGTTGCCGGATATCACCGGCATCAGTGCGAAGAATCAGAATGAACAGAAGCGCCTCTCGAAGGCGATAGAAAACGCGATCCGCCTATTTGAACCGCGGTTCCTTGATGTCCACGTATCTCTCGAACCGGTGAACAACGTCGATCGTTCACTGCGCTTTCGGATCGAGGCGCGGCTGAATGTCGAGCCGACTCCGGAACCAATCGCCTTTGATACGGTTCTGCAGCTTGGGAGCGGTGATTTTGAGGTTCGCGAAAAGTAACCTGACGTTTAGGTTTTGTCGGAAATTCAACTAAAATAAGCAAATGCGCGACGAACTGCTTGGTTTCTACGAACGCGAACTCATCTTTCTCCGCCGGATGGGCGCAGAGTTTGCGCGCAAATATCCGAAGATCGCCGCGCGCCTGCAGCTCGACGAGGAGAAGATCGAGGATCCGCATGTCGAGCGCATCATCGAAGCCTTCGCGTTTCTCGCGGCCCGCATCTCGCTAAAACTCGACGACGAACTTCCGGAAATAACGGAATCTTTCATAAACGTCGTCTATCCGCATTATTTGTCGCCGATCCCGTCAATGGCGATCACCCAGTTTTCGTTCGGCTCGCCAAACGACAAACTGACGGCGGTCCAGAAACTCGACCGTGGCGCGCGGCTCAATTCGCGCCCCGTGAACGGAACGCCGTGTCAGTTCCGGACGGGATTCGACGTTGCTTTGTTTCCGATCGAGATCGAGTCCGCGGTCCTCGAATCACCGGCTCCGAAGGACGGACGCGGTATGTTTTCGGAGGCGTACATCAAGATCGGAATGCGCTGTTTCGGAAACGCGAATTTGCACGAGATGCGCGTCGGCGACACCGGCGAGCCGCCAAAGTCGATCAGATTTTACATCAACGGCGATCCGCAGCTGATCTTCCCGTTGTACGAGTTGCTTTTCAACCATTCGACGAAGGTCGAGTTCCGGCCGCGCGATACGCCGATTTCGAGCAAATCGCTGAAAACGCTTTCGAATATCCAGCTCAAGCTGCCCGATCCGGTGATCATCCCGGCCGGGGATGCGATCAAGCAGGTTGGCTTCGAGGACGACGAGGAACTGCTGCCGTACACGAAACGGTCGTTTCCGGGCTACAGACTTCTGACCGAGTATTTTGCGTTCCCATACAAGTTTCTGTTTTTCGATGTCTTCGGGATCGACCAGGCGATCAACACCAAATTCGGCAGTCACTTTGACTTGATCATTCATCTCAAGGACGTTGTCCCGCCGAAGGCGCCGGTCACGGCCGATACTTTCCGGCTCGGTTGTACGCCGATCATCAACTTGTTCTCGCGAATGGCGGATCCGATCTATCTGTCGCAGCAGAAATATGAATACCACGTCGTGCCCGATGTTCACCGCCAGATGACGACCGAGGTCTATTCGATCGACGAGGTAATGACATCGGATCCGAAAACGAATACGACGCACGAGTTTTCGCCGTTTTATTCGTTGCGCCACGCGTACGGCGAGCAGATGGAGAAGAGTTTTTGGTACGCGACGCGGCGCGATTCGCAGCGCGACGACGATGACGGCACCGAAATGTTTCTGTCGCTGGTGGATATGACTTTCAATCCGCGCGTCCCGGCAGTCGAGGTGCTGAACGTCAAAACGACCTGTACCAACCGCGATCTTCCGGCAAAATTGCCGTTCGGCGGCCGCGAGGGCGATTTTGAGGTCGAAGGAACCGGACTGCTTTCGAAGGCCCGATGCCTGACCAAGCCGACGGAAACCATTCGCCCGGCGCGACGTCGTTCGCTGCAGTGGCGGCTGATCTCGCATTTGAATTTGAACTTTCTGTCGATCGTCGAGAACCAGAACGGGACGCCCGAAGCCCTGCAGGAGATCCTGCATTTGTACAATTTCGACGACTCGTCGCCGACTCGCAAACAGATTCTCGGCATCACCGGGATCGAATCCCGGAAAGTAGTTCGAAGGATCGGCGAGCACATCGGCGCGGGCTTCGTGCGCGGGCTCGAAACGACGTTGACTTTTGACGAAGAGCAGTTCGTCGGCAGCGGAATGTTTCTTTTCGCTTGCGTTCTGGAACGATTTCTCGGGCTCTATTCGTCGCTGAATTCTTTTAACCAGATGGTTCTTCGGACCGAACAGCGGGAAGAAGATGTAAAGGTGTTTCCGACAAGAACCGGCGAGCAAGTGCTTTTGTGATTTGTGGATCGGAACCGATGCGGGTTCGATAATTCCCATTAAATCCAAAATCCAAAATCTGCAATCTAAAATGGAAAAGCGGCCCCTAAATCAGAAACTCGCAGACGAGCCGTTCCGGTTCGAGTTCTTTCAGGCTGTCCGGCTGCTTGAGAAGATCTTTCCCGAACGCAAGCCCGTTGGCGGCGATGCGCTGCCGCACGAAGAGGTCGCCCGTTTCCGATCGCGTCTCGGCCTTTTCTTTCCCGCCAGCGAGATTCAAGAGTTAAAGGAATCGGTTGACGAACTTACCGATCGCGAGAAGACCGAACTTTTCCTCAACTTCATCGGTATGGTCGGGATCAACGGCGTGATGCCGATCCATTACACCGAGATCCTGATGGACCGCGCCCGTTACCGAGATACGGCGATGTGGTCGTTTCTCGACATCTTCACGCACCGGTCGACGTCGATGTTCTTTCGTGCGTGGGAAAAATATCGGTTCCCCGTTAAGTACGAGCGCGGCACCGACGATTTTACGGAGTATCTTTTCGATCTCGTGGGACTCGGCACTCCGGGTCTCCGCGGCCGTATGGACCTGCCCGACGAGTCGCTGCTGCCTTACGCCGGACTGATTGCCCAAAAACCGCATTCGGCCGCCGCTCTCGCCAACATCTTGGGCGACTATTTCAGCGTTAGGGCAAAAGCGATCCAGTTTTTCGGTCAATGGTTAGATTTAGACAAATCGAGCATTACCCGTCTCGGGCAGGCAAACAATTCGCTCGGGAAGACCACGATTTTGGGAACTCGCATCTGGGACCAGCAATCAAAATTCCGGATTGTCTTCGGTCCGCTTTCATTTGCCGAGTTTCAGGGGTTTCTTCCGAACGGGCATGCCTATAAACCGATGAGGTCGATCGTCAGGTTTATGAACGGGACGGAATTCGATTTCGACGTACGCCTCGTTTTGAAAGCGAAACAGGTGCCGGGAACGGTCCTGACGACCCGCGCCAAGCGCCGTCCGCTATTGGGCTGGACGTCATTCCTGAAAACGAAGCCGTTTACTGCGGACGACGATCAGGTCATTCTTCAGGTTAATAATTAGTCAGTTATTCGAAGCAAAGGAGCAAGGAAATGAACGTAAATTTGAAATCACTTGTCGGCCGGCTCAATGATACTTGCCGGGGCGCGCTCGAAAGTGCAGCCGGGCTGTGTCTATCGAGAACCAATTACGATGTCGAGATCGAACATATTTTGGCGAAAATACTCGAACAGAACGACACGGATCTTCACAAGATCTGTCGCCATTTCGAGGTCAACGTCGATCGTTTGACGAAGGATGTCGAGACGGCGATGAACCGTCTGAAATCCGGAAACTCGCGAACGCCCGGTCTTTCGGACCGTCTGCCGCGATGGTTTCAGGACGCCTGGCTCGTCGCGTCCGTCGACTTCGGCGAGTCGCGGATCCGCTCCGGCCACCTGATCCTCGCCTTGCTGGCGAATGAAGGGACGGCACGGATCGCGCGTGAGATCTCGCGTGAATTCAGCCATATCTCGGTCGAGGCTCTTGAGGGCAAACTCCCGGAAGTAACGGCCGATTCGTCCGAAGCGCGCGAAGCGATGGCGCTCGGCGAAACCGGCGGCACCTCCGGCGGCGCTCCGGTTGCGACGGGTGTTCCCGGAAAGACGAAAGCGCTCAATCAGTATACCGAGGATCTGACGGCGAAGGCCGCCGCGGGAAAGATCGATCCGATCCTCGGGCGCGATTTTGAAATTCGGCAGGTCATCGACATTCTCACGCGCCGCCGCCAGAACAATCCGATCCTCACCGGTGAGGCGGGTGTCGGTAAGACCGCCGTCGTTGAAGGTTTTGCGCTGCGCATCGCCCAGGGCGATGTTCCGGAGCCGCTGAAAAACGTTGCGGTTCGGACGCTCGATCTCGGGCTCCTTCAGGCCGGCGCGGGCGTCAAGGGCGAGTTTGAGAACCGCCTGAAATCGGTCATTGACGAGGTCAAATCGTCGCCGCAGCCGATCATCCTGTTCATCGACGAAGCCCACACGATGATCGGGGCCGGCGGTCAGGCGGGCCAGAACGACGCGGCGAACTTGCTCAAGCCGGCGTTGGCTCGCGGCGAATTGAGAACGATCGCGGCGACGACCTGGGCCGAGTACAAGAAGTATTTTGAAAAAGACGCGGCGCTCGCGCGGCGCTTTCAGGTTGTTAAGGTCGAAGAACCCGACGAAGAAAAAGCGATCGGAATGATGCGCGGAATCGCCGGAATTATGGAAGAGCATCACAACGTTCGTATTCTTGACGAAGCGATTGTCGACTGCGTCAAACTCTCTCATCGATACATCACGGGACGGCAACTTCCCGACAAATCCGTTTCGGTTCTCGACACTGCCTGCGCCAAGGTCGCGATCGGCCAGGGCGCCACACCTGCGGCGGTCGAGGACGTAACGCGGAGCATTCAGAGATTGACCTCCGAGATCGAGGCACTTGAGCGCGAACAGGTCACCGGTGCGGATCACGAAGATCGGCTCGGCGACTTGACCGCGAAACGCGAAGCGGCCCAAGCAGAACTCGCATTGCTTAACGAACAGTGGGAAAAGGAAAAGGAACTCGTCGAAAAGATCCGCAACATCCGTCTCAAACTCGAGATGTCGCGGCTCGACAGTTTGCAGCCCGAGCCGGTTGCCGCCGAGTCGGACGGCGATGGCGAGGCTGTGGAGGAAGGTTCTACTGAGCCGACGACTGAGGCAGCGACGGACGACGAAACTCCGGTCGAGGAATCGAAACCCGTCGATGTTGAGTTTCTCAAAGGTGAACTCAAGAAACTAAACGAAGAACTCAAAGCGCTTCAGGGCGAAAATCCGCTGATGGCACCCGTCGTCAACAGTCAGGCGGTCGCCGAGATCATCTCCGGATGGACCGGTATCCCGATCGGCAAGATGGTCGCCGACGAGATCAACGCGGTTCTCAACCTTCAGCGGACGCTTGGAGAGCGCGTTCTCGGTCAGGACCACGCGCTCGAGGCCATTTCGCAGCGCATTCGGACCGCGAGGGCCGGACTGACGGATCCGAAACGCCCGATCGGAGTATTTCTGCTCGTCGGAACCTCCGGCGTCGGCAAGACGGAAACTGCGCTTGCGCTCGCCGATACGCTTTACGGCGGCGAACGCAATCTGATCTCGATCAATATGAGCGAGTATCAGGAGGCGCACACGGTGTCGAGCCTTAAGGGTTCGCCTCCGGGATACGTCGGTTACGGCGAAGGCGGCGTGCTGACCGAGGCCGTGCGGCGCAAACCGTACGCCGTCGTGTTGCTCGACGAGGTCGAAAAAGCGCACCCGGACGTGATGGAATTGTTCTTCCAGGTGTTCGACAAGGGCGTTCTCGAAGACGGCGAGGGCCGCGAGATCGATTTCAAGAACTGCATCATCCTTCTGACGTCTAATGTCGGCACGGATACGATCATGAAACTCTGCGCCGATCCGGACACGAAACCCGATCCGGAAGGGCTGGTCGAGGCGATCCGTCCTGAGCTCGTCAAGGCCTTCAAACCCGCTCTTCTCGGCCGAATGGTAACCGTTCCGTTCTACCCGATTTCAGACGATATCCTCAGGCTGATCATCCGTCTGCAGCTCGGAAAGATAAAAACCCGCATTATGGACAATCACGGTGCGCAATTTTCCTACGATGATTCCGTCATCGATACGGTGGCGAAACGATGCACCGACGTCGATAGCGGCGCGCGCAACGTATATAACATTCTGACGGGATCGCTGCTGCCGGAAATGTCGGGCGAAGTGCTCGCGAGAATGGCAACCGGCGAGGGAATAAAATCGGTCCACGTTTCGGTCGGCGCGGACGAGAAGTTTGTTTATGACATCAAGTAGGAGTTTCAAATGAAAAAGGCGGGCCGCAGCGAAAGGTGGACTTTCGTTCGGCTCGCTTTCTGATTTGGCTTCTGCGTTGCGGGGTCGAAAATGGCAGCTACGCGCAAAGAGTGCATTCAAAATGGCGAGGTTTGTCCGGGACTGTTTATGGTTACCGGCAATCCCAAGGCCAGCGGTGACGCGCCCTGGTACGAGGCTTCTTCGCAGTCGATGGTCGACACATATTCGGGCTATATCGATATCGCCGCGTTCGAATCCAAAGTCGAGCCGCGTCTTATACGGGCGATCATGTTTATGGAAACCACGCACGGCTACTACGACGCGCCGCTTGATCTGATCGGCAAGAACAAGTCCATCCGGCCGATGAATCTCAACGTCGATTATTGGGGAGACACGTTCGGAACGCGCGAAGAAATGAAGGACCCGCTGAAGAACATCCGCGCGGGCGCGGAGATGCTCCGCCGGATCATCAGCAATATGCCGCCCGGATCGTCGATCGAACAGATCGCGACGCTGTACAACAACATCAACGCGACGACGGTCAACAACTACGGGATGCGCGTGAAGAAGATCTACGACGACAAGCCGTGGAGCGAAATGAGCGTTCCGGGATTTGATTAGGACGGACGGCGGCCGGGCCGGTTAGGGTCTTTTGAAAAAAATGGCAACAACACAAGACAACAGAATAATCAACATTGCGACGCCCCTCGGCAAGGATTACGTTCTCTTGAACCGTTTCAAGGCGACCGAGGAAATGTCGCGGTTGTTCACTATCGAGGCGGAACTTCTGCACGAAGAGGACGAAAGCAGTTACAACCCGACGGTTATCGATCCCCATTCCCTGCTTGGCCAGGGCGTGACCATCACGGTGACATCCGAAGACGGCGCGACCCGCGATTTCTCGGGAATGGTCAACGAATTCGCCCAGGGGATGCGCGACATCCGGTTCACGGTCTATCACATCAAGATCGTCCCGCACATCTGGATGCTGACCCAAAAGAGCCAGAGCCAGATCTTCCAGCAGATCAGCGTTCCGGACATTCTCCGCAAGATGTTTGAAGGCTTTGAAGTCAAGTTTGAATTGGTCGGAACCTTTGAACCGCGGAACTACTGCGTCCAGTATCGCGAAACGGACTTCGACTTTGCCTCGCGCCTGATGGAAGAAGAGGGAATGTTCTATTATTTCGAACATTCCGGCGGAAAGGACCGGATGGTCATCGCGAACACGCCGCAGTCGAATGCCGAGTGTCCGAGCAAGAGTCAGATCAAATATCACCGCGTCGGCGAGGAGGAAGCGTTTTATGGTTCGATCAGCAAGTTCCTCAACGATTACCGGGTCAAGACCGGGAAGGTGACTCTCTGGGATCATAACTTTCAACTGCCGTCGAGTCATCTCGACATGGAAAAGACGAGCATTTACCAGTTCGGCGACAGTCAAAAGCTGGAACGCTATGACTTTCCCGCAGGCTACGCGCGCAAGTACGACGGTATCGGCCCGTCGGGCAGCAAACAGAGCAGCGAACTGAACAAAGTGTTTGCCGACCGCGAGCGTACGACTCAGAATATGATCGAGATGCTCGATTCGGGCGTCTGCCAGGCCGGCGGGAACTCGGATTGCTGCGCCATCACCGCCGGTTACCGATTCGCACTTTCCAATCATCCGAACGGTGAATTGAACCGGCAATACGTCATCACCTCCGCAACTCACGAGGCCAAACAGAATCCGACCTATGTTTCGAACGATACCGTCATCGAACCATATACGAACGAGTTCAAATGCATCTCGTATGGCTCTGGCGCGCCGCCTTACCGGCCCGCACTTTCGACTGCGAGGCCGATGATCTACGGTAGCCAGACGGCCGTCGTCGTCGGCCCGTCGGGCGAAGAGATCTTCACCGATGAATTTGGGCGCGTAAAGGTTCAGTTTTTCTGGGATCGCGACGGGCAGGGTAACGAGGCGAGTTCGTGCTGGGTCCGCGTCGCGCAGATATGGGCTGGAAATCAGTGGGGAACGATGTTCATTCCGCGCATCGGGATGGAGGTTGTCGTGAATTTCCTCGAAGGCAATCCGGATTACCCGATCATCGTCGGCTGCGTTTACAACCCGTTGACGATGCCGCCGTACAATCTTCCCGACGAGAAGACGAAATCTACGATCAAATCGAATTCGTCGAAGGGCGGCAACGGCTTCAACGAATTTCGTTTCGAAGACAAAAAAGGCGAGGAGCAGATATTTGTCCACGGCCAGAAGGACCAGGACGTTCGCATCAAGAACGACCGCCGCGAATTGATCGGCAACGACCGGCATTTGATCGTCACGCGTGACAAGCGCGAACGGGTCAAACGCGACGAGCACATCCTTGTCGAGCGCGACATGATCGAAAAGATCAAACGCGACCATCATCATCACGTCGAAGGAAAAACGGCCTATAAGACCGACCAGTCGCATTCTTACGAGGTCGGAGGCAGTGCGGCCGAAAAGGTCGGAGGCAACTACGCGCTCGACGTCGGCGGATCGTACACCGTTAAGGCCAACACCATCGTTCTCGAGGCGCAAACGGGGCTGACGATCAACGTCGGCGGCAACTTCGTGACCATCAATCCGGCGGGCGTACAGATCAACGGCACGATGGTGATGATCAACAGCGGCGGTGCTGCATTGCCGGCGGTGCCGGGTTCGATCGTCCCGCCGCTTGATCCGGCCGAGGCCGAGATCGCCGACAATGCCGATCCCGGCAGCGATGCGCCGACATACAAGAACCAGCGTCGGCAAACGCCGCCGACAATCGCGCCATCGTATTCGCAGCCGTCGCACAATCCGAACTCGCCCAAGAACAAGGACAAGAAGTCTTGGATCGAGATCGAACTCAAGGACGACGACGGTAATCCCGTCGCCGGCGAGCGTTATCGGATCACGCTTCCTGACGGCAAGACGCTGTCCGAGGGGACGACCGATGAGAAAGGGTTTGCGAGGGTTTCGAACATCGATCCCGGGACCTGTAAGGTAACATTTCCGAGGCTCGATAAGAGTACCTGGAAGAAGAAATAAGTTATGGCTCAGACATACATCGCTCAAAAGAATGATGACATGGAAAGCATCGCCAAGAAGTTCGGCTTCGGCGATTACAAGGTCATTTACAATCATCCGAACAACGCCGAACTGAAGCGCAACCGGCCGAAACCGAATCTGCTCTGCGTCGGCGATCGGGTATATATTCCGAATCTCGATCTTGGTGAGGAATCGTGCGGGACCGAACAGAAACACTTGTTTGAGCTTAAGCGTCCGAAAGTGAAACTGCGGATCGTGCTCAAGGACGATAAGGGTAAACCGTTCAGCGACAAGCGTTTCGAACTGAAACTCGGAGAACGCTTGATCGAGGGAAACACCGACGGAAAGGGGTTCTTCGAACAGGAAATACCGGCAGATTCAAAGAAAGGAAAACTCAAGCTTTTTACCGAGGACGAGAAGCTTAAGGTTCTGAGCTGGGACCTTTCGATCGGCGAGCTTGAGCCGGTAGATACGAACCTTGGAGTGCAGGCCCGGCTTCTGAATCTCGGATTCTATTACGGGTCGCTTGACGGCAAGGTCGAAAGCAACAAGACGAAGGATGCGATCAAATCGTACCAGAGCAAGAACAGTATGACTGTCACTGGAAGCGTTGACGATGCGTTGCGGGGCAGACTGCGCGACGCACACGACAAGAAGAGTTAATTGGAGAGAAGGACTGATGGATGGACCAAATCCCGCGCCGGTCGGACGGACTTCAGAAGGTGAAGACCTTGCGAATACGCTGACTACGATCACGGATGTAGTTAAAATAAGATTTCAGATCGCGCCCGGGACGGACGCCGGGCTCGGAATCGCGTCTGCGGATTACAGGATTCTCGTCGGCGGCACCGAACATTCGACGGGTCAAACGAATGCCGACGGCGAGATCGAAGTCCCGCTCCAGCCGTTATTGACGGGAAATGTTGTCGTCCGCATATTTGACAGCGATTTCAATCTGACGCTGCATGGCGGACTTCAGGCCGTGACAACGCTCGCCGGACAGCAAAAGCGTTACGATATTCTCGGCTATATCACCGGCTATCAACTGAGCACTGTCGGAAACAGTGCTCCGGATGACGGCACCGACGGAACGAAAACGCAGCAGGCGGTGATGAATGTTCAGGCAGATAGCAATCTGAGTATAGACGGGACGGTCGGCAACCAGACACGGACACAACTGACAACGAGGGCTGGAGAGTAGAGATGGCGTTTGAGATTCAAGTTACAAACCCGCAGCGTCACCCGAATGTGGTGCCGCACAGGATCGTGCCGCTGAAGTTTGCGCGCGCCGTTACCGGATTCGCCGATATCGACGCGCCCGACATAGATGATCGCTGTTTCGCGATACCTCAGGATTTTTGCGACGCCCACGGACCCGTGGTCGGGATCACGCAAACGAAAACGATCCGCGTCAAGGTTATTCGAGATCGGATCGAGCCGACGACGCAGATCTTTCCGACGGTCGACAGCGACGCCATTGCCGCCCTTCAGCATCCGGCACCGGGATCGGCGCTCAATCCGAATGATGCGGATGGCCGGATCGGCGATTGCATTTACCTGACGGGCACGGCGACCGGAAGCTCGCCGCAGGCAACGAAGGTCAAACTGCATTTCGGATCCGTTGACGGCCCCGTTCTTGCGGAATTGGCGGTGCAGGTTTATCCCGAGATCGTCATCCGCGTCGCTGCCCATGCTGTGACGATCAATGGCACGGCATCATCCATGACGTTAGCCAACGTCCAGAACGTCTTTCGGCGCATCAACCGGATCTATGCCCCGGCAGGTGTTCGTTTTACGATTCCGAGTCAGCTTCGGCCCGAAACGGTGAACGGTTACGCGAGGGCCGGAACCGTAACCCTGACGAACGTCGCTGATCAACGCAATACCGAGCTGCAGACGATCTTGCGCCAAGGATCCGTTGCGGGCGCCCTGAATGCGTATTTTTTCCACCACTACTTTGACACCCAGAATACGTCCGGCGGCGCGGCCGGAACGCAGGACCAGGTGCTCGGCATCGCGTTTTCCCGCGACGATGCCAACGCGAACCCTGCGAACGCCGTTACCGGATTTCCAGGCTGTCAAGCAGGAATCACGTTTCGCGACACAACCGATATACGCGAAGCAGCGCATACGGCGGCGCACGAGATCGGACATGCATTGAGACTGCAGCATTACGACAACGGTCAGCAAAATAATCCGCCGACGAATTCGAATGTTCGGCAGGACATCTGGGCGCATCGCGACCTGATGCACAACTTTGTCGATCTTGGAACTGCAACGTTTCCTGCCAACAATTCATTTCCGAATTCAGTCGCCCGCGCACAGGTCGGGTACGGCCGTTATACGGACGGAAGGCTGATGGCCGGCCAGTTGCTTGGGATCAAGAAACTGGCGAGGATACGCCAGGGCGACCAAGTAAATACTTTGCGGCGTGCCGCACGGAGTCGGTCCTATGCACCGATTTAAGAACATGAAGTTTCGTATACGGACAATTTGGATCGTTGCTGCCACACTGGTGTTTGGATTGTCGGCATGCGGCGGTTACGCGTCGCCGCTCGGCGTTCCGAGCCCAACACCGCCTTCGAAGACAGAAACTCCGAAGCAGGAGAACAAAAAGATGAGCGAAGCATATATCGATGCCGTAAAATCCCACGACCGAAGCGTGATCGAGCGCGCCGGGAAAGCGCCACCGGGAATCGCCAAGGATCTTGACGAGATCAACGCGTCGCTCGACGCTGAATCCCGTGAACTGGCGATCGAACTGGTCGTCCGGCAAGACAATCAGTACGCCGGAGCGTACTTGTTGCGCCGCACCGGCGACGACGACGTCAATATCGCGACACTTGCTGTTGAAAAGCTCGGAAAGGTCGTGAACAAACCGTCAGCAGCGGATACGATCGGAGCGATTCCGCTCCGCAATGATTCGTTCATTCGAGGCGAGCTGTATTTGTTCGTCGGCAGATCATCCGAGTCCGGAGCGCTCGAAGGATTGCGTCAACTTGAACCTAAAGAGAAAGATGACGAGGCGAAGCTCCGCCTTCTCGCCGCGCGCGTGAAGCTTGGGGGAAAACCCGAAAGACAGGAGTTTGTCGGCTTCGTCGCCAAGACCGAGCCGGACGATGTCATGCAGATGCAGGATCTTATGACTTATATCGGCGATGCCGCGGTCGCCAAAGGCGTTATTTCGTGGCTCGATCGAGAAGACGGAATCGTGCGGATCGGAAGCGATCGCCAGAACGGGATGGCGCGGATGAACGACGTCGCCGTTTGGATCACGCACTTGCTCAAGATCACACTGCCGTTTGAGACGACGAGTTTGCGGAATTTCAATGCAGATGAGATCGCATCGACGCGCAAAATCTTGGAATTATTGCCCGACTAAGGAGACACTATGCCAACAGGACCAGCTGCCAGAATCACCGACAGCGTCGCGCACCCGCTTCCGCCCAAGCTGCTTCCGGGGCCGGGGAGTATGAATGTTTTGATCGGTTTCCTTCCCGCGTGGCGCGGGATACCGGCCGCCGCCGCCGCCGCGCTGCAGGCGGCGAAACAGGTGTCTGACGTCGCGATCCAGGCGGCCGAAACCGC
>JBGSWK010000029.1:0-4922 GCA_041752475.1 Pyrinomonadaceae bacterium | reverse complement strand
GGCCCCGAGTCCGGCGCCGCCGCCCTCGTTCTGCGCCGCATCCCGAAGCGCGTCCGCCGCCTGAAACTGCATATAACGCTGAGCGTCGCCGAGCGCGCCCATCGCCGCGCGTTTGTCGATCGCTTCCTGAACCGCTTCCGGCACCGAAATGTTCTCGACGTAAAACTTCGTAACTTCAAGCCCGTAGGTCTTGAAATCTTCGTTGATCTTCGCGCGGATCTGCTCGCCGAGTTCCTTGTACTGCGACGCAAGGTCGAGCGCCGGAATCTTAAGCTCGCCGAGCGCGTCCGAGAACTCGCTGACGATCGCGCGTTTGAGCTGCGCGTCGATGTCTTCCGTCTGGAAATGCGCGTTCGTGCCGGCAACTTCCTTGATGAAAGTCTGCGGGTCGGCGACGCGCATCGAATACGCGCCGAAAGCCCGAAGCTGAACGATGCCGAAATCAGCGTCGCGGAGCATCAGCGGATTCGACGTTCCCCATTTCATATCGGTGAACTGCTTGGTGTTGACGAAATAGACTTCCGATTTGATCGGCGAATTGAATCCGTGTTTCCAAGCGCCGATTTTGCTGAGGATCGGCGTGTTGCCGCCATCGACGGTGTATCGTCCGGGGCCAAAAGCATCCGCCGCCTGACCTTCGTGAACAAAAACCGCGGCCTGCGATTCGCGAACGATCAACTGTGCGCCGTTCTTGATCTCCTGACCGTGGACCGGAAACCGGTAAAGCAGCGTATCGCGCGAATCATCGAGCCATTCGATGACCTCGATGAACTGATTAAGTGCCTCGTTTTTAACTTTTTCCCAAATGCTCATCTACAAAAACTCCTTTCGTGTTCTTATTTCGCCAACTCATTTACGAAATCGTTCGATTTGTTGTTCTGATAATATCGCAAACCGGTTTGTTCGGCCAAACTAATTCGCATTTATGGCTATCGGCCCAGTTGCATTTTTTCGGATTTCGTCCAATTATTTGAAGCATTCCGCCGGAGGTGGGTCCTGTTTGAAGCCGAAAACCGTGACGCTCTCCGTAAGTGTCTGTAAAATCGGCGACCCAGCTGTCAGGTTTGGAACTTGCCTTTGATCTTGATGGAACGCCCGGTCAATCCAAATTGCGCATTGGAATCGAGCGAAACACGAATGGGTGATTATTTGAATCTAAGGACCGAGCTTTGCGACTTAGCATCTTTGCGGGAACGGCCGCGTCTGTGAACGCAGGCGTAGATTTTCCCGCAAAAGCTCGGCTTTGAACAACGGGAAGTTGTTTCATTAGCCCGAAATCGGCGTATTTGCGGAATCCGGGTTTGACAGTCTTCAAGGAGTCCAAAAACTATGATCAACCGACTCGCGTTTTTCACTGTGGTTCTTGTCATATTCACCTTTGTATTCATTCCGGCGGCCTTCGCCCAGGGAACATCCGGGGCGGTCCGCGGCACGGTGACCGATCAAAACGGTGCGGCGATCGCCGGTGCGACCGTTTCGATCGAATCGATGCTTTGGACAGCCGGGCTAAAGAAAAGCCTCGAAACTGACGAAAGCGGCTATTTTTATGTCTCCGAACTTCCGGCCGGCACTTATGAGATCAAGATTACGGCACCGAACTTCCGCGGATTTCGCGAAAACCTGACGATCATCAGCGATGACACCCGGCAGATAGACGTCTCGCTATCAGTCGGCGCGATTACCGATTCGACTGTCGTCATCGAACCGGTACTTTCCGTCGATGCCGACCCGTCGATCCGGACGACCATCAAGTCGAACGCGCCGGGCCAACTGCCACGCCGAACGACTCTGGGTTCTCTTGTCAAGATCGTACCGAATGTTCGGCGCGAGCCGCTCGTTTCCGGGTTCCAGATCGACGGCAGTTCCGGCGGCGACAACACTTACTTCATTGACGGTCAGGAAGTGACGAACTTCAGGACCGGACTCTTAAATCCGAACTTCGATCTGCCCTTCGAACTCCTCGAAGAGGTTCAGGTGCGTTCGACGGGGTTCGGCGCCGAATACTCCGGCGCGGTCGGTGGGGTCGTCAACATCGTGACGACCGGAGGCGGCAACGCCTGGCGCGGCAACTTCGGAATATCTTTGACACCTTCAGGGCTTCAGGGCCAATCGAACCAGGTGCTGAGCCGGTTCGGTAGCGGAGCGGGGCAGACGGAGTATTTCAGACCGAACAAGGACGGCGGCAGCGGTTATTTCCCGACCGCGTCGATCGGCGGACCGGCCGTCAAAAACAAATTCTGGTTCTTCGCCTCTTATTCGCCGCAGGTCTTCGACGCTTCCCGGACGATCGATTACTTCACCGGTTCGGATCCATCGACGCGAACGGTAGCCGAAACGATCAAGTATAAAGCCAATGTCCGGGCCGAGCAGACGTTCTTTCGGCTCGATGCCCAGCCGTTTTCGCGGCTTCGTCTGTTTGGCACGTATCTTTACAATCCGATCATTCAGGACGGCGCGCTTCCGTCGATAACGGAAGGACTCGGAGGTGCCCCGCAGTCCGTGCTCGGGCTTCGCGGCGCCGAATACCTCGCGACGCGGGGCGGCCGTCAGAATTCGCAAATGGTCAACGGCCAGGCGACGATCGACGTCACGAATCGTTTCCTGATCTCGGTCCGCGGCGGCTACGGTTTCCTGAACGAGAAACTCGACAGTTACGGGATTCCAAAGATAACCCGTTTCATTTGCTCGGCCAGTTCGGTTCCGCCGGCCGGCGCCAACTGCAATCCCGGGTTTCAAAACATCGCCAGCAACAACGTGCGCGACTACGACGTCTCAGAACGAACGACATTCGACATCGAGGGTCAACTAAACGGAATCGACCTGCTCGGGCGTCATCATTTCAAGTTCGGTTACGGCTTCAACAAGATCTCGAACGGGATTCGCGAAGGCTACACCGATACGGGAATTGTCCAGTTGTTTTACGGACGTTCGATCGACACGCTCGGTATTCCGGTTACACCAACGCCCGGAAATCTCGGCTCCGGCTTTCTCCAGCGTTTCGGCACGGTAGGCGAAGCGAGCGGGCGAAGCCAGGCGCTTTACGCACAGGATTCCTGGACGATCGCCAGGCGGCTGACGCTGAGTCTCGGACTCCGCTTCGAGAAGGAGAATCTGCCGAAATACGGTGAGCCGGTCTATCCGCCGTCGACGGTGCTCGTGGGCGAGGAATTCAGCGGCGAATGGAATTGGGGCGACAAGATCGCGCCGCGAATCGCCGGTGTTTTCGACGTCTTCGGCAACGGGAAATCGAAGGTTTTCGGCAGTTACGGCTGGTATTACGACCGGCTGAAGTTCAATCATCTCCAGTCTGAATTTTCACAAATATTTTATCGGGATTTTTTTGAGATGCTCCCGTCGCGCGGCGCGGCATACACAAACTACACCTATCGCAACATTCTCGGCGGAAATCCCGACTTCCCGGGCGGCAACTGTCCGATTCAAAACAGCGCCGGTTGGTCGGTCTGCCAGTTTTCCTTCATCATCTCGTCGAACTTACCGGTGATCGGCTTCGCGCTTCCGAGTATTCCGTCCGATATCCGGCCGTCGCGAACTCGTGAATTTACAGTTGGTTACGAGCAGCGAATCACCAGTGATCTGGTTCTTTCCGGAAGGTTCATTCATCGCGAACTAGACCGCGCGATCGAAGACGTCGGGATTCTCAACGACCAGGGCAGCCAGCTTTTCACCGTCGCCAACCCCGGCTTCGGTGTCATCTGCGAGGTTTCGGCACAGGCGAATCTCCCGTGTCCGAAGGCAGAGAGAAAATACGACGCGTTCGAGGTGATTCTGGACAAGCGGTCGGCGAAGTATTTCTTCAACGTCAATTACACCTACAGCCGGCTTTTCGGCAACTATTCCGGACTTTCCAATTCCGACGAAGGCGGCCGGGCAGCGCCGAACACAGGTCGCTATTTTGATCTTCCGTTCGCCGGTTTCGATGCGGACGGGAACCCCGACAACGGTCGGCTCGCAACCGACCGTCCACACGTTTTCAAAGCCTACGGCGGCTACTCTTTCACTTGGAACGCCGCGAACAGCACCTCCGTATCGGGGTTCACGACGATCCAGTCGGGGACACCGCTTACGACCGTCTATTCTCTTTACAGCGTCCAAAACTCGATCCTTTTCGGCCGCGGTGACCTGGGACGGACCGAGACGTTCAGCGAAACGGATCTTCGTGTTGGTCACGTCTTCAAATTCGGAAACGACAATCGATTCTCGATCGAACCTTACGGTGTCTTCCTGAATCTGTTTGACGAACGAAATGAGCTGGGCCGACAAACGCAGATCAGTTCGACAAATTTCACTTCGTCCACGCTGACGCAGGGCGGCTGCACGACGTGCGCAAACGAAGCGCTGGTCTTCAACACGATCTTCAACGGAAGCGGGATCCGGCAGTCGGTCGTGAACTACCTCAGCACGCGTGGCGTCAGCGCGAACGGGCAGCGCAATGATTACAATCTGCCGAATTCCTTTCAATTGCCGCGTTCGATCAGATTCGGGGTACGATTCCGATTCTGAGAATTCATTGCGGTTCCAACGCGCCCAAAACTCCCGCCCTGGATGTCGCATTGGAATAATTGGCCACGGATGACGCGGTTAAGCCCGGATAATGGCGAATCGCGAATTGCGATCTGCTTGTGAAAGCGGCTTTGCCGCCCGGATGTGCGGAAAGGCTCGGGAGGCCGTCTTAAAAGTCACCGAATTGAGTCTCCGAAGGAGACAAAGAAACATAGCGTAGTATGAAGCGAAGCGAATCCTACGTGACGTTGCGTTCCCGTCTTCGTCGCTGTAAGTTACCAACAATCATCGATTTATGTTCGTCTCCTTCGGAGACCGAAGACGAATTCCGATCCACACGTAGCGATTCTCGCTACGCTATGTTGTCCGTCACCTTCGGCGACATTAGGGACTTTTGAGAC
>JBGSWK010000028.1:0-42581 GCA_041752475.1 Pyrinomonadaceae bacterium | reverse complement strand
GCGCCGCCCGTCCAAGCCCCGCCCGTCCAGGCGCAGCAGCCCGTTCGCCAGGCCCCGCCGCCGACACACGCCGGCCCGGCACAGCTCGACTTTGTTAAGTCTTCGATTCATTCCGCGCCGTTTCCGATCGTCAAACCGCAGATCTGGCTCGGCCGCGATCCGTCGTGCGACATCGTTTTCGAGGCCGACGCCGTGATGGTCTCGCGCAAACACGCGCAGATCGTCGAATCGGGCGGCAGCTTTTTGGTCAACGACAACAACAGTTTCAACGGGACGCTCGTCAACAACGTCCGCATCTCGGCGCAGACCCCGATCTATCACAACGACGAGATCACGCTCGGGATGGGCGGGCCGATCGTCCGTTTCAACTCGCCGACGCGTATCGCTCCGAAGGGCGCGAGCCTCGCCGGCCAGCGCGCGGTCGCCGCGGCGCAGATCGGCGATCTGTCGAATTTCGTCGAATCGATCGGCTCGAAGACGATGATCGTCAACGTCGGGAACCTGTCGCAAAAGGTCTCGCTTTCGGACGCGAGCCAGCCGACGCTTTTGATGACGCTGAATTTTGCGGCGAAGCAGGAACTTTCGATCGGCCGCGCCGAAACGTGCGACATACGGCTCGACGGGCTTCAGATCTCGAACGTCCACGCGCGGCTGATGCAGACCAATTCGGGCATCGTCGTCGAGGATCTGAATTCGACGAACGGCGTTTACGTCAACGGCACACGCGTCTCGCGCCAGGGCGTCTTCCCGAACGACAACATTCTGATCGGTTCGTTCCTGCTCCAGGTCGACCAGGCGAGCAACATCGGCGTCTTCGACACGCGTTCGAAAACGCGCATCGATTCGGTCAACATCACCAAAGACGTCAAAAACCGCTCGGGCGGCGGGATGCTCCGGCTTTTGGACAACGTCTCGCTGTCGATCCTGCCGAACGAGTTCGTCGGGTTGCTCGGCCCGTCGGGCGCCGGAAAGTCGACGTTTATGGACGCGCTCAACGGAATGCGTCCGGCATCGGGCGGCAGCGTCCTGATCAACAATCTCGACCTTTACGAGCATCTCGACTCGCTCAAGCAGTCGATCGGCTACGTCCCGCAGGACGACATCATTCACCGCGAGCTGACCGTTTACCGGACGCTCTATTATGTTGCGAAACTCCGGCTTTCGGGCGACGTGTCGCGCGCGGAGATCGACCAGATCATCGACGAGGTGATGGACGTTACCGGCCTCAGCGAGCGCCGCGACGTGCCGATCAACCAGCTTTCGGGCGGCCAGCGCAAGCGCGTTTCGATCGCCGTCGAGCTGATCACAAAGCCGTCCGTGATCTTTCTCGACGAGCCGACCTCGGGTCTCGACCCGGCGACCGAAGAGAAGATAATGAAGCTTTTCCGGCAGATCGCCGAATCGGGCCGGACCGTCATCCTGACGACGCACGCGATGGAGAACGTCAAACTGTTCGACAAGATCGTGCTGCTGATGCGCGGGAAACTGGCGTTTTACGGCAAGCCGGACGAGGCGCTGGCGCATCTTGGCGCGTCCAGTTTCAAGGAACTTTACGACAAGCTCGAAGAACCCATCGAGCAGCGCATCAAAAGCGGCGCCAGCACGCAGCAGGCGGACGAGATGGTCGCCGAGGAATGGAAGCAGAAGTTTTTGCAGACCCCGCAGTTTCGCAAGAACGTTTTCGAACCGCTCAAAGAGCTCGGAACCCTGCAGTCGCAGGGCGTTCAGAAAAAGCGCGGGCTCGGCGTTTTCGGCGCCATCCGCCAATTTTTGACGCTTTCGAGGCGTTACTGGGAAGTCCTGTTCCGCGACAAGATGAACCTGTTCGTCCTGTTCGCGCAGGCCCCGATCATCGCCGTTCTGACCTATTTCGTGATGGGCGAGAATCAGCCGCGCGACTTCGCGTATTTCGTGATGTCGCTCGTCGCGGTCTGGTTCGGAACCTCGGTCTCGGCGCGCGAGATCATTCGTGAACGCGCCGTTTACAATCGCGAACGAATGGTCAATCTCGGGCTTTTGCCGTACGTCGGCTCGAAGATCTTCGTGCTCGGGATCATCGTCGGGCTGCAGTGTATGATGCTGTTCGTGCCGCTGAAACTGCTCGATCTGGTCGGGCTGATGCCGATGCCGGGCGAGCTTTTGGGGATCCCGCAGCTTTGGGTAATGCTCATCACGGCGAGCGTCGGGATCGCGCTCGGGCTGCTCATCTCGGCGCTCGTGAGCACCGGCGAGATGGCGACGTCGTTCGTGCCCTTGATCCTCATCCCGCAGATCCTGTTTTCGGGTCTGGTCGGCGTGCCGAGCGGGATGAACAAGGTCGCGGGACTGATCATGCCGGCGACGTGGTCGTTCGACGCGATGAAGCGTTTTTCAACGCTCGACACGCTCGAAGCCGAAGGCGCGGACCCGAACGGGAAGACCGACGGCAAGGGTTACTACGACTGGGTCGAAGCGCAGAACGACAAACTGATCGAGGATTCGCGCGCCAAGGTCAAGGATTACAAAAAGGCCCAGGAAAAGAAGATCGACGAATACGAGGACGATCTGAAAGACAACCTGCGGTCCGGAAAATCACCGCCCGATATGCCGAAGCTCGACAAGGAGCCGAACATCGACAACCCGACGAAGGTCGACAAGAATCTGAGCACATACGTCAATTTCCTCCATCCGTGGATGGACGAGGTGCTCAACCAGGTGGTCCTGATGCTGATGTTCTTTTTCCTGTTCTTCGCGACGCTGATCGTCTTGCGGATGCAGGACATCGGCTAGCCAATCCAATTTTTATGAAGTCAGCAGTTTTATTCATTGTTGTTTTGTCCCTTTTCACCGCTTGTTCGACGGGTCCGGGCGCGAACTCGAACGATCAGGCGAACGCCAACGTCGAGGCGCCGAAAACAAAATACCCGCCGGTCGGCTCGACCATTTCCCAAGCGGTGAACCGCCATCTCGACGGTTCCGAGATTAAGATCGAGGACCACAAAGGCAAGGTCGTCCTGCTCAACCTTTGGGCGACCTGGTGCGGCCCGTGCCGCGAGGAAATCCCGCACCTCATCGAGATGCAGGAAAAGTACCGGGATAAGGGCTTTGAAGTGATCGGCCTCGACGTCGACCCGGAAAGCAAGGAAGACATCGAGAAGTTCGTCGCCGAAATGAAGATCAACTACATCATCGGCTGGGCTCACGAAGACCTGACGGTCGAAGTGATGCGCAAAAACCAGATGAGCGGCATCCCGCAGACGATCCTCATCAACCGCGAAGGCCAACTAACCGGCATCTTCCGCGGCGGCGGCGGCAACGTCATCGCCAAAATGAAGCAAACGGTGGCGAAGATCGTCAATGAATAGAACAGTGGACAATGGACAATGGACAATGGACAGTTCGGCGGTGTTCATAGTGCATAGTGCAAAGTGCAAAGTGCATAGTGCATAGTGCGCGGGAGTGCATAGTGCGCTGGAGTGCAAAGCGCAGTGCAATTTGCGGAATTTTCGGGCCCACTTGAAACTTGCACTTTTACTCCGGCGTACTGTCCACTGTCCACTGTCCACTGTCCACTGTCCACTGTCCACTGTCCACTGTCCACTGTCCACTGTCCACTGTCCACTGTCCACTGTCCACTGTCCACCGACCACCGACCACCGACCACCGACCACCGACCACTGACCACCGACCACTGACCACTGCTTACGGGATTGTGAGAAAGACCGGGTTTGACGGTTGAGACTCTCCGTTGTGGACGAAGATCTTGAACGTTCCGGACGCGAGCGTCATCGGGACGTTGCTTAGTTCTGCCTCGGTCATCGAGGCCGTTTCACGGAGCGCTGAATTCGGGACTCGGCAGGGGCGCGCATCGGGGCAGCCCGGACCGACGGCCTCGATGTAAACGAATTCCGGCTCAAAATCGCGCCCGGTGATTCGGACGAGAAATTGCCGGCCCGCAATCGGTTGCGTTACGAATTCGATATCTTTAAGAAAGGCCACGGGACGCGTACTTCGTGCCGTCGTCGAACGTTCGATCAACCAACGGCCATCGATCTTCTGAACGTTATAGCTGACGAAATACGGTCCGACGCTGCGGTTTTTCAGCAGTTTGCCGTCGCCGCTGTATTCGGCGATGAACCACTTTTCAAGTGTTCGGACATCGGCAAAGTTCTTTGCGTCATTTATTCGCACAAACTGAATTTCGAACTTCTCGCACTTTGTCTCGTCGCCGTAGCGTCTATCGTCGCTGACGAGTTTGGCGACTGAGTCGCGGATTCGACGCCGATCGGAATTCGGCTCCCCGTCCACCTCTTTTGTCCAAAACTGATCGAGCGACCCCTCGCGGAAGTCCGCCGGGTTTTTGTAGAGCACCAACGACTCGAACATCTGCGACTCTTTGACGGCAGCGCGGATCTCAGCCTCGCTATTGTCGGGATAAAAGTGCCAGAATGCAGCCGCGCCCACGACGACCGCGAGCAGCAGTGCTGAAACAAGAATCAAGCCGCTCGGCACGACCGGTGTTGCGGGCCTTGATTCCAATACTGCGTCCGCTTGCGGGGGATCAAAAACGGTCTCGCGGACGTCGCCGGAAAAGACGTATCCTCGTCCCTTCTTGTTCTTGAAATACTCTTTTGAATCGTATTTTGCGAGCAGAACACGGATCTGACTAATGTACTGATTGATCGTGTCCGATGTGACCCCGAAACTGCCGTCACCCCAAACCTCATTTAGGACAACGTCATGCGGAACCAGTTCGTGCGGATGATCGAGGTAAACCAAAAGGACCTGCAGCGCCTTTTTTCCGCCCCCTTCGACAAGCTCGCCGCGGAAGTACAACGCCGGGCCTTCGGCATGAAGTTCAAATTCGTCAAAACGGTAGATGGATTCAACCTGCGATTTCATCTGAGCGCCCTCGTCCGTAGTTCCCTCGTTTCTCTTCTTATGTATTCAGACGTTAAGTCAAAATCTAGGAATTTTCAATGAAAAATTCATAAATCGTGAACTGGCATCGACTAAATTAATCACCTATCTTGGCGACATTTTTGCGGAATACAGAACTCAGGCAACAGAATTGTAACATAGCTCGAACGGGCTTCGGCCGCTTTTCCGGAAACGGGGTCGCTGACGTTCGATCATCGCCGGAATCGTTGGTGCAGCGAGACCGAATTCAGTCTAAAATATGAGTACATCAGAATTGAACCAACCGATCGATACAGGAAATCTGAAGCTTTGTATCAGTTGTTCGAAGTCGTTGCCGTTCGAGGCAGAATTCTGCCCGTTCTGCAGATCGTCTCAGAGCGTCACGGCGCCGCAAACGGCATTGGCGCCGGCGATTCCTCGTCCTGCGAAACCGAGCGTCGATCCGATGGGCAACACAATGGCTCCGCCGTCCATTCATATTGAGATGCGGGCCGGCGAAGGGATTTGGGACTACAACGATGAGGAGCCCGACGAGTACAAAAGGCCGGGCGTCGCGCGGCCGCTGGTCATTATGGACGAGCGCGCCGATTATCTTCATCAAACGGACAAGCATCTGGCGCCGGGAGAATTGCTGCAGCGCGTGCGTTCGATCATCGATCGCCAACGAGTTCCAGTTGACGTATTTCTCGCCAATGCCCGGTGGATCAAGGACAAGTCCGAGGTACGCCATCGAATCGTTGCTCAACTTCGCTCGCATTCTTATAGCGATGTCAAAATGATTATGGGGCTCGACTATATGGGAGACTGGGCGACGTTCAATATGCAGGTCGCAATGCAGCCCGATCCGATCCCGCCGATGCCGCCGAGTGATTCCACCGGAACAGCGTTGATCATCGTCGGCATCATCATTGCCGTGCTCGGCATCCCGGCGCTGGCGATCATCATTGGCATACTAATGATCCCAGGCGGGTTGTTGCTCGCGTGGTACGGCTACAAGATGAATGAGCGAAGCCGTGACAAGAGTCAGCAGAATTGGCTTTTTCAACAGCAAAAACGTGCTCTTGAGAAATTCTCGCGAACTTACAAGGTCGATGATATGCGGCTTTTCAGTACGGCGATGAAATCGGTGTTTCAGGAAGTTGTCGACGACATCGTCGAACGCGGCGGAACGGTCGTTCGAGTACAGGGCGGACAGGGCGGATACTTTGAAAATACGGCGCCGTCGACGGTCCGCAAAGTCGATGCCGCACAGACCGAGGTCTAGGTTCTGCCGGAGAAAAACAACGGTTATCACAAAATGGCTACGGTATCCCGCGACTATTCAAAAATCGGCGTTTGGCGAGGTTCGTACGAAGAGGGCAACAGCGGTCTCGAGGTGCGTCAGGGAAGTCTCGCGCTGACAGTCTTCGAGGTTCCCGCGATTCCTGATTTGAGCTCGCCGAAATTTGCCGACCTGTCACAGTTGGACAAGGCGCGGCGAATCGCTGAAATGTCGCGGAAGTTCGAACAACTCCTCGGCGCGCTGCACTCGCTCGGCTATTTTTCGGGCTTCAGTCTCCGTTTTTGCTATGAACCGGACGCGGCCGGCGGGTCAGTTCGCGCGTTCCTGATCGGTCGTGCCTTCGGAAGCGACCAACAGGCGGCATTCGCCGGGCTCGACAATTTCCGCGAAGCTGTGAGGCGTTCGTTTCCGTCCGAATATCCGCTGGTCGAAGTGCCGCCGCCGGTGCCGGGAACGAAAGAGGCGGCGGAGATCGAGCGGATCATCAAGCTCGAAGGTATTCGCTCGATCGCCGAGATACTCAAACCGGAGCAGGTTCTTCCCGCTTGGCACGCGCCCGAATTTTGCGGTTTCACCTCGTACTATATGACGCGTTCGTTCGAATCGAACGCGGCCAACGATATGACGGATCTGTGCCGCGCGTTGATGGCATCTTCCGGCCAGGGGCCGGTCGTTATCGATATGTGCTTTGTTCCCGCGTTTCCCCTGACCGAGATCGAAAAGGACAATCTCTCACAATGGCAGAACACTTGCGAGATCTGGGGACGGAGCCGAACCGAGGAATTTGGCGGCGGACTTTATTCAAAGCCTCAGCGGGTCGAATTTGCTCCCGACCCGAACGCGAATGAGGCAAAGCAATCTTACGCCGAACTGCATAAACGGTACGGCAATGCGTCGCGATGTTTCCTGTACTCGCTGCGAGCGATGTGGTGGAATGACTCGCCGCCGGCGCAGATCGCGGCCGCGCTCGCGTCGCAGGCCCTCGCGCCCGGCAGCCAACCGCAAACGATCGTCATTTATCGCGACGACCCGGCATTTCAACGAGCGTTGAACGCGGCCGCAAGTTGCTACGTGACACCGGCTGTCTGCAACGCCGGGATCTGGAGCCGCGCCGATGCGCCGGAAACCCTCCGCAGGTTGCACCGCTTGGTCGATATGAAGGAGGCGACCGGATTTTTCCGGCTGCCGATCGCCGGCCGCGACGGATGTCCGGGAATGCGGCTCGATACCGGGTTCGAATCCCGCGCGTCATCCGGCGCGAAGCCGTTGGTGATCGGCAAAGTCGTCGAAAATCAACGGACCAGCGAACGACAGTTTTCGCTCGTGCCGAAAGAACTCACAAAACACGCGCTGATCGTCGGGACGCCCGGTTCGGGCAAGACGACGCTCTGTTTTTCGATCCTGACCCAGCTTTGGCGCGACTTCAAGATCCCGTTCATCGTTCTCGAACCGGCAAAGACCGAATATCGCGGTCTGCGCGAACTTCGTGAGTTTCGCGACGACCTGCTCGTCTTCACGGTCGGCAACGAAAACTTTTCGCCGTTCAGATTCAACCCGTTCGAAGTCCCGCACGGCATAAATCTCGGTGAGCATATGTCGACGCTCAACGCGTGTTTCGCCGGTGCCTTCAATCTTTTCGATCCGCTGCCGATGATCTTCGACGAAGCGATCCGCGAAATTTACCGCGACGCGGGCTGGCTGGAAAGCGATAACGGCGGCGACGATCCGGCGCTTCAAGCGCCGACGCTTGAGGAGTTTCAACGGTCGGCGCTGAAGATCGCGCAGGGCAAAAGCTATGCCGGCGAAGTTGCCGGAAACATAAAAGGGGCGATCGAAACGCGGCTCGGATCGCTGACCCGCGGACTCAAAGGCCGGTGTTTCAACACACGCCAGTCGATCCCTTTCGATCTCCTGATGTCGAAGCCGGTGATCTTCGAGCTTGACGCGCTCAATTCGGAAGAGAAAGCGCTTTTTATGATGTTCGTCCTGACCACCGTTCGCGCGACCGCGAAAATTCGGCAGCGCGAACGGGCGGGGAATCTGGCGCACGTCGTGCTCGTCGAAGAAGCGCACAACGTGATCGGCCGGCAGACCGGCCAGGCGAACTCGGGCACGGCGAATCCGGCAGAGCTGTCGGTCCGGCTGTTTACGAATATGCTCGCGGAAATGCGGGCCTGGGGGCAGGGCATCATCATCGCCGACCAGCTCCCGACCGCGATCGCGCCGGAAGCGATCAAGAATACGAATCTCAAGGTAATGCATCGCGTGGTTGCGGCCGACGACCGGCAGGAACTCGGAAACTCGATGGTTTTCGATCCCGGCCAGTTTCAACAGGCGGCGATACTGCCCGCCGGTTACAGCTACGTTTTCAAGGAAGGCGAAGCCCGCAGCCAGATGGTGCTTGAACCGAACGTCAAAGAGGACTGGGAGCGTTCCCGGATAGATGTCGAACGGCCTGACGATGCGGCGATCTCCGAATCGATGCGGCTGTTTCGTTCGTCGGACAAACTGCGTCCGATCTACCTCCCGTATCCGACTTGCAGCGACGTCTGCGAAAGCTGCGACGTGCGCACTCGCGAGCGAACCGAGCATCTCGTCAAATCGACGGTCACGCGGATCCGGCACGATGGCGGAGACTGGAGCGGCGCGCCGGTGGGCAATCAACTGATGAGCCTGCTCGAAAGACCCGAGATCTTGGAGAATCAGACACGTTTGGGCTGCACCTACGTCCATATTTTGCAAGATGGAGAAGCGGCGAAATGAGCTCATCGACGTTTGAACAATCCGGAGACCAAACGCTTGTTCGGGAGTGGCGCACGCAGCTCCGTTGGGTTGATCCGGGTGAATTCCGTATCGATGAGTCTGAACTGCAGTGGGAGCGTCTGACACGCAGCGATTCACAAAGAAGTTTTGATGCGCTCGCCCGGATCGCGCCGCATCTTCGGGAACGCCCGCTCGAATCGGATCCGGATCGAAAGCAGGCCCGCGAAGAGCTTGCAAACCTGAGATCCGATGATGGCGAGCCCGAATTCGACGATGCGGACCTGCGGTTTTACGACCTCTATTTCGGCGAATCCCGAATAGTCGTCGACCGGGTTGAGGATGGATATTCGATAACGAACGGCCGACATCGGCTTTTG
Organism: Pyrinomonadaceae bacterium; assembly: GCA_041752475.1. Taxonomy (GTDB): domain Bacteria; phylum Acidobacteriota; class Blastocatellia; order Pyrinomonadales; family Pyrinomonadaceae; genus JAFDVJ01. The sequence goes on along the minus strand of JBGSWK010000028.1, from coordinate 33,260 downwards.
ATGGCGCAAAAGGAGGGCATTCGGGCTCTTCCGATGTGGGTCAACGAGCGAACGGGAAGCAGCGGTTCAAACGCCGCAGGAGGGGAATCGATGAGCAGAATGGAACTGTCCGAACTTCAGGACGAGGCGAAAGAACAAAAAGAACGGGCCGAAGGGCTCGAAAACGAAGCGACGGAGCATAAGGAACAGATCAGCGAACTCGAGAAGAACGTCCGCGAACTGAAAGCGATGATGTCCGAGATGTCGAGCGACCAGATCAGGCAGGCCGAGTCCTCGCTTGAAGAGGCGAAGCGCGACGTCGAAAAGAAACTCGAAGAGAACCGCGAAGAAAAGCAACGTCTTGAAACGCGAAATACCGACCTTCGGGAAAAGTTGACGGACGTCAACAGCGACCGTCGCCGGGCGACGACGCGATTGGGTGTGATGCAGGCAACGTTCTCGAAAGCGTCGGACGCGTTCAAAGGACAGATCAAGGAGTCGATCGATAGTCTGAACGATGAGTTGAGACAGTTGGCGGATGTCGAAGAGGATCTGATCGCCGCCAAACAGAGGCTCGACTCGATCGACATTTGAGCGGGAGGAGATCTATGAAGAAATGCCTTCAATGCGGTGCCGCATTTCCGGATGATTATTTGTTTTGCCTAAAGGACGGCGCGGATCTGATCGCTGCCGCCGCCGACGAATCGCAGGTGCAACAGCCGGCGGGCCCGTCCGTTGCGACGGATCCGGTGCCGTTTCGTTCCCCAGGGACCGAGCCGTCGGTCGAAAGTCCCGCGGTCCCGTCCGTCCCGAACGACCCGGCACCGTTCGGATCGATCACCGCGGGCTCCGATTTGGACAGCCTTTGGAAGAATCCGCAGATCATCGTTCCGATCGGCGCCTTGTTGTTGGTCGTGATCGTCGTCATCGCGGTGGCAAGGTCGGGCGGCAACTCCGAAACGAAGACGTCGTCGATGTCGACCCCGACCCCGGCGGCGAACAAGGCGCGTTCGGCGGCGTACTCAAATCCAACGACCGCCCCGGATGCGAACGCGAACGAGAACGCGAACGCGGTCGACGCGTCGGACTCGGACTATCGCATCGGAAGATATGCGACGCTCGATACCAATCTTCGGCTTCGCAGCGCGTCGAACAAGTTTGCAAGCATTGTCGGCGTCCATTACAAAGGCGCGCGCATCAGGGTTCTCGAAACCGACGAATACGATACTCCGGACGGTTATTCGACGTGGTTCCGGGTCGACGTGGTAAGAGACGGCTGCGACGCCGAAGGAAACCTCGGATGCGGCCACGAAGGCGAGACGTCGGGCTGGATGAACGCGCGCTATGTGACGATGGAATGATCGCCGCGTCAATGCCGTACCGGTCAAGCGACCGGCGCGTATCGGGGGAGTGGCCGGCAAAGGCCGACGATCCCGCCCCCCAAACACCAAAAACCTTCCGCGCCGGTCGCCGTTCCTCTCCGAAACAATCCGACGCGAAAACAACCGACGATTTCGAAACACCGGAAACCTGACATCTCTGTGTTCCCTGTGCCTATGTGGTGAAATCCTGGAATCTTTAAGTCCTGAAATCGTGAAATCCTGAATTGTGAACTCCGGCGATTTCAAAAAAACCGAGAACCCGACATCTATGGGTTCTCTGCGCCTATGTGGTGAAATCCCGTAAATCCGAAAAAAAACGGTCAGATTTCGCTCAAAAAGACCAATTACGATTGAGGATCGAGAAAATGGCGACTTGTCCGAATTGCAACCATAACCCGTACGGTCTGCTGAGTTCGTGGATGTGGATCTACCAATGCGAAGACTGCGGACGGCATTCATGCCACAACTGCGGCACGACTACGAGCGGCGGAGTCCGCTGCGCGCACTGCAGTTCGAAGAATACGAAGCGCGTTCACAAGTGCCACGGACATCCAAAGAAATGACCGGCCGCCGATCCCGCAAAAAGTTTGCGCCGGGAAAACAGTCCGTGCCGCACGACTCGAACCCGTAACCATCCGCAACGCACCCCGCATTGCAGACCCGCGCACGAAGTAAGCGTGCTTCCCTTGAGATGCAGACCCGCGCACGAAGTAAGCGTGCCCGAACGCAAAGCACTCGGGCCGCGTTCACCGGCGAATTCCAAAAGACCCTTGTGGTAGACGAAAAATGGCTGGCCGCCCTCGCCGCAGTGCAGGGCGGCCTCGAACACGTCTCGCAAACCCTCACCGGGCGCATCCGTCAACTGGCCGAACGCTACGCCGTGCCGCTGCCGCATTTATTGGATGAAATTGACGCTCTGGCACAGAAAGTAAATGAGCACTTGAAAAGGACGGGGTTTGAGAGTTTTAATTAAACGAAAGGGCCATTCGCTTTAATAACGACTACGCTTATTCAAGTTTCGAGAAATGAACCGCGAATCTACCACCGTTGGCGAAACGGTGAAAGCTTTTGTGCCTTTTCCATTGCCTCCGACGCCTCCTTTGGAAATTGCCGGTGAGCGTCAGCTTCTTCTGGAACGCGCAACGCTCGCCGTCGGTCGTCTGGACAATATCAGCACTTTGTTGCCCGATCCGCATCTGTTCCTTTACTCCTATGTCCGGCGAGAGGCGGTCTTGTCCTCGCAGATCGAAGGCACTCAGTCTTCGCTCTCCGATCTGCTGCTGTTCGAATTGGAAGAGGCTCCGGGAACGCCAATGGATGACGTTGTCGAAGTGTCGAATTATGTTTCGGCGCTGACATACGGAATGACGCGTTTGCGCGAGGGGTTTCCGCTCTCGAACCGTTTGTCGCGGGAGATGCACGCGGAGCTGATGTCGCGCGGGCGCGGCAGCGACAAGCAACCCGGAGAATTTCGCCGCAGCCAAAATTGGATCGGCGGCACACGCCCCGGAAATGCGCGTTTCGTCCCGCCGCCGCCCGAACAGGTAGACGACTGCATGGGCGCTCTCGAACGGTTCCTGCACGACGAGACCGACGGGCTTCCCGTACTTCTCAAGGCGGCGTTGGCTCACGTTCAATTCGAGACGATACACCCGTTCCTCGACGGCAACGGGCGGTTTGGTCGCCTGCTCATCACGCTGCTCCTGCGCCACGGCGGAGCGCTCGCCGAACCATTGCTCTATCTTTCGCTTTATCTCAAGCAGCACAGGGTCGTTTATTATGATCTGCTTGATCGGGTCCGAGCGACCGGAGACTGGGAAGCCTGGGTCGATTTCTTCCTTGAGGGTGTGCACCAGACCGCCGACGGCGCCGTCCAGACCGCGAAGCGGCTCGTTACTCTTTTTGACGAAGACACCAACCGCGTCCAACGAACCGGACGCGGCGCTTCGAACGTGCTTCGGGTGCTTGGCGCGCTTCGTCAGCGTCCGGTTCAAACTCTCAAGGGACTCTGCGATTCGCTGGGAATGACGTTTCCGACGGCGAGCAAGGCGATGGACGTTCTGGTCGCCGCCGGAATCGCCCGCGAACTTACCGGTCAGCGACGGAACCGCGTTTACGTCTACGACGCCTATCTTGCGATTCTAAACGAAGGCGGACAGCCGCTTTGAAATCGGATCTGATCGAAAAATTCGCCGCGCTCGCCGCCCGCTTGGACGGACACCTCAAAAAGATGGGAGCGGTATGGAGATGAAAGACAGGTTACCGAATGCCTTTCGCGAGCTGCATCGTGCATATCCGTGGGCCCCATCGATGTGCTCTCTGTTCCCATGTGGCGAAAATTTTGGATCAGAAACCCCATATCCCGCCCCGATCAACAATTAACAATTAACCATCAACCACCAACAATTCACCACCTCCCAAAAAAAACCTGTCAGATTTCGCCCCCAAAAGCCATTTACTAATAGGGATCGGAAAAAACACCCGAATTGCAACGAAATCCGCACTGCGTTTCAGTGAACAGAAGCACCCAGTGACAGCAATTCGTTTGCGCCGGAAAAAGACTGCGTGCTATAAATCCGTGTCAGTCAATAATTAAGGATCACAATCGCTGCCGATGAATCACCCACAAATCGCACGACCAGAACCCATAACCATCCGCGGCCCCTTGGCCGCATTGCAGACCCGCGCACGAAGTAAGCGTGCTTCTCTTGAGTTGCCCGCATTGCAGAAACGCGCACGAAGTAAGCGTGCCCGACCGCAGAGCGGTCGAATGCCACTGCAGAACCCCGCACGACGCAAGCGTGCCTGGCCCGCAATGCAGAACCCCGCACGAAGTAAGCGTGCCCGCTCGCAGCGCGAGCGAACCACCCGCATCCATCTACGTGAAACCGTCAGTACCGAAATCCGAAATCCCGTCCGGAGGTTTTCCCTATGAAATCCTTCGTCGCCGTCACTGACATCGACTGGTATCGTCATTTGAAGGCGATCCCCGACCTCGTCGAGGCCAACTTCTGGCAGCCATCGGGCAACAGCCGATTCCGAGCCATCGACGATGGCGAGCTCTTTCTGTTCAAACTCCACAGCCCGCTGAACTTCATTGTCGGCGGCGGGATCTTCGCGCATTCGACACTGCTCCCGATCAGCCTCGCCTGGGAGGCGTTCGAACAATCAAATGGCGCGACGAGTCTTTCCGAGATGCGCCGACGTGTCGCGCGATACCGTAAAACAGACGAAACCGACTTCACGATCGGCTGCATCCTGCTGACCGAGATCTTCTTCCTCGAAGAGCGCGACTGGATTCCGATCCCGACCAATTGGAGCCCCAACATCGTCCAGGGCAAAACCTACGATCTCACCGTCGAACCCGGCCGCAGCATATACAGGAAACTCCAGGTATCGCTGAGCGCAACGCGCGCGGCTGCACAAACGGCCCCGTACGGTTCACCCACCATGGTGCAGCCGCGTTTGGGGCAAGGCTCTTTCCGAGTAATCGTCACGGACGCCTACGACCGCCGCTGCGCGCTCACTAGCGAACGCACCCTCCCCGCCCTCGAAGCCGCCCATATCCGGCCGTACGCCGAGGTCCAGACGCACGAGATAACCAACGGCCTCCTAATGCGCCGCGACCTCCACGCCCTTTTCGACCGGGGATACATTACCGTAACGCCCGATCACAGGATCGAAGTCAGCAAAAGGATCAAGGAAGAATTTGAGAATGGAAAGGATTACTATCGCCTACACGGCGAGCAGATCAGAAAGCCGAGGAACAAGATTTATCTGCCGTCGGAAGCGAATTTGAGATGGCACAATGATGAAATTTACTTGGAGTAAGCTCAATGTTCCAGATAACCTGACCATTCGGAGTTTTTCGGGATTTGACTACAAGATGTGTTTCAGTGAGTTTATAATCGAGTGAATAGATGAGTACAGGTCAGGTAAAATCACGAAAGCGAGTAGTCGATCACGGGGAGGTTTTTACATCGAAACGCGAGGTCGAGGCGATGCTTGATCTTGTGAAACAGGAAACAGAAAGGATCGATTCACGGTTTCTCGAGCCCGCTTGTGGTCATGGGAATTTTCTGGCGGCGATATTGGAGCGAAAGCTGAATGTCGTCGAGAAAAGGTACAAGAAGAGTCAGTTGGAATTTGAACGGTATTCCGTTCTTGCGGTTGGAAGTATTTACGGCATTGACTTACAGCCAGACAACGTAAAAGAAGCGAGAGAACGATTGCTTGGCATTTTTACCGAGCGATATTCGCATCTCTTCAAATCAAAAGCGAGGGCTGACTGTATTCGGTCAATTTTATTCATTTTGGAAAAGAACATAGTCGTCGGCGATGCTTTGGAAATGACTATTGCAAAGGGTAGCGACGTTCCAATCGTCTTTTCCGAATGGAGGCTTGTAAACGGTAGTTCGGTACAGCGTCGCGATTTTAGGTTCGAAAACTTATCTCCGGGAATCCCGATGGATTCGCTTTTCAAAGATACGGGCGAAGAGGGATTTGTCCCCAAACCGATACGCGAGTTTCCTTTGACGCATTTTTTGAAAATTGCCAATGTTATTGAATAGTTCCTACAATCCCGATGTTCTTAGCTGCCTTGCGAATTTGAGCAGCGACGAAGTATTTACGCCGCCGAGTCTCGCGAACGAGATGCTCGATCTGCTTCCGGACGAACTTTGGTCAAGTAAGGATACCAGGTTTCTTGATCCGGTATGCAAATCAGGAGTTTTTCTTCGTGAGATCGCAAAGCGGTTATTGAAAGGGCTTGAAAAACAGATTCCTAATCTGCAGATACGGATCGATCACATTTTCCACAATCAAATTTATGGCATCGCGATAACGGAATTGACCGGAATGCTTTCACGGCGTTCCTTGTACTGCTCAAAAACTGCAAACGGAGAGTTTTCCATTTCCGCGTTCGATAACGAACAAGGGAACATTATTTTTGAAAGAACCGAGCACAAATGGAAAGGTGAAAAATGCGAATACTGCGGAGCCGGTAAGGCTGAATACAAAAGAAGTGAAGAGCTCGAGACGCACGCCTACCAATTGATTCACAACGATAGGCCGGAGGATATTTTCAAAATGAAGTTTGATGTAATAATTGGCAACCCACCATATCAATTGAGTGATGGCGGTGGTACTGGTTCGAGTGCAAGACCGATTTACCACTCGTTTGTTCAGCAAGCGAAAAAACTGAATCCGCGATACCTTTCCATGATTGTTCCCGCACGATGGTACTCGGGCGGAAAGGGACTCGACGACTTCCGTCAGGAAATGCTACAAGACAGGAGAATTCAAAGCCTTACCGACTATGCGGATTCGAGGGAGTGCTTTCCTGGAGTTGATATAGCTGGCGGTGTGTGTTTCTTCCTTTGGAATCGAGACCGTGACGGGATGTGTCGTGTGACAACAATCCGGAAAGGCGAGACGGATGTTTCTGAAAGGCACCTTAATGAGTTTGATAACTTTATCCGCGATAATCTTGCTCTCAAAATAATAAAGAAGGTCGCCGGAAAAGAGACGGCATCACTGGAATCAATTGTTTCAAGCAGAATGCCATTTGGCCTAACATCAAATATAAAGTTTGATTCGTCAGGCGATCTTGAAGTTATCTCAAGTTCGGGTGTAGGCCGAATCGGGCTCGAAAAGATTACCGCTGGGCATAATCTTATCGACAGGTGGAAAGTCCTACTTTCAAAGGCCTCGAATGATCACGGCGGCCAGCCAGATAAGGAAGGGAAGAGACGAATTTTTTCCCGGATCGAGGTCATGCCGCCCAAAACTGTTTGCTCAGAATCCTATTTGGTGGTTGGAAAATACGAAACCAAAGAAGAAGCTGAAAACATGGTTGCTTACCTAAAAACTCAGTTCTGTAGATTTCTGGTTTCGACCATCTTACTCACGCAGAATATTACGCGCGGCAAGTTCGCTTTTGTTCCGAACCTGGCAATGACAGAGCGTTGGGAGGATTCTACTCTGTTTCGCAAGTTTGACTTAAACGATGAGGAAATTGAGTTTATCAATAAGCAAATTAGGCCAATTGATTAGGGACTGTATTTTTTTCATAAGGAGAAACAATGTATCAGGAAGCATTTGGGACAAAAAACCAGATTCGGTTCGATTCGCCCGAGGACTATTACGAATTCGTTGGATTTCTCGCAAAGGACGACGGAACGACGAAGATAATGTGGGAGAAGAACGATGAATCGGGCGCGTGGGGCGAAGAGGGACGAATCCATTTCTATGTTGATCCCCCGTCCGGTTTGAACGCACACCTTTTGCACACCGCGGGAACAGGAACGGTTGTGTCGAGAGTCAATTGCAATGAGTTCGTTGAGAACATAATTGCAAGCCATAATTTTAAACACAACGATAACCAGAACCCAATCGCAATACGAAAGACTATACCGGAGAAATATCGTAAAGACTTTGAACGCGGTATGGCGTTGTAGGGATAAAGTAGATGAAAAAACGCGAAGTAGAAAAAACGCTTAAACATGTTGTCCATAATTCCGGCCTTGAGATCGGCGAAGTGCGACGCATCTTTTGGAAGGTTGTCGTCGATTTTGAGAAGGAAACCGGCTGGGATGAACCCAATAAGGGACAATCATGGACTGACGCCGAGCTGCGGGTTGTTCTTTCTGACGCACCGACGCAGGAGAATTGTGTGAAACACGCTCAAGCGTTTGGACGCGGCTACGGTTCCATCGAACAAATATACCGCTGGGCGGCAACCGACAACGTAACCATTAAAGCGAAAGGCCGGGATACGGATTCATTCACTCAACAAATAAAACGTATCGCAAAAGAACTTGGCTGGCGAGCATAGTTCCAATCATCAATGAAATCGAACTTCTTTCCAAACAGAACGGGGGCAATTCCTACGATCTACGCCTACGAGGATACGCATCCGAAGTATGTCGGCTTGCTAAAAGTTGGATATACAACGGGCGATGCAAAGAAGCGTGTTGCTCAGCAGTATCCTACAAAGCGACCGGGCGGAGCACCTTATAAAATCCATTTCGAAGACACCGCGATGCGTAAGGACGGAACATCGTTCACGGATCACGACATTCATCGCCATTTGAGAAAGAAAGGGTTTAGAAATCCTGACGGCGAATGGTTTGAATGTACGGTTAAAGATATTCAGGCTGCCGTCATTGCTTTGCAAACAAATCAGTTAAACGAAGAAAACCGGACGCAAACCTTTGGGATGCGACCGGAACAGCGCGAAGCGGTTCAGAAAGCCGTCGATTACTTTGAAAGCTACAAAGATGAGAAGGGCAAGGTTCCGCATTTTCTTTGGAACGCGAAAATGCGTTTCGGTAAAACATTTGCCGCCTATCAGCTTGCGTTGAAGATGGGTTGGAAAAAGGTTTTGGTTCTGACATTCAAGCCAGCGGTTCAAAGCGCTTGGGAAGAAGATTTGAAATCTCACGTAGATTTTGAAGGCTGGCAATTTATCTCGCGGGATGGATTGAAGTTCGAAGACGCAGACAAATCGAAACCATTTGTTTGTTTCGCGTCGTTTCAGGACTATCTCGGAAAGACAAAGATCGGTGCAATAAAACCAAAGAACGAATGGGTTCACGAAATAAACTGGGATTGCGTTTTTTTTGACGAATACCATTTCGGAGCATGGCGCGAAGGAGCCAAGGGTTTGTTCGCCGCAGACGAATCGGAAGAAGGCGAAGTCGAAGCCGAATATAAAGACGGTCAGGAGTTCGTCGACGAAGAACTGCTGCCGATAACAACGGATCATTACCTTTATCTTTCGGGCACTCCGTTTCGTGCCATCGGCACAGGCGAGTTTATAGAAGAACAGATATACAACTGGACATACTCGGACGAACAACGAGCGAAAACAACTTGGGCCGGAGCAGATAACCCGTACCTTTCTCTTCCGAGAATGGTTTTAATGACTTACCAATTGCCCGATTCGATCATCGAGATTGCCAAAGGCGGTGAGTTTGACGAGTTTGATCTCAACACATTCTTTTCGGCACAAGGTTCGTTTCAGACCGCAAGGTTTAAGTTTGAAAACGAAGTTCAAAGCTGGCTCGATTTAATACGCGGGCAGCACATGGCAACTTCGCTGGACAATTTGAAACTTGGCGCAAAGAAACCGCCAATGCCCTATTCGCACGCTCCCTTGTTGAGCCTGCTCGCACACACGCTATGGTTTCTTCCAAACGTTGCCTCGTGCTGGGCAATGAGGAATCTGTTAGAGAAACGAAACAATTTGTTCTATCACGATTACACAGTGAACGTCTGCGCCGGAACCTCGGCGGGCGTTGGACTAAATGCGTTGGGCCCGGTTCTTGATTCAATGCATAGACCGCTCGAAAGCAAAACGATTACATTGACCTGCGGTAAGTTGACGACCGGAGTAACTGTCAGGCCGTGGACGGGAATATTCATGCTCCGCAGCACGAAAAGCCCGGAGACATACTTTCAGTCCGCATTCAGAGTTCAGTCGCCGTGGACGATCAAGAACCCCGATGGGAAATCGCCAAACAGCGAAGAAATAATCAAGCAGGAATGCTACGTGTTCGATTTTGCGCCGGATCGTGCCCTGCGGCAGATTGCCGATTATAGCTGCAAACTGGACGTGAATGAGACTAATCCCGAGACGAAGGTCGAAGAGTTTATCCAGTTTTTGCCGGTACTCGCTTACGATGGCAGTTCGATGAAACAAATCGACGCCGGTCAAATCTTGGATTGGGCAATGAGCGGCACCTCAGCGACCCTTTTGGCGAAACGTTGGGAAAGCGCGCTGTTGGTAAATGTTGACAACGGTACGCTTGCAAAGCTTATGGCGAACGAGGACGCGATGCGTGCCCTCATGAATATTGAAGGATTCCGAAGCTTGAATCAGGACATCGAGACCATAATAAATAAGTCCGAAGCCGTCAAAAAGGCCAAAACCAAGGCAAGCGCCGATGAGCTAACTCAAAAAGAAAAGAAGCAACTTTCCGATGATGAGAAAGAATTCAAGAGCAAACGAAAGGAAATTCAGGAAAAGCTAATTAAGTTCGCGACCCGTATTCCGGTTTTTATGTATCTGACGGATTACCGCGAACATAGTCTTAAGGATGTAGTCACGCAATTGGAGCCCGGATTATTCAAGAAAGTGACAGGCCTTCACGTGAAGGATTTCGAATTACTCGTGAGTTTGAATGTTTTTAATAGCTCGTTGATGAACGACGCGGTTTACAAGTTCAAACGCTATGAAGACGCGAGCCTCTCGTACGCCGGGATATCGAAGCACAAAGGATTGAGGATTGGCCTCTGGGATACCGTTATTCGCTCGGATGAGTCTCATAGTGTTTTTGTGAACTTAGGTCAAGACTGAATAGGTTCGACGGGAATCGCTTGAGAAACGCGTTCTTCCGCAAAATGGAATCAATTCACTCGGGAGCTAACGATGGATCAAGCAATGCGAAGTTAAAAGTAATCGGATTTCTTGGAGCCCTTATTTTCCGGGTAAGCTCAGGGAATTCAAAAAAGAAAATCAGTAGTTAATCTGTAAGATTTTCCGGCGTTTCGTCATCACTTTTTGGAGCATCGATGAAAGCACCTGCGGTTCCTAGCTGCAGGGCGAGAGGTTGGGACCAATGATTTTGAGTCATGCCATTCACCGGGGGGCTATGATTAGAGAATGAACCAATAAAAGATGATCTATCTGAAACGACATCAATTTCTAATTATGGTCGCTACACTCTGCAGCGTGGTTCTCTTTGCTGGTTGTAGTCCATCGGAGAACACCGAAGGTGACGACGTTGCGACTTTGTGTGGCGTCGAATTGAAACATGAGTGCAGAGATTGTCCAGGTTCCGATGCGACCTTTTCCAAGTTCACAATTGCCGTTATTGGAGATGGAGTCGTGAACGAATTCAAGACGGAGGACGGAGAAACTCAAATGCGGGAGGCGATCATCGAAAGTAACGTAACCACGCAACGCAGCAAAACCTTGGCACAGCCCTCGCACGACTATGGGAAGACAAAAAAAGAAAAGAAAGAGAGTCAAAGAAATTGCGGCTGAATTGTCGATGGATCTTGACGAGCTCCTTGTGGAATTGTGGGACAGAGGGTTCGACTCGGTAAACGGGCCGAATGATTACGTCTATGTTGATCAGCTACGGGGACAACTGGATTTGTCAATTGCACCCGATTCAAGACAACTTCGATCGATTCGACACTGGCAAATAATGCTTAACTGCGATCGTGTTGATATTGAAAGAATGCTCGCGGAATTTGGACTCAGTATTTCTCCAAGTGCGAAGACACTACCAAAAGGTGCTATTGCTCGTTTGCGTCAGGTCAAAGGCCGAGCAAGTGAGAATGATCGGAAGATAGGTGCAACGCCCTTGTTGAGTCGCCAAACACGGGAAATCATCGAAGTTGAAGAGCCTGCATTCGAACTAACGGTTGTCGGACATCGGGCTGATTTACGCTACCTTAGCGTAGAGGAAGTGATAAGTGTTCACTATCAGCTCGTGGGTGATTTCTGCAAGCATAGTGATCCTATCGAACCAGCGGGCGTCCGCGAATTGTCGTTGTTGGAGTCTGCTGTATTTCGCCCTCAAACTAGCTTCGGCGTCACGAACAAATACCCTACGATTGAAATGGCCGGAGCTGCAGTGGCCCACTCGCTGATACATAACCACCCGTTTCATAATGGAAACAAGCGCACAGCGTTAGTTTCGTTGCTTGTTTTCCTAGATTCGAACAACTTTATGCTAGCGTGCAACGAAGATGAACTGTTCAGGTTGGTACTTCAAACCGCTCAGCATACAGCCGCCCGAGGACCGCGACATTAATACGAGGGCCACCGTTTCCTCGTGTGGACGGCGAATCCGGCGGGGTCCGGGTTCCGAGTATCGGAGCGCACCGGCCGCGTTGCGGCCGTACCCGCTTACTGCGTGCGGGGTTCTGCATTGACGAAGCTTAGTTCGGGTTCGACGAGGATCGTTTTGAAGGTTGTCAGGCTGACGAGGCCGGGGGCGCCGCCGCGGGGTTTGTGGACGTTTTTTCGTTGGGTGTAATGGACGGCGGCTTTTGGGTGAGAGCGGGCCTGCGAATAGAAGGCGGCGAGTTTAGCGGCTTCGAGTACGGTTCTTTGCGGGAGTTCGGCGCGCGAGGGGTTGCGGACGACGACGTGCGAGCCGGGGTAGTCGGCGGCGTGGAGCCACAGATCCGTCGAGCGCGCGACGCGGAAGGTCAGCTGATCGTTGTCTTTCGCGCCTTTGCCGACGAGGATCTCGAAACCGTCGGACGAAACAAAACTGCGCGAACCCGTTGTCGATTCCGCCAAACGCTTGCGGGCAGTCCCCTTCGAAGCGGGCGGCACCGCTTTGCCGGCGAGTGCGCTCAAAAATTCGATGTCGCCCTCTTCGATCCGCGTTTCGAGTTCTTCCTGCTGTTCCCGCAGTTTCAGCGATGACGTTTCGATCTCGCCGATTCGCCGGCTTAGTTCCTCGCGGGCGTTTCGGGCCTTGGTGTAGCGCTTGAAAAACTTTTCGGCGGCGGTGGTGAGTTCGTCGTTCTCGTCGATCTCGATCTCGACGACCGGCGTCGATTCGTCGAAATAATCGACCACGAGGACGCGTCCGTCCATCACGACGGCGTCGGCGAGATTCGCGAGGATCAGATCGCCGGATCGCTTCCAGACCGCGGGATCGCCGTGCGTTTCGAGGTCGGCGCGCAGTTTTGCGGCAAGTTTTTCATTCTTTGCCGACGCCTGCTTCAGCTTGGCGCGCGCCGCGCCGGCGAGCCGTTTGAACTCGGCGTCTTTCGCGGCGCCGATGAAATAAAGATCGAGCGCTTCGGAGATCGAACCCGCGCCGCTGAGCGGGAAAGCGGTCTCGTCCCGTATTGCGGCCGGGGCGCGGACCGGCGGGGCGTAAACGGTCGCGATCTCCTGGCCGTCGCCGAATGTGTCGCGGAGGCGGTCGACGATGCGGTCGGACGCGTCGAGCAAAAAAAGGTTCGCCGAGCGCCCGGTCAGCTGAACGACGAGCGTGAAAACGGCGGTCTCGCCGAGTTCGGTCTCGCCCGTCAGTCGAAAGAACACGACGCGCTCGCCGGCAAGCTTTTCGACGGCCGTGACGGTCGCGCCCGAGATTCGTTTTTTGAGGACCTGAGCGAACGAGAGTTGCGGCATCGACTGCTTTTCGATATCGCGCAGACGCCGGTTTATGAGATAGAGTCGGGGCGCCGCCGAATCCGCGCCGACGAACAGAAACCGCGCGCCGTCGCGGAAATCGACGGCAAAGCTCAGTTTCGACAGTTGGAAGATGCGCCCGACGCGCCGCCCGACGAGAGTCGCGGAGAGTTCATCGCAGACGAGTTTGAGCGTCGGGTCGTTCATAATAGTCGGCGTTGATCGTGTCGTCTTGCGAAGGAGATTTTGCCCGCTAAACACGCGAAATACGCCAAAAACAAATGCCCTGATTACGCTGTCTGTCGATTTTGACGAGCTTTCGCGTGATCTTCGGGGCGGCTGATCGTTGGGCGTTCCCGCAGAGCCGCCAAGAGATGATCTGGTTTCGTCAAGTCGATTCTAATGCGCTGGCCGGACTCCTTCAAAAACACAAAAACGGATCGTGCTTTGCGCCTTGGTGACTTTGCGGGAACACCTTCGATCGATCGTCGAAAAGCTGGTTTCCGTTAAAGCCGCAAAGACGCAAAAACGGACTCCAGGTCTTCGATCCCGATCCTGGACAACTTCCGAAATCCAAAATCCAAAATCCAAAACCCAAAATCCGTTCGGAGAACGATTCGGCCTAGATCTCCTCGCGAACGACGATCGTGCCCGAAAGCAGATCGTGGGCGGCGCGCTTTTCTTCGTTGAACAGGACAGGAATGAATCCGAGTCCGCCGAAGGCGAGCGAAACGAGATAGACCGACGAATTTACGGCCGCCTGGTGCAGCGACGGATACTCTTCCTCGTCAATGTCCAGAACCTCAAGCGCGAACAACCTCATCCCGAGCGTCTGCCCGAAGAATCCGACCGCCGTCGTCAGGTAAATGAACATCACGATCGAACACGTGACGCCGAACGCAAGAAGTCCGGCGAGACTGAACCAATTGCCGCCGGAGATCATCAACGGGGCAAGCAGGATCAAACTCGCAAACGAGCCGATGATCAGGTCGAGAACCGCGGCGTTGAACCGCATTCCGAGCGGCGCGACGTCGTCGACCTCTTCAAACTCCTCATCGCCTTCGGCCTCGAGCTGTTCGTCGTATTCCTCGTCAAAGTCGTCGATGACGCGCGAGATGGTGATCAGCGGCGCATCCGTTTGGTCGAAATCCTCAGAATCCGGCGGCACGGATCTTTCAAGACTGCTCGCGATGATCGCCGAATTCGGCAGCGGCTTGAGCTTGTTCGTGTCGAGATCTTTCTTCTCGATGATCGGAAGATCCTCGATCACCGGCCGCGGAGCGAGCGTCGCCGGCGGTTTGATGTCGATCGGCTTCGGCTGCACGGCGGCATTCTTTGTCGCAATGTAAAACGGATAGTTCTTCGCTGCGGGAGCCGGAGCGTCAGCGGTCGCGGCGGTCGCGGCAGGCGCCGGCGGAGGCGGCGGTGCCGTTTCGCCGTTAAGAAACCTGCGGCGTGATTCCTCGATTCGTTTCAGTGCGCCTTCGAGTTTTTCGTTTCCGGCAACTTTCGGAGCGGCGTACGCGACGACCTCGGCCTTCAGCGCGGCCGAGCCGTTTGATGAAAGCACGGTCTGCGAAACTGCGTGGACAGGTTCGGCGACGACCGGCGACGTTCTCGCGTCGCGGCGTTTCCGCACCGCGTTTTGCAGCTCGAGACGCCAATCGGGAAGCGCGGCGCTCTTGGTTTGGAACTCGACCAGGGTCGGGCTCGTCGGCTTCGAGGTGATCTCAGCCGTGTCGAACTTTATCGGCGATGCCGCAGGCGGAGCCGGCGGCACGGGCGGAGCGCTTGCCTCGGCAGCTTGTGGCGGCACGACAAACGGCAGCGGAGCCGGCGGCGGGAGTGCGTAATTTCCATTCAGCGCATCAGCGGAAGATTTTGCGATTGGGGAAATTCTGTCTGTCAGTTCTTCACGAACCGAATCGTTCATCATCGCACCGCAACTTGGGCAAATTGATAAAGTTGAAGCAAGAATTCGATTACAAACAGGACAATTCATAGGTGTGCAAAAATCTTGAAAAATCGGAATTGCAGTCTGACCGGACCAGAGAACCTTATGATATGAACAAAACTGAGGGGATGTTATCAGAGTTTACTTTAACTCGTCAACAGTAAAGTTAAGCGAAATTTAAACTTCCGAGTATTGTTAAAAGATTTTGTTATTGGCAAAGCGTATGGCAAAGGAAAGATTCACTGATGGCTAATTCGGCGGGGTTGGAATTCAATCCGAAAACCCTCCGAAAATGTGTCGCAAACCGACACGGATACCGGGAAGGTGTCGATATGATACGGGATTTTGAAATCGCGGCGCAGCCGCTGGTTTCAGGGGCAGTTTCCGGAAGGGCGCAGCCTTTCCGCACATCCGGGCGGCAGAGCCGCATTTGTGAATCTTAAAATCCGCAATCCGCAATCCCCAATCCGCAATCTCAAAGCGGTTGCCGGCCGGCGAAACCGGCTTCGAGGTCGTGCCACCATTTGAGTTCGTCGGCGTCGTCGAGTTGCCAGCAAAGCAAAACGACGCGGCCGTCTTTGAGGCTCGGGAAGTCGATCAGTCCGCGCGAGTGGTCTTTGAGCTGTACGCCGAGGTCGTGGACCTCGCTCGCGATCCGGCCGACCTCGTACAGGCGGTTGACGTATTTCGTGCCGCCGGCCATTCCGCCGCCGCCAAACTCGTTGGCCGCGTTGGCCGCAAGTTTCGCCGACTTGCGAAATTTCGCGAGAGAAGAGTATTGCGCCCGAATCTGTTCAAGCTTCGGGCGCAATATCGGGATAAGTTCGTTGGCTTCTTCAACCGTGAAAAGCTTCATCGATAACGGTCCAACTATTTGGTCGGTTTTTTGTCTTCGACCGACGCGTTCTCGTTGCGGAAATACGGCGAGACCAGCGGCCGGTAAGAATCGTTGATCTTGATGTACGAATCCTCCCTCAGTTCCGCCATATACTCGGTCCGCTTCGTTTCGAAAACCTCGACGGTCATCGCGCGGCGAATCTCCGGTTCCTCGAAAACCGAATCCTTGCTCGCTTCCTTGCGGTCGTCGACGCGGAAGATCTCGATCCCCTCGACCGTCTCGATCGGATCGGTTACCGCCCCTTTTTGCGTCGCGGCGACCGGCCCAAGACATTTTTCGCAAACCCGTTTCAGTTCCGGAATCGGGATCGACCCGACCGAGCCATTGGTCTCCTTAACGTCGGAACGGTCGGAATTGTCCACCGCCGTCTTCACAAAGTCGGCGCCCTTCCGAAGGTCCGCCACGAGCTGCTTCGCCTTGTCGCGAACCGCCGCCTCGTCGCGGCCGGCAAAACTCAGGAAGATCTCCGAAAGCGTGACGACCTCCGGCTTCATAAATTTAGCCTTGTTCTTTTCGTAGTATGACTTGACCTCTTTCCCGTTCCATCCCCAGAGCGTCTTGCTGTAAACCTCGCGGTTCACCACGAACTCCATCGTGAACTGCCGACGCCAATTTTCGCGCACGTCAACCGGGTCAAGGCCCTGCTTTTCCATTTCTTTGAAGAGCGCGTCGAGCGTTTTCAGGTTCTGCTGCTTCATAATATCAAGAAAGCGCCGGTTGATCTCCGAATCGACTTCGGAATCGACCCCGATCTCCTTGCCTTTCTGCAAGAGCAGTTCTTCCTCGATGATCTTGGCAATGATCTCGCCTTCCTTCGCCTGGATCTCCGCTTCCGCCGCTTCCTTGGTCTTGCCCTGCTCGACCATCGCTTCGACGCGGAATTTCATCTCGCGCCTGACGCGTGACAACGTGATGACGCCGTCGTTGACCTGCGCCACCACCTCATCAACCACCTTGAGTTCGGTTTCCTGGCCGAATGCCGAGATCGTAAATAAGAATAAAACGGTAATAATTGCCGAGTTGATTCGTTTCATGCTGCTCCTTGGTCTTTGACTCAACTGAGAATCTTAAATTTATTGACTGTATTATGCAAACTGGAGACTTTGATGCCGGAACGCCGAAGGGCGTTCGTCGCCTTACCGAAAAAAACTGGAACGCCAAACAATTCGTTGTTATCTTATAATAGAGTGCGTCCGCATCCGGTCCGGCTCGATTCCAGATGAAGAAAAAATGCCCAAACTGCAATCTCGTGAACTACGCGACGGCGTCCGAATGCGTCCGCTGCCGCCAGTGTCTGCGTGAAGTTTCGACGTTGGCCGCGCCGGTGAGTACGGTCAGATCAAGCCTCGCGGCAACCATCGCGCGGCGGGCGGCGGTTTGCCTTTTCGCGCTGGCATTCACGATCTTCGGCTTTTACATTTCTCTGATCGGATCCGCCGAACGGCTCGGATACGATGAAAAGCAATCGATCCAAAGTTCCGTAGCGATTCTTGAAGCGAAGGGATTTTCAAACGAGGTTTTTCTTCTGCGCTACCTGACGGCCTATCGCGCTACCGACAACTGGCTCAACGCTTCGGTCGAAAAAGAGAACGCGTATGCCGCGACCAACTTTCCGTTCGAGATCCTGACCATCTATCCGGAGTTTTTCTCGGTTCCGATCGACGATACCGAGCGCGCGGCGATCCTGCTGCACGAGGCCCAGCATCTGAAGGGCGCCGATGAAAAAGCGGCCTACGCGTTTGTCTGGAAGAACCGCAATCGGCTCGGTTGGACGAAAGAAACACACGGCAATTCGTTGGTTTGGCGAAACGTCCGCAAACAAACCCGCCAAGAAGCCCCGGAGCTTTTCGTTTGCGAAAACAATGAATTCTCGGATTGCACGGAAGAGGGTAGACGGTAGAGGGTAGACGGTAGGCGGACCGTCTTAACTCGATCATTCTCGGCGGCGAAGTCAGTACCAACTGCGGTAGCGGTTGGTTGGACGCGGCACTTCGGGACGGAAATGCTGAGCGCCACCGATCTGCAACCAGCTTAATCGGTGCCTGGTTTCCTGTCTAAATGTTGCCACGATGATAATCGGCTTTAGCCGAATTACGGCGCGGGTCCGGCTAAAGCCGGGATCATTTCGAGCCTTGTCCACTAGCTGAAGCTAGTGGCAATTATCAAGACAAGGCGAAGCATAGACCTAAGTGGTTTGACACAACCTCTTTAGCTAGTTGCGATTATGAAGACTCGGCCCGGCTCGAATGCGGGAATTCCCAAAGGTTTTTCAAAGCTCCAAAATCCCCAATCACAAATCAGAAATATCAGAAATCAGAAATCAGAAATCCCCTATTTCCCCAATCCGCAATCACAAATCCGAAATGGGTTGTTCCGGTCTGAGATGCGGGAACAGGATCACGTCGCGGATCGAGTGTTTGTTTGTCAGGAGCATCACCAGACGGTCGATGCCGATGCCGATTCCGGCCGCGGGCGGCATTCCGTAGCTGAGCGCCCGGATGTAGTCTTCGTCGAGCACCATCGCCTCGTCATCGCCTTTTTCCCGCTGGTTCATCTGATCGAGAAACCGCTCGTACTGCTCCTGCGGATCGTTCAGTTCCGAAAACCCGTTCGCGACCTCCATTCCGTTGATGAAAAGTTCGAAGCGCTCGGCGATCTCCGGATTTTCCGGCGACGCCTTTGAGAGCGGCGAGATCGATTTCGGAAAATCGATGATGAATGTCGGCTGGATCAGGTTCGGTTCGGCGTGCTCTTCAAACAACTTGACGAGATTGTCGTCCGTCACCGACGCGCCGGCGGCGTGCCGTTCGACAGCCTCCCGCATCGAGATTCGCTCGAACTTCGAAAAATCGATCTCCTTACCCTCGTAATTCGCGATCAGTCCACCGGTCGCTTTCTCCACCGACTGCCGCAGCAGCGTCTCGCAAAAATCCATCATTCCGTTGACGTCCATATACGCGCAGTAAAACTCGAGCATCGTGAACTCGGGATTATGTTTGTACGAGATGCCCTCGTTGCGGAAATTGCGGTTCAATTCGTAAACCTTCTCGAATCCGCCGACGGTCAGGCGCTTCAGATAGAGTTCGGGCGCGATCCGCGCGTAGAGCGTGATGTCGAGCGCGTTGTGGTGCGTGACGAACGGCTTTGCCGCCGCGCCCGTCGCTTTCGGCGTGAGCATCGGCGTTTCGACCTCGATGTAGCCGTCGTCTTCGAGAAACCGGCGGATCGACGAGATGACCTTCGCGCGGACCTCGAAAACCTGGCGCGTCGTCAATCCTTCGTGCTCGACCTGCAGGCTCGACGCGATGAGATCGGCATATCGTTGCCGCTGACGGATCTCGGCGTCGGCGATGCCGTGCATCTTGTCGGGCATCGGCAGCAGAGACTTTGACAGGAACTGCAGCTTTTCGACGTGGACCGAAAGTTCGCCGGTGTTGGTCAGAAACAAGAATCCCTCGACCCCAACGAAGTCACCGCCGTCGAGGAGCTTGAAGATATCCCAACCAACAACGGATTTGGGATTGGAGATTTGGGATTGCGGATTTTCGGAGTCAGACAATCCCAAATCCGAATTCACAAATCCGAAATCATTGGTCACGCCTGCCGCGTCGTCCTTTCTGACGTAGATCTGGATCCGGTTCTTGCCGTCGCTCAGATGGACGAACGCGGCTTTGCCCATCGTTCGCGGCGTGGTCGTCAGCCGGCCCGAGACGCGGACGCTCCCGAAAACCTTCAAACGCTCGTTGAGCGCGTCCTTTATTTCGGCGTGCGGGCGTTCGCCCTCGGCGAGGGTTTTGATGTGCTCCTTGATCTCGCCGACGACCTGTGCGACCGGCGCGAAGGCGATGATGTCGGTGATCGTGTCCGTCTTGCCGGATATGCTTGTCCGGTCAAACTTGTTCGGATAAACGTTGCCGACAAGTTCCCGCAGTTCGCCGAGGTGCTCGAGCCGAGCCTGAACCTGGTCGTTGTTTTCGATGATGCCCGCGTCGGTGATTGAATTTGACATTCTGATTCGTCGATCCTGAGTTCTAAATTTCGGATCCAGTTTCCACCGCCATCGACGGCGGAAAAATCCGGATCCGTGTAGCCGAAATTGAATTGACGATTATAATTTACCCGATAAACAAGGGCAATCAGTCGATTTGAAAAGTCGTTCGGCGTGTGCGAAAGTCAAACCATATGAATTTGAAAGTCGGCGATACTTTTACCGTCAGCAAAGAGGTCACTGACGAGCTGATCCGCAAGTTCGCGGACGTTTCGGGCGACTACAATCCGATTCATCTCGACGAGGAATTCGCGTCGAAAACGCGGTTCGGAAAACGCATCGCGCACGGGATGCTCGGGGCGTCGTTCATCTCGGCGGTTCTCGGGTACGAACTCAGCGAGCGAAAGGTCGTCTATCTTTCGCAAACGCTGCGTTTCATCGCGCCGGTCTTTATCGGCGACACCGCCACGGCGACCGCGGTCGTCCGGGAGATCCGCGCCGACAAACCGATCGTCACGATCGACACGACCGTCTCGACCGCAAACGGCGACTGCATCACCGGCGAAGCGAAGATAATGCTTCTGTGAGCAGTGAGCAGTGGTTTTCAGTGAGCAGTGAGCAGTGAGCAGTGGTTTTCAGTGAGCAGTGAGCAGTGAGCAGTAAGCAGTGAGCAGTGAGCAGTGAGCAGTGGTTTTGAGTGAGCGGTGAGCAGTAAGCAGTGGTTTTCAGTGAGCCGTGAGCAGTAAGCAGTAAGCAGTGGTTTTCAGTGAGCCGTTAGCAGTGAGCAGTAAGCAGTGAGCAGTGGTTTCTGCTCACCGCTCACCGCTCCCTGCTCACTGCTCACCGCTGACTGCTCACCGCTTACTGCTCACTGCTCACTGCTCACTGCTTACTGCTTACTGCTCACCGCTCACTGCTCACTGAAAAAGATGGCACACGAAGCGATAAACGAAATTGACCGTATTTGCGCTGAGATTCGGCGCGGGGGGCGGATTGTGTCCGTGGCGGGGCTGACTTCGCCGGCGGCGAAGGCGTATGTGCTGAAGGAGATTCAGGCGCGTTCGGGAAAGACACTCGTTGTCGTCGCCGATACGAACAGGGAACTCGAGTCGTACGAGTCGGACCTTTTGTGTTTCGGCGAGAACCCGCCCGACGCCGCCGGCGAAAAGGCTTCTAGGCTTTTGGAAACCGACGCTCCGCGATCGCAAACCGCAAATCCCGATTCCCAAGTCGCCACGCTTCCATCGTTCGACACCGATGTTTACTCGAACATTTCGCCGCACGCCGAAACGCTCGAACGCCGCGCGCTGGCGCTTTGGCAACTCGCGCATTCGGCGCCCGACATACTGATCGTTTCGGCGAAATCCCTCGCGACCCGGACCCTCGCGCCGACGGAGATCCAAAAGCTCGGCGCCGTTCTCCGCCGCGACGAGGATTTTGCGCCGGAAGAACTGATCGAACGGCTCGCGGCCTGCGGTTATGTCCGCGAGGAGCCGATCAAGAATCTCGGCGAGTTCTCGGTTCGCGGCGGCATCGTCGACGTCTGGTCGCCGTTGGCGGAACTTCCGGTCCGCATTGAATTTTTCGGCGACACCGTCGATTCGATCCGCGAGTTCGACCCCGAAACGCAGCTTTCGACGGCGCAGCTCAAGGAGATCTCGCTCGCCCCGATGCGCGAGTTTTCGGCCGGCCCGGCGGATTTTCGCGATTGGGCGTTTTTTGCGCACGAGCACTTTGGCGAAGACAAGGACGCCCGCGCGGTTCGCGACCGGACCGATTTTGCGGGATCCGGCGAGACGTTTCCCGGCTGGGAGTTCCTGCTGCCGCTGACCTGTCCCCGCGGTTCGTCGGTTTTCGATTACGTCAAAGACGCCGTTTTCGTCATCGATGAACCGGGTCTGATCGAACAAACTCTGGCAGGATACCTCGACCGGCTCGACCGGCGCCACAAGGAGATTCGCGAGGCCGGCGAACTCGCGCTCGCGCCCGCGGAACTTTTTCTCAGCGGTTCCGAGCTCCGCGAAAAAATGACCGGTGCGGCGCGTCTCGAACTCCGGGCGCTCGGCAAGGATGCGGCCGGAACGGGAGAGCAGATCGCGGATTTTGAAACTGCGATTTCGGATTCCGATGCCCCTGAATCCGAAAATCGAAAATCGAAAATCCCAAATCCCCAATCGCAAATCCCGCTGTTTCTGTTCCCGACCGCCGAGATCGACGTCGAGATCGAGCTCGGTTCGCGCGCGACGCGGAAGTTTCACGGCGACATCGCGGCGTTTGTCCGCGAGTTGAAACCGAAGCTCGCCGATTACCGATTCGTTTTCGAATCGCTCGGGCTCGTCGAGCGTTTTACCGAGATTCTTCGCGATTACGACGCCGAAGTTCCGGCCCGGAATCTGGCGATCGGCGATCTGTCGGGCGGCTTCGAGATCCCGGCCCTCGGTCTCACCGTTTTCACCGAGATCGACGTCTTCGGCGAGAACTTGCAGCGCGAAGCGGCCAAGCCGAATCCCAAATCGCAGATCGCCAGCCGCAAGGCGCTCGGCGCGTTCATCTCGGACTTTCGCGATCTCAAGCAGGGCGACTACGTCGTCCACGTCGACCACGGCATCGGCCGCTTCGAGGGACTTGAGACGATCTCCGCGCAGGGAAGCGAGCGCGAGTTTATGCTGCTCGTTTATGCCGACAACACGAAGCTTTTCGTTCCCGTCGAACGGCTCGATCTCGTTTCGCGCTATTCGTCGGGCGAAGCGACGCAGCCGACGCTCGACCGGCTCGGCGGACTCGGCTGGCAAAAGACGAAGGCGAAGGCGAAGCGCGCGATGCGCGATATGGCCGACGAACTCTTGCGGCTCTACGCCGAGCGCAAGATGGTCCAGGGTTTTGCGTTTTCGGCGGACGCGCCGTGGCAGAAAGAATTCGAGGACGCGTTCCCGTATCAGCTGACGGTCGATCAGGCGAACGCCATCGAAGATACCAAAGGCGATATGGAAACGGACGTGCCGATGGACCGCCTGGTGATCGGCGACGTCGGCTACGGCAAGACCGAGGTCGCGATGCGCGCCGCGTTCAAGGCCGTGATGGACGGCCGCCAGGTCGCCGTCCTGACGCCGACGACGGTGCTCGCCTACCAGCATTTCGAGACCTTCAAAAAGCGTTTCGCGGCGTTTCCGGTGTCGATCGATCTGCTCTCGCGGTTCCGTTCGGCGAAGGAGCAAAAGGCGGTCGTCGAGGCGGCGGAGAATTCGAACGTTGATATCCTGATCGGGACGCACCGCGTTTTGTCGAACGACGTCAAGCTGCCGAAACTCGGGCTCGTCGTCGTCGACGAAGAACAGCGCTTCGGCGTCGCGCACAAGGAAAAGCTCAAGCATTTGAAGAAAAAGGTCGACGTTCTGACCCTGAGCGCGACGCCGATCCCCAGGACGCTCAATATGTCTTTGCTCGGGATGCGCGATATGTCGGTCATCGAGACGCCGCCGCGCGATCGTCTGGCGATCAACACGCAGGTCGTGCAGTTTTCCGAAGGCGTCATCAAGTCGGCGATCGAACTCGAAATGGCGCGGAACGGCCAGGTTTTCTTCATCCATAACCGCGTCGAAACCATCGAAACGATCGCCGCGCACGTCCGGAAGATCGTGCCGAACGCGCGGATCGTCATCGCCCACGGGCAGATGAACGAGAAAGAGATGGAGCAGGCGGTGCTGGATTTCGTCGACTTCAAGTTCGACGTACTGGTCGCGACGACGATCATCGAGAACGGCATCGACATCCCGCGGGCCAACACTATCATCATCAACCGAGCCGACAATTACGGTTTGTCGCAGCTTTACCAACTCCGCGGACGCGTCGGACGCTCGAACCGGCGCGCGTATGCGTATCTGCTGATCCCGGCTGAGATCGAACTGACGCCGATCGCCCGCCGGCGTTTGAGCGCGATCCGCGAGTTTTCGGACCTCGGCGCGGGCTTTCGCATTGCCGCGCTCGACCTCGAACTCCGCGGCGCGGGGAACATCCTCGGCGGCCAGCAGTCGGGCCAGCTCGACGCGCTCGGGTTCGATCTTTACACGAAGATGCTCGAACGGACGATCGCCGAACTCAAGGGCGAGGAGATCGCCGACGAGATCAGCGTTTCGATCAACCTCGGCGTCGACGTCGCGATTCCGCAGGACTACATCAACGAAACTTCGCAGCGTCTGCGGACCTACAAACGTATTTCGTCGGCGGCGACCGGCGCCGATCTCGCGGCGATCCACAACGAGATCCAGGACCGCTACGGCCGGATCCCTGAATCGGTCGAGAATCTTTTTGCGTACGCCCGGCTTCGCAAACTCGCCGAATCGATGCAGATCGTCTCGGTCGACCGCACGCGCGAGGGATTTGCGATCAAGCTCAGCGAACACGCCCGCGTGTCGCCCGAAAAGCTGATGGAACATCTCGCGGCGTCCGAAAGCAGCGCCTTTTCGCCGAACGGAATTCTCCGCGTCACGGCGGCGGCCGGCAACCATATCGAGGCGGCGCGCGAAATTCTGGAGACCATTCGTGCTTGACGACGACGCCCCGCAAACTGCCGAAACCGTCCGAATTCTTCGCTGGCGCGATATGGTCCTGCTTCACAAAGGATCTTGGACGCGCCGCCTGTTGCACGCCGTCATCAGCATCGCGCTGCGGCTTTTCTTTCGGACGATCGAAGAGGCGAATGTCGAACTCGTCCCGAAGGACGAACCGGTGATCTTCGTCCTCAACCACCCGAACGGTCTCGTCGATCCGGCGCTCGTTTTCGTTTCGCTTCCGCGCCGCGTTTCGTTCCTCGCCAAATCGACGCTTTTCAAGATCCCGGTCGGCGGCCGGTTGATCCGTGCGCTCGAAGCTTTGCCGGTTTACCGCCGCGTCGACACCGAACCCGAACCCGAGAAAAACCTCGAGACATTCAGCGCGTGCCGCGAACTCCTCGCCCAGAACCGCTGCATTGCGATCTTTCCGGAGGGCGTTTCGCACGATGAAACTCAGCTCAAACCGGTCAAGACGGGCGCGGCGCGGATCGCGCTCGGGGCACTCGGGATCAAATCGGCCGGCGCTCGTCCGCAATTGAAGATAATGCCGGTGGGACTTTTCTATACGTCAAAAACCGCGTTTCGGAGCGAGGTTCTGATCCGCTACGGCAAGTCGTTCGATGTCGAACCGGCACCGCTCGATGAAAACCTCGAACCGCCGAAGGACGCCGTGCGGCGGCTGACCGACCAGATAGAAACCGCCCTGCGCGATGCGACGCTGAACACCGAGAGCAGGGAAGAGCTCGGAGCGGTTTTGCGGGCCGAGGCGCTTTTCTCGTCCGTTTACCGCAACCTGCTTTTCAAGCAAACGCTGAACGACTCGTTTCGCCGTCTGCAGGATCTGGCGATGCGCTATCAATTGCTCGACCGGGACGATCCGCAGCGGAAGCAGGACCTCGAAAAACGGATCGTGCAATACGAGAACGAACTGAATTCGCGCGGCGTGACGCCCGAAAGCCTGTCGGTGCTGCAGCATCCGACGGTGTATGTTCTCCGGTTTCTCGTGCTGCGCCTGTTGGTCGTCGCGCTGCTCTCGCCGCTTGCGATCGTCGGGGCGATCATTCATTCGCCGGCATACGTCTTTTCGAATTTCGTCGGAATCGTCTTCAAGACGCATGGGGTCGATTCCGTCGGCTCGACCTACAAAATTCTGGCGGCGATAGTGCTGATGCCGCTGACGTGGCTTCTGACGGCGTCGGTCGTCTTCTATTTCTTCGGCTGGATATTTGCCGCGGCGTCGATTCCGTTCACGATGCTCATCGGATGGATCGCGCTCAGAACATCGGAAACGCTTATCGATATGAGTGTCTGGCTGCGTTCGGCGTGGCTGCTTTTCCGGCAGCGCGCGCTTTTTCTGCGGCTGCTCCTCGAACGCGAGACGCTTCAAAACGAGATCGGCGAGCTGATCTCGAAAGACTGAAAACCAATGCGTTCCAGATCACGCATTGGAGGATTTCTTTCCCGCGAAACACACGAAAAGGCGCGAAAGAGTTCCTGAACTTGCTTCAGAGCTTGTGTCAAAACCCATGATCGCGCTTTGTTTTCTGTCTTCTTAATTGCCACTAGCTTCAGAGGCTGCGTCAAAACTCATGATCGCAGCTTTGTTTTCTGTCTTCTCAATTGCCACTAGCTTCAGCTAGTGGACCCGGCAGCCAATAGAACCCTGGCTTTAGCCGAATTATGGCGCGGGTTCGGCTAAAGCCGGGATCATTTCGGGCCTTGCCCACTAGCTGAAGCTAGTGGCAATTGAGAAGACAGAAAAATAGCTAGTGGCAATTGAGAAGACAGAAAAATAGTTAGTGGCAATTGAGAAGACAGAAAAATAGTTAGTGGCAATTAAGAGGACAGAAAGATAGCTAGTGGCAATTGAGAGGACAGAAAAATAGCTAGTGGCAATTAAGAAGACAGAAAACAAAGTCCACTAGCTGAAGCTAGTGGCAATTGATGGCTGTTTTCGCGTATTTCGCGGGCACAACAGGCGCTCAATTTGGGTTCATCAAACATCACGGCGTCTGCAAAATCACGATCGCGAATTCCGATTTCGTTTCACTCTCCGTAAAAGCTATTCGCCCGGCGTCGATGTTTCGGTCGGCGAAGAGATCGGTCACCGCTTTCTTGCGGTCTTCGAGCGACTGCTTCGGGTCTCCGTTGGCCGGTCTCAAAAGCACGCTCAGTCCCAGCGACTCGTGCCGGATCAGTTGATTGGCCGCGGCTTCAAGTTCCTTCGTTTCAGCGATCTCGGCCGTGTTGCCGGTGAAGGTCAGAGGCGCGTACTGAGTCGAAATAAAGCTGAACTCGGTTTCGCCGGCGGGAATCTTCAGGTATTGCCGGACATTCTGGCCGATCAGGTCCTTCGCGTCGCTGCTCAGATCAGCCTCACCAACGTACCAAAAATGAAGATTCAGACTCATTTTCGGACTGCTGACCAGTTCATAATCGATCAGTTTGACGCTGGCCGGAAACGGGAGGTTTGAAAGCGACGCCTTGGCCTTTTGGACGAAATTCGAGTGAAGTTCGGAGAGGGTGACCTCTTTCGGTTTCTCTTCGAACGTCGTTTTTTCGCGAAGCGCCGTCGGGATCTCGATCAGCTGAAACTCGATCGATTCGGGAGGCGCAGACAACTGGGCCGCCAGTTCACGGGCATATTCCTTCTTTTCGGCTTCCGAGTAGGCCTGATTGTCGAACACCCGTAACGATATACCGATCGTGCCGTCGTTCTCGGTAACCGTCAAAGTGTCGACAAAACTCCTGATCTCACCGCTCGTCGTCCGCTCGAACCTGTCCTGCCAAAGGCTCAAGGCCTTCTTTTTTACCAAGTTCTCCGCCTGTTTCTGGTAGATCTCGTTCTTGAGTTTCGAGAACGAAGAACTCAGCGGAAAGACGATGACGAGCAGCGGAAGGAGGATCATCAGCATTCTGAGCGAGAGGCTTCGCACCACTTGCGCCTTGTCCAAAACGGGGATCTTCCTGATCAGATCTGAAACAAAGTTGTCTTCCGCGTCAGTCCTTCGCCATTGTTCGAGCCGGTTTCGAACGTTCGACGTGTCGATCCGAAGGAGCAAAAAGACGATCATCGCCGTGAAGGTGATCGCGAAAAGGTTGGTCAGAAAAAGCAATCCGCCGCCCCAGGCGGCTTTCATCCCGTCGGCGGCGTTGAAACTGACGGCGACACCGATGCCGTAGCCGACGACGCACAGCGGCGGCATCAAGGCGACCGCGATGGCGACGCCCGGAATCGACGTCACGACGCCCTTGGTCTCGCGGCAGGTCGCGATCGAACCGATCGCTCCCGAAAAAAGCGCGACAAAAAGGTCGAGCGTATTCGGTGACGTGCGGCTCGCGATCTCGGCCGTCATTTCCTTGAACGGCAGAAGCGCGACGAGAAAAACGGCGAAGGCGATCGCCGCCAGCGAACTGAGCGCGAGGTTGATGATCGCCCGGATCCCGAGGATCAGGTCGCCCGTCGCGAGCGCCAGGCCGGCCGAAAGTATCGGGCCCATCAGCGGCGAGATGAGCATCGCACCGATGATCACCGCCGGACTGTTCAGAACCAACCCGAGCGTCGCGATGCCCGCCGAAAAAAAGATCTGCAGCCAATAAACGAAATCCCGCAGCGTCGCAGCCTTGGATAGGTCGATGCTCAGCTGCATCTTGCGGTTTGCGTCAACATCCAAGGCGTCGGCAAACTTCGCGCGGATCTTTGTCAGAAATCGGAGACGTTTCATAGGGCTTTTTCGAGCTTGATCTTCAGGGTCGGGGCTTCGACCAGATGGAACGTCGCGGAAGCGAACGCGACGCTCCCGTCAGTTTTTGCAAACTCATCCAGTATCTTCGTAAACAGAATATCCTTTGTACCGCGGCGCTTTTTGAAATCGACCACATAACGCAGGGTGAACTCCATCCAGTTGTCGTTGGCGACGAGCGTCACGATCGGCGAAGTGATCGCTTGTTCGAGCAGAAACTGCTTCGAGAAGCGCCGCCACGATGCGTCGGCGTTGGCGGCGTATTCCCCGACCGCCTCGTCGGCGACGGTCTCGAGGATTCGCCGGGCCAGACGGTGGTCGCTGCCGTACTTGACCGGCACGGCGATCTCGTCCCAAAGAAACGGAAAGTCGCCCGAATAGTTGAAGACCGGCTCCTTAAAGACAAAACTGTTCGCGATGCGCACGATGCGGCCCGTGTACAGATCGCCCTTGACCCACTCGCCGACTTCCATCACCGTCGTCCGCAGAAAACTGACGTCGATGACGTCGCCCTTGATCCCGCCCACCTGGACCCGGTCGCCCGGATTGTAAAATCCCGCAAAAGTGATCGCGAACCAGCCCGCAAAACTTGCGATCACCTCCTGAAGCGCGAAGGCGATACCGGCACCGGCGACTCCCATCGCCACCGTCAAACCGCCGAGGCGGTCGCTGAAAATGATCGAAAGCGCGAGGATGACAATAACGTAACTTAAGATGGTGATGAACTTACGGAGTCGGTACCGCGAATCGACGGCTTTGATGTAGCGGGTTATCGAGGTCTTTGCGATGCGCGAAACGCCGAGAATGATCGCGAGCGCGACAATCGCCGTAATAAGCCTTCCGATCGTCGGATCGAGCAGCCAAGTTTTGATCGTTTCGAGCATATCTTCAGCAATAAATTCCGCGATTCTTAAACCCGGATTCCGCAATGGAAGATTGCCCGCTAATTTCCGCGAATCCGCGCGAATAAGATCCTATCCGAACCCGCACGGGCAAACCGCTTTTCAGCACTTAGGCCCTTGGCCCGATTTCAAAACCCCGCTTCTCCGGCAGCGCTTTGGACCAGATTTCCATTCGCGCGGATTATCGGAATTTCGCGGGCAAAATTCCCTTATTGCGTAATTTGGTTAAACGAATTCCGGTCTCAATCACTTAAAGTATATGCCTGTTCGTTTGAAAGTAACAGACCTTTACCCGCGCGTCCTGAACTCCGCGATCAGCGCATACCGACGAAAGAGCGGCCGGACGGTCAATGTTCCGTCCCCGCGGACTTCGAGTTCGCGGAGATACGGGATCAGTTCCTCCGGGTATCTCACGTGAAATTTGTCCAGCCAGGCGCGGAGCATTGCGCCGAACCAGCGCGGCAGTTTCGCCTGGTCGTAGAAATCGACGATATACAGGCTTTTCCCAGGTCTGAGGTTTGCGATGGCGTTGGCAACCGACTCCTTCCACGGCGGAATGATCGAAACGGCGTAGCTGAAGAAGCAGACGTCGAACCGATCGTTGAGTTCGAACGTCCCTTCCGCCGTAAACTCATCGGCAAGCGCCGTCCGGAGCGTGACGTTCGTGAGGTTCGCGGCGTCAACGTGGCGCTGTGCGGTCTTGAGCATCTCCCCGGACGCGTCTAGGCCGTAAAACTGGGCTTCGGGATATTTTTTCGCAAGAATTATAAGATTTCGCGCGGTTCCGCAGCCGAGTTCAAGAACGCGGTCGCCTTTTTCGACGCGCATATCGGCGATCAGGCGGTCGCGGCCGAGAAGATAGAACTTCCGCGTCAGGTCATAGAAATAACGCTGATGCCGATACATCCGGTCCATCAGTTCGAATTGGGAGTCGGGATTGCGGATTTCGGATTCGTCGTTCATTTAATTCAAAACGTATAAATGAAATCCGCCGTAGATCGATGCGCGGTCCTGTTTGAAGAGTTCTTCCGAGAGATCCTTTTCGTATTTGAATCGTCCGCGAAGCGACGGCGGCAGATTGGATTCGATCGGCGAACCTGCGCCCGCGGTCCGGAAGATGATCCGCGAGCCGGGCTCGCCTTTTTCCGCGATTGCCGACCAAAGTTCGGTCATTGTTTCCGCGTTCATCCAGTCCTGAGCGTCGAGGAAGACGAAACGGTTGAAATGCCCCGGCTCGCTGCCGTTGATCTCGTCGGTGACCGATCCGACGCGTGTCGTGATGCGGTCCGCGTTCGACCGGAGCAGATCGTAGTTTTCGGCTTTCAGATAATCCGGCACGGCGTGGCGGTCCTCGGTGTCGTAACGGCGCGCGAACGCCTGCCACGCAAAATAGTTCTCGTAGATCGGATAATCAACCGCCAAACGCCGCGTCCGCTCGCGGTAAACGTCGATCACCGTTCCGCCGCCGACGTCTTTTTTCAGCTCGGCATACTGCTGCGGCGGAATCCCGAGCCCGAACATCGTGACCGGGAGTTTTCCGACGGTCTTGATGAATAGCGAGTCGAAGAACGGATCGACGAATTTCGCGAACAGTTCGGCCTGTTCGTCCGGTGTCTTCGCCTTCAAAACCTCTTCCGGGCGGCAGCCGAGGACGCGCGCGAACTTATGAAAAAACCTGAGGAAATAACCGTTTCGCGAGTGATCGTAGAGACCGCCGCTACGGAAAAAGTTGATCCGCCGGCCGTGAGTCAGCCTTCCGATGAGCGAACTTGATTCCCAAAATTTCCGGGTTTCGGCGTCGAGATTCGGTGCGATGAACTTTTCGTAATCGGCGACCGCGTCTTCGCTCTTTCCGAAGCCGAAAAATGCGAAGAACTCGTCGTGTCCGGGCAGGTACTTGAGCGCCGCGATCTTCAGGTTGAGCAAAAAGATATGGTGACGGTTGAGATCGACCGCCGTTACCGATTTCGGTCCGGCGAGAAGATAATTCAGCGCGTTGCATCCGCCGGACGAGATCGTCAGAACATTCGAATCCGAATCGATCCGGAGCGCCTGAAGATCGACCCGCGGGTCTTCCCAGATCTGATTATAGACAAACGCGTCGAACCAGACCGCAAACAGCTTTTGAAGAACACCCTGCCGTTTCGAGGCCGCCTTTTGGATTACCGCATTTTCAACCAGTTTCTTCGCCATGTATCGAATTTTGGATTTGTGATTTCGGATTTCGGATTCGAATTTTCGCAGTCCTTGCGGCTTGCCGCCCGTTCAGCGTTCCGGCGGCGCAGCCGCGCGGACAGAGCGCAACCTAACGGAAAGGCACAGCCTTTCCGCACATCCGGGCGGCAAAGCCGCATTGAGCGGCTCGAAATCCCCAATCCCCAATCCCAAATCCCCAATCCCTTCACTCGTTGGCCATCACCTCGACCGGATCGATCGTCGAGGCCTTCCACGCGGGATAGAGCGCTCCGAACAGACTTCCGCCGATCGCGATCGCCGCCGCCGTCAGGATCCATCCGCGGCTGAACTCGAATTGCAGTTCAAAGCCGCTTTCGATGAGGTAGGACGCGGCAAGCGAGACCGCAAAGCCGCCGATGACTCCGAACACACCGATCAGAAACGCCTCGCCCTCGATGACCCGGATAATGAATGAACTCGACGCTCCGAGCGATTTCAGGATCCCGATCTCCTTTCGCCGTTCCGTGATCGTCGTGTACATCGAGAGAAGGACGAAGATCGTCGAGACGAAAGCCCCGAGCCCGACCAGGGCGCGCAAAAAAGTGTTCAGCGCCGGAACGCGATCCTGCGCATCGATGACCAGATCGCGCGTCAGGTTGATCTTGTTTCCGGGCAATTGTTCGTTGATCCGCGCGGCGACCGCGTCAACGTCCGCGCCATCCTTGAGTTTGACGAGAATGTACGTGCATTTGTTCGGCGCCTCCAGCGCTTCCTGCATCGCCCCCAGCGACATTTTGATGCGCGCTCCGGATGGCGGCGAAAAAACCCCGACAACCGTGTACTTGCGGCCGCCGAAAAATTCGAGCGTGTCGCCCATCTTCCGGCTGTCCTCAACCAGCAACCGTTCGTCGACGATGACCTCGTTCGATCCCGAAGGGGCGCGGCCGTCGACGATCTTCATATCGTTCATCGCCGCGAAGGGTTCCCAGTCGAGACCGTCGAGCTGCATTATCCCCCACCGCCCCTTCGTCGTCGGCGTGATATAGCGGATCACGGGAACGGTTGCGGCGACGCCTTCGGTTTCAAGTAATCTTTTTGCGTAGGTTGTTGAAACCGAGGCGTTTGACGTCGTCAGCTCCATCGCGCCGACGCGCGTGAAGACGATCTCGGCCTTCCAGTTGGAGGCACGCCGCGCCATATCGTTCGCCATTCCTCGGGCGAGTCCGGTGAACAAAACCACGAGCACGACGCCGAGCGCGACCCCGATGATGCTGATCGCCGTCCGGAACGGCCGGACCCTTAAATTTGCGAATATTAGTTCCAACATAACTTTGGCCGCTTATACAGAGTGCCGGCTGCCATTATCAGCTATTCGTGATCACTAGCGTTGCGTTAAAAGTCGAATAGTGTCAACTGTTTACAGTCTTGCTCTTTGAAATTATGTAAATAAGATCTCTGAAACAGTGTGTTTATCGGGGTTTTGTCAAAAATGTTGATGCTCAAAATCTGTAGAATTT
>JBGSWK010000027.1:0-115382 GCA_041752475.1 Pyrinomonadaceae bacterium | reverse complement strand
GACTGCTGATCCAGATCTTCGGCGCATCGACCGACGTGCCGGTGCCGTCGGCATACACACCGTAGCGATTTGGGATTTGGGATTTGGGATTTGGGATCGCGGATTTTGCCCGAGAACCTTGAATGCGGTTCTCGGGCAATTGTTTCGGAATAGCGATTGAGTATTGCCAGCCGATCTTCGCGAATTGGTTCGGACAGTATTCTTGAATCAGCGGAACTCCGCTGAAATTCTCGGGCGTTTCAACACGAAGCAGACCTGCGATCTTCGGATTTCAAATCCCAAGATTCCGCGGTTGGGTCGGTATGAGATTTGGAATTTGAGATCTGCGATTCCGGCCGACGCATTCGTTCGATTTCTTTGGAAGTCCACGCCGAAAAGGTCC
This sequence comes from Pyrinomonadaceae bacterium, assembly GCA_041752475.1. Classification (GTDB taxonomy): domain Bacteria; phylum Acidobacteriota; class Blastocatellia; order Pyrinomonadales; family Pyrinomonadaceae; genus JAFDVJ01. The sequence goes on along the minus strand of JBGSWK010000027.1, from coordinate 115,000 downwards.
GAAATCTCAAATTTGAAATTTCAGACCTCATATCGTTTTTTCAAATCTGTGTTGTGGGCCGTGCAACTTCAACCATCCGCTGCCGCAAATCGTACTGCCTTGTCCCGGCTCGAATACAAGAATCCCCAGGGGTTTCAAAGCTCCCGAATAGGTCATCGTTGATAGGTGAAGGCTGATAGTCGGATCATGGAATCAGCTGTTGCCGAGTCAGCAAACTCAGATGATCGTCGTCACGATCTCCCGAATACTTCGTTGCAATTCGCGGTCATCAGTGATCGGAGAACAGATCGCAACCTCCGCGGCGGCAATCGGAGAAATTCCTTTCGAGACCATTTGCGCCGCGTAGATCAGCAAACGCGTCGAAACCCCTTCTTCGAGGCCGTGTCCACGCAGATTGCGGACTTTCTGCCCGATCTTGACCAGATCCTGCGCCATCTCGAGGTTTATTCCGCCTTCCTTGGCGACTATCTCCGCCTCAGCTTCCGGTGACGGATAATCGAATTCCATCGCGACGAATCTCTGGCGCGTCGATTGTTTCAGATCTTTGAGGATCGACTGATAGCCCGGGTTATAAGAAACGACGAGCATAAACTCCGGCGGCGCTTCGATCACCGTACCCCGCTTCTCGATCGGTAGCCGACGCCGGTCGTCGGTCAACGGGTGAATGATCACGACCGTATCCTTGCGCGCCTCGACCACCTCGTCCAGATAGCAGATCGCTCCGGCGCGGACGGCTTTCGTGAGCGGGCCGTCGTGCCAGACGGTTTCCTCGCCCTCAAGCAAGAACCTCCCGACAAGATCAGTCGACGACAGGTCCTCGTGACACGCGACGGTTATCAATGGACGATTCATCCTGAATGCCATATACTCGACAAACCGTGTCTTGCCGCAACCCGTTGGCCCTTTGAGCATAACGGGCAGACGAGCGGCGTAAGCCGCCTCGAAGAGTTCAACTTCCTGTTTTATCGGCAAATAAAAAGGCTCGTTCTGTACTTTGTATTTCTCGACCGCTAGTTCCATATTATCGGGATTTATCTTAGCATTTCGCGGAATGCAACGTAAAAGTTCGGAGCGAAGATGATCCGTGACGAGTCAAGTTTGTGCTCCAAAGCAAAAAAGCGGCGGTCCCAAGACCGCCGCTTCATGATCAATTGTCCGTGCCTTATTGAGCGACGAAATCCGCGTTCGTCACATTATCGTTAACCTGAACGGCACGCGACGTAAACGAATACTCCTTTGATCTGGCACCCATCGTATACGAAGCGCCGGCCGTTACATTCAGGAACCGGTAGTAACCGAACGGATTGGTCAAAGCCGTACGAGTGACACCGTTGCCGTCCGTCATCGAGACGCGGGCCATATAAACGCTTTGACCCGTAGACGAGGTTACGCGACCTGAGACCGAAACCGCCGCGGTCGGACCGCTGGGGGCTTGAACCTGAACCGTGATCGGTTGTCCCGTCTTAAAGAAGCCAACCGTGGCGTTGACGGTTTGCGGCGCCTTGTTTGAATCGAAACGGAAGTTGTACATCGTCGCCCAGCGAATCGCGTTCGCATTCGGGTTCTGCGCGAGTGTTTCCGAACTCCAGGTCATCGAAACAGCGGTCAGATTCTGGGCCCACGGCGTGCTGCTGAAACCGGCATCTCCCGTTGATCCGTCGAACGTCGAACCCGGATGCTGCAGCGGCATGTAGAATCCGATATTGCTGAGAACCGCATCCGCCCCGAGCGGGACGCTGAAGGACTGGATCGCCCGGTCAAGATTCTGGTTGTAAACCGCGTACTCGTAATGCCAAACACCGGGCGACGGGTTCGTTACCTTATACGCAACGCTGCCAATGCCGTCGACTCCTGGCGCGGGCTCAATCGCGACCTGCGTCGCACCCGTCCAGGCGTTGATCGCGGGTTTCGTTCTCACGGTATTTCCGACCGGAGAGAATGAAAACGAGGTTGTGCCGGATACGCTATATTGGCGATATGAAACGTTGTTGTTCATATTGCACTCGCCCGGGTGCGTCTGGCACCAAGCGTATTCGTGCGGCGTAACATACTGACCTTCGGCGAAGTACGTCGCGCCGGTGTTCAAGGTGGTGTTCAGGTCGGCCATTTCGGTCAACACCCGATGGGAGGTCCCGTCATGGACGTGACCGCTATGATTGTTCGGATTGGTCGCACCCGAATCGCCTCTCGGAAACGCGCCGGTGAACGGATTGATCCAAGCTTTCGATCCAAGATTCGGACCGGCGTTCAGACTTGCCGTATAAGGATCCGAACAGCCCGATCCGAGGCGGGATCCGCCGACACCGTTGCAGCCGAGCGAGCAAATGTTCTGGGTCAGGGCGGTAAACGCGTGCTTGACGCTCGACTGGCCGATCTGCTCAAAGCGATCGTTGTTCGATGCGCCGCCACTCATTCTGTAAAGGTTCTGCGGAATCGCCGGATGGTCGTTGCTGGGCAAGGCGTTCCAGTTCAGATCCACAACGCCGTAATTGCAGGACGTCGTTCCGACCGCTAATCCTACGCGGCTTCCGCTCGAGCCAAACTGCTGGAGTCCGATGATGTCGCCGACCACGACGTCAGGTCCCGGAACAGTGCCATTTAACGGGTCGCCGGGCAGAGTTTCCGATTCGACCTGACCATCGTCCGTGATCTGGGTGACCTCGATCGTGCGCATCGTCGCTGAAATCGAGATCTCGCCGACCGTCGAACCGGCGTCGGCATCACGGCCCAGTTCCGAAGCGAATTCCTTCGTCATCAGAAGCCGTCCCATCCGGATATTCAGGACCTGGTCGATCGGCGAAAAATCGTAGAGATGGCCTTCGATGTAGAAAAACGTAAATCCCGTTTTTGCATCCCGAACGGCAAGTTCGTGGGCCTCGCCTGACGGCAGATTCTCGATGACGAGTTGTCCGAGCGATGCGCCCAACCGTGATGGGAGTGCAGCCGAGCCTTTCGGAATGATCGGCATCGAACTCGGAATCGGACCGCGCAATTCATCGTTCAGCACAAGAATCGTAAAGAAGGAATCCTGCTCGACGTCGAAACGCAACGAAGTCAGGGCCGATCCTCCCGATCCTTTCCCGTTCAATCGATTCAGGTCAAGATCCATCGCGACATTACCGGTTGCCACGATCATCTTTTTTACGATCCCCGAGTTAGTATTACGTTGGACCTTCGCGAGTTCAGTCAACGACTGGTTTGCACCGTTGTCGAAGAACACCATAAACGGAAGCAATGAAAGAAAAATTGTTTTTAGCATAGCTTAGGACGGCAGCCGCGCGGGCTTTCAAAATGATAAACTCCAAATTGAATTCGTTTTAGGAGACTGTCTTTTTTACACTCATTCAGGCACATTAGTCAAGTCGGAAGCCGTTAAATCAGTGGCTGTGGCCGCGTTCCGACGCATTCTGAATTATGGAAAACGGGTGCGAAACCAAAGAAATCAAGCGGCCGCGGTCGATCGAACTGCCGGTCCTGAAGGAGGCCGGCGAAAGGCCGGTCAAGATCCGTGAATCGAGGTCGAGCAAATGGCGCGCGGCCGCCCTGATCGTCCTTAATCTGCTGATGGTCGCGCACTTCGTGCAGTGGTACGTGACCGGAACTACGGTTTCGCCGATCGAACCGTCAGAGTCGATGTACACGCTGCAAAACGGTGCCGTCAACGCCGGATTCATATTCTTTACCCTCGCGATACTGGCCACCCTGATATTCGGGCGCTACGTCTGCGGTTGGGGTTGCCATATTCTCGCGTTGCAGGACCTTTGCGCCTGGATGCTGACGAAGATCGGCCTCAAGCCGAGACCGTTTCGTTCGCGGCTGTTGGTATGGGTGCCGCTGATCGTTGCGCTTTATATGTTCGTTTGGCCGACGGTTTATCGGTTTCTGGTGTTGCCCCCAAACGAGCCGCTCTTTCCGCCGTTCACAAATCAACTTATTACTACCAACTTTTGGGAGACCTTTCCGCCTCTCGCGGTGGCGATTCCGTTTCTATTCGTTTGCGGGTTCATGACCGTGTATTTCCTCGGATCGAAGGGATTCTGCACCTATGCGTGTCCGTATGGAGGGTTTTTCAGTCTCGCCGACAAGGTAGCGCCGGGCAAGATCCGGGTGACCGACGCGTGTCATCAGTGCGGGCATTGCACCGCCGTTTGCACGTCGAACGTGATCGTTCACGCGGAGGTGAAGAAATACGGCATGGTCGTCGATCCGGGCTGTATGAAATGTATGGACTGCGTCAGCGTTTGCCCGAACGACGCGCTCTATTTCGGATTCGGAAAGCCGTCGGTCGCGGTTCGTAAAGAGTCGCCGAAAAACTACTCTTTGACCTGGCCGGAAGAGATCGGCGCGGCGCTTGTTTTCCTGTTCAGTTTTTTGGCGGTTTGGGATGTTTACCAGTTGGTTCCGATGCTGATGGCTCTCGGCATCGCGACGGTGACGACTTTCTTGTCGGTCAGGATCTGGAAACTGTTCAGATCGGCTGATCTGACTTTCTACCGGCACATCCTGAAATCGTCCGGTAAGATCCGGCCCGCGGGCGTGATCTTTATTGCCTGTTCCGTCATTTGGATCGGTCTGAATGTTCATAGCGGCTGGATACGCTATCACGAGAACGCCGCCGCGCGGGCGTTCGAGGGGGTCAGGATCGCGGACGAACTGGCCCTCGCCCGGACAAGTCCAGATCCGTGGCTGAGTTCCGCCGATCGGCAGCTTGTCGCTGACGGCAAGCAGAATTTCGAGACCGCGAACCGGTGGGGACTATTTGTCAACAGTCATGCGCTGCCGAAGTTCGCTTGGCTTGAATATCTTTCGGGGAATACGGATCGGGCGGTTGAACTGCTCGGTTCAGCGGCGGAGCGCCAGCATGGCCCCCTAAAGGCGCTGAGCCTCTATTACCGCGGTGCGATCCTGAATCGTACGGGACGTTACGAACAGGGATTGCAGAGTCTTGATCAGGCTCTGGCGGAACGTCCGGACCTCGCGGTCGCGCTCGAAGAACGGGGCGAATCGTTGTGGCGGATGGATCGCAAGGACGAAGCGGTCGCGGCGTGGAAGAGCGCCGTCGCGCAAAATCCAAGACTTGTGGTCGCGAGCAGTTTTCTTGCCGGCGCATCGGCTGAAGCCGGCCGGAATGAAGAAGCGGCGGCGTTCGAAAAACAGGCCGACCAGTTTTCGCCGGCGGATCCGTTCTTTCATTGGATGGTCGGACTCCGGCTCCAAAACCTCGGGATGAATACGCTCGCCGACAAACATTTTCAACGCGCGATACAGATCAACCCGCAGTTCCGAATCCGACGGAATGTAAATTGAAACATCGGTTACGCGATAGGAGATCGAGGGATAACGGTAACCGACCGATTCCTCGCATTTTGTCGAGGTTATTCAACCTGATTTATGCAGAAGCCGAAGTCGCAGAAATCAGTTTCTGATACTGGCCGCGAAAAGACTCGAAAGAACGGATTCGCTCCAGCCCAAATTGCGCAACAGGGAAATTTTACCCGCGAATTTCCGCGAATCCGCGCGAATTGAAATCTGGTCCAGAGCGCTGCGAGAGAATCTGTTTTTTGAAATTGGGCACCGGATGGACCAGAGTGTTGAAACGCGGTTTGTTCGCGCTGGTTCGGATAGGATCTTATTCGCGCGGATTCGCGGAAATTCGCGGGCAATCAGCTTTCGATCGAGCAATTTGGCTTCGAAACAAAAATGACCGGCCGAGGCCGGTCATTTTCGCTTTTTGTTCGGTCGCCGATCATTTGCATTTCGAATATCCGCAGTCACGGCAGAAGTCGCATCCCGAGGCGTGCTCGAGTTGACCCCGGCATTCGGGACATTCGCCGATCAAATTGCTCATCTTCGGCTCGGCGAACGCCACGACGTCGCCCGTTCCGGCTTCCAACTTGCTGATCTGTCGTTCCGAAGCCGGAAGATTCTTCAAACGGCGGTCGATCAGCAGCAAGCACTCGGCGATTGCCTGTTCGGGCGAGGTCAGCAGACGCTCGTTGAACCAAACCGCGTGCGTGCCGGTTACCTTGTTCAGGCTGCGCGAAACTTCCCGGACCTCAAAGCCGCCGCGAAGCATCTTCGAGGCGAGCAGTCCGACGCCCTCGGAAATCGGTCCCGTCGCGAAAACTTCGAGAACCTTTTCGCCGTTGTGATTGACCGTTACGTAAAGGTTGACCCCGTCGAACGGAATTCGCCAGGTCGAGCCCTGAAGTTCGCGCGGCCGATCGATGTGTTCCGTAGACTCGCGCAAACGTTCGACGACGACGAATTCCTGGCTCTGGCCGACCGAATCCTCGACCATTTCGGTCTTCTTTTTGTCCTCGGCCTTCATCGACGTCAGGACCTGCCCCTCGCGGCTGCCGTCGCGATAGTAACTGACCGCCTTGCAGCCGAGGTCTTTGGCCATCCGGTAAAGCTTGTCGACCGATTCGACGGTATCGTCGGCGGCGCCGTTGCAGGTTTTCGAGATCGAGTTGTCGACATGCTTCTGTGCCGCGGCCAAAACCTTAACGTGTTGGTGCGACGTGATGTCCATCGCCGATATGAAGTAAGGCGGAAGTTCGTCGAGATGTTCGACGACGTAGTTCGCCGCCTCGCGGATCGAATCTTCACTCGATTGATCGACGTCGATGCCGAGCGACTGCGCCGCGAGCGTATGGACATAGTGGCGCTCGCCGAGAGTGTCGCGGCGGACATAGGCCCACGAAAAGTTGGGTTCGATTCCCGACGAAGTTTCGGCTACGAGCGAGATGGTTCCGGTCGGCGCGATCGTCGTAACTTCGTAGTTTCGCGGCGTGAGCGGCGTCTCGCGCGGGATTCCGATCTCCTCGTAAAGGAACTTCGCGTAATCGTCGCGATTTCCCTCAAGTTCCGGGAACGTGCCTTTTTCGGCGCCAAGTTTGAGCGAGGCCATCCACGCTTCGCGGCGGACGAATCCCATCACTTTTTCCATCAGCTCGATCGAATCCTGGTTGCCATAGGTAACCTTGAGACTCAGGCAAAGATCGGCAAAGCCCATAATTCCGAGTCCGACGGGACGGGTGCGCTTGACGACGTCATCGATCGCCGGAAGCGGGAAGTGACCTGCGTCAACGACGTTGTCGAGGAACTGTGTCGAGAGATGCGTCGTGTGCGCCAAGCGTTCCCAGTCGATGTTCTCGTCCGGATTCAGACCGTCGCCGCCGGCCTTGTAGAACTTGGCGACATCGATCGACCCGAGGTTGCACGAATTATTGAAGTGAAGCATCTGCTCTCCGCAGGGATTGCAGGCGTGGATCGGGCCCATCGTCGAGATCATATGATTGTGACGGTTGACCTCATCGATATAGATGATCCCGGGCTCGGCGTATTTGTGCGCCGATGCGATGACCCTGTTCCAGATGTCCGGCGCATAGATCATCCCCGGCTCCGGGGCATTTTCGATCGTGCAGTCGGAGAGATCCGCGGTTTCGAACGCGAGTTTGTCGGCAAATGTCACGGTCTCGCCATCGGGGCGGCGATAAACAACGTAGTCGGCGCCGGTGACCGGGTCATGAACGGCCTGATTCCACGGTTCGCCGTCGAATTCGGTCCGGAACCAAACCTTCTCGTCGACCGCCTTCGTAAAGTTGTCGGTGACGGTCACCGAGATATTGAAGTTCGTCAGCGAATGCTGGTCGTTCTTGGCGTGAATGAAGCGGAGAACGTCCGGGTGCGTGATGCTGAGGATGCCCATATTCGCACCGCGGCGGACGCCGCCTTGTTTGACGACCTCCGTCGTGCCGTTGACGATGTTCATGAAGCTCACCGGGCCTGACGCGACGCCGCGCGTCGAGTTGACCATCGAGCCGGCCGGCCGCAGAAACTCGTAGGTCATTCCGGTTCCGCCGCCCGTCTGATGAATGATCGCGACGTTCGAGGCGTGCTCCATAATTCCCTCGATCGAGTCGGGTACGTTGAGGACGAAACAGGCGGCGAGCTGTCCCTTCGGTTTGCCGGCGTTGACGAGGCACGGTGTGTTCGGGACGAATTCGCGGTTGAGCATCACTTCGGTCATCGCGTCATAGAAATAATCGCGCTGAACCGGGTCTTTCTCGGCTGTCGAAACATGCCCGACCACGCGGCGGACGATGTCTTCCCACATTTCGAGGGCTTCGCCATTGATATCCTTGAGTGAGTAGCGCTTGCTGACGACCTTTTGGGCGTTCAGCCCAAGCGGGTTCAAGTTGCGTTTGAGGGCCGTTCCGGTTCCGTTTCCATTGGTCTGACCATTTTTGGCGACAAATCCGCCCGTTACGACAGGCTCGAAGACTGTGCTCATATTGATTGATTCTCCTCAGCGTCTCAAAGAGACAGTAATCCGTATTTCGAAATCTTAACTTTCTTTTGATGCATTTTGAAATGCGAGTGGTGGATGTAAAACTCCTGATCCATGGCCCCGGCCATTGGGTTGTTTCATTGTTCGGGGCGAATTGAAATATACTCGATTCGAATTTTGGTTGTCAACAGGAAAATACACAAGATATTGTGCTGTTCATAATTTTGTGACCCAAATAGCGTGTAAGTTAAAGTAATTCCTAAGGTTTCGGTCATCGAAAAAAAATAGCGGAGGCCGTCGGCCGCAAGCGATGGATTTCAAGCGTGACGGAGGCCGCTACCGAGGCTGTGTCAAAATGGATAAGCCGATGCTTTGCTTTTCGTATTGGTGTTGCCAATAGCTTCAGAGGCCGAGTCAAAACTCGTGACCGCGGCTTTTGTTTTCCGTCTTCGTAATTGCCACTAGCTTCAGCTAGTGGACAAGGCTGCAAATGATCCCGGCTTCAGCCGAATCACGGCGCGGGTTCGGCTATAAAGCCGCGATCAAGTATTATCGTGGCCCACTAGCTGAAGAGCTCGTGCCAAAGCTCATTATCGTGTACAGTTCGCGGCGCGCGAGGATTTCGGTTTCATGCATCGGGAACCCGAGAGGTTCTTCAGCGTGTTACACGCGCTTTGTGCGGGTTCGGCTGAAGCCGGGATCATTTGCAGCCTTGTCCACTAGCTGAAGCTAGTGGCAATTATGAAGAAAGACAGCAAAACCGCGATCACGAGTCTTGACACGGGCTCTGCCGCAGTTGGTACTGACTCGAACATCAACGTCCGCAAATATCGCAAATCGCAAATCGCAAATCCCAAATCCCTAATCGGTTTGACTTGCCGCCTGCGGTTTCCGAAACTGTCAGCTATGGATAAATTGATTCACGGATTGGCGGCCGACGCGACGGTTCGCGTGATGGCCGCGATAACCACCGAAACCGTGCGTGAAGCTGTGCGGCGTCACGAGACATCCCCGACGGCTTCCACCGCCCTTGGCCGGGTTCTAACCGGAACGCTGCTGCTCGGTGCGAGCCTGAAGGAGATCGACCGGCTGACGGTCAAGATCGAAGCGAAAGGCGAGGTCGAGGGGATTGTCGCCGAAACGATCGGCGAGGGGAAAGTCCGCGGGTACGTAAAGAATCCGTTCGCCGATCGTCCGCAGCGCGCAGACGGCAGTTTCGATGTCTCCGGAATTGTCGGCGAGGGTATGATCTACGTCATTCGCGAATCGGGTTTCGAACTCGGGCTGCATCGTGATCCGTACGTCGGATCCGTGCCGCTAGCGACGGGCGAGATCGGTGAGGATTTTGCCAAATATCTGCTCAAGAGCGAGCAGATACCATCGGCGGTGCTCCTCGGTGTTGCGCTCCAGCCTGAGGCGCCTTACGTGACCTGCGCAGGCGGCGTCATGATCCAGATGCTGCCGTCGGCGAATCCCAACATCGCGGTGATGATCGAGGACACCATCCTGAATGCGCCCCGGGTGTCGGATGCGATCCGCGACGGCGCGACGCCCGAAGACCTTCTGAAGCTTGCGCTCGGGGTGATCGACTTCGAGATACTGGGTGAAAAAGACGTGCGATTCGAGTGCAACTGCTCGTTCGGGCGGGCCGTCAGTCTCATTGCGTCGCTCGGCAAGCCCGAGGTCAGGTCGATGCTCGAGGAAGACAAGGGCGCGACGATGACGTGCGGATTCTGCAACGAGATCTACAAGTTGGACGAGACGGATCTGGAGAAGATTCTCGAGGCGGATTGAGCGATCTCGGTTTGGGATATCGGATTTGGGATGTCGGATTTGGGAAGTCGGATTCGGGATTGAGATTCTGCCGAATAACCGCGGCTTGCCGCCCGGATGTGCGGAAAGGCTGCCCTTTCCGAGTTCCATCTCCCAGCCCTGCGGCTATGCCACAACCTTTACGCACCGCGTCAGAAACGGATCTGCGTTGAGTGGATCACGGCGCGCGATCCGCAGGCGTCGGTGATGTACCACAACCCGTTGCTGTCGCGAACGCCCGTCGAGCCGAGAATCCTGATCGGCGTGTTGAGACCGCGTATGACGCAGACGACGCGGCCATTGGGTGTCGCCCGAACATTCGACGGCGGATCGATCACATACGCAGTGCGAAAGTTATCGGTCGGCGGCGGGATCGTCGGCGGCGGCGTCATTTTCTTTTTTGCTTCAAGCGCTTTGCGCTCTTCCTCAAGGCGCCGTTTTTCCGCGTCAAGTTTTTGCTGATCTGACTTCAGTTTTTCCTTCTCGTCATCGAGTTCGTCCCGCTTGTTATCGTTCTCCTCGGTCGATTTTCCTCCGGCTGACGCGCCCGAGTCCTTTTTCAACTCGGCGACCGTTTCGTTTGAATTGTTTGCCGGGCCGCTGACGAAATAGAGCCCGAGGCCGATACCCGCGCCGAGGATCAAAAGCAGCGCCAATCCGACGGCGACCCAAAGAAAACCGCCGCCCCCGCCCGAGGCTGCCGGAACCGGAGGCGGAATCGATTGTTGAAACGGTTGCTGAAACGGTTGCTGAAACGACGTTGAATGAGGTTGTTCAACAGGGATGACCGTGGGACTGCTTCGGATCAGCGTCGGTATCTCGATCTGGGCGACGGTCGGAGCTACGGATGAGATCAGGGTTGCACCGTCCGTCAGGCAGAAATTAGTGTCTTCGTGATATGTTTGACCGCATTGCGGGCAGGTTTTCATAAGAAACTCCCTTTGTGGCCCATCGCCTCTGCGGGAAATCCCCGGAAGGTATTTCGGGCCGCAATCAGCACGTGATCTGCCATTATTTTATCACAAGAAACGGCCTTTTTTACTTGCAACTCCGTGGGCTTCAGGCGTATCTTACAAACATAGCCGACCGGATTGGTCGGTTAAAACTTAAAACACGGAGAGTGTTAGAAAAATGAAGAAATATGATTACGCGGTCGTCGTCGGACGCTTCCAACCGCTCCACAACGCACATCTCGAATTAATCCGATACAGTTTAACTCTTGCCGAAAAGGTCATCATCGTGCTTGGCTCGGCGCGAAGCGCGCCCGACATCCGGAATCCGTTCACCCCGGCGATGCGCGAAGAGATAATCCGCGCCTGCTTTCCCGCCGAGGAAGCGCGGCTCGTCTTTCGCGCCGTTCGCGATTATCCGTATAACGATCACGTCTGGACGGCTGAGATCCAAAACCTCGTCGGCGAATTGTCGGACGAAGACGGGGCCGACTCCCCACGCGTCGGAGTCGTCGGATTCTTCAAGGATCGGAGTTCGTACTATCTGAACCTTTTTCCGCAATGGAATTTCGAGGAATTCTACAGTTCCGACAAGCGTCTGCTGAGCCTGAACGCGACCGAGATCCGCGAACGATATTTTGCGGAAGACGACTCGTGGCGCCCGCTCGTGCCGCCGGTGGTTGCGGCGTATCTTGACGCGTTTCGCGGCACGGAGTTTTATCCGGCGCTAAAAGGCGAGTTTGAATACCTGAAAAAGTATCGCGAGGACACACGCTTTGTCGGAGTGCCCTACAAACCTGTTTTTTTGACGACGGACGCGGTCGTTGTTCAAAGCGGCCACGTGCTTGTCATCCGCCGCGGCTTCCAGCCCGGCAAAGGCCTGCTCGCGCTTCCTGGCGGATTCCTGGCGGACAATCTGACGCTGGAGGACTCGGCGCTCAAAGAACTCAAGGAGGAGACGAACATCAAGGTTCCGGCGCAGGTTCTGCGCGGCAGCATCAAGGCGTCGCACGTTTTCGATTTTCCGGAACGCTCGCTTCGCGGCCGGACGGTCACGTTTGCCTACTACATCGAACTGGCGCCGGATCTTAAGGACGGACTGCCGCGCGTCAAAGGCGGAGACGACGCAAAAAAGGCGTTTTGGCTTCCGTTATCGGCGCTTGGCGAAAAGGAAGATGAGTTCTTCGAGGACCACATCCACATAATTCGCTATTTCTTGGGATTGTAAACGGGATTTGGGATTTGTGAATTCGGATTTGCGATTGCCGGCAATCCCAAATCCCCAATCCCAAATCCCCAATCCGAAATTAAATAGGCTCTTGGGTTAAGAGCCGAAAATTGGAGAATAAAATGTTTGAAATCAATCGAATCATCGACACCGACTCGTACAAGGCGAGTCATTGGCTACAGTATCCGCCGAAAACGGAGCTGGTTCATTCTTACCTCGAATCCCGCGGATCGGACCGCGACTGGCGCGAGACCGTATTTTTTGGCCTGCAGTATATTCTGAAGCGCTATTTCCTTGAACGGCTGACGCAGGAAATGGTCGAAGAGGCGCGCGCGGTGATCACCGCACACGGCGAACCATTTAACTATGAAGGCTGGACGCGGCTGATCAAAAAACACGGCGGACGTCTTCCGCTTCGCGTGCGCGCCGTGCCCGAAGGTACGGTCGTTCCGCTTCGAAACGTCCTGATGACGGTCGAAAACACCGATCCCGAGTTTTTCTGGCTGACAAGCTGGTTTGAAACGCAGTTGATGCGTATATGGTATCCGTGTACCGTTGCGACGCAGAGTTTTCAGATCAAGCGCGACGTCCACCGATTTCTGAGCGAAACCGCCGACGACGCGGACGCGGAGATCGGATTCAAGGTGCACGATTTCGGGGCACGCGGCGTTTCGAGCCAGGAAACGGCGGCGATCGGCGGCGCGGCGCACCTCGTCAACTTTTTCGGCACCGACACAATGGCGGCGCTCCTGATCCATCGCCGTTTCTACAACTCGCCGATGGCCGGTTTTTCGATTCCGGCGGCCGAGCATTCGACGATCACGAGTTGGGGGCGCGAAAATGAAGTCGAAGCGTACCGCAATATGCTGCGCAACTTCGCGAGGCCGGGAAGTCTGGTCGCCGTCGTTTCCGATTCCTGGAACATTTACAACGCGGTCGAGAAGATCTGGGGCGAACAGTTGCGCCGGGAAGTGATCGACTCAGGAGCAACCGTGGTGATTCGTCCGGATTCCGGTGAGCCTATCGAAGTCGTCTCGCGCGTCGCGCATTTGCTCGGGGAAAAATTCGGGACGGACGTCAACTCCAAGGGCTACAAGGTTTTGAGGAACGTCAGGATAATTCAGGGCGACGGCGTCAATCAGCAGTCGATTCACGAAATCCTTGAGCGGCTGAAATCGGAGGGTTTTTCGGCTTCGAACATCGCCTTCGGGATCGGCGGCGCGCTGCTCCAGAAGATCGACCGCGACACGTTGAAGTTCGCCTACAAATGTTCCGCGATCGTTTCTGACGGCAGGTTGATCGAGGTTTACAAGGAACCGATCACGGATTCGGGCAAGAACAGTAAACGCGGACGTCTCGATCTTGTCGAAACGAGCGCGGGTTTCGAAACCGTCAAACTCGACTCGGTCGAAGCCCGTCGGTCGGACAAATCGGTGATGCGCACGGTTTACGAAGACGGCGAACTACTGGTCGATGACGATCTCGAATCGATCCGCGCCCGGACGAAGAAAGGGTAAAAGGGCAAATGCCGGTACCATCCGCGATCGAGGTTGCGTCAAAACGCTTGGTTGCCGCTTTGCTTTTTGAACTGTTGTTGCCACTAGCTTCAGCTAGTGGCAACACTAAGGCAGACAGCAAAGCCGAGCGTTTTGACACAACCTCGTCCACTAGCTGAAGCTAGTGGCAATACTACGGCAGAAAGCAAAGCCGTGCATTTTGACACGGCCTCAATTGCCCCGATGGCGCTGAAATGATCTGAACTTCAACATTCCGCTCGCGCGGATGGCATTGAATTTCTTAGATGGGTTCGAGTCCCATTCCGCGGTTGAAATAGTGGTACAGATCGTTGAAATCGCGCAACGCGCGGTTCAGGATCATCGGCAATTGCGGAACGTCGCTCGTGTTGACGACGAGATTCAGGTTTCGCAGAAAGGCTTCGTGCGCGTTCATCGTCGAGCCCTTTTCCTCAAGCGAAATGAGGAACAGCCTGCGGCGTTCGGACGAGTACATCGCGTTGACCTTTTGCTGAAGGATCGCCGCGCCGCCGAATTCAGATGCGAAATCGGGCGAAAATATGAGGATCTCGGTCTTTCCTTCGCGCAAACGCTCGTTCGCTTGAGCCGGGGTCTGGGCGACATAAACCTTGAATCCGGCGTCGACGAGCACCTTTCCGACCTCGTCCCTTTTCTGTCCGAGACAAAGCAGCACGCGGCGCGGCTTCTCGTCCGACGAGTCGTTCGAGTCGAGAACCGTCTTTTCGGTCTTCAGTGCGGACAGCAGCGAACGAAGGGCATTGTTGATTTGGAATTCGGACTCTTTAGCCGTGAAATCCTGTCCCCCGTCGGACACCGCCGGCGCCGGCCTGGTGGCCTCCAGTTGCTGCGCGGTCGAGCCTTTTTGGACGCGAATCAAATTCTGGCAGCGGGGGCAACGCACGGTGAAATTCTGAGTCGGAATCTTACCCTCGTCGAGCTGCAGCGAAACGGAACAATTGTCGCAACGGATTATCATAAAATTATTCGGGCGCTTTGATTTGGATTTCGATATTGAACCCATGGTCACGATTTAGAGTCCTATTCCACAAGGTCGAGGACCGAGTTCGACGGTATCGGCTGCGGCATATTCGTCGGCGGAGCGTTGACGGGCCGGTTCTTCAGATAGTCCTCGGTCGATCCAAGGCCGTTCAATTGAAGCAGCAGATTATTCTGATTCGTTGCGAACGACAGACCGTCTTCAAGGGTGATCTGACTCGCTTCGATCATCTGACGGATCACGGAATCAAAGTCCTGCATTCCGTCGATCTCGCCGTCGCGCATCGCGTCGAGCAAAGTCTTGCCTTCCGATTCACCCTTCTCAATATACTCGCGAGTTCGCGGACTCGATCTCAGGATCTCGACCGCGGCGATTCGGCCCTTGCCGTCGGCGCGCGGGATCAGGCGCTGCGAGACAATGTAACGAAACGTCTGGGCGAGACGCGTACGAATGATCTTTTCTTCGTTTTTCGGGTAAAGACCGATGATTCGGTCAACTGTTTTCGCGGCGTCGATAGTATGAAGCGTCGAAAGCACCAAGTGACCCGTTTCGGCGGCTTCGAGCGCGATCTCCGCCGTTTCGAGGTCACGCATTTCGCCGACGAGAATCACTTTCGGAGCCTGACGCAGGGCGGCGCGCAGGGCCGACGAAAAATCGCGAGTATCCGATCCGACCTCGCGTTGGTTGATCGTCGATTTTTTGTGCGGATGCAGAAATTCGATCGGGTCTTCGATCGTCACGATATGGTAGCTCTTGGTCTCGTTGATGCGGTCGATGACCGCAGCCAGCGTCGAGCTCTTTCCCGAACCGGTCGGGCCGGTGACGAGAACGATCCCGTTTCGGATGTGGCAGATTTCTTCCAGTTGCGGCGGAACGTTCAGCGATTCAAAACTCGGGATTTCGTGCGGAATGACGCGCATCACGATCGAATACGACCCGCGTTGCTGGAAAATATTGACGCGGAAACGGCAGCGGCCGGGAAGGGCATAGCTGAGATCGGCGGTTCCGTACTTGGCGAGCTGCGCCGCGGCCTCGGAGTTGTCGCGGAGTATCGACATCGCGATCGTTTCGGTCTGATACCCGGTCAGTTTTCCGACCCCGAGCGGCGTCGCGGAATAAAGGTCGCCGCTGATCTCGACCTGGGGTTTCTGACCGCAGGAAAAGTTCAGATCGCTGACGTTATCTGAGATAAGCAGCATCTGCTCAATAATCGGCGCTACATCAAGCAAGCTCATGTTTGGGAATTACTCCGTCGCGAAATTAGAAAATGTTGATCGAAAAGACTTGAGACACGGGAAACGGCTTTTCAGGAGGCCGTCGAGACAGTTACCATTTTGACGCAAACCGGCGTAAAAATGCAAGCGATTTTTAACATTGCAAAACAAAGCTAAAATCGACTCATCAATCTGGAGTAGTTTTCGATGATCGCGTCGGGAGGTACGAGCAGAGCGCTGATCAACGCGGCGGAATCCGCGCCGGCATCAAGAACGTCGGTAATGTTTCCGTCATCGATGCCGCCGATCGCGACCAAGGGAAAATCGCCGATAGCGGCCCTGACCGCGCGGATTCCCGCCAGTCCGACGACATCGTCGGGATCTTCTTTGGTGCGGGTCGGAAACACCGGTCCGATGGCGAGATAGTCGATAGGTTTTTCGATGGCTGAGATCGCTTGATCGACGGAATGGGTCGAAAAGCCGATGATCGCGCCGCTTCCGAGAATTCGGCGCGCCGTCTCCGGCGGCAGGTCGTCCTGCCCGAGATGAACACCGTCGGCCCCGAGCGCGAGCGCGAGATCGACCCGGTCGTTGATCACTATTTTCGTTCCCAAAGTGCGGGCGATGCGGATCGCCGCCCCGGCGTCCTCAAAGAAGTCGCGAGGCGCCGCGTGTTTTTCGCGAAGCTGGACGAGTTTCGCACCGGCCGTCGCCAGCGCCTCGACCTGAAGCCGATGCGAAAGGCCAGTCAAACGGGAATCGGTTATGGGATAGATCCTTGGCGGAAACATCGCGATTCGCTACAGCGGTTTGACCATCAAAAACGCGTCCTCGCCGTTATTGTAGTATGCCGAGATACGCTGGACGGCGGCGTAATTCAAGCCGCGATACAAGCTCTGGGCAGCGATGTTGCTGACGCGGACCTCGAGCGCGACCGTGTTCACGCCGCGGTTTCGAAGCGCGTCCTCGGCGTGGGAAAGCAGACGTTCGGCAAGTCCGCGGCGGCGATGTTCCGGAGCGATCCCGATCGTCGTGACATGTCCGGTGCCGTTTGAATGGACCATTATGAAAATAAACCCGACGACGGGCAGGGTCGGTGTCGAGACACGATAACTGACGGTCGTCGGTTCCTCGAGCAAAAAAGCGAACGTGTGTTTTGTGTAGTTCTCGCCTTTCCTGAAGCAGCGGAGATTCACCTGAAGGAGCTCGTCGATATGCGTCGTGGTCAACGGATGAACTTCATACACCGTCGGCGGCGCGGGAATGATGAACTCCTGTTCGGCCGGTTCGGACTGAACAAAAAAACTGCGAATTGTTTGCAAAACGGCCATTCTTATTGGGGAATTCGCATTTGTGATTTCGGATTCACGCGACGACGGGCTTGGGGAGCGCCGCGCGAAGCTTCTCCCGAATCTCCGATCTTCCAAAATCAAAAGTCAAAAATCCGACCGATCCAAAATCCAAACTGCAAAATCTAAGATATGAAACAGCAGTCGCCGTAGCTGTAAAATCGATACCTTTCGCTGACGGCGTGCCGGTAAGCGTTCATTATAAGTTCGTGACCCGCAAAAGCGGAAACGAGGACGAGCAACGATGATTTCGGCAGATGAAAATTCGTCAAAAGGCCATCGATCGCGCGGAATTTGTAGCCGGGCGTGATCGTCAGATCGGCGATCCCTTTTCCGGCAAGAAACCGGTCGTCGTGGCTGAGAGCATGTTCGAGTGTGCGCGTGACCGTGGTGCCGACAGCGATCAGGCGGCCGCTTCCAGATCTGGCCCGATTCAGGGTTTCGGCGGCGGCGGCGGAGATCTCGAAACTCTCGCCGGTCACGCGATGTGCCGAAAGATCCGAGACGCGGACGGGTTCGAACGTACCGTAACCGACGTGAAGCGTGATCTCGGCGATCGCGACGCCCGCCGTCTCGATCTCAGCGAGAACGGACGGGGTGAAATGCAATCCGGCGGTCGGTGCCGCGATCGCGCCTTTTTGCTTGGCAAAAACCGTTTGATATCGCTCGCGTTCACCAGTTTGTTCTTCTTCTCTTTTAATGTACGGCGGCAGCGGAGTGCGCCCGACCCGATCCAGCGCTTCGTCAAAATCGCCTGCGGCGGAAAATTCGATCTTGACCCGGCCCTCATCCAGCCGCTCGGCAACCGTCGCCGTAAGTTCGCTATCAAAAACGATTTGTCGGCCCGGTCGCAAACGCTTTGCCGGGCGCGCCAGCGCCTCCCAACAAAGCGGGCCCGTTTCGCGGATCAGAAAGACCTCGACGTTTGCGCCGGTTTCGGTCTGCCCGAAGAGTCGCGCCGGAAACACCTTGGTGTTGTTGAGAACGAGAGTGTCTCCCTTTTTTAATAAGCGCGGGAAGTCGCTGAATTGCGCATCGCGGATGACTCCGTTTGCGCGTTCGATCGTCAGCATCCGCGACGCCGCGCGGTCTTCAAGCGGCTGTTGGGCGATGAGTTCCGCTGGAAGTTCAAAATCAAATTCGTCGATGAGCATAATCCGCGCGCCGAAAAAAAAAGGAATTACGAAATCTCATAATTCCAAAGAGGCAGTGATGTTCTGGTGCCGGAGGTCGGACTCGAACCGACATGGGCGTAAAGCCCGCTAGATTTTGAGTCTAGTGCGTATACCGATTTCGCCACTCCGGCGCGAACTACAGATGATAGACCGATTATTATTCGAGGTCAAACGCTGATTTTCACGAAAATAAGTGTTGCCCGCCCGCAGTTCCGCGTGTTAAATTTTGTTTGGCGCGATGCACCGCGCCCCCTGCCGAAACTTACCGCAATACATTGAGGTTCCCGTATGTTCGATCCCGTCGAGTCCGTCAAGAATCTTCTGCTGATTGACGAAAAGCCCGCCGACTCAAGTCGCTTGTTCCAACTGCTCAATTCAAACTACCGATGCGAGTACGTAACCTGTGTTGAGACGGCGAAATCACAGATACGCGACACCGAATACAGTGTCGTGCTCTGCAACGCCGAGGTTTCCGGCGCGATCGAAACGATTCCGCACTTTCTCTGTTTTGCGCCGCACACGGCCGTGATCCTGATGAGCGATGCCGATTCGTCGCGCGACGCGGTCAGGGCCTTTCGGGCCGGCGCCTTCGACTATCTGATCGGTCCGCTTACGCTCGAGGAGGTCGAGCACGCGATTCGTCGCGGCACCGAGCATTTCGAGACGCGAATTCTCAAAGACAAATATCAGCTTCATCTGGAGATGCTCGCCGCCGAGCGCGCGACGGAGATCGACAAGGCGCTCGAGGAAGTCGAAAGCTCGTACCGCGTGACTCTCAAGGCACTGGTTCAGGCGCTTGAGACGCGCGATTTTGAAACGCACGGACATTCCGAACGGGTCGTGACCTTCAGTTTGCGGCTCGGCCACGAACTCGGACTTGAAAAAGAGACGTTGCGCGATCTGGAGCTCGGTGCGCTGCTGCACGACATCGGCAAGATCGGCGTGCCTGACGCGATCCTGCGAAAGCCCGCAAAACTTAACGAAGCCGAGTGGGAAAATAAGAAGCTCCATCCGGTTCACGGTCAAAAAATACTGCGCAACATCAAGTTTCTTGAGGGCGCCGCGCGCGTCGTCGGCCAGCATCACGAACGCTGGGACGGCGCCGGCTATCCGTACGGTATGCGCGGCGAGGACATCGACATCGGTGCCCGGATCTTTGCCGTCGTTGACGCGTTCGACGCGATGGTGTCCGACCGGATATACCGCAAAGGACGGCCGTATGAAGCCGCGCTCGAAGAACTCGAACGCTGCGCCGGCACGCAATTCGATCCGATGATCGTCGCTGCGTTCAAGGCCATTCCGCGGGAAGATTGGGAAATACTGCGCGAGCGTTCGTTAATGGAAAAACAGGAAGTGCACTCGTTCCAATCGGTCGTCGCCGACCTCGTCTATTCGGCGGAACAGTTCGAATTCGTGCATTGAGGGCTATTGCGGAGGTTTTATGAAAGAGATCGATTTCAGTTCCTATATCGTCGCCTACAATTTTGTGGTCGGCGTTTTGCTAATGCTCGCCAGCGAGAAAGTCGGCTACCTTGCGGGATACCTGATGGGCTCGTACAAAGTCAGAGTAGCCCGGGTTGCGAGCCTCGCAACATTCACCGTCGGCGGATGCTGCGCCGCACTGACGGTCTCGATCTTCCTCGCATTTCATGTATTTAGGTTCTGACGGTCTTCTGGATTGGCTGTTGAATATGAGTCGTCACTATCGAGCAGAACCGCTTTGACCGACGGTCCGGAATCAGATGAATTCTTGAAAGACCTCGTTTGAAAACAACGCGCCCTTCCGGGTCAGTCCGAGCGAGGTCTCATCCGATTTCAGGAGATTCAGTGACGTGAGCCGGACAATCTCGTCGGCGCGGTCTTTTAGCAGATCGACGCCGAATCTCTCTTTGTATTCTTCAAAGTCGATCCCGCGCATCATTCTCAACCCCAAAAAAACGAACTCCGACGCGAGATCTGTTTGCTCGCGGTAAACTTCGGGAGATTCTCCGTTTTCGACGAGTGTCACATAACGATTCGTGTCGCGCTCGTTTGAATAGCGCGACGTTCCGTCGAACGAATGCGCCGAAACGCCGAAACCGTAAACGGGTTCGAGCCGCCAATACTTCGAGTTGTGACGCGATTCGAATCCGGGCCGCGCGAAATTCGAGATCTCATATTGCGCCAATCCGCTGGCGGCGGTCATCTCGACCATCGTCTCGTACATCTCGCCGGCGAGATCTTCGTCCGGCATCGGCCGCCGGTTCGATCGGAGTTGTTCCGCCAACGGAGTGCCTTCGTGAATCTCGAGAAGATAAAGCGAAAGATGTTCGGGCGCGAGTTCGAGCGCTTCGTTGAGATTTGCCTTCCAGTCGGCGAGCGACTGATCCGGCAGACCGCCGATGAGATCGAACGAGATGTTTTCGAAACCCGCCATTCTGAGCAGTTTCAGCGTTTCGCGAGCGTCGTTCGCGTCGTGCCCGCGCGCGAGCAATTTGAGCGCCCGGTCATCGAACGTCTGGACGCCGAAACTCGCGCGATTGACGCCGAGCGATCTGAAGTCGCGCAATTTGCCGGGCGTCACCGTCGCGGGGTTCATTTCTAGCGTAACCTCTGCATCGTCAGCAATCACGAATTTCGCGCGGATCGCCTCGAGGACGCTTTCGAGCTGTTTCGACGTCAAAAGCGAAGGTGTCCCGCCGCCGAAATAAACCGTTTCGATTTCGGATTTCTGATTTGTGATTTCGGATTCTTCTTCGTTCGCACCGGCGTCGCCGGGATCCGGAGTCTGGAATTTTCGAATTTTGGGACCTGGAATCTTCGAGACCGGAATTTCGGAATCCGGAATTTCGGAATCCGGAATCGTGAAATCCGAGATCTCGCGAACCAACGCGCCGACGTATCGTTCGACGGCATCGGCGCTGCGGTAAACGTCGGTCGCGAAATCGCAGTACGAACAGCGGGATTTACAGAAGGGAATATGAATATAAAGCCCGGCTTTCATTTACGCTCATTTTAACCCAGATTGCAGAATAGGAAAATTTTGCCCGCGAATCTTCGCGAATCCGCGCGAATGGAAATCTGGTCCAAAGCGCTGCGAAAGAAGCGGGTTTTTGAAATTGGGCCACGGGCCAAAGTGTTGAAAAGCGGTTTGTTCGTGAGGTTCGGATAAAATCTTATTCGAGCGGATTCGCGGAAATTCGCGGGCCAACTTTCCTTTGCGTAATCCGGGTTTAACAGGACGTAAGCGAAATGACCGTCCGGAACCTTGGTTCGCGGACGGCCTCGGGTTGTCGGATGAACTCTTTCGGTCGCATCAGCTGTTCGTAAGACATTGCTGCCGCGATCGAGCCTACTTTGTGGTTGCGTTTACCGTGCTGGTGTAGAAAGAGTAACCGCCGCTGTTGTATGCCCTGACGCGATACCGATAGGCCGTTCGCGAAACCAGTCCCGTGTTCGAGTACGCTTTTACGTTTACGCCGACGCGCGCGATCTCCGTGAAATTCGTGCAGGTTGAACCCGCACAGCGCTCGATGGCGAAGCCCGATTCGTTCGATATGCCGTCCGACCAGGTCAGGTTGATCTGCGAACTTGACATAACTTTCGCCGTAAGAGCGGTCGGCGAATTTTCCGGGCTCGTGTCCGCGGTCGGCAGCATCGAGGCGGTCTGATCGCCGTTGATCATCGAGGATGACGCCTGAGCCGCGATCGCGTTGGCTTTGACGCTGTCGCCCATCAGCACTCCGTCGCCCATCAGCACGCCGTCGCCCATCAGCACTCCGTCGCTGATCAATACGCCGTCGCTCAGAAGAACGCCGTCGCCCATCAGAACCCCGCAACTTAAGAACGGGTATCCGTCGCTGACGAGAACCCCGTTGCTGGTAAGAATGTTGTCGCCCATCAGGACCCCGTCACCCATCAGGACGCCGTCGCCCATCAGGACTCCGTCGCTGACCAGCACGCCGTCACCCATCAGAACGCCAAGACCGTAGACCTTCTGGTATTTCGTGATCAGTTCGCTGCCGTATGCGACGTTGTAATCCAGAACGACTCCCTGACCCCACGCGAACGTCTCGCCGGCGACCGTGCTTTGCGGCGAGGGTGCAGAGGTTGTCAGCAACGGCGCGCCA
This sequence comes from Pyrinomonadaceae bacterium, assembly GCA_041752475.1. Lineage (GTDB taxonomy): Bacteria > Acidobacteriota > Blastocatellia > Pyrinomonadales > Pyrinomonadaceae > JAFDVJ01. The sequence goes on along the minus strand of JBGSWK010000027.1, from coordinate 92,335 downwards.
AGCGCGGTCGAAGCCGTTAGATTCTGCCGGACGATCTTGCTCATTCGAACCGCGCCGTCCGTATTGAGCCGGCCCGCGCCCTGCTCCAGCGTGTTGGATCCGTTGATCGGTTGCGCCGTGTAGGTTAGAAGCATTTTCACCAGATTCGGCGTCAGTGTCGGATTTGCCTGAAGCATCAGGGCAACCGAACCGGCGACCGCCGGAGTCGACATCGAACTTCCGGAAAGATACATTTGATCCTTGAGGTTGCTGTTGCTGATGTTGGCGTCGAGCGCCGGGTTTTGTGAAACGAGATAGTTGTATGTTCCGGAATACGATTGTGAGTCGATTATCTTGTTGCCGGGCGCGACAAGATCGGGCTTGACGAGGTTGTCGTAGTGATTCACGCCCGAAGAGTCGGTGTAAAACGAACGCGTCGGTCCGCGCGAACTGTATGTCGAAACGACATCGTCGGAGCGCACGTCCGTTCCGAACGAATTCGTTGCGCCAACCGTGATGACCGAAGGCTCGTTGCCGGGTGAATGGATCTGCCCGTAGATCTTCCGTTCGAGTTCGTCCTTGCCTTCGTTTCCGGCAGCTGCGACGACGACGATGCCGGCGTCGACGAGCTTGCGCGCCGCGATGCAGATCGGATCGAACGAATACGAATCGATCGCGGTCGTTCCGAGGCTGAGGTTGACGACGCGCATATTGTACGACGTGTTTCCGCGGTTGGTGTAGATCCAATCGAGTGCGGCGAGGATCGAGCTGATCGATCCCGTGCCGGTCGAGTTCAATACTCGAAGATTGATGATCTTGGCGTTTGACGCGATGCCCTCATATTCGCCGAAAGAAATGGAATCGTTACCGGCGGCGATCCCGGCGACGTGCGTGCCGTGGCCGAACGGATCGTCGGTTCGGTTCTCGCCGGTAAAGTCCTTTGAAAAAAGGATTCTTGAGACGTTCGAACTGTCCCTGAAACTCCTGTGGTTCGGGTCGACTCCCGAGTCAACGATCACAACTCCGATACCGGTGCCATCTAGCGGAGACGTACTGCCGTTGAGATTGCGAATTGCCGATGTGCCGGTCGTCAATGTCATATGGCCGAGGCTTTTCAGACTGTCGTCAAGAGTCACGAAGCCGACATCCGTGCGTCCCGCGATCGCCGCCACATCCATCGCCTTCATCCGATAGACCTTAAAGCTGAAGTTCGCGAATGCCGCTTTGAGCGATGCGCCCTTGCCGTTCAAGTCGTTCGTCAGGCCGCTGGTCCAGGCCGATCCCGGTTCGATGACGACGTCAACGAAGTCATTTGGCAAAACTTTGCTCAGCTTTGTCTTCAGTTTCTTGCTTTGTTTGTCTACCGGCGCCGCCGAACCGACGGCAGAGCCGAGGCCGATGACGGTGGCCGCCAAGATCAACGCAAAACAAAAACGAACCATATTAAATGTTTTTTTCATAATTCACCTCTTTTGTGAGTCACCTCACTCCGGACGCTTTCAGTAAAGCAATCCCGATGCCAAAGACTCAATCCTTGAAATATAAAGGGTTAGCGCCGAGGGCCAGAAGACTCTGATGTTCAGAAAGAGCGTTATTCGGTCAGCGTGACCGAAAATTGATCAACAAGGAACTGTGACCGAACGGGTGCGAGGGAAGGCGCGCGTCGACCGGGTGCCGGCGCGCTCATCGGGTTCGAAGCCTCCCTATTTCACAGGAGGGTAGTAGAGTTCAGCGCCCGATCCGAGCGGTAGTCCGAACCAGAACCAGACAATCAGGAACAGCGTCCATCCGACGAAAAAGGCCAGTGAATACGGCATCATCATCGCCATGATCGTGCCGATCCCGGCGTTCTTGTCATATTTCTGCGCAAACGCGACGATCAGCGGAAAGTAGCTCATCAGCGGCGTGATGATATTGCAGACGCTGTCGCCGATACGGTACGCGGCCTGCGTCAGTTCGGGCGAATAGCCGAGCAGCATCAGCATCGGCACGAAGACGGGTGCCATCACGGCCCATTTCGCCGATGCCGATCCGATGAACAGATCGAGAATGATCGAGAGAATGACAAAGGCGATGATCAGCGTGACGCCGCTAAGATTCAGGCTTTTCAGGAATTCCGCGCCCTCCACGGCGACGATGATCCCGAGATTCGTCCAGTTGAAGAACGCCACGAACTGCGCCGCGAAAAATGCGAGGACGAGATAGACGGACATCGTTTTCATCGAACCTTCCATCGCCTCGATGACGTTGTTCGCCGACTTGAAGGTCCGCGCTCCGACGCCGTATGCGACGCCCACCAGGACGCCGCCGAAAAATATGAGCGCGACGATCCCCGAAAGCAACGGCGATTTGAGAAGGCTTCCGGTCTGCGGGTCGCGGAGATAACCGCTCTCGGGAATCGCCCCGAAGAGGATAAACGCGGCGAAGAGCGCCGACGCGATCAACGCGAACCCGATACCGCGTTTTTCGTCCGATGACAGTTTCTCGAGGCTTTCAGGCTCGGCGTCGCCTTTGTATTCGCCGAGCCGCGGGGCGACGATCGCTTCCGTGATCCAGGTTCCGAGGATCGTCACCAAAAACGCCGAAGCCGCCAGAAAGTAGTAGTTCGCGGCCGGCGTGACGGTGTGCGACGCGTCGATGATATGCGCCGCTTCCTGCGTGAGCCCGGCGAGCAAAGCATCCGTCGGGCCGAGCAGCAGGTTGGCGCTGAATCCGCCCGAAACCCCCGCAAACGCGGCTGCGAGCCCGACAAGCGGATGGCGCCCGCAGGCGAGGAAGATCATCGCCGCCAAAGGAATCAGCAAGACGTAGCCGACGTCGCTCGCCATATTCGAAAGGACGCCGGCGAAGACGACGACGACCGTCAGGAGTTTTTGCGGCGCCGAAAGCACGAGCAAGCGCATCACCGCCGAGATCAATCCGCTCGCTTCCGCGACCGCGATTCCGAGAAGCGCGACCAACACCACGCCGAGCGGCGCAAAGCCTGTGAAATTAGTGACCAGACCGGTGAGGATCTTGTGCAGCCCCTCGACCGTCATCAGATTGACGGCGGTGACGACCTTTCCCGTTCCCGGATGCGTCACGCTGAGCCCGGCGGACGAGACGACGGCCGACATCACGACGACCAGCAGAGCCAAGCCGACAAACAGCAGCGCCGGATTCGGAATTGCGTTTCCGATCCTTTCGATGCGGTTCAAACTGCGGTTGAAAAAATTAGACGAAGAAACCTGAGCCGACGGATCGGCGCCCGAATTGTTCATTTTACCCACCCCTTACTCGTTTTTGTTCGGCGCGCCAAAAATGCCGCGGCCTCTTTGAAAGTAAATTACGGGCGAGACAATTTCAAGTTTCGAGTCCGGCTCAGAGGGTTTCGAGTTGCGACTGAAGCGAGTTTTTCCACGCTGTCTCGAGATCGGCGACCGGGGCATCGATCGCGTTCGCGCCTTCGGCTGCGATGCCCAGACGCCCGCCGCCGACGGTGCCGATCACCTCGAACGGGCAGTCGCCTGTCGCCTCTTTGACAGCCTCAAGATCCTCGGCGGCGAAAGAGATCACGATCCGCGACGGCGATTCGCCGAAAAGGATCGACTCGGCCGCAAGTCCCTGCGGGTTTGAAAGAGCGACCGATGCGCCGACCGCGTCGCGGTTGAGCGACGAAAAGCAGCATTCGGCGAGTGTGACGGCGAGTCCGCCGTCGGAGCAGTCGTGGGCGGATTTGATGAGCTGCCGGTCGGCGAGCCGGAGACAAGCGTCCTGAACTTTCGTTTCGAGCGCGAGGTCGAGTTTCGGGACCTCGCCGTGGGCGATCAGTTCGTCGGTCGACAGTCCGGCGATCGTCTGCGCGTATTCGCTGACCGAAAGATCGTCGTTCGTGACGCCGAGCAAAGCGATGACATCGCCGTCGTCCTTGAAACCGTGCGTCACGAGTTTGCGGACGTCCTCGACGATTCCGACCATTCCGATCGTCGGCGTCGGCAAAATGCCCTTACCGTCGGTCTCATTATAAAAAGAGACGTTACCGGAGATGACCGGCGTGTCGAACGCGCGGCAGGCTTCGGACATTCCGTCGATGACCTCAGAGAAACTCCACATCACTTCCGGCCGTTCGGGCGATGCGAAGTTAAGGCAGTTAGTGACGGCGATCGGGCGTGCGCCGACGCAGACGTTGTTGCGCGCGGCTTCGGCGACGATCAGTTTCGCTCCCTCGCGCGGGTCGACGGCGGCGAAACGGCCGTTGCCGTCGAGGCACATAGAGATCGCGCGGCGCGTCTCTTTGACCCGTATGACCGCCGCGTCCGCGCCCGGAAGGATCGCCGTGTTGGTCCGGACCATCGTGTCGTACTGCTCGTAAACCCAGCGTTTCGAACAGATATTGGGCGACGCGAGAAGCCTCGAGATTGCGGAATTGGAATCTGTGATTGCCGATTTCAGACGTTCGGAGATCGTGTTGGCGGATCCGTCTCCGTTTTCCCGCTCGCGCGGTTTCATCGGCCGATTGTATCTCGGCGCGGCGTCGGTGACGGTATCGACCGGGATATCGGCTTCGAGGACGCCGTTGTGATAGACCTTCAGACGGTTTCCTTCGACGACTTTGCCGATGACGACGGCGTCGAGGTCCCATTTCCTGAAAACGTCGACGACCTGTTTTTCGCGGCCGGAACGAGCGACGATCAGCATCCGTTCCTGCGATTCGGAAAGCATCATCTCGTAGGCCGTCATTCCAGTTTCCCGCTGCGGAACGAGCGTCAGGTCGAGTTCGAGTCCGGTTCCGGCGCGCGCCGCCATTTCGACGCTCGAAGAAGTAAGACCTGCCGCGCCCATATCCTGGATGCCGGCGATCGCGCCCGAGCGCATCGCTTCGAGACAGGCTTCGAGCAGCAGTTTTTCGAGGAACGGGTCGCCGACCTGAACCGTCGGACGTTTTTCGAGCGCCTCTTCGTCGAACTCAGCCGACGCCATCGTCGCGCCGTGAATTCCGTCGCGTCCGGTCTTCGCGCCGACGTAAAGCACCGGATTTCCGACGCCTTCCGCCTTGCCGAAAAAGATCTGGTCCTTGCGCACAATGCCGAGCGCGAAGGCGTTGACGAGCGGGTTGAGGCTGTATGAATCGTCGAAAACGACCTCGCCGCCGACGGTCGGAACTCCGAAGCAGTTGCCGTAATGGGCGATGCCGTCGACGCAGCCTTTGAGGATCGATTTGTTGCGCCGGGTAATTTGCGATCTGCGATTTGTGATTTTGGATTTTTGGTCGTCCGCGGTCAAAGGTCCGAAGCGGAGGCTGTTCATCGCCGCGATCGGGCGGGCGCCCATTGTGAAAACGTCGCGCAGGATGCCGCCGACGCCCGTCGCGGCGCCCTGAAACGGTTCGATAAAGCTCGGGTGATTGTGCGATTCGACCTTGAACGCGACGCACCAGTCGTCGCCGATATCGACGACGCCGGCGTTTTCTCCGGGCGGCACGATGACCCGCTCGCCGGTCGTCGGAAGCCGTCCGAGATGGACGCGCGAAGACTTGTAACTGCAGTGCTCGGACCACATCACGCTGAAGATCCCGAGTTCGGTCATCGACGGTTCACGGCCCATAATTTCGGTGACGCGTCGATACTCTTCAGGGGTAAGATTATGTTGGGCGACGATCTCCGGCGTGATTGCAGTCATTTTGTTTACTCTCCGGCAAAAAGTTTCGGGTGAATGAAACAAAAGAGTTTATTAGTTCGGACCGATTTTCGCAAATCCGAGCCGGACGGGCCGCGCGTTTACGCGTGAATCATCGCCGCCTTCCCTCGAACTGCGCTTCCACCAGTCAATCGCCTTTCGGGACGTTTGAAAAACCATCGTTTTCTTACCCACAGATGAACACAGATTGAACGAAATCAAACAGATTCTTTCGATCAGAAACCATCGGTGTTCATTCGTGAAAGAAGATCGTCTTGCGAGGGTCAACACCAAAAACGCCTGATCGTTTCTATGCGAACTCCGCGAAGTTTGCATAGGATCAAGAATCATCCGTGTCGATATCGGTCAACCCCAGGGACGAAATGGCTCAAATAGCTCACAATCCCAAATCCCAAATCCCAAATCCCAAATCCCAAATCCCAAATCCCAAATCCGAATTCCGAATTCCGAAATCCCCAATCCCAAATCGGAATTCCGAATTCCGAAATCCCCAATCATTCCATCGCCGGCATTCCCATCGCCGCCCATTCTTCTTTCGCGGGACCGTAGATTCCGACAACGGGAAGTCCGGCCTGACGCATCAGGACGGTGATCTGGCCGCGGTGATGGGCTTGATGAAGGACCAGCGAAAGCAGTGTCCGCCCCCGTTTCCAGGTTTCGCCGTACATATTGTCTTCCTGAAGAAGCGTCTCGTCGGTCCAATTTGAATGAACTGCTTCCTTGAGCGAGTTTCCGGCCGTTTCAAACGCCGAAACGATCTCGGCGGCGGTCGCCGGAACGGGTGCGTCTTCTGCCGGCGCATCTGTCTTCAGACCGACGTGACGCGGCATTTCGCCGAGCGTGAGGACGATGTGCCAGGCCAGGAATCCGAGCGAACGTCCATCAGCCGTCGCCTTTTGACCGAGCGAACCGTCGGCCAGGTTCTGAAAAAGTTTGACCGTCTGATCGACCTCATACGTCCAGTCGCGCACAAAATCCTCTACCTTTCGATACATATGCGTTACTCCTTATGAAATTGTGTTGCACCAATGAAACTATCACAAAAATATGTTATGTCAAGAGATAAGCCTGTTCGGGACCGCACTCGTCTCGATGATCGAAGCACGGAAAAAAGCCCGGAACGGCCGACGGTGAATCGACAGTTCCGGGCGTTTCTTGAAACCGCCTCTATTTTCCGGCTCTCGGAGCCAGAACTTTGTCGATCTCGGCACGGAGTTCGACCGGTTTGAATTTGCCCTCGCGGAAATAGACCTGCCCGCCGTCGGCGCCGTAGATGACCGTGAACGGAAGTCCGCCGCCCCAGTCTTTCTGGATCGACGAGATGAGCGCCGATTCGTCTTCCGAAACCAGGAGAAATGCCGGCATCTCGGCCTTCATCCGCTTCAGAAAGTCGGGGACGATGGTGTTGATGTCGTCGATCGAATCGAGCGAAACGGTGACGACATCGATCTTGCCCTTGTACTCGTTGTCGACCTTGACGAGGTCCGGAAACTCCTCGATGCACGGCGCGCACCAGGTCGCCCAGAAATTCACCACGCGCGGCTTGTCCTTGGCCTTGAGGACGTCGGTCAGTCCGGCGTCGTCGATCTTTATGACTCGCGAGCCGTCAACCGCCGGTTTCGTTTCGGCCTGCAAAGACGTTTGCGCCGCCGACGAAACAGCAAGTGCCGACATCAAAACGGCCGCCATCGAAAACAACCTCATTACCCTTGTTCGTGGTTTCATATTACTGTTTCTCAGTCCGCTTGATCGTGCATCCGAAAGCGTTCGCCCGCGTCGTCGCGATCGTTTTGCCGCCGAGCGCCGACGCGGACGCGTCACGCAGGTAATTCAACTGAACGTTTTTGCCCGAACGGTCATTGTCGATCGCCCCGTGATACAGCAAAACGTTGTTCGAGTCGAAATAATAGACCTCCGGGGTGACCATCGCGCCGAATTTGTCGGCCAGTACGTTGCCCTTGTCGATCAGCACCGGAAACTTGTAGCCGACCTCTGTTGCATTCGATTTGACCCAATCAAGCGATTCGGTCGCGTTTGAATTGATGCCGACAAAGTTGATTCCTTTCGCCGCAAGTTCTTCGGCGATCTCATTGATCCGATCGTTGTACAACTTCACCACAGGACACTGCGCCGAAAGCCAAACGACGACCGTGCCTTTCTTTCCTTTGAGATCGTTCAGCGTTTTGTTCTCGCCGTTCAGATCGGGAAGCGTGAAACTCTCGACAGTCGTTCCGATCTCCAGACCGCCGGCGTGACCGATCTTCGGCGACATCACGAATACCGCCGCTAAAGCGAAAAATGCGGTAAACAGAATACTTGTTCGTTTCATAACCTTTACTCCTTGTATTGTTTTGATGGTTCCGTAACAGTTTATCTATTACGCGCCGAAAGCGAAAGAAGTTTTCATCAGTACATTGATTCAGACCGGAGTTCGCTCCGCTTTGATATCGAGTCTGCAGCCATAGGCCGTTTCGAACATATCTTTGCGAAGTTCGGCGGCCGTCAACTCGGCCGAAAATCCGCAGTCACCGACGAGAGTCATCAGCAGGCGGTCCTTGCCGGACCGTTTCACCGTGATGTCGGAAACCCGCCGTTCGTATCCGAGATCGAAGGCGTCGGCGATGCGCAGGATCGATCCGAGTCGCATAACCGTCGCCCGGTCGGCATCGCCAAGCGCCATAAAATCGGGATGCTTGTCGCGCGGCGGCGATCCGCGGTGGTAGCGCGCGACATTTGCGATGATCGCCCGTTCGGCCTCGGAAAATCCGGTCATTTCGGAATGCCTGATCAGATAAAGCGAATGCTTGTGATGCTCTTCGTGCGAGATGTGATAGCCGATGTCGTGAAGAATAGCCGCCGCCGAGAGAAGGGTTCTGCCGTGGCGCCCGAGGCCGTAGATCGGCGCGAGTTGGTCGAAAATGCGTTCAGCCAGGAACGCCGTCTGAAGCGCGTGCTTTTCCTCGTATCCGAAGCGCCGGCCGACGGCGAAAACCCCGCGCAGACGCGTGTCCTCGACATCGGGCACCGGCGGAAGGGACTCGGCCTCGATCTCGCGCAGATAGTCGATGATGACGCCTTCGCGAAGCGCGAACGTACACGGCTGAAGCGCTTCAATTCCGAGACGGCGCATTACGTTCTCGAGAATCTGGCCGCCGGCGACGATGACTTCGGCGCGCTGCGGGCTGATCACCGGGATCCGCGAACGTTCGGCAAGCGTCATCTTCACCAGATTTTCGTTCAGGGCCGTCAGCTTCTTCAGCCCAATTGTTTCGGAGGCTGTTGAGTCGAAATGGTTTATGAGCCTCAAAAGGTTTAGGATCGTTCCCGACGTGCCGGTCGAAATGCGCCACGTTTCGCCTTTTATTTTTCGGAGCGGACGGTCGAGCGCAAGTTTGATCTCGGTGCGCAGACTGTCAATCTCTCTTTTTTTCGGCGGGTCCGAAAAGATAAATCGTTCCGTCAGTCCCACGGCTCCGAGTTTCATCGAAAACAGTTTGTACGGATCGGCGTTCTTCATCAGCGAAAGCTCGGTCGAACCGCCGCCGATGTCAATGTTTAGAAGACGACCTTTGTCGATCCTCATATTCTGCGCCGCGGCGATGCCGATCAGCCGCGCTTCTTCAAGCGAGGACAGGACTTCGACGTTGACGCCGGTCCGCGCCGCGATCTCGCGAACGAAATCCGACGCGTTCTGGGCCTCGCGGACGGAGGCCGTCGCAACCGCGATAATGGAATTCGAGCCGCGGCCCTCGGCAATCAGCTTGAACTTCGAGATCGCCGCCGCGGAAAGGTCGATAGCCTCGTCGGAAAGCCGGTGGCTTCGGAGTGTTTCGTGCCCGAGCCGGACGCGCTCGCGTTCCTGCACGACGATCGTGAAAGAGTCGCTTGCAGCCGCCTGGACAATGGCGAGTTTGAGGGAATTCGAGCCGATGTCGATGGCGGCGATTGTTTGCGTTTTCATTGTCACTACGATGATAATAAAGATTATCCGAAAAGAGAATCCGAAGCGGTTTCAGAAGGTCGGCGCAACGGAGAGGGCGAACTTCGTCGGGAGAATTTGACTTATGAGAGTGTTCGAAATAATGACGATCGATGTCGGCTCCTGTTGTCTCGACGACGACCTTGGGTGCGCCGCGTCGATAATGTGGGAAAAGGACTGCGGAGTCGTCCCGATCGTCGATGAAGAAAGACGCGTCGTCGGCATCGTCACCGACCGCGACATCGCGATCGCCGCCGCGTCGCAAAACCGCCGGCCCGCCGAGATCCGGGCGCGCGAGCTGTCCGGCCGGCCGGTCGAGATTTGCGGAATGGAAGAAGAGGTTTCCGACGTTCTCCAACGGATGGTCGGCGCCCGCGTGCGACGTCTTCCGGTTTGCGGTGAAAACGGGGAATTGCTTGGAATCGTCTCGATCTCGGACGTTCTGAACAAAGGCGACAAAAGAGATGCAAAGCGCGCCGTTAAGGCGTTAAAAAAGATCTCCGGGCGTTGAGCCCGCCAACAATGGACACTCCGAACTCCCGTGCCGGGTTTGGAAATCGGGTATCGTCGTCATAGAATTGAGCCGAAATACTCCCGAACAGATTTACAATCAGAGTCCTGTGAAAACGTTATTTCTCCTTCGACACGCGAAATCGAGTTGGAACGATCCCGATCTGTCGGACTTTGATCGTTCCCTCAACAGCCGCGGACTCAAGGCCGCCAACTTTATGGGCGGGCTCGTCTTTGACCGTGGTATTCAGCCTCAGCTGGTGGTAAGTTCACCGGCAAAGCGCGCCAAACAAACGGCTGTTCTGGTGCGTGAGATCGGAGCTTTGCCGGCGATTGATTTTGACGAACGGATCTACGAAGCGAGTCCGCTCACGCTCTTCAATCTGATCCGCGAATTCGATTCGAAATACGATTCGGCGATGATCGTCGGTCACAATCCGGGTTTGGAAGAACTGACTCGCATCCTGACCGGCGAGTCGCAATCGATGCCGACCGCCGCTCTTTCGCAGATCACACTGCCGATCGATAGTTGGGAAGAACTCGCGGTCCGAAGCGGAAAACTCGAACTCGTGATCCGTCCGCGCGACCTAATGGACGAATGATGGCGCGTCTTCAATCGAGTTAACATTCTTTTAACATTTCGTTCATCCGCACTTAAGACTACCGCCATAACCTCAAGGTCAGACGCGTGAAATCCCTGCTTTCGTTATTCGCGGATTTGTTCTAAAGTCGATAAATAATGGATCAGCGAAGACTTTTGGAGCGCGAACTTGATATCCTGCGCGACCGGCTTTTGCTTATGGGCGGCGAGGTTGAACTTTCGATTCAGCGCGCCGTGCATGCGCTCATCCGGCGCGACAGCGAAGTCGCCGGACAGGTCATCGAACACGACAGCGTCATCGACCGCCTGGAACTTGAGATCGATCGGCAGAGCATCGACGTGCTGACTCTCCGGCGGCCGGTCGCCCGCGAGATGCGGCTCGTCATCACGATCACGAAGATCACCCCGATCCTTGAGAGAATCGCGGACCACGCGTCGAGCATCGCGCGCGCCGCGCTCGAGTTGAACGACGAGCCCGAATTGGCGATCGGCAGCGAGGTTACCGAAATGTGCGAGCTTGCGCTTGAAATGCTGCAATCCGCGCTCGACGCGTTCACCGAAAACGATGCCGATCGGGCCCGCGAACTGATCGGAAAAGATGCCGCGATCGATTCGATCTACGAACGTTTTGTCGGAGATCTGTTGCGTTCGATGTCGCAGGATGCCACGAAGTCGACCCGACTCGCGAGATTGATGTTCGTCGCAAAAAACCTCGAGCGGATCGCGGATTACGTCAAGGATATTTGCGAACTGACCGTTTATATGAAGGAAGCGGTCTTCATAAAACACCAATAGAATTTGGGATTGCCGATTTGTGAATTCGGATTGCGGTCCGAACAAATCCGACATCGGAAATCCGAATTCCGAAACCGATAGAGTTTGGGATTGCTGATTTGTGAATTCGGATTGCGGTCCGAACAAATCCGAAATCAGAAATCCGAATTCCGAAATTGAATTATGGTCCAAATTTTGATCGTCGAGGACGACTCCGACATTGCAGAGAGCCTCCAGTACAACTTTCGCCGCGAGGGTTTTTCCCCGATCGTTGCGGAGTCGGGCGAGAAAGGATTGCGGCTTGCTCTCAATGACAAGAATCCGCCGGCGATCATAATACTCGACCTGATGCTGCCGGGAATGAGCGGACTCGAGCTTTGCCGGCGTCTTCGGCGCGAGACGCTGACCGAAAAGACGCCGATCATAATGCTGACGGCGAAAGCGTCCGAAAGCGACAAGATCGCCGGACTCGATCTCGGCGCCGACGATTACATTGTCAAGCCGTTTTCGGTGAAAGAGGTCGTCGCCCGTGTCCGCGCCGTTCTCCGACGGTCGACCGATTCGGTGCTGGAAAAATACGCCGATGGCAATTTATCCATCGACTTCGCCGATATGCGCGTAGTTTGTTGCGAGACCGACGTCAAACTCACGCGGAAAGAGTTTTCGCTGCTCGTCCATCTGGTGCGGAACTCCGGGCGCGTCGCGACGCGGCAGCAGTTGCTGGACAGCGTCTGGGGCTACAGTTATTTCGGCGACACGCGAACGCTCGACGTGCACATCAGACGTTTGCGGCAGAAACTGGGCGACTGCGGAGGGTGCATCGAAACGGTGGTCGGCGTCGGTTATCGATTTATCGGAACAAAATGAGTTTTCTGAAATCGCTTTTCCCGGGCAAAACATCTGATTCCGATCAGACACGCGTGCTGCTTCAGCGAATCCTCAGAACAATGCGCGAGAGTGTGATCGTCGTCGGCCGCGATATGCGTATCCTCGCGTCGAATCAGGCCGCTTACGACGCCTTTGGCCGAAAGAACGGAGTGCTCGAAACAAAGCGTTTGAGCGAGGTCATTCGCGACCTGGGCGTGCACGAGGCGTTTCGGATGGCGCTTGAAGATTCGAAGTTCTCCGATGTTGAGTTTGAGATCGCCGGTGTCGAAAACCGCAAGTTCGAAGTCCGCATCGCGCCCGTCGATGTCGAAGCCGGTGGCGCCATCGGCATTTTCTACGACAAAACTAATATCGACCGCCTTGAGAACGTCCGTCAAGAGTTCTTTTCGAACATCTCGCACGAACTGAGAACTCCGTTGACGTCGATCATCGCATTTGTCGAGACGCTCGAGGACGGGGCAATCAGCGACGCCGAAAATAATCTTCGTTTTCTTGGAGTCATCCGCCGCAACGCCGAGCGCATGCACGCTCTTATCGACGACATCCTTGAGCTTTCGAGCATCGAATCGGGACGGATATCGATCGAGCGGCGGCCGGTCCAGCTTGCGCGTTTGGTCAACGACGTCTTTGTCGATCTGTCGAACAAGTCTGAGGAATTCGGCGTGACGCTGGTCAATAACGTCGCCGAAACTTCAAACGTTTATGCGGATTCGACGCGCCTCGGGCAGATGCTGACGAATCTCGTCGACAACGCCGTCAAATTCAACGTCAAAAACGGGAGTGTTACTGTGGCATTGCGCCGGACCGAAGATGCCGATGTGATCACGGTAGCGGATACCGGAGAAGGGATTTCCGCGGAACATCTCCAGCGGATATTCGAGCGTTTTTACCGGACCGACCGCGCTCGCTCGCGCGAGATCGGCGGGACCGGGCTCGGCCTTGCGATCGTCAAACACCTCGCGTGGCTCCACGGCGGCGAGGTCAGTGTAAATTCAACTCTTGGAAAAGGTTCGGTTTTTTCGATTGAATTGCCCGGAAACTCTTGACCCGCCGGTTCTCCGTTTTTGTCCTATGCATCCGTACCATCCGCGTTCGGCGGCGGATAAGCTTGCTTAGTTGGCTTGGTCGCCCGCCGTTGTTGGAAGCTCCTGTTTTGTAAAAACTTTCCAAAGTCGCCACAGATGTGTTAGTATTAGGCCATTCTCATCAGTTTGGTACCTCTTTGTTGATAGTCCGTTTTTTCTTCGGGCACGGAATTTTATGGCGGCAAAGACTGAAAAAACCGGAGTTGAATTAACGATCGGGCAAATGGTTTCGTATCCGAGCCAGGGCGTGTGCATGGTCGATCACATTGAAAAGAAGGAGTTGGGCACGTCCATCGTGAGTGTTTACGCGTTGCGGGTTCTGAGCGACAATTCGACGATCTTTGTGCCGACCGCAAATGCCGACGCCGTGGGAATTCGTCCGGTCATCAGTCCAAAGCAATACGATTGCCTGCTCGAGGAACTCGGCGCCGATTTCGGGTTGATATCGAGCGACTGGAAGCTCCGATCGCGCGAATTCGCCGAAAAACTTCAGTCCGGAGATGTTTTTCAAGCTGCGGATGTCTTGAAAAAGCTCACTTTCCTCAGTCACGAAAAGAAGCTCTCGTTTAGGGAGCAGACGTTTTTAGACAAAGCGCGGTTTTTGATCGTCTCCGAGATCAGCAGTGCCGGACTCGCGCCCGGAACACTATTCGAGGTGAAACTCGACGAACTTGTCGAATCTGCGTGCCGCCGGCACGAACACACCCAACCGTTCGTTTCCCCAAAACTAAATCACTGAAAGATTCGGTTACGGTCGGTGATAACTGGCCCGCACGACTGTCTTGATGTTGCCCCGAACATTGAAGTCCCCTTCGAGTTCGACGCGCAACGGATCGCAGGCGCGGACGAAGTCGTCGATGATGATATTCACGACATGTTCGTGGAAAACCTTAACTTCGCGAAACGAATTGATGTAGAGCTTGAGGCTCTTGAGTTCGATGCAGCGCTCGTTCGGGACATACCTGAGCTTGATCGTGGCGAAATCAGGAAAGTCCGAAAACGGGCAGATCGCCGTAAATTCCGGAATTTCAAAGTCGATCCAGATCTCGCGTCCCGGAAACTCATACTCGAAAGTGTCGAGCGGGAAAAGTTCCATTTCCGCCCGCGGAGTCGAACGAATATCCAGATTCTGCTGATTGACCGGTTGTAAATTGTCTGTCATAAGCGAAACGCAAATTCTAGCATTTCGGGCGGGATGTTGGAAATTCGGTTTCGCGGGTCACTCGGAACGCGGTTCAAATACCGCGTTCAGGTCTGCGGATCGGCAGGCGACTGACCGGCCGTCAAGCGCCGCTTTTCCGCTTTTGAGCCGGTACGCGACTTCTTGGCGCCGTCGATGTCGCCGATTCCGTGACGGTCGAGTTCAAGCAGCAGGTTGACGAAGATCTCGGCGGTCGCTCGCGCGTCGTCGGCAGCGCGGTGATGATTGTCGAGTCTGATCTCATAATGTTCGGCCACAGTTTTTAGCCGGTGATTGGGGATCTGCGGCAGGAACCGCCTTGAAAGCTGGACGGTACACAGATGTTCGTTGCCGACGCGGTAGTTGCCGTAAACGCGGCTCACCTCATGGTTCAAAAAGCGCATATCGAAATGCGCGTTGTGCGCGACAAGCACGGAGCCGCCGATAAATTCGAGCAAGCGATCCGAAACCTCCGAAAATTTCGGCGCGTCCTCGACCATCGCGTTCGAAATGCCGGTAAGTTGGGTAATGAACGGCGGAATGGACATCTCCGGATTGACCAGCGTCTGAAACTCGTCCGCGACGCGGCCGTTGCTGACGCGATATGCGCCGATCTCGGTGATGCGGCACGGCGGGCACTTCGCTCCGGTGGTTTCAAGGTCGAAAACGACGAAATCCGTTTCCGACAAAAGGATGTTGCCAGAATTGTATTGGACAAGCTCAACGATGTCGTCGGTCAGTTTCAGCCGCGGATCGCCGTCGACGATGTCGGCGATCAACAGTTTCGCCAGGTCCGGAGGCGGCTTTCGGATCTTCATCACATAATCGACGACGTTGACAACAGAGGCGCTCCCGCCGAAGTTCTGCAGGAGCTTGATCGTCTCAGTGATCAGAATCGAGTCCGAAACTAGATTTGGAAACGGCGGCATTCGTAAAGATTTTAGCGCGATTGCGGCAATCCGCAAATTCGGCGGCCAAACTTGCAATTATTTGGCGGCGATACTCTAATGATAGGAATGAATTCGGACCAGGTTCTCGAACATTTTCGCGACACCGATGCGCTGCTCGAAGGTCATTTTATTCTTTCGAGCGGGCGGCACAGCCCAAAGTACCTGCAGTGCGCGCTGGCGCTCCAGTTTCCATTCGATGCCTCGAAGTTCGGGCGCGCGATCGCCGGGCACTTTGTCGGTTCGGTTATCGAAACGGTCGCATCGCCGGCTATCGGCGGTTTGGTTATCGGATATACCGTTGCCGAGGCATTGAACGTCCGCTTTGTCTGGACAGAGCGCCAGAACGGCGAAATGACGCTCCGTCGCGGCTTTTCGCTAAGACCCGGCGAACGGATCCTGGTCGTTGAGGACGTCATCACGACCGGCGGCTCGACGCGCGAGTGCATCGCCGCGCTCGAAGCAAACGGCGGCATCGTCGTCGGCGCCGCCTCGATCGTTGACCGCTCGAACGGCGCTGCGGACGTCGGCGTCCAGCGCATCGCGCTCGTCTCGATGGAAGTCCCGAGCTACGCGCCCGAAGTTTGCCCGCTGTGCGCCGACGGCACCGAGGCCGTCAAGCCGGGAAGCAGATCGGTTCCGCCGGCGTAGTCTGTCGGTCAAACGATACCCCGGCAGCCAAGAAGTCGGTACCATCTGCGGTCGCGGACGGTTTTACGCGGCCTGTCGGATTCAAAGCTGTGAAGTTGCCCGCAGTCCGAATTTAGGACCTGATCCAAGAGAAGATGAGCGAAGTTCTGTCATTCTGGACCGGTTATTGTGAGCGTTCCGGCGTTTCCCCCGAAACGCCGTTCCAGACTTGGTTCTTCGGCAACAATTCGGAGCAGGCGCGTGAATTGGCCGAGCTCGTGATGAGCGGCCCGAAACGCGCGACCGCGAGCTTGGTGGAATTCAACGAAAAGTACCCCGAGGTCGCGCCGATCGAGAAAGGCTACAGCGTCGTTACGGACTTCGAGGGCAGACCGATGTGCATCATTCGCACGACCGAGGTCCGAATTTTACCTTTCGATGAGGTCGACTCGGAATTTGCGTTCGACGAAGGTGAAGGCGACCGAACGCTTGAGGATTGGCGCGAAGGACACCGCAAATACTTCACACGCGAAGCGTCGGAATTCGGGATTGAATTTAGCGGGCAAACGGCGGTTTGCTGTGAGCGGTTCGAATTGCTTTACCAGCTCGGAAACAAGGCTTTCGATGAACTTTAGACTTTTGATCCAATACGACGGGACCGACTTTCACGGTTGGCAGGTGCAGGACAACGAGCGCACGGTTCAGGGCGAACTGCAGCGCGTAATTTCGCTTATCGAGGGCGCCGAGGTCCACGTTGCGGGATCGGGACGGACGGACGCAGGCGTCCACGCCGAGGGGCAGGTCGCAAGTTTGAAGCTCTCGAAACCGTTCACGCCCGAGAAATTGCGGCTGGCGATCAACGGCAATCTTTGGGGCGATGTCCGTATAATCAGCGTCGAAAAGGCCGATGACGATTTCCACGCCCGATTCTCCGCGAAAGGGAAAACATACGTTTATCGGGTTGTTAATGCGCCGGTCATCTCGCCCTTTTGGAATCGTTACGCGCATCATGAGTCGCGTCCGCTCGACGTTGCGCGGATGAATGACGCCGCGCGTCTGTTTCTCGGCAAACACGACTGGACGGCGTTTTCGGCCGCAAACTCAGATGCCGAACATCGTGTTCGAACGGTCCAGGAATTTTCGGTCGTTTCGCGCTGGGATTCGCGCGCCAGCGCGGCGATCATCGAATTCACGATCCGCGGCGACGGTTTTCTCCGGTATATGGTCCGTTCGATCGTCGGGACGCTGCTCGAGGTCGGGCGGGGTGAAAAGGATTTTGATACAATTCAGACGGCGATCGTCGGCGGCGACCGGAACCTCGCCGGTGCAACGGCGCCGGCACACGGACTGACGCTCGTCAAGGTTTATTACGAATAGGCGTCATCTAATATGCTGATCTACCACATCGTCCTGCCCGAAGTTTGGGAGAAATTCAAAACTGATTTCGAGTACGAGGCCGAAAGCCTGCGGACCGAAGGATTCATCCATTGCAGTTACCGGAACCAGCTTGACGATGTTCTCGGGCGTTACTACAAGAACGCGGAAAGGGTTCTGATACTGCACGTCAATCCCCACTTGCTGACGTCGGACCTGGTCGCCGAACCATCGACCGGCGGAGAGATTTATCCGCATATCTATGGCCGCATCAATCGGTCGGCCGTGGTTGATGTTGAGGAAAGAATTTTGTCGGTCGTCGGAGCGGCCGAAGTGAACTACGATGCATAAGAACTTCGCAAAAGTCATCGAACCGGGGTCCGAAGAGTCGGAACTGCTTGATCAGATTGACTTTGCGCGTCTTCCGCAGCACGTCGCGATCATTATGGACGGTAATGGCCGGTGGGCGAAAATGCGGGGAAAGCCGAGAATTTTCGGGCATCGTGAAGGCGCCGAGTCGGTCCGCGCGATTCTCGACACGTGCGCGCGCCTCGAGATCAAGGCAGTTACGCTTTACGCGTTTTCAACAGAGAATTGGAAACGTCCTGAAGACGAAGTTTCGGGTTTGATGCAGATGCTCAAACTTTATTTGAAAAAGGAACTGGGCGCGGTTCACAAGAACAATATCCGTTTCCAGGCGGTCGGGAACATTTCGGGACTCGCCCCGGACGTGCGGGCGGCGCTTAAGGCGGGCGAGGCAAAGACGGCTTCGAACACCGGAACGATTTTGAGCGTCGCCCTGAATTACGGAGGCCGGGCGGAGATCACTCAGGCAGCGAGGCTGGCGGCGCGGCAGATCATCGAACGCGGCGGCTCGGTCGATGAGATGACCGAAGACGATATCGACCGCAATCTATACACGCACGGGCTTCCCGAGGTCGATCTGTTGGTTCGGACAAGCGGTGAGTTTCGGATTTCGAATTTTCTTTTGTGGCAGTTGGCCTATAGTGAGATTTACGTCACGCCGACGCTCTTCCCCGACTTCCGACGCGCCGAGATCTTTAGGTCGATCATCGATTTTCAGAAGCGCGAACGCCGATTCGGCGGAACGGGATGATTCGGGATTTTGGGTTTTAGATTTTGGATTTTGGATTTGGGGAGTTCAGGGATTCCAGGTATTCCAGGTATTCCAGGATTCCAGGTATTCTGGGATCTTGGAATTTCGGCAAGTGGAATTCTGGAATCTCTCGATTTCGGCAAGCCGAATTCTGGAATCCTGGAATCTTTTAATTCGAAATTCTTCAATTTGAAACTAAAATCGCAAATCGCAAATCGCAAATCGCAAATGAATTCACGTATCATCACCGCGCTCGTCGCGTTGCCAATCTTGATCCTTTCGATCATCCTGCCGTACTTGCTGCCGCAAACGCCCGCGGCAACGTGGCCGTTTCTTGTCATCTCCGGATTCGCGCTCGGCGCGGGACTTTTTGAGTTCTTCACTCTGACAAAGAAACTTGAGCTCAAGGCCGACCCTTCCATCGCATATCTTGGCGCGGCGGCGCTTTTCGTCGCATATCTTTTCGATGCGCCGGCGAAGATGCCTGAGATGCTCCTGATGACGATCGTTTTGTTTATGATCATCACGCTGGTGACGCAGACGTTCCGTTTTCAAGTGGATTTTTCAAAGATGCTGACGGGCGTTGGCGTGACCCTGCTCGGCGTATTTTACGTTGCGTTTCTCGGCGGATTCATCGTCGCGATGGGTGCCGGATTTACCGAATCGATCGTTCCGCATCTGTCTTCGAAACTACTCGGATTCTTTTTCCTGATCGTGATGGGGGCCGACACGGGCGCGTATTTCGTTGGCAAGAACTTCGGCAAGCATAAGCTCGCGCCAAAGGTCTCGCCGGGAAAGACGTGGGAAGGGGTCGGCGGTGGGTTGCTGCTGAGCGCGGGCTTTGCGGCGATCGCTTCGGCAACGTTCTTCCCGGAACTGCCGTTCAAGGTCTCGATTCCGTTGGGGTGCGCGATGAGCGTTGTCGGACTTTTCGGCGACCTTGCCGAGAGCGCGATCAAGCGCGGCGCTGGGGCGAAGGACGCCGCGAGTATTTTACCGGGCCACGGCGGTTTGCTTGATCGGCTCGACAGTCTGCTGTTCAACGCGCCGATTCTTTATTATTTCGCCAGATTGTATTTCTAGTGCCCAGCTGTGCCGCAAAGCCGCAGGGTCGTGGTGCCGCAAACGGAAAGGCGCAGCCTTTCCGCACATCCGGGCGGCAAAGCCGCCGTCAAATTCGCAACTCGCAACTCGCAACTCCAAAATCCAAAATCCAAAATCCAAAATCCAAAATCGCAAATCGCAAATCGCAAATCGCAAATCGCAAATCCGAAATCCGAAATCCGAATTCGTTTGCCATTCCCAAACGCGTCTTGTATCATCTGTCTTGACATTTTATGAGCGCGATTCGATTCAATAACGACGATAATTGACTGGCGTGAGCGTTAACATTTAGCGTTCCGCCTTTCGTTTGCGTCCACATCGAAAGGCGCTTTTTTTGTTTGGATTTTTGTTTGGAGTTCCGCCTTCAGGCGGCTCAAATTTTTATCAAAGAGGACTTGGTGTTCGCGACGGACCGCCTGAAGGCGGAACTCCAAGCGCCGAACTCCGAGCGTGCAATATGCTTGATCGTTTAGGAAATCTCGAAAGAACACATTCGTGCGGCGAGTTGCGCGAAACGAATGTCGGCGAAAAGGTCGTTTTGATGGGCTGGGTCGCGAAGAAACGCGACTTCGGCGTTTTCACGTTCATCGATCTGCGCGACCGCGGGGGCGTGACGCAGATCGTCGTCAGCGAAGAAACCGACAGGGAAGCGCACGCCAAGGCGAAGATCGCCCGCGGCGAGTTTGTCATCGCCGTCATCGGCGAGGTCTTTTCGCGCGACGAAGGGACGCATAACAAGAAACTCGCGACCGGTGACATCGAAGTCCACGTCAGCGAGATCCTGATCCTGAACGATGCGAAAACGCTTCCTTTCGAACTCGAAAAGGCGGGATCGCAGAATCTCGCGTCCGAGGATCTGCGGCTCAAATACCGTTATCTCGACCTGCGCCGCCCGACGCTCCAGAACAACATACGGATACGCGCCCGGGCCGTGAAGGAGATCCGCAACTATATGGATAACCTCGGTTTTACCGAGATCGAGACGCCAATCCTTCTGAAATCGACGCCGGAGGGCGCGCGCGATTTCGTCGTGCCGTCGCGGATTCATTCGGGCAAGTTTTTCGCCTTGCCCCAGTCTCCTCAGATCCTGAAACAGATCTGTATGATCGCGGGACTCGACAAGTATTACCAGATAGCGCGCTGTTTCCGCGATGAGGACCTGCGCGCCGACCGCCAGCCGGAGTTCACGCAGCTCGACGTCGAGATGTCGTTCGCGAATCAGGAAATGGTTTACCGCGTCATCGAGGGGATGTTCAACACCGTTCTGCGGTTGATCGGCGTCGAACTTCCCGCGCAATGGCCGCGGATGACCTACGCCGAAGCGATGCGCCGATACGGATCGGACAAACCCGATCTGCGGTTTGAGATGGAACTCGTCGATTTGAGCGGTAATCTGAAGAACACGGACTTCGCGCCGTTCGCCTCGGTTCTCGGGAACAACGGCGAGATCAAGGGTCTCGTCGTCAAAGGCAAGGCCGACTACTCGCGCAAGCAGCTCGATGAGCTGCAGGAATTCGCCAAACGCTACGGCGCCGGCGCGCTCGCGTGGATCAAGATCGGCGAATCGGAAACGACCTCTTCACTGCTGAAGGTGTTGGGCGAGGTGAAGATCGAAGAACTTGCAAACGCGTCGGGCGCCGAACGGGGTGACTGCGTTCTAATCATCGCCGGCAAAAAGCCGGTCGTCGCGGCGTCACTCGGCGCGCTCCGCGTCGAGGTCGCGAAACGCGAGAATCTGATCGACCGCACGGCCTACAAACCGCTTCTCGTGACCGAGTTTCCGATGTTTGAACACGACGAGGAATCCTGCCAGTATATGGCGGCGCATCATCCGTTCACGTCGCCGATGGATGAGGACCTCGAGATGTTCAGAACGGCGATCGAGGATGACTCGCAGCACGAACTGCTCGGCAACGTCCGCGCGAAAGCGTACGACGCCGTCATCAACGGCTACGAATGCGCCGGCGGCTCGATCCGAATCCATCAAAAGGAGATCCAAGCGCTGAACTTCAAGGCTCTCGGTTTGACGCCCGAGACGGCGCGCGAGAGGTTCGGGTTTTTCCTCGACGCGCTCGAGTTCGGAACGCCGCCGCACGGCGGCTTCGCGGCGGGCATCGAGCGAACTTGCATGATCCTGTGCGGAACCGAGAACATCCGCGACGTGATGGCCTTTCCGAAAACCGCTTCGGCCCAGGATCTGATGATGGACTCGCCCGGCGACGTCGATCATCACCAGCTTGATGAATTGGGGATCAGAATCGGGAGAAAGTAGACGGTAGACGGTAGATGGTAGACGGTAGACGGTAGACGGTCGACGGTAGACGGTAGACGGTAGACGGTAGACGGTAGACGGTAGACCGTAGATGGTAGACGGTAGACGGTAGACGGTAGACGGTAGATGGTAGACGGTAGATGGTAGACGGTAGATGGTAGACGGTAGACGGTAGACGGTAGACGGTAGACCGTAGATGGTAGACGGTAGACGGTAGATGGTAGACGGTAGACGGTAGAAGAAAACGTAGCGTTCCCGTAAGATGTTGTCGCATCACGAGTTACTCTTTTCTACCGTCTACTGTCTAGTGCAACGGCAAGTGCGGGGAACGCCGTGAGAAGCTTCGCATCCATTGTCACGAGTTTGACGCCGAGCGTGATTGCCAAAGCTGCGAACTCACAGTCATATGCGGAACAGTCGCTTTCGCGAACAAGTTCAAGCACAAGACGCGAGTCCACCTCGTATTCGTTGCCGGCCAAGAGGCCTTCTGCCTCCAGCTGCAATTCGCATGCGGCTTGAAACGTAAGCGTCTTGCGACGCATATAGCCAGCGAGAATATTGCGGAATTCAGTACGCCATAGCAAAGGCGCGGCCCAGTCGGCGTCGCTTTCGAGCAACGACTCTGTCTTCTCGGTGAAGTCGCCGGGCAGGTAGAGGTAAGCAATGATATTACTGTCGACAACGATCACTTTCGGCCCTCGCGTTTGAATGCATCGATTTCCTTCGACCCGAATTTAACGTCCGGCAACGCTGCGCGAAGCGCACGTGCCCTCGACAAACGCTCGCCAACGGTCATCCGACCGGGAACCAGGACCGATTCAAGACGCACGATCACTTCGCTGTTCAAACTTCGCCGATTGGTTTCGGCCGATTCCTTGAGCCGCTTGTAGAGTTCGTCAGGAATGTTCTTCAATGTCAACGTCGTAGCCATCACTACATCTCCTCACTGGTTCCATTATGGTTCCAAAATGGTGGATGGTCAAGATATTCAACTGCGAAGTACTCCGGTCGAATTGCGGGAGGCAATAATTTTCAATGATTTTGGGGTTTCGCCATCATGCCGCCGCAAACAGTCTTTCGGTTTCTCGGTTTGGATAAGTATAATCCCCGATTACGCAAGAGATTATGCCCGCGAAATGACGCGAAAAACGCGAAACTGTCTTCTTGATGTGACTGGCACGGCCGAGTTGATCTGAACTGCAGGAGAGTTGTAAGTTATTGTGACGAGGTCATTTATCGCCTGGGTTGCGCGAATTGACAATTAACGCGTTTTCCACGCCGCTTCGTAATACAGAATGAATTTCGCGAATTTGGCGTTTTTCGCGGGAGAATATTTCCTATTTCGTAATTCAGGATAATGAGCGCTGGATTTTCGCGCATGATCTCTCTCGCTCAGCGACTTTCGACCGCTACTCGTAACGGGTCCACATTCGCAGGACTTTGACAATTTCCTCCGGTTCCAGCACTTGATACACAAGTCGATGCTGAATGCTGATCCGTCGGGAATACGTACCCATAAGATCACCAACCAGCTTTTCATAGGGCGGTGGGTTTTGATAAGGATTTTGGCTGAGAATCTCCAACAACTCTTGAGCTTTATCCTTAAGACCGGAAGTGACTAGTTTTTTGGCGTCCTTTTTGGCCTGGCTTGTGTATCGAAGTTCCCACATCACCAATCCAGATCTTTGCTGCATTCGTCGGCATCGGTTGTCATCCCTTCCATGATGGATTCGCGTATTCCCGGAATTGACACCAGGTAGAGGGTCTCATTTATCGCGTTCCAGTCATCTTCCGACAACAGAACCGCGTTCGATCTCTTCCCTTTTATTACGATCGGTTTGTGATTTTCAGCAGCCTCATCTATCAGACTGTACAATCTGGATCTGGCCTCGGTTGCATTTAATATCGTCATAAATATCTCCAACGACCAAAAACGTACGATATAACGTACGCTTTGTCAAAACCTGCTTTGATTAGGTTTAAGGCAATTGATCGGAGGCGGGCGGAGTCATCGCAATTGCGGGCTACGTTTGGAATCAGCTGCGGCGCGAGTTTTGCGCAGCGTCCGAGGACCGCAGACTTACTCCGCCTCAAAGAAGAGGCCTAACGGCTGAGATGACGTGGGGCGAAACCGCCGCCACGCAACTTGAGGGAAACAAGACAACGCGATAAGAAAGTTGCTGTTTCGCCCTCACGTCATCTCAAGTGTTCGCTTGTCCGTTATTGTAACCACACCAAAATCGAAAATGGGTGAAGCGGGCGTTGCCCGGCTTCGAGATGCGCCCGATGCGCGGAGGTTTTCCGCCCGGCTGCTTGATCAAAGGGGTTATTTCCGACAAGCCAAGCCAACCTTCTCGAAAGCAAGGTCCAACAGCGGTGGCCAAATTTCATTAAAGCGTTTTCTGTCCTTTTCTGAAAGTGGAAATTGTTTTCCATATTTTACATTTTTGGATATATTTCCGGCTTTCAGATAAATTGCCTGAAATCCTTCCCCATTGCCGCCACCCGTCGCGGGTTCGTCCTTGATCAGATCAAACTCGGACTTAACGAATAATTGATAGACGTATTCCATTGTCCGATCTTCGAGGGTTACGTTCTTGACCATTTCGCAACCGCTAAGTTCAACTTTCATTTGATTGCCGGAAATATTGATCGACCGAAAGAACCATTTTGGCGAACCGTCCGGGAGCAAAACGGTGGTTTCAAGTCTGGTTTCAAAATCCGTCGGCAACTCTTTTGACAGCTGCGACCGGCAAGCTAAAGAAGACAAAACAAAAAGCAACAAAATAGAGTATTTTATCAATCCGTTCATATGATTCCGCCACACAGGAATTTCCGATTCAAAACACTTTAGATCTCAATCCCGCCGATTGCAACGGAAGACGCATAACTACTTAGCGTTCCGCTCCGAGCGATGCCGTCTCAGGCCTACTCGCCGGGCGGCGGGTAAATCGTGATCGTATTTGAGCTAATCTCCTAGTGCTCCGATTCGCGCAGCACTCGTTTCTACGGCCTTCTGTTCTTGGAATTCACCTCGATATTTAATCGCGGCCTTCTTAAGTGCTTATTTCGCTGAACGTGAACACTGTTTCGCGTGAAGGTGAACACTGTTTCGCGCGAAGGTGAACACTTGGGATCGCCGGTCGCGGGCGGTCATGATCATTTTTCGTATCCCTCCGTTTCGTTGTCAAGCGACGGCGTCGAACGGCGCCGATTCGCGGTTTCCACTAATTTCAACGTATCCGAATTCCGTGGTCCGGCTCGTCGTCTGTGTCCAAGTCACGCTTGGTTCGATGGTTTCAGGAGTCTTGGGTAATTTCGTTTGTTGAATCCTGAAACATTTTGTCTGAAATCCCTGATGTAATGGAGATATGCCTTTTCGGTCTTGAAGGTGATGCGGCATCCCGATCGGTTTTCGGACCTGATCGGGCAGTTTCGGTTTTTCCATAGTTGAGGTAAGTGAGCCGGAAAATTTTTCCTTGATGTTGCAATTTGTTTCAAATACAATCAAGAGAAATTTCTGCGGGAGTCGCAAAAGTTTCGAACCCAAATGGATAACACGCCTTATTTTGCGTGTTATCTGCAAGTCTAGAATTAATAAGTAGTTAGGGCTCACAAAACTCGCGCTACTGCCTCAAGATTACCCGATGAAGACCCTACTTCGCGCTTTCTCGATCATTCACGGCCTTATGGCAACTCTCTTTGCCTGCGCCGCACTCATGCTAATCTTCATCGCCGCTAAGGTCGGCTGGCTGGCCTTTGCAGGCGGGCAGGACCGCAACGCCGCTCAGCGAATCATTGAAGCTATCGGATTGCTGGCAGCAGCAGTGGTGGCACTGCAGATTGCGCAGACCATCGCCGAAGAGGAGGTCGTACGTGACGCGCACATAAGCGGGCCGACTCGCGTGCGACGGTTCCTGTCCAGGTTTCTAGTAGTTGTTGTTGTGGCGCTAACGATTGAAAGCTTGGTTGCAACGTTCAAGGCCGCGCACGATGATCCGGCACACATGCTGTATGCAGCAAGCATAGTTTTCGCAACTGCAGCACTACTTGCGGGCTGGGGACTCTTTATACGAATGAATCGATACGCTGAAGAGCTTGAGCCGGAAGCCATGGCGGAAGCGAAGCGTGAGGATAAAAAACTCACGTAGTTATCGCTGGTGCGCCCTAACAATTCGCTCAACCGGACACATTGCGGCATGCCGGCATTTGCCCCGCCATTTCATTCTGGGTCAAATGCCGTCGCGAAACAGCGACTTTGTTATCGCGTTGTCCGTTAAACTTTAGTTTGCGCGGATTCGGTTTCGCCCCACGTCTATCAATCGTTCGGTGCCTACTCTATCGGTTAGAAAAACTGGTGTTGTCGTGTTTTGAGTCCTGCACGCCGGCAGGGACACCAAAACATGGAAAGAAAGAACATAAAAACGCGCTCCGCGGGATTCGCCGCAAATTAAATCGTCTTTGTCGCAACCGCCCAACACGTGCGAAGAGGTTGACTTGGGTTTTCCCTGGCTGATTTAACATTTGAAAAGGCTATCCGCAGTCGCAGTCAAACTTAGCGTATTCAAAAAATGACGAATCTTAAAAAATACAGTTTTGAGTACCTGCTCATAATCGGTGCGATGGTTTTGAGCATTACCGGCTTTTGGAATATCTTTTTTGGTACCGAGGCGAAACCCAGTGCGTACCATTATTTCCACGTCATCACGGTCTTTGTCTGGTTAATTTTGCTGCTCGTTCAGCTAAACCGCATCGGAAAGAAGAGCTTCTTGAGTCATAAGAGGATCGGGCTCTTGATCTTATTCTTTGGGCCTTTGCTCGTGGCGACTACGGCGGTAATGACAATTCATTCAGCGAACAAGGGCGTGATCTCTGGTCGCGGCGACCCTTTGTTTGTGCAGAACGTGATGGGGACGTTTGAATTGGCGATCTTGATCTTACTTGCTTTTGTTGTGAAGAAAAGAAGGGCATTGCATGGAGCGTTTCTTTTGAGTACGGTGCTGGCATTCGCGGGGGTTGCTCTGTTTTTCTCGCTTCTCGGTTTTGTTCCTCAGTTTAAGATCGAAGGCCCGGAAACCTTTTACCGATTCGCATATGCCGCGATAACGGGTCTCGTTATTCGCCTTATTATCGGGATCCTTTTTTTCATCAAAGATCGAAGGAACAATTGGCCACTGCTGGTGACCGGCATGTTGCTGGCATCGAGTCTCTTGATCGGTGCAATTCTTGAGAGCTTCGAGCTTATGAATCCATCAACCGCCTTCGTGGGCTCATTCAATGAAATCATCACCTTTGGCGTGAGCTTTATGATTCTGCTCGTTTTATTGCTCTCAACGGGAATTCTGGATAAAAAGAAAGTGGTGATTCAAGGTCAAAGTTGAAGTAAGCGGTTTGCTCCGATTCAAATATTTTGAGGGTTACCGAATGGCAACCGATAGATTTTTCGCGATCAGATTCAGGGATGGAAGCGTTCCGATTTTGATGCTCGAAGCGAGCAGGAGTTTCGTGATAGGGTGCTCGAGAGATTAAGGAAAGGAACCTAAGAATTCAATGCCGTTCCGGCGTCCTTTTGGGATGCTTCGTGGCGGTATTACAAACGGACTTTTCTATATCCTATGCAAATCCCGTCCTGAACGTTTTTGATTCAAGAATCGGAGATTTGAAAAACCAACGCTCTTTTACCCAAAGACAGATGGGATGAGATCAAGCAGATGCTTCCGATCAAGAAACATCCGTGAAAAACGGACGGTCAACAAGCGGCTATCGATTCGTTGCGAACTCCGCCGACTTTGCGCGGGATCCCGCGCAGAGTCCGCAAAGGATCGACAATCGCAAATCCCCACAGACATTCCCCGATTTCACGCCGCTCAATGCGGCTTTCCCGCCCGGATGTGAATGCGGCTTCGCCGCCCGGATTTGCGGAAAGGCTGTGCCTTTCCGGGACCGGCTACTGTCCACGCGGCTGCGCCGCCAATTGTCGATTTACGGGGACGTTGAAAGGAATGGCTGTCGAGGATGTCTCAAAAGTCCCTAATGTCGCCGAAGGTGACGGACAACATAGCGTAGCGAGAATCGCTACGTGAGGATCGGAATTCGAGTTCCGTCTCCGAAGGAGACGAACATAAATCGATGATTGTTGGTCACTTACAGCGACCAAGACGGGAATGCAACGTCACGTAGGGTTTCGCTTCGCTTCACCCTACGCTATGTTCTTTGTCTCCTTCGGAGACTCAATTCGGTGACTTTTGAGACATCCTCCCGAGCCTTTCCGCACATCCGGGCGGCAAGCCGCAAGGACGGCGAACAGATCAGCGCCGCCTGCCGGGTTCGTTGGGGCAAAACCTCGCGCGCTTTTCAAACCTCCCGAATCAAGATTCAAGAACAGCGGCGGACACTCTGAAATCTGAGATCTCAAGGCGATTATCAGAGGACGAACCACGCGCGACGGTCTTCCGGGCCCGCGGCAATTCCCCAAACGCCAAGGGTTCCTTTCGAATGCCGAGTATCCTGACGCTTGCAGTCGAGCAGTTACGGGCAATCGGGATTGTATTGATAAACTGCCAAAACACTCCCGTGTCCGGATTCTAAAATGCGGGTTTATTGAGCTTGATTTTTTACGAATCCGGTTTCGGGCTTTTTGAAATGATCAGCCTTATCAATCCGGGAAACCAGCGCTGCAACCAAACGAACACTTTACCATGGGTTGTAAAAACATAATTCTTCTTCCGTTTTAACATCGCCTGCACCATTACTTTTGCGGCTTTCTCCGTAGGCCACATTAAATTTGCCGGACGTGGATCTTGCCGTTCAGGATGCCACATTCCTTGATTATCAACCCTGGCAATCTCTGATACGACAAATCCCGGATGCATGGTAGTGCAACTCACGCCGGTACCCATTAATTCAACCTGCAAAGTCAGACCAATGGAGTTTACCGCAGCTTTCGAGGCTCCATAGGCTCCGAAATTCGGGCTCGGAACATATGCTCCTACACTACCCACTAGACCTATTCGACCATTGTTTTGCTTCAAATGCGGCAAGGCATGTTTAACCGTTAAGGCTAATCCGGTAACGTTGCCTTGTAATTGTCTATTCCAATCAGCGGCTGTCAACTTATCTATGCCCCCAACAACTCCAAAACCGGCATTAGCCACAGCAACATCCAAACGTCCCCAAGTAGTATTAACTTGTTGGACTGCATTTTGAATGGAGGTTTCCTCCATAATATCGCAGGGTACTACCAATGCTTCCCCGCCCGAGTTTTCAATCTCGTTTGCCACAGCCTCTAATACTTCTTTGCGTCTGGAAGAAAGTGCCACCTTGTATCCTAATCTTGCCCATTCAAACGCCATTGCTTTGCCGATGCCAGACGAGGCACCTGTTATCCACACTACGTTTTCTTTTGTATTTGTCATTTCGTTTCTCACTTCTTAAATAGAATGGCTCTCAAGTTGACGCACAACGTTTTTGGGCCTGGCGAAGGCGGCGATTTCAACACAATTGTTGATGCGGAGAACCAACGTTAGCGGTTCGTTGTTTTTTTCTACATGGCACGTTGTTTATTTAAGGTCAACTTTTTCGTTAACCAAAAATTCCTTTACAGAGGTCCACTTGATGTATGAATATCTGTCGTTATCATATTTTTGAAAAATAATTCGCCCTTCCATCATATCTCTCATATATTGCATTCCTTGCCAAGCAGAGGTCATTCCCCATGAAACTCCGACCGCCGATTATTGTTGTTCCGCTATTCTCAGCGGCAGACGCGTCGTGTCGCGGCCTCCACCGCCGAACTGTGTCTGCGAACGCAAAAAAACCAGCCTCACGGGCGGGCGGCCTCTACCTGATGCCGACAGCGTCTCTTCTGATTGCCGTTTTCCATCCACCGGCCCCGCTTTTCTGCTCGTCTCGCCCAATCCGGTTTGGTATTCTAACTCCAAGCGGTCTTTGACGGCCGGCTTGGTTCAACACAGAATTGTGTGGCGGCTCATTGACCGATCGCGCGGCTGCCTTGATCAACCGCGCCACACGAATCCTTTATACGTTAGGGCTTTGCAAAAATGGCACCGGAACTATCGCAAAATCTGATTCAGCACCTTGTTGAAATTGGTGCGTCAGGGCGGCTTGAAGACGGCGAAGAGATTTCGTCTCTATTTCCGTCTGCCCGCTCAGGATCATTCATGCGTCTCGGACCACACTCCTGGTATGCGGTCGCTGCTTCGCTGGACGATGCTCAACTCATCGCATGTATCAAAGCGCTTACCGTTCTTGAACGCTTACCCAATTTCAGTGCTGGCAGCGTGTCGCCTGTTATCTGGCTATTTCGCAAGCTATCGGAACGGTCGCATGATGACCTTACCTCCGTTATTGATTGGGTTCTCACACACACTGACAACTCATATTTGCCTTTCGGCTCGCACAACCTCGGCGCTCAATCGCTGGAAGAACTACACGCACTATCGGCACGTAATGCTGAACGCGCCGACGCACGTCATACCGCCGAAGAAAACCGCCAACGCGAGGCCAAGTTACGCAAGGCGGCTAAAGCAACACATAAACTGTTTGGGGCACTCCGTCGTCACGACGAGAAGGCCGTGGTCGCCCTACTTTCCCAAGGTGCTGATATCCACGCATTGAATGAGCAAGGACAAACGGCTTTTGAATATGCTCGGTCTTTGGGGCTTGAGCATCTAATGACGCCAAGCCCTAACCCGGCACTGCGCGATAAAGCCGCGCAGCGCCGGTGACTTCTACGTTAGCTGTCTCTTTTAATTCTCAATGTGGCGAGTTGAAAATCCAAAATTTGAGCCGACGACTTTGGACTTCACGAGTTCAGGTCAAGGACATTTTCAAGCGACGCGGCTTGTTTCTAAAATCGGGAATTTTGAAACACCCCGATGCTCGCCAGACGACCGAATGTTCCGTCAGTTCGCGCAAAGCGCTCATTGCAACCGGGACGGTTGCGCTCCAGTCAGAAATTGCGTCTTTTAGGTGGTGAACCCGGGCCGCCTGAAGGCGGGACTCCAAACGCCGCCTGAAGGCGGGACTCCAAACCTAAACGGTAACCGCTTCGCGATATTCGCCCCAGACTCTCCGTAAACGGTGCGAGATCTCGCCGACGGTCACGTTTGATTCGACCGCGTCAAGGATCCGCGGAAGCAGGTTTTCGGTTCCGCGGGCGGCTTCTTCGATCTTCGCCAAAGCATTGTCAGCTTTCACTTTATCGCGTTTCTCGCGGACCGTGCGGAGGCGTTCGACCTGCGCCCGTTCGATCCTTTCATCGACCTTCAGGATCGGGATTTTGGTGTCTTCGTCGATGTGGAACTTGTTGACGCCGACGACGATCGCCGTTTCGTGCTCGACCGCCTTTTGATACTGGTACGCCGCTTCCTGGATCTCGCGCTGCGGAAACCCGTTCTCGATGGCCTTCAGCATTCCGCCCATCTCGTCGATCTTCTCAATGTAATCGACTGCTTTCGCTTCGAGCTGATTCGTCAGCTCCTCAATAGCGTAGGAACCGGCGAGCGCATCGACGATGTCTGCCGCGCCGGATTCATAAGCGATGACCTGCTGGGTCCGCAAAGCGATCCGCGCCGCCGTCTCGGTCGGGAGCGAAAGCGCTTCGTCCATCGAATTCGTATGCAGGCTTTGCGTTCCGCCGAGCACGGCGGCGAGCGCCTGGATCGTCGTCCGGACGATGTTGACCTCGGGTTGCTGCGCGGTCAGGGTCGAACCCGCCGTTTGCGTATGAAACCTCAGCATCAAAGATTTCGGATCTTTTGCGCCGAACCGGTCGCGCATCAAACGCGCCCAGAGCCGACGCGCCGCGCGGAATTTGGCGACCTCTTCGAGCAGGTTCAAGTGCGAGTTGAAGAAGAACGAAAGCCGCGGCGCGAAATCGTCGACCTTCAAGCCGACCGCTACCGCCGATTCGACGTAACAGATCGCGTCGGCGAGCGTGAATGCAATTTCTTGCGCGGCGGTCGAACCCGCCTCGCGGATGTGATAGCCCGAGATCGAGATCGTGTTCCAGTTGGGGACCTCGGTCGCGCAATACGAAAAAATGTCCGTGATCAGGCGCAGCGAAGGTCTCGGGGGATAAATATAGGTTCCGCGAGCGATGTATTCTTTGAGAATGTCGTTCTGGATCGTTCCGTTGACCTGGTCGAAGGCGACGTTCTGCTTACGCGCGACGGCGAGATAAAGGCACAGAAGCGTCGAGGCTGTCGAGTTGATCGTCATCGAAGTCGAGACCCGGTCGAGCGGTATCCCATCGAACAATGTCAGCATATCGTCGAGCGAATCGATCGCGACACCTACTTTTCCCACCTCGCCCGCCGAAAGCGGATCGTCCGAATCGAGCCCGATCTGCGTCGGCAGATCGAACGCGACCGACAATCCGGTCGTGCCCTGCGACAACAAGTATTTGTTGCGTTTGTTCGATTCCTCGGCGGTCGCGAACCCGGCGTACTGGCGCATTGTCCAGAATCGGCCGCGGTACATATTTCGCCTGACGCCGCGCGTGAACGGGAATTCGCCGGCGTTCCCGAGGTCGCGTTCGTAGTCGAAACTGCTGTTCGAAGGATTAAAATCGTTGGGCAGTTCGATACCCGAAGAGGTCTCAAATTTCTCTCGTCGATCGGCCATAACACCCTTAGATTAGCATACTTCGCAAGTCATTCCCGAGTCCGCTCCGGCCACGGATGGACGACCAACTGCCGAGGATTCGACGCGATTTAGGTATTAAGTGCTATGGCTCCAGATTCGCGCGACGGATCAATTCGGCGAAGCGCGGGTCGGTACGGATCGGATCCCACTGAGGGTCAAACTTCAAATTCACAAACCAACGCTCGCGCGATACCGCCGCCTTTTCGAGTAGAGAAAAGACCTCGTCAAATTCACCGACGCGCAAAGCCGACATTGCCTTGACGTAATTGTTCCAAAGCACGTCGAACGGCGGTTCCTTTGTCATCTCATACTTGAGTCGCCACAATCCCTGCCAGCCTCCCGTCCGAAACGCCTCGCTCAAACGGTTGTTTGCCGCCGGCGGAGTGATCAACGCATCGAGAGCGGCCAGCGATTCGTGCGCCTTTTCCAACTGACCCGACTGTTCGAGCGAGATCCACCGGTACGACAGCGCGTACGGGAATGACGGGTTGGCCTCGAGGACCCGGTCCGATTGTTCCACGGCCCGGTCGAAACGGCGCGTAAGATAGTAGATCGCAGCGATGTCAGTCTGAATGATCGCCGACGTGGGATCGAGTTCTTCCGCCCTGCGGATCTCAACCAAAGCCTCATCGAATCTTCCAAATGTCGTGAGATATTCGCCGAACCATTGGTGCGCGGTAGGATAATTTGGATTCCGCGAAATCGCCAGCTTAAATTCGCTTTCGGCGTCTGCCCAGTTCCAGTCATAAAAGGCAAGTGTGTAGGCCAAACTGGTCCGCGCTTCTGCCGAGTCCTGATCGATCTCGAGTGCCCTTCTGCTCGCTTGCCGCGAATTCTCAAAGGCTTCGGCAGCCGGCATTCCCCCATACTCTGCCAGGAGTTGATAGGCGTCGGCAAGTCCAACGTGGGCGAGCCCAAACGAGGGATCCTTGCTCGCCGCCTGTTCGAACGCGTCGATGCTCTTTCTTAGATCATCGACGGTTCGGCGGCTTAAAAGGTACCGACCCTGAAGATAGAGTTGAAAAGCGTCCGGACTATTTGTCCCGTTCCGCGCGAGCTGACTTCGTTCCTCAAGCGTGATGTTTTCGAGTAAGGAATTTGCGATCTGAACCGCGATCGACTCTTGAATCTTCAGCAAGTCAGTCGAGTCTTCCTCCAGACTTCTTGCCCAAAGGACCTTGTTTTCGGGCATCGCAACCAGTTGAACCGAAACCCTTAATCGATTCCCAATTCGCTGAACCGTTCCCTCCAGGACGCTGCTGACGTGCAGTTTTTCGCTCACCGCCTCCGGTGAGGCGCCATCGGCGAACGGCAGGACGGCGCTTGTCGGGCGGACGGCGATCCGTTTCATCGATCCGATCTTCGTGATCAGCGAATCGGTCAGACCGATCGACAGAGCGTCGTCTCGTCGTTCCTTCGTCAGATTTTTGAACGGGAGTACAGCGATCGTCCGGACCTGCGAATCAGGAAGAACATTCGACGGCAAAGTGACCCCGGTCGCCCGTCGGGTCGGGCGCACGAAATAATAGGCAATGCCGGCGAGTGAGAGAGTCAGAAGAACCGCGCCGATGAGGCGCAGATTGTGCCGCCGTATTCTCTGATGCAGTTTTTCCGCCACTTGCGACGCGGCGTCCTCGGTAAAAACGACGGTCTGCTGGTTGATGACCGATGTCCCGTCGATGACGGTGGGGGTTGCCGTTTGGCGCACGGTGATGTTCGAGATGTTCTGTTCAACGGCGAAGTTCCCGATGTTGATCTCCCGGACCTCGCCGTTGAAGCGGTAGCCGCGCCGCGGAACCGTCTCGATCAATTTGCCGGCATCCCCGAGCAGTTTGCGGAGAGCGTGGATGTTTATCGACAGGTTGTTTTCTTCAACGACCGCATCGGACCAGACATCGCGGAGGATCTCTTCTTTGGTTTTGAGATGTCCCTGATTTTGGATCAGGAAAGAAAGCAGATCGAAGGCTTTCGGCTGAATGCGGATCGTCTCCCCGTTTCTGGTCAAACGCTTCTCGACCGAATCGAGCCGGAACTCGGCGAACTCAAATAAACCTTCTTTTTTCAAAGGGTTGTCCATCCCAAAAGAATACTAAGAAAAAACTAATCGAAAGCTAAAGACCTGCCGTGCCGATTTCGCAATAGTATCAGCATCCCTTGGCGGACGGCAAGGAATTCTGGTTGGCGGGAGTGGAAGCGATGAGAAAGGAAACGTTTATCAGGTGGGGTGTCTTTTTGGCCTTCGTTTTGGCGGCTTTCGGTCAGAATGCCTTCGGCGGCGCGTTATTGACGGTCAACTCGCCGGCGATCAGCAATGTCTGTAACGACAGACTGAGTCTCGGCGAAGCGGCACAACTTGCGCGCGGCGGCGGGAACATGCGGGCGATCACGGACGGAGAAAAAGCGCAGATTTCCGGCGCCAGCTGGGTGCTTTCAGCGCTTCCGCCGCCATGCGCCGCTTTTGGCTGGGTGCCCGTCAACGGTATCGGTGCGAGTTTTGCTGACGACATCGTCTTCACCAACGATGTCGGGACGTTGTTCGGGCTGACCCTGCTCGGCAAGAACGACGATATAGACGGTCTGAAGCCAAACGGCGGGCGGGTCGTTCTCGATGGGACAGGCCTCGTCGCGCCGAATTCCGGGATCAACATCGAAACCGAGTCAGGCTCGCAGATCAGGAACCTGGTCATCCAAAACTTCCCGAGTGCCGGGATCTTCGCGCAAGCCCTGAACGGCGCGAAATTCGAGGGGCTCGAGATACGCAACAACGGTGGCGCCGGAATCAGTATCGGGTTTGCCGGCGGGACGACCAACAAGAACAGCCGCAATGTTACGATCGGCGGCGACCAGCCACAGCACCGCAATAAGATCTATGCCAACGGAGGCGACGGCATCTTCATCTCCGCGTCACCGAGCTTCGACCGGTTTCCGGACGAAGGAATCTTCATCATGAACAATCTCATCGGCACGAGCGATGGCGTCACCGACAACGGCAATGCCGGACGCGGGATCACTTTGTCGAATGCGTTCGGCGTGATAATCGGAGATCTCAACGGTTTGACCCGCAACATCATCAGCGGCAACAACAACGACGGAATTACACTCGATGGGGCCGGCGCGATCAGCAACATCATTGTCTTTAATTTTATCGGCACGACCGAAAGCAGCGGCGCGCCGCTCGGCAATGGCGCCAGCGGGGTCGCGCTCTTGAACGCCGCCGGAAGCATGACCGATTTCATCAGCAGCGGGCCCAACAAAATCGGAATGCCGGGCCTCGGCAACGTTATCAGCGCAAATGGATTCGGCGTCTTCATCGCCGATGCAAACACATCGAAGAACCTGGTGCAGGGAAATCTGATCGGGACAAATGTCGGCGGCAACACCGATCTCGGGAACGCGCTCGACGGGGTCTTGGTCGGCGGCGGTACCTTCGACAACACCATCGGCGGCACCGGCGCGAACGAGGGGAACCTGATCGCCTTCAACCGCAACGGCATCTATTCCGATGGCGGGATCCGGAACGGTTTTCGCCGGAACCGGATCTTCTCCAACGACAACCTCGGCATCGAGCTGACGCCGGTCGGCGTGACGCCGAACGATCCGGGCGACGGCGACACGGGGCCGAACAATCTTCAAAATTATCCGGTCATCACGTTCGTCCGATCGTTGTCGGCGTCGGTCGCGATCGAGGGCACGTTCAACAGCGCGCCGAACCAGACATTCACGTTGGAATTCTTCGGAAACTCATCCGCCGACGCATCGGGATTCGGCGAGGGCCGGAACTTTCTCGGCACCGCACAGGTCACGACCAACGGTGCCGGCAATGCGACTTTCAACTTGAATTTCGGCGTTACTTCGGCGACTACTTCGAACTGGGTCACGGCGACGGCGACCGATTCGGCCAACAATACCTCGGAATTTTCGGCCGCCCGGAACATCTGCGCCGATATGAGGTTTAGTCCGACCTCGATACTCGCGCCGCTCGGCGGCATCAGTTCGAATTTCGTTTACCTGAATTCGACGGGCTGCGCGGCACCAACAGCTGCCGGCAATACAGCTTGGGTTACGGTAAACAGCGTTCTCGGAGGACAGGTGAACTACACCGTCGCGGCGAACACGGGACCGCCACGCGACGCGCTGATCAACGTTCTTTACAACAACGGAACGGGCCAGAGCTCGGCAAGTTTTCAGGTTTCGCAGAATAATGGCTGCGCATATTCGATAAATCCATCGACGCAGAATTTCAACGGCAACGGCGGCGTCGGCAGCACGAATGTGACGCCCACGAACAGCGCCTGCGGTTGGAGTTCGGTGAGCAACGCCCCGAGTTGGATCACAATCACGGGAGGGGCGAGCGGGACGGGAAACGGCACGGTCAGCTTCACGGTGACGCCCAACAACACCGGAGTTCAGCGCATCGGAACGATCAACGCCGCCGGCCAAACACTGACGATCAATCAATCGGCGGTGTTCGGAAGGGCGCCATTTGATTTCGACGGCGACGCTCGCACCGATATTTCAATCTTTCGTCCGTCGAGCGGGCAGTGGTGGCTCAACCGAAGCACCGCCGGGATGATAGTCCAAACGTTCGGAAACTCGAGCGACCGGCTGGCGCCCGGCGATTTTACCGGCGACGGGAAGACCGACGTCGCGATCTTCCGCCCATCGACGGGCGAATGGTTCATCCTTCGCAGCGAGAACTCGACGTTCTACAGTTTTCCGTTCGGTGTCAACGGCGACGTGCCGGTTCCGGGCGATTATGACGGGGACGGCAAGACCGATGCCGCCGTCTTCCGCCCCGGTAATTCGACCTGGTACGTTCAACGTTCGACCGGCGGCACGACAAACACGCAGTTCGGCAGTTCCGGCGACCGTCCGGTCGCGAGCGACTATGACGGCGACGGGAAGACCGACATCGCCATCTTCCGTCCGGCAAGCGGACAATGGTGGCTCAACCGGTCAACGTTGGGTGTTATCGCCGTCACGTTCGGGGCTTCGACCGATAAGCAAGTGCCGGGAGATTATACCGGCGACGGCAAGTCGGACGTCGCGCTTTGGCGGCCGTCGACGGGCGAGTGGTTCGTGCTTCGGAGCGAGAATTTCACATATTATTCGTCCCAATTCGGTGCAAACGGCGATGTTCCGGCGCCGGGCGATTACGATGGCGACGGTCGGTTCGATACAGCGGTGTTCAGGCCGTCCAATTCAACCTGGTATCTCCAGCGGTCGACGGCGGGAGTGTTGATACAGGCGTTCGGAGCTGCTTCGGACACGGCGGTTCCGGCGGCGTTCGTCCCTTAGGACTCTGTTCAACTGAACCTGTTCAACCGAACCAATGACGCGGAGCGGCGCGATTCCCGTTCCGCGTCATTTTTCTGCCGCCGGGATGCCGTGAAAGACATTTCCGTTGGTTTCCCGTTGAAAACCGTCAACGGTTTTGACTATGTCCCGATCGATGGGTAGCATCTAAAGGAACCATGGATCGGGACGTCGAGGTAAAGAACGCGATAGAGGGATTGAGCCAAGTGATCAACACGGTGATCGAGCAGTCGGGCTCCGTCCGCGAAGCCGTCGAACGCATTCGCAAGCTCGGCTTCGAGCCGAATCTCGCGATGCGTCTCGAGATCGCGCTCGAAGAGATCGTCAACCCTCCGCCCGAAGACGCCGAAGAAACCGAACTCGAATTGACTCCCGAAGACATCAAGGCCCTGAGGCGAATGCGAATAGCATTTTGATTTTGGAGTTTGGATTTTGGATTTTGGATTAGCGGACCCCTGTGTCCTCACACGATTCTCGATCTGCGGTCTCAAGTTCAGGATCCTGAATCGGATGAATTACTACAATTACTTCACCGAAATTGAAGAGACGTTCGTCCGCCGGCGCGGGAAGAGTCTCGTGTTGTCTCCGCTTGACTGGGCGCTGATCCAGGCCTGGCAGGAGCGCGAGGTGCCGCTTCATATCGTTCTGAGGGCGATCGAGAGCGTTTTTGATATTTGGGACAAACAGCCGAAGAAGACGCGAACGGTGAAGAGTCTCGCGTACTGCCGCGAAGAGATCGAAGCGCAGTTTGACGAATGGGTCGACGGGCGCGTCGGCGCCGGTTCGGATTCAGCGGAAGGTGAAAATGCCGATCCGAATTCGGAGAAGGCGGTCGCCGAACATCTCGCCGAGTCTCGCGCGACACTGTCGGAAATATCGTCGGCCACGGAGGATGCCGGACTTCGGGAGACGCTCGAACGGGTTTGCGCGCGTCTCGACGAACTGGCCGATCAACGCGAGGGAGCCGAAAGACTCGAACAGTCGCTCGACATTCTGGACGACATGATCGACCGCCAGTTGCTCGCGGACGAATCGTCGGCGGCCTGCCGCGCCGAGATTGAATCATTGCTCGCGCCGAACCGCGATGCGATGGAATCCGCGGCCTATGAACGGACACTCGAATTGATGCTTCGCAAGAAGCTACGAGATTCCGCGGGAATTCCCAGACTTAGTTTGTTTTATCTTTAACCTGTGATACAAACGAGGTAAATCTTCAAAAGGAGCAAACAAAATGGACTATCAATCGGGTGCCGTCAGTCCCGTCGGAAGCATCGAAAAAGGCTGGGGAATTATCAAAGACGACTATTGGGTCTTCGTCGGTATGACGGTTGTCGCATTTATCATCACGCTGATCGTGGCGTTCATCCTTGGGCTGATCAACACCGTCATCACGACCGTGATCTCGGGAATCCTGGGGTTCGCGTCGAGCAACGCGGGCGATGCCGCAAAGATCACCGCTTCGATCGCGCCTCAGATCATCTCGATGGTCATAAGTTTGTTCACCAACATTCTTGTTCTAACCGTCTCCGGAGTTTTCTTTTGCGGCATTTACTCGGCGCTGGCGAAAAAGGTCAACACCGGCGTCGCCGATTTCGGTGAGCTGTTTTCTGGAACATCTAAGATCGTACCGTGTCTGACCTTTGCCGCGGTGATGTCGCTTATTCAGTTCATCATCAATATCGTCGTCCTCGTGATCGGAGTCGCGGCGGGCGTCGGGGCGATCGGCTTGGCAACGATGGGGAAGAACGGCTCCTTCAACCCGGCCGCACTCGGCGGACTGTTGTTTCTGGTCCTCGGGCTGTTTCTGGCGACGCTTGTCGTGAACCTGATCATTTCGGTATTGACGACCTTTGTTTACCCTTTGATCGCGGACAAGAACCTTTCCGGGATCGAAGCGCTGACGCTCAGCATCCGAGCGGGAATGTCGAATTTCGGCGGCATCTTTCTGCTGCTTTTATTGGTCGGCCTGATGTTGATCGGCGGAGCGTTCGCGTGTCTGATAGGGATCATCTTCGTCGCGCCGATCGCGTCGGCATCGTTGTTTGCCGCATATCAAAGCGTCTTCGGAAATTCAGGCGGCGGGTTCCGGCAAACTCCTCCTCCTCCGCCGGTTTGGAATACGCCCGCGGGGCAGCAGCCTGGCTACTGATCCTTTTCCGGCTCCGGCGGTTAGATCACGAATCGCCGGAGCTTTTCGCACTTTCCCAAAATAACTTTCATTGACTCGTTCAACCAAAATCGGCGCAACATTTGACGTCACAATCGAACGGATTGTTCCGAACGGTTTCGGGATCGGTTTCGCGGACGGAACGACGTTCTTTGTCCCGCTTGCGGCCGCGGGGGACTGCTTGCGCGTGCGCGTCAGTCAGTTGAAGGGCCGCACGGTGTTCGCCGAGATCCTGAAGGTGCTTGAACCCTCACCGGACCGCATCGAGCCGCGATGCGAGTACTTCGGACGTTGCGGCGGCTGCGACTTTCAGCAACTCGACTACGAGGCGCAGCTCCGCGCGAAGACCGGTATCGTCGCGGACTCGCTCAAGCGGATCGGGAAGATCGAATGGCCGGAGATCCCGATCGTTCCGAGTCCGAACCAGTTCGGCTACCGTTCGCGGGCGCAGTGGCACGCGAACACCAGGCGCCGTTCGCTCGGGTATTACAAACGCGGTTCGCACGAGATCATCGAAGTCAAGAATTGCGCCGTGCTTACCGCGGAACTCGAAACGACGCTCGCCGACTTACGCAACGACATAGAATGGGGCGGCTTTTGGGCGCAACGGGTGGAGATCGAGGCGTCCGCCTCGGCGGGACGCGTTTCCGTTTTTACCGAGGAACTGATGGAGCCGACGCTAGAACTCGACTTTCATACTTCTGAAAATCGATATGCCTATGACGCGCGGAGTTTTTTCCAGGGCAATCAGTCGCTGATCGAACCGTTGATCGCGGCTGCGATCGGTGATGCCGCGGGACGTTTCGCGCTTGATTTGTATTGCGGCGTCGGACTTTTCACGTTGCCGCTGGCGCGCCGTTTCGAACGAGTTTCGGGCGTCGAGGCGGGCGAACGGGCGGTCA
Source organism: Pyrinomonadaceae bacterium (assembly GCA_041752475.1). GTDB lineage: Bacteria > Acidobacteriota > Blastocatellia > Pyrinomonadales > Pyrinomonadaceae > JAFDVJ01. The sequence goes on along the minus strand of JBGSWK010000027.1, from coordinate 51,166 downwards.
GTTTCGCGCTAAAGAATCTGAAAGACGCGGGTCTGACAAATGCCGGGGTTTTCGATGAACAGGTCGGCCGCTGGCTCGTGGCGAATGAGGGCGAACTGAAAGACGTCGACCTCGTTTTGCTCGATCCGCCGCGATCCGGCACGGAGCGTGAGACGATCGATGCTCTCGCACGCGTCGCGCCGAAGGCGATCTCATACGTTTCCTGCGAGCCGTCGACCCTTGCCCGCGATCTGAGAATACTCGTTGACCGGGGATTCGTCGTCGAATCGATCATTGCCTTTGACCTTTTCCCGCAGACCCACCACGTCGAGACTGTCGTCCGCCTCGCGCTCGGGTCGTGACGAACAATAATCCCAGATGATGCATTGGAGAGTTTCTTTCCCGCGGAACACGCGAAATACGCGAAAACGTGCCGGAAAATAGAATTCTTTGGCGTTTTTCGTGTATTTCGCGGGCAAACGGCTTTCTCTGAAGAAACACTTTTTCAAACAAATGACCCGGAGACTGCTACGGCATCGGGAATTTGCTTGTTTCCTAGGTACGCCGGTCGTCGGAGCCGATTGGATAGCTCTGAAGAAACACTTTTTCAAACAAATGACCCGGAAACGGCTACGGCATCGGGAATTTGCTTTTTTCTTAGGTACGCGGGTCGTCGGAGCCGATTGGATAGCTATTGCGTAATCTGGGATAATGAAACAACCTCCGTGACCTGAGCGTACGACATCGGGAGCCTGGAAACCCATTTGAATTACATCATCGAACTAAACTAAACTTCAGAATATGGCAAGAAAAAAACCGGATGCAGACAGCTCGTCGGCAGCACTAAGCAAGAGTCATTTTGTCCGTTGCCGTTATTGCGGCCAGAAGAACTCCGTCAAGGAAGATTTCGTCAACCGGCAGGCCAATTGCGGCAAATGCAAGCTGCCGCTTTCGAACGAGCCGCACAAGAAGTTCGCTGACCTCAGCAAACACGACTACGTTCATCCCGCGGACAGCAAGGCGCTGGCCGCGCTGAGGGCGATTCCCGGCGTCGATTCCGCACTGCGGAAACTTTTGGAAGTGACAGGCGAGTCCGCCGTGCGGGTCATCTTTATGGCGAGCGCGGTAAAGGTCACGCCCGAACAGATGCCGGATCTGCACGCCAAACTGCAAGTCGCCTGCACGACGCTTGGCGTCGAGCTTCCGGATATGTACGTTCAGCAAAATCCGGTCGTCAACGCGTTTACGTTCGGCGCGAAAAAGCACGCCATTATTCTTCATTCAGCGCTGCTTGAACGTTTGACCGACGAAGAGACGCTGGCCGTGATCGCGCACGAGGTCGGCCATATTCACGCTGAACACGTGCTTTACCTGACCGCGGCGCGACTGATCGAAGCGCTGATGAACGCGTCGCTGGCGCGGATGATCCCGGGTTCTGAGATCATCAAAGGAATTGTTTCGGCAACGATTTCGAGCGCGCTCCTCGCGTGGGCGCGCAAGGCCGAACTTTCGTGCGACCGCGCCGGGCTGCTCGTCACGCAGGACCCGCACGTCATCGGCCGGACGATGATGAAGTTGTGCGGCGGGACCTTCGCGTCGAAGATGGACTACGACCAGTTCCTCGCGCAGGCGCGTGAGTTTCAGAAGAATTACGACGACAATTCGCTTGATTGGCTTTGGGCGAACATCATCAACTCGGGAATGACGCACCCGTTCCCCGTCTGGCGTGTTTCCGAGATCCTCCAATGGGTCGATGACGGGGAATACGAAAAACTGATGACGCGATGAAACTCGCACGATTAACCCGTTGACGCGTAACCGTACGAGTGACTCGTTTACGCGTCGACGACTCTTTATGCTCGTCGTCCTGACAACCACGCCTGACTCGGACGAGGCCAACTCCCTGGCGCGCGCGATCGTCGATGCCCGGCTTGCGGCCTGCGTCCAGATCCTCCCGTCGATCACCTCGGTCTATTCCTGGAACGATGCTGTTCGCACGGATCCCGAGAATCTTCTGCTGATCAAGACGTTGGACGAAAAATACTCTGAGCTTAAGGAATTCATACAGGCGCATCATTCTTATGAAGTGCCCGAAATAGTCGCGCTGAAGGCGGAAAATGTCTCTGAATCGTATTTGAAATGGATGACCGAGATGGTTAACGCGTAAACGCGCTACTCGTGCGATCCGTTTCCGTTCTCGTTTGCTTCGCAGGTTCGGACGATGAATTCAACGGCGTCAACCGGCGAATCCGTCAGATGCATCAGGCTGAGATCCTCGACATTGATCTTCTTTTCGTTGAGCATCGTCGATGTCAGCCACTGAAGCAGGCCGCGCCAGTATTGCGATCCGAACAGGACGACCGGAAAATTGCGAATCTTGCGCGTCTGGATCAGTGTCAACGCTTCAAAAAATTCGTCCATTGTTCCGAATCCGCCGGGGAAGATAATGTAGGCGTTCGAGAACTTGATGAACATTGTCTTGCGGACGAAGAAATACTTGAAAGTCAGTGATTTCGTCTGGTAAGGATTCGGATTCTGTTCAAACGGCAGTTCGATGTTGCACCCGACCGAGACCTTGCCGGCCTCGAACGCCCCGCGGTTGCCGGCCTCCATAATTCCGGGCCCGCCGCCCGTGATCACCTCGAATCCCGCCTCGGCGAGCAAGCGACCGGTTTCGCGTGCCGCCTCATAGTCGGAATCGCCTTCCTCCGTGCGCGCGGATCCGAAGATCGAAACGCCGCGGGTGATCGTTGCGAGGTTGTCGAATCCGTAAACGAACTCGCTCATTATTCGCAGGACGCGCCACGAATCGGACGCCTTGTAATCGTCGTCCGGTTCCGGCGACCGGAGCAAAACCTCGTCGTCGGTCAGTTGCCAATACGATTTCTCCAACAGAGTCTTGGCTTCGGCGACTGTTTTCGGTTCGATGATCTCTTTGTTTTTCTTTAGCCGTTTACTTTTCATTTCTTCTTGATGACGTCAATCGATTCCGCGGCCGTAAATCAGGAGCGTCGCGGGCGGGGTTTGAAACGCCGGGCGGCAATCCGCATTCAGTTAGTCAAACAATCCCAAATCGGGGGCCTTGATAAATGCGGGCGGTTTTCTCGACGCTCCGATTTAACCACAGATGAACACGGATGAACCGGATCTTGTCGATAGAAATACAAAACGTTTACAGAATTGTACTTGCCTTATTAATCCGCAGCTTATCCATCTGTGAAAGAAGACCATCGCCGATCTTCACAGTCCGCCCGGAATCTTGGAATTTTGAAATCGCAAATCACAATTCGCAAATCCCCAATTCTCAAAGCCCCATAATGTTGTAGCCGCAATCGACGTAGATCGTTTCACCGGTAATTCCGGATGAAAGGTCGCTGACGAGGAACATCGCGGTGTTGCCGACTTCGCTCGCCTGAACGTTCCGTTTGAGCGGCGATTTTTCGCCGACATAACTGAACAGGGACCCCATATTTTTCACACCGCGCGCGGACAAGGTATTGAGCGGGCCGGCGCTGATCGCGTTGACGCGGATGTTGCGCGAACCGAGGTCGGCGGCCAGATAGCGGGTCGAAGCTTCGAGCGCGGCCTTGGCAACGCCCATCACATTGTAGTTCATCACGACCTTCTCCGCGCCGTAATAACTCATCGTGACGATGCTTCCGCCATCCTTCATCAACGGCATCGCGGCGAGCGAGATCTGCGGCAGCGAATAGGCGCTGATCTCCATCGCGGTCAAAAAGGCGTCGCGGGTCGTCGTCAAAAATTCACCTTCAAGCGCTTCGCGCGGCGCGAAAGCGATCGAGTGAATGACAAAGTCGAGCTTGCCGTATTTTTTGCCGACGGCCGCGAAAGCCGCATCGACGTCGGCCTGATTCGTCACATCGCACGGCACGACCAGCGTGTCCGGCAGGTCCCGGGTCAGTTTTTCGACGTTTTCCTTGAGCCGTTCGCCCTGGTAAGTAAAAGCGAGTTTCGCCCCCTGATTCATACACGATTCGGCGCACGCCCAGGCGATAGAACGCTTGTTCGCGACGCCGAATATCATTCCTACTTTGTTCTGCAGCATATTCTTGAAAAGGGGAAAAGTTTAAGAGTTAAAAGGTGAAAAAGCAAGATGTGACCGGAATAAGAAAGAACGGGAAAGTGGCAAGGTGAGTCGCGAAAAAGGGGAATTCCTCATATCACATCCGTTGGTTCCGGTCAGTATCTTGCTGCTTTTGCCGTTCAATCCATTGCGTAGATCTTCTGAAGCGCCTCGAAATCAAGCAGTCGAATGTCGACATCGACCGGCGTCGAACCGAATTTCTTGACGAGCGAAGATCGCAGTTGAGCTTCAGAGGCATCGTCCAACTGCGTCACGAGCACCAGCAACAGCCGGACGCGCGCGTCGATCTTGAGGTTTTTCAGCGACTTCATCGGCGCCGCGATCTTTTTCAGAATCAGATTGATCTTTTCCTGGCTGACGATCGGCGTCACCAAAAACGTAACTTCAACGCACGTTATCAGATCGCCTTTTAAGATGACCGCGTCGAACGGAGTGGTCCCGACCGTCACATGCCGCATCAGGGGCATCCGCGCCTCTTGCTGGATCTGGCGAAGCGCAAGATCCTCGGCGACGATGTAGGCCGAAAGGAGGTCGCTCATCTGTTCTTTGGGGATCTCGAGTATGCGAGCCAACTCGTGTACCTCGCGGTTGAGTTTTATTCGTTGACTCTCTGGGAGATCGATGTCCCAACTGATCCTGCGGTTGCGATCGCCGGCGGAGAGCTTTTTCCAGTGCGAAAAGTTCAGCCACAAAAGGACGACCAGACCCGCGGCCGAAAGACCGAAGATCGCCGCGGGAAATCCGCTCCCGGCAGCTGCCGACCAGATCAGTCCGACGATCAAACCGACAAGAATGAAGCCGCCGATTCCCAAAACCGGATAGTTCGGCGCGGGATTTCCAAAATCCGCGAGCAGACGTTCGTTTTGCTTTACCATTTTTGTAGTGCCTTGGACTTGGGGAAATAAAAGTGATAATAAACCCAACTATCCGTCGTTGCCAAGAGCAAAATCCAGAAACCAACGATTTCGGTCGATGCAGCGCGGGGAAACGTATTTTGTTTCGGCCCGGTGCCGGGTTTCGTCGAAATCGAACGTTGCGCGGACGGCGCTCCTTTGTTTTCCGACGCCGATCGCGCGACCGGGTTAGTTCCGGGCCTGGAAAAAAGCTATTCTGTTCAGGTAACTGAGCAACAGCCGACGTTGAACGATTTCCAACTGCCCCGTCCGAGGTTAGTAATGCAACGTTCAAACACAGTTTTTAAGAATTTAGGCGAACGGCGCCGCGAGCCTCCGGGCGATTTGTGGCGCGTTTTGGGAAAAGGGCGATGAAAAATCTGGTATTGATAATCTCCGTGTTCGCGCTGACGATTGCCGGTTTCGGCCAGACGCGCCGGCCGGCGGTGTCGGCAAAAGGCAAGACGGTTACGGTGTTCACGACGGCCGCATCGACCGAGCTGCGGCTGGCACCGACGTCGAACGTTAAATTCGCCGAAAAGCGGCAGCCGACCGAAAGCGAAATAAGCGTCTTTGTTAACCCGCTGAAAAGCTTTCAAACGTTTCTCGGAGTCGGCGGCGCGTTCACCGACGCCAGTTCCGAGGTCTTCGCCAAACTGTCGCCGCAAAAGCAGCAAGAGCTACTCGACGCGTATTTCAGCAAAGACAAAGGAATCGGCTACACGCTCGGAAGAACGACGATCCACAGCAGCGATTTCTCGAGCGCGAGCTACACCTACATCGACGAGGGCGACGGCGCTTTGAAGACCTTCAGCATCGCGCACGACCGCGAGTTTCGGATCCCGTTCATCAAGCGCGCGATCGCCGTGGCGGGCGGCAAACTGAATCTGTTCGCGAGTCCGTGGAGCCCGCCGGCGTTTATGAAGTCGAACAAGTCGATGCCGCAGGGCGGAAAGCTGCTTCCCGAATTCCGTCAGCCATGGGCGAACTATTTCGTCAAGTACATTCGCGCATACGAGGCCGAGGGCATCCCGATCTGGGGTCTGACGATTCAGAACGAGCCGATGGCGACGCAGCGCTGGGAATCGTGCATCTACACGGCCGAGGACGAGCGCGATTTTTTGAGAGACTATCTCGGGCCGACGCTCTGGAAAGCCGGGCTCAAAGACAAAAAGGTCATCGTTTGGGATCACAACCGCGATCTGATTTCGCATCGCGTCAGCACGATCCTTGACGATCCGTCGGCGGCGAAATATGTCTGGGGAATCGGGTTTCACTGGTACGAGCCCTGGAGCGGCGGCGCGCCGATGTTCGAGAACGTCGAACTCGTCAACGCGATGTATCCCGACAAAAAGCTGATCTTTACCGAAGGAACGGCCGAAAATTTTTCGCCGGAACACTATCAGCACTGGCCGAACGGCGAACGCTATGGGCGTTCGATGATCAACGACTTCAACAACGGCACCGTTGGCTGGACAGACTGGAACCTGCTCCTCGACGAGGTCGGCGGACCGAATCACGTCGGCAACTTCTGCTTTTCGCCGATCCACGCCGATACCAAGACCGGTGAATTGATCTACACACCGTCGTACTATTACATCGGTCATTTTTCGAAGTTCATCAAACCGAACGCCAAACGCATCGCCGCCGCCGCGAGCCGCAGCCAATTGCTGACGACGTCGTTCCAGAATCCGGACGGCAAGATCGTGACGGTCGTGATGAACGAAAGCGACAAGCCCGTGAAGTACAATTACGTTGTCGGGACCGAGAGCGCGGAGGTCGAAATACCGGCGCACGCGATCCAGACATTGATCTTTTGAGGCGTCTTCTCGGAACCGCAAGCAAGTTCGCTGGAAGCGGGCCAACATCGATGCAGCTTGAACCCAAATCGCGCAATCGGAAAATTTTGCCCGCGAATGTCCGCGAATCCGCGCGAATGGAAATCTAGAAGTACGGTTTATGAAATTGGACCGTCGGACGGTCCAAAATGTTGAAATGCCGCGGGTTCGTGCTTGTTCGGATGGGTTATCCGGCTTTTTCGGCGACGAGGCAGAAACAAAACGGGCGGCACGAGAATGATTCGTGCCGCCCGTAATCCGTTATTTTACCGGTTACGCTCCGGCGCTTCGTTCGAACGGGATCTCGTCGAAATGCGTCATCCGTTTGAAATCGCGGAAGCGCTGGTTGATCTCGGGGTAATCGAGCGCGTCGACGCGTTCGGTTCCGAATTTCTCGACATTGAATGAAGCCATCACCGAGCCGTAGATCATCGCGCGGCGAAGCGTGTCGTCGTTGATCTCTTTCTGGCTCGCCAGATAGCCCATAAACCCGCCGGCGAACGTGTCGCCCGCGCCCGTCGGATCAAAGACCGATTCGAGCGGGTACGCCGGGCAGAAGAAGTACGAATCATCCGTAAACAGCGTCGCGCCGTATTCGCCGCGCTTGATGACGACGGCCCTGAGTCCGTAGCCGAGGATTTTTCGGGCCGCTTTGTGGATGTTCGGTTCGTCGGTCAACTGGCGCGCTTCGGCGTCGTTGATGATGATGCAGTCGACAACCTTCAGCGTTTCGATGACCGCTTCCTTCATCGACGAGATCCAAAAATTCATCGTGTCCATCGCGACGAACTCGGCGTTCGGACACTGCTCGCGGACCTGTTTTTGAATCATCGGCAGGATGTTCGCGAGAAACAGCAATTTCGAGTTCTTCGAATTCTCTGAAAGCTTCGGGTCGAAGGTCTCAAAAACATTGAGCTGCGTGTCGAGCGTGTGCGCCGTGTTCATATCGTAGTCGTAGCGCCCGCGCCAAAAGAAAGTCTTGCCGTCGGCGACGCGCTCGATGTCGTCGGTATTGACGAAATGGCGTTCGAAAACAGCCCATTCGTCGTCGCCGAAATCGTTTCCGACGACCCCGACGGCACTGACTTTCGTGAAAAAGCTGGCGGACAGCGAAAAATGCGTCGCCGCTCCGCCCAAGATCTTGTCGCGTTGACCGAAAGGAGTTTCAAGCGCATCGAACGCAACCGAACCAACAACCGTTAAAGACATATCTGATGAAATCCTCTGATTTGAATACTGAATTTTTAGAATCGAAAAACAAAGTGAAAGATTAACACAAACCGCTAAAGAATCTTAAGCGTGGGCGCCCGAGGCGCGGGCGATTGAGGCGCGGGCGATTGAGGGGCGGGCGATTGAGGGGTTGGACTCTGGGTCGATTTGATCTTGGACTCTTGAAACCTCAGATCCGAAATCCGAATTCCGAAATCCCAAATCCCAACTCCGATATCCCAAATGTCTTGCGGCTTGCCGCCCGGATGTGCGGAAAAGCTCTGCTTTTTCGTGGCCAGATAAATACCAGCGGCTGCGCCGCCACTATCTAACTTTCCACGGCGGATTCTTGCGGTTTTCGCCGGCGTGATACAGGCAGATGCGATTGTTTGAGGGGTCGCGCAGGTAGGCTTCGCGCCAGAGCCACGTTTGATCCTTTGGGTCTTCGTCGAATTCGATGCCAGATCGTTTGAGTTCCTCGACCTTGGCGTCGAGGTCGTCGCATTCGAAATAAAGGACGATGTTGGAATCTGTGCTGGCAATACAGGTCGAATGCACAGAGAGCGTCGAATCGCCGTCCGGGCATTCGAGCCGGGCATAGCGCGGGAGCGAGTCGACGATCAGTTTCAAACCGAGTTTTTTGTAGAATTCGACCAGCGGGACGGTGTTTGCAGAAAATAATGTCGCCTGATTAAGATTCATTCTGATTGTCGAACTACTTCTTGTCGATCTGTTTGAGCATCTTCTCGGCTTCGGACTTGTAATTGCTCTGCGGAAACTTCTCGACGATCAGATCGAAATACGCGACGGCGTCTTCGCGGAGCTTTTCGGGCGCGTATTTCTTCTTTTCGTCTTCGGTCGCGTTCGATGTAAGCTTCTGTTTTCCTTTATTGTCCGACAGGTAAAAACTGCTCATTCCGGCAATGTACAGAAACTCGTCCATCTTCGAGTATTCCGGATACGCGGCGAACGTCTCTTCAAATCGCAGAAGTACGGCGCGATAAGCTTTCCGCGTCCGAAAGTAATTCTGCGCGACTTCGAGATTATGATTCGCGTCGGCCTCAAGCACCGGGTCGCGCTGGACCTGCGGTTCGATCTGTTTCTGCGCGCTGACGGACATCGAAACCGCGAAAATGATCGCGACAAAGCTGAAAAATGTGATTGCTTTCTTCATAAGTCGAAGGTTTTGATGCCGAACGGGATAACTCCGTTGTTCAAGGTTCAAGATTCAAGGTTCAAGAATCAAGATTCAAGAATCAAAAATTAAGAATCAAAATTCGAGGTTCAAGTTTCAAGGCGTTCGGGTTCGACCTAAACTCTTGAATCTTGAATCTTGAATCTCGAATCTTGAATCTTGAATTTTGAACTACTTCTTTTCGATCAACTGCGCGAGCATCGCATCGACATTCTTCTTCGCGTCGCCGAAGAGCATTCGCGTATTCTCCTTATAGAACAGCGGATTCTCGACGCCGGCGTAGCCGCTCGCCATTCCGCGTTTCATCACGATCGCGAAACTCGCCTTCCAGACCTCGAGCACCGGCATTCCGGCGATCGGACTGTTCGGATCGTCGAGTGCGGACGGGTTGACGGTATCGTTGGCGCCGATCACGAGCGCGACGTCGGTTTCGGGGAAGTCCTTGTTGAGCTCGTCCATTTCGAGGACGATGTCGTACGGGACCTTCGCTTCGGCGAGCAGAACGTTCATATGGCCCGGAAGCCGACCGGCGACCGGATGGATGCCGAAACGGACCTCGATGCCTTTCTTGCGCAGGATCTTGGTGATCTCCGCGACCGCATGCTGCGCCTGTGCGACCGCCATTCCGTACCCCGGAACGATGATCACGTGGCGCGCTTCGGTCAGCAGGTGGACAGTTTCCTCGACCGAGATCGGCGTCACTTCACCGACCGGCTCGTCGCCCGAAGCAGGCGTTGAACCTCCCGAGCTTCCGAATCCACCGGCGATGACGCTGATGAACGAGCGGTTCATCGCCTTGCACATGATCGCGCTGAGGATCGCGCCGCTCGACCCGACGAGCGCGCCGGTGACGATCAGAAGATCGTTCGAGAGCATAAATCCCGCCGCCGCCGCCGCCCATCCCGAGTAACTGTTGAGCATCGAAACGACGACCGGCATATCGCCGCCGCCGATCGCCGCCACCAGATGCACGCCAAGGACGGAAGCGATCGCCGTCATTATCAAAAGCGGCATCAGCGCGTTATGATCGCCCAAGATGAACAGATAGCCCAGATAAAAAGTGACGAGCATCATCGCAAGGTTGAGAAAATGCCGCGCCGGAAGCGTCAACGGCTTGCTGCTGATGATCGCGCGCAACTTGCCGAAGGCGATGATCGAACCGGTAAACGTGATGGCGCCGATGAAGACCCCGACAAAGATCTCGATCTCGTGGATCGTCGCGTCGGCCGACGTCGTAAACGTCTCATTTTTCAAATAACTACCGACGCCGACAAGCACCGCGGCCAAACCGACAAAGCTATGCAGGATGGCGACGAGCTCCGGCATCGAGGTCATCGCGACGCGCGCGGCAAGCGTCGCGCCGATGATCACCGCCGGGATGATGACTGCGACGAGTGTCCCGTAATCGTCGACCTTGAAGACGGCGGTCGCGACGAACGCGATCGACATTCCGATGATTCCGAAAAGATTTCCGCGGCGCGATGTTTCCGGATTCGATAATCCGCTCAGGCTAAGAATAAAAAATGCGCTCGCGACGATATATGCGACGGTTAAAAGATTGTCTGACATTATTTTTGTAAATGGTTGATCGTAAATGGTTACTGGTTTTGTCGGACGCTCGCGCGCCGGATTGTCAATCGAACCGCAATTAACAATCAGCAATTAACCATTTACATCTTCACTTCTGAAACATTTTGAGCATTCGCTGAGTTACGAGAAAGCCGCCGGCGATGTTGATCGAGCCGACGAAGATCGCGATCGTGCCGAGGATCTTTGTGATCGACGGCGAGTCGGTCGTCAGCTGCAGCATTCCGCCGACGATGATGATCCCGCTGATCGCGTTGGTGACGCTCATCAGCGGCGTGTGGAGCGCCGGCTTGACATTCCAGATGACCTGCCAGCCGACGAAACACGCCAGGACGAAGACCGTGAAATGCGAAATAAACGTCGACGGAGCGGACATTCCGATCCCGGTCAGCGCGACCACGCCGAATATCACGAGGATCAGGCTGCCGAGATTCTTGAATCCCGATTCCGCTTTCGCTTTCGCGTCCGCCGCCGCCGCCGCGGCAACGAGTTTTGGTGTCGTAGACGTGTGTATCGCGGGAACGGCGGGCTTCGGAAGCTCCCACGTGACGTCGCCGTTTTGTGTGACGAGCGCGCCGCGGACGACCTCGTCCTCCCAGTCGACCTTGTAATTCTCAGAACCGCCCATATCCTTGAGCAGATGCCAGAGATTCGTACCGTACAGCTGGCTCGACTGGTTCGCCATCCGGCTCGGAAGGTCGGTCAGGCCAACGATCTTGACGCCCTTGTAATCAACGACTTCATTCGGCTTGGTCACTTCGCAGTTCCCGCCCTGTTCGGCGGCGAGATCGACGACGACCGAGCCTTCCTTCATCGACGAGACCATTTCCTCGGTGATAAGCGTCGGGGCTTTTTTGCCGGGGATGAGCGCGGTCGTGACGATGATATCGACGTCCTTGGCCTGGTCGGCGAAGAGCGCCATTTCGGCGTCGATGAACTCCTTCGACATCACTTTCGCGTATCCGCCCTCGCCGGTTCCGTCCTCTTCGAACTCCAGTTCGAGGAAGTCCGCGCCCATACTCTCGACCTGTTCCTTGACGACCGGGCGCGTGTCGAACGCGCGGACGATCGCGCCGAGGCTGCGGGCCGCGCCGATCGCTGCGAGTCCGGCGACGCCGGCGCCGATGACGAGAACTTTAGCCGGCGGAACTTTTCCGGCGGCTGTGATCTGTCCGGTAAAAAAGCGGCCGAAGTTGTTGGCCGCTTCGATCACCGCGCGATAGCCGGCGATGTTGGCCATCGAACTGAGTGCGTCCATTTTCTGCGCGCGCGAGATGCGCGGGACGGCGTCCATTGCAAAGACGGTCGCCTTGCGGGCGGCAAGTTTTTCAAGCAATTCCTTGTTCTGGGCCGGCCAAATAAAACTGATCAGCGTTTTGCCTTCAGTCAAAAGGTCCGCCTCGTGTTTGCCCGTTTTCGGGTTTTCCATCGGTTGGCGGACCTTCAAAATTATGTCGGCTTCTTTCCAGAGTTTTGCGGTATCTTTTACAATCCGGCAGTTTGCCTGCTCGAAGGCTTCATCTGAAAAGTTGGCGTTTTCGCCCGCGCCGCTTTCGATGAGAACTTCAAAGCCTAACTGTTGAAGTTTCTTCGCCGTGTCGGGCGTCGCCGCAACGCGGCATTCGCCTTCGAAGACTTCTTTTGGGACTCCGATTTTCATTGCTGGTTTTGTGGTTGAGTTTTCTGTGGTTTCGGTTTCTACGGTAGTGGTCATAGATTCTCCAAATTTGAAGAAATATTATCTCAGTTAATGAATTTTAACAAAAACGCCGTTTGATTAGATTCGCCGCGAAAAATGCGAAGAGTTATTAATCAAGAGAAAGTGCAGAGTGCAAAGTGCAGAGTGCAAAGTGCAAAGTGTTACGACCGAACAACTATGCACTTTGCACTCTGCACTTTGCACTCGCTCGTCTACTTCCCGTACTTTCCGATGATCGCTTCGAGTTTCTTCGCTGTTTCGGGATTCCAATGATCAGGTTGCGTGAAGATCGCGTTCTTCGTGGCGCCGGCGAACTGGTTCGGCGTTTCCTTTGCCGCGACGCGCTTGACGGCTTCTTTGAGCACAAGCTGCGCGTTTCGGACGTTCGCCGTCAGATAGCCGACGACCATTTCGATCGATACCGAATCGTGCTCTTCGTGCCAGCAATCGTAATCGGTGACGAGCGCCATCGTCGCATAAGCGATCTCGGCCTCGCGCGCAAGCTTCGCCTCCTGAAGGTTCGTCATCCCGATGATGTCCATCCCCCACTGCCGGTAGACGTTCGACTCGGCCTTTGTCGAAAACGCCGGGCCTTCCATACAAAGATATGTTCCGCCACGATGGACGTTCAGGCCTTCGACCGTTTTGCAGCTCGCTTCGAGAATGTCCCCGAGTTCGTCGCAAACGGGATGCGAAAACGTGATATGTCCGACGATGCCGTCGCCGAAAAACGTCGATTCCTCGGCGCGGGCGCGGGTCCGGTCGAAAAACTGATCCGGAATCACGAAATCCATCGGCGCGTATTTCGCCTGGAGCGATCCGACGGCGGAGACTGAAAGAATGTACTCGACGCCGAGCAGTTTCATCGCATAAATGTTCGCGCGATACGGGACCTCGGTCGGCGTAAACTTATGGCCGCGTCCGTGGCGCGGCAAAAAAGCGACGCGTTCGCCCTCGAGCGTGCCAATAATGAACGCGTCCGACGGCGTGCCGAACGGCGTTTCGACCGCAACTTCAACGACATCGGTCAGTTCGGGCATTTGATACAATCCGCTGCCGCCGATGATTCCAATTTTTACCTGTTCCATAAATTATTTCTTTTCGTCTTTCTTCCCGCAACCGGCAACGCTTTCTTTGGTCAACTCGCCCTTGTCGCGCATCGCGATCAAATCGTCCATTTTGTTATATTTAGCCTTCGGCTTCGCGGCAACCATCGCTTCGTAGGCGCGGAGAAAACTCTGAACGCCGGCAAGTTGGGCGGCATCTTCATCGGCCGCCTTGTCGGGATTCTCGATCTTGAAGGCAGCCATCCCGATCATATACTGACCGAGGAGGTCCGACCCGTACTTGTTCTTTTTGTCCAGCAGAGGCTCAGTGACCGAGTTCGAGCAGACGATGACCGAGACCTGGTCGGTTTCTATCACCCAACGGACCGCCCAGCCGCGGTTCGTTTCTGCTTCGTCGCCGAATGGAGTCTGTTCCAACTGCTTCGCAAACTTCACCAATTGTGCGCGTTTCGTCGTCTGCGCCGTGGCCGGCGCGACCGCAATGCCGACCATCACAAATGAGAAGATCATCAAGAAAACGTTCTTCATAAACCCGGATTCCTCAATGGAAAGATTGCCCGCGAATTTCCGCGAATACGCGCGAATAAGATTCTATCCGAACCCGCACCGGTAAACCGCTTTTCAACACTTTGGGCCGTGGCCCGAATTCAAAACCCGCTTCTTTCGCAGCGCTTTGGACCAGATTTCCATTCGCGCGGATTCGCGGAAATTCGCGGGCAAAGTTTCCCTAATGCGCAATAAGTGATAAAAGGTCAAACCATCCAACTCAACGGAATCGTTCGTTGGCGCCATCCGCCAAAGTGTTTCGCAAAGGCAAGCCTAAATTATAGTTCAAATCAGAAAAAAATCAGAGCCGGGCTCTGATTCAAAATCGTTCAATTCGAATAGTTGTCAGGCGATATAGATCGGCTGCGTCTCGCGCGAGCCGATGATCGTCGGGTCGTGGACCCGTCCGAGTCCGCACGCCAGAAGCGTCCCCTCGGCGGCGTGGTCGGTCGTTCCCGCCCCGTTGACGTGTCCCATTTCGTGAACCAGCGTTCCGGCCACCGACCAATATCCCCAACGGAAGGCGAGTTCGCAGATCGTGATCTCGTTGCCGCTCACTCGGTTCGTAAAACCGTAATTTGCGTTATCCGGACAGTAGCTGATCCAGACGCTGTTGTCGTCGAAGATCGAGTCGAACGAACGTCCGCCCGGCAATGCCTGAAATGCCGCGTTGCAGTTCCGGCTGCCGCGGACATTATTGGTCAGGACGGTGATCGCCCGTTCGAGCATGCGCTTTTGACTGTCGCGTGCCGCATCGTAAGCAAGCCACTCCGCCTCACCGTTCTTGACCGGTCCTGTATGTCCCGAGCCCGCGTTGTTGATTCTCATATCTTAGCTCCTCCTGAAAGCTGGTTTGGTTTCAAATCCTAGGGCGTGACGCGTCGCACCGATCGATTTTGCGCGCCGTGATTCAGTCCGCGACAAAAATCTTACTCCCGGTCCCGGTGAGACGGCAAAGCGGACGTTCGATGTCGTGATAAAAAAGACACAACCAGTTTTCGGCAACGGCAGCGGGCAACAGCGATTTTTTCGCAGCTAGCGTCTCGAGCGGGAACAGATCGTAGCCCATGATCCACGCGTAGGGAATGTGAGCGGTCGTCGGTATCAGGTCGGCAAATCCGTACAGCGTCTCCTGGCCGCGCGAAAGCCGGACCGTCTGCATCGTCGCCGAATGGCCGCGGACCTGCTGCATCTTCAAACCGGGAACGACTTCGTATTCGTCCGGCATCAACTCAAGTTGCCCCGATTCCGACAACGGCCGCCAGTTTTCGTGGCGATAACTCGCACGGTCGCGTTCGGTCGGCGACTCGGCGGCATCGAATTCGCTTTTTGAAACGAGATAGCGCGCGTTCTTGAACTGCGGAACGGCTAAACCCGACCGCGAATCGAGGATCGTGTTGCCGCCGGCGTGATCGAAATGCAGGTGAGTGTTGACCACGATCGAAATGTCGTCGGGCCCGAATCCGGTTTTGTCGCGGAGCGTCGCGGCGAGAGAGCGCGTCCGAAAGATCCCGAATCTTTCCTCCTCGTCGGCCGTCCATTTTTCCCCGATGCCGGTTTCGACGAGGATCTTTTCCGAGCCGGTGTCGATGAACAGGCAGTTCATATTCATCCGGATCCGGTTCAACGCGTCGGGCGGGCATTTCTTCTCCCAAAGGACGCGCGGCACGACGCCGAACATCGCGCCGCCGTCGAGCCTGAACTCGCTGTCGGGTATGATCTCGATCCTGTAATCTCCAAATTTCATATCGTCAAAAAGGGGAAGTGGCCGGAGGAGAGCGTTCAGGTCGCAACTGCGACTAAACACCGTCCACCGGCCACTGTCAGCGATTCCGACGTGCTACTTTTTCGGTTTCGGAGCCGGTTTCTTGGTTTCCGGTTTCGGGGCTTCTTCCGTCGGCATTTCCTCGGTCTGTTGCGGGAATTGCTTCTGCATCATTTTCTGAAGGTCTTCATCCGAAACTTGCGGGACCGTGAAATCCTCGGCGACCGTGATGTTGTTGGCAGCCATTATTCCATCGAGAACCGTTTTTTCCTTTTCAGTTTCAAGCTTTTGTTTGACGAAGTCCTTTACGGGCATATCGCGGCCCATCGGATTGTCGGGATCCTTCATCATCGTTGAAATAAGGATGTGACGAGCGTCGTAGGTTTCCGTGATCTGGCCCCCGGCGTCTTTCGTTTCACCGCGCTTTTCGAGCTTGATGATATGGTAGCCGTAGTTGGTCTCGACCAGATTCGGTGATATCTGTCCGGGTTCGAGCGCAAGAGCAGCGGCTTCGAACTCCGGGACCATCTGTTTCTTGACGATGCCCTCGTACAATCCGCCCTTCTCCTTGCTTCCCGGGTCTTCGGAGAATTCCTTTGCGAGCGCGGCAAAATCCTCGCCGGCGACTGCACGCTTCAGAATGTCCTCAGCCTTCGCTTTTTTCTCGGCGCCGGTCGGGATTTCGGGATGTGCTGCGATGTAAGTCGCAATGTCGGCGTCAGTAACTTCGGTCCGTTTCGTCAGAACTTCCTGGTACTGGCGGGCCAGGAACTGCGCTCGCTGAAGTTTGCTTTGAAGTTCTGTTTTTTCGATGAAATCGGCCGGAAGCGTATTTGCCCTGGCTTTGTCCTTGGCTTCCTCTTCGTAAATCTTGACCTGCGCGAACTGCTGGCGGAACTGTTTCAACTCCTCTTCGTTCGGCTCGGAGTCTTCCTTGGTCGCCTTGTTCTTCTTCATTATCTCGACGTTCAGCGCGACGAACTGATCGAGTTCGGCTTTGCGCCGGCGGGCGTTCGCGTTGCCGAAAAATCCGCCCGGTTCGTTGTCGCCGTAGAAGGCGTTGATCTGATCTTCGGTGATGAAACCGAACGGAGGCATCGGACCCTTGTCCTTGTTGATCTCCTGATCGTAGCTTTGAGCCCAGACCGCGGCATCGATAAATTCAAGCGCGCGGCGCGTCGAGATGGTGTTGACCGTACTGTCCTTTTGCGCTTCGCTCGCAAGCGCCAGAAGTTGTTTCAGATTGTCGATCTGCTGCTTCTTCATTTCCGGGTTGTCCGCGAGACGCTTCAGAAGCATCGGATTCGCGTCTTTCAGCAAGATCTCCATTTCTGCCTTCGTAAGGCGGCTGAACTCGCCGCCGTTTCCGCCGTGCTTGCTTTTCCAAAAGACGAGCCCCGCACCGATGGCGAGAATTACACCCAATAAAACAACTGCTTTTCCTAAACTACTCAATTTCTTAGATCCTCACTGTTATTAATTCGATTCTATGCGCGAAACTTGAATTTTAACCTATATTCGCAATAATTCAATTCGGGGCGCGTCCAAGGCGCAAATAAAGACAGGTATCCGCCGGCTTCACGCCGCCGGCGATCATTCAGTCGGACGCTCGATTCTCCTGTACCAACTCGAGCAACACGCCGCCCGAAGCGGCCGGATGGACAAACGCGACGAGACATCCTTCGGCTCCGACGCGCGGCGTTTCGTCGATCAGACGCGCGCCATTCGCCTTCAGTTTCGCAAGTGCCGCCTCGATATCATCGACCTCGACCGCGATATGATGAATCCCGCCGCCGCGCTTTTCGAGAAACTTGGAGATCGGCGAATCGTCGGATGTCGGCTCAAGAAGCTCGATCCGCGACTCGCCAATCGGCAGCATTGCGACGCGAACCTTTTGATCCTCGACGACTTCGGTGTGGACATTTTCCAAGCCAAGCGAATCTTCCCAAAACTTCAGGGCTTCGTCGATGCTTCTTGTCGCGATTCCAAGATGGTTGATCTTCATATTCAAAGATTCAAGATTCAAGATTCAAGATTCAAGATTCAAGACTCAAGATTCAAGACTCAAGACTCAAGACTCAAGACTCAAGATTCAAAATTCAAGACTCAAGATTCAGGACTCAAGATTCAAGATTCAAGACGAATTGAACTCGGTCGAAGAGATCAAGGTTGCAGGATCTCTTCGACGGCAGAATACGGGTCCGTCGTTTTTTCGGCTACCTCGAGCGCCAGTCGGTCGAGCTTTTCGACCGTGCCGCTGCGTTTCATCGCGTCATCGAGAAGCTTTTCGCGCAATAGCTCCAACAACCGCCAACGCGCTATCGAGCGTCTTCGCTCAAGATTCTCACCGTTCTTCTGAAACTCGTAATAGCTTTGGATGGCAGCAGCGAGATCTTCGATGCCTTTCGACTCGGTCGCGATAGTTTTTACTATCGGCGGATTCCAGAAATCCGGCCGGTGCGCGAGCTCGAGCAGCGCCTGCAATTCCTTTTCGGCGCGCATCACGCCTTCGCGGTCCGATTTGTTTATCACGAAGACATCTCCGATCTCCATGATTCCGGCCTTGATCGCCTGGATATCGTCGCCCATTCCGGGCACCAGTACGACGACGGAAACATCCGCCGTTTTCACGATCTCGACCTCGTCCTGGCCGACGCCGACCGTTTCGACGATGACTTTGTCAAAGCCTGCGGCGTCGAGAATCGCGACCGCGTCGACCGTCGACCGCGAAAGTCCGCCGAGATTGCCGCGCGTTGCCATCGAGCGTATGAAAATGTTCTTGTCGAGGCCGAGCGTCGACATCCGGATGCGGTCGCCGAGGATCGCGCCGCCCGAAAACGGGCTCGAAGGATCGACCGCGATGATGCCGATGCGCTCGCCCTGGTCTTTGTAGTGCAATGCGAGTTTGTCGACCAGAGACGATTTTCCGGCGCCCGGAGCGCCTGTTATTCCGATAACAAGCGCGTTGCCGGTCTTTGGAAAAACGGCCTTCATCAGATCGGCGGAACTGCTCGCCGAATTCTCGACGATGGTGATCCCCCGCGCGACGGCGCGCGGTTCGCCCTTCAGAAGTTTCTCTACGAGTTCGGTGAAAGTCATTGCGGAAAGAAAATTCTCGCATTATGAGGGGCGGAAGGCAAAAAGGACATGAGATTTGTTCGGAGTTCCGCCTTCAGGCGGCCGTGCCCCGGCGACGAATTCTGTTCGGACTTCCGCCTTCAGGCTCTTGACGCTGACTGCGTCAATTTTTCGCCATGGCAGGGCCGCCTGAAGGCGGAACTCCGAACTATTTACATCTGTCCTTCGTCGGCCGATGGTCCGTAGATCGACGGGACGGGAATGTCGTTGAGGCGCATATAGACGGTCAATTGCCCGCGGTGGTGCCAGATGTGATTCAGGCAGAACGTGCGGAGCGTGGCGATCTTCGGCATCGTGAAATACGTCGCATCGCCGTTCTTCAGCGACCACGGTTCGTGCATCTGGTCGTCCGACGTGTTTTTCAGCGCTTCGACCGCTTCGGCGGCGAGTTTGTCGAGTTCGGCGACTAGTTCTTCGGCATTTTTCGCCTCGGTCGGTTTGTAATCGCCGGCCGCGAAGTCCAGTTGCGATGTCGTGCAGGTGACGGCGACCCAGTTGACCATCTCGACGACGTGGCCGGCGAGACGACCGAGCGTCATCGATTTTTCATGCGGCTTCCAATCGAAAAGCTCAGCCGGAAGGCGTTCGACGCATTTGCGTGTCGTGGCGATCTCATGTTCGAGTTCGCCGATGATGCCGGTTGCGATATTGAATGATTTTGCGGTTGCAGATTCCATACTTCTTACTCCTTATTTGAATTGTTGAACGTTGAAAGACCTAACATTTTACCGATGTTGTTGCGTCAATGCAACAACGTTTCATTCTTTCTTTTTTGAAAGCCAGAAAATATCGACGATGTTCGCGATCGGGCCTACCAGAAACAGTGCGAAATACGGCGCGTGGACGTTTTCGGTCATCCGCAGGACCATCTCCGCGAGCGCGACCAAAAAAGCGACGAACATCTGCGCTCCTTTCGAATGGCGGACGGTGGTCGCCGGATCAGTGATCATAAAGAATATGAACAGCTGGTACATCGCGCCCGTGATCGGCGCGATCTCGGAAAGGACCGGATGACCGGTCAGGAACGACCTTACGACGGCGAAGAAAAAGAACGACGCGACGTATGTGAAGGTTATGTGAAAGCGCTTGAGCCGGTAGATGATCACCGATCCGAGCGTCCAGATCACGAGCATCGCCCACAGATTGTTGCCCCATTGAATGCTCAGCGTCGAATATGTGAACGGCGCGATCAGGATCATCATCGAGATCCCGAAGTTCGACGGGTTCCAGATGTGACGTCCCCTGATCCGAATGACGTACTTTGAGGCGACCGAGATCGCCGCGCACAGCGCGAACGGCCAAAATTCCGGTGAGCGCGTCAGAATGCCGACGCTGATTCCCGAAATGTATGCGCTGGCGAGATGCGGAAAACGGCCGTAGACCATCATCGAGAATGCGATCTCGAGCACGACCGAGACCAATATCGCGGTGATCGTCTGCGGATAGCTCTCTAGGATCCCAAACGTCAGTTGCCCGCCCAGCAGGATGATCGTGATCAGGATCGGCATCACGAAACGCGTGTCGATCCCGAACAGCTTTTCAGCCGGCGGGGGCATCGGTGTCAGTTCAATTACGTTTGCACTCATACCAAGTCTTGAAAGTTTTGGCGGTTATGACTTCCGCAATCGCTTCGGGAATAAGGAGTCCGTCCGGGCCGTTGCCCAGAAACGGTGATGGATTCATAACCGACTTCCTCAACCGTTCAATTTCGCGAACTAATCCTCACGGACAACATGGATCTTGTTCAATTCCGGATTTTCGATCGTTTGAATTTTACCCGATGTCCAGCGGATTTCAACCTTGTCGACGCGAGTCGCGTCGCCGAGTCCGAAATGCAGGCGGCGCTGATTTTGGGCGCAGAACCCGATTCCGCCGCTAACTTCCTGTAGCTGCGTCTTGTTTTCCCAGAAGACACGCACCGACGAACCGATCCCGTTGCCGCTCGCTCCGACGAGGTCGAAATCGATCCAACTCGACTTCTTCGACGGGTTATTCTTATAGATCAGCACCGGACCGTTTTGATGCGTGACGACGACGTCCAAAACGCCGCGGTTCCAAAGATCGGCGACGGCGACCGCGCGCCCGTCAAATGTCTCGGAGACCCCGACGGCGAGCGCGACATCGTTGAATTTTCCCGCGCCGTCATTGAGCCACACTCGTTTTTGCTGATAGCCGGCAAGCGAGCGGCCCTTCATATCGGCCCAGTTTGCGGCGTCGCCGATGATCGTGTTGTTGCCGACGGTGATCTTCGAATAATCGTACCAGTAGTTGGTCGAGCGCTCGGCCGAAACGTAGCCGTTCGTCAGGAAAAGATCGAGATTGCCGTCGTTGTTGAGGTCGCCGAACTGTGTCCCCCAACTCCAGCCGCCGAATTCAACGCCGAAGTTGTTCGCTTGATTCTCGTAGCCCAGTTCATTGCCTTTTTTCGGAATCCAGAGATTGTTTCCCTGAAGCAAAATGCCCGGTTCCGAGATGTTCGAAACATAGATCGACAATCGGCCGTCGTTCATCACGTCGCCGAAACTCGCGTTCATTCCGCTCTTCGGCGCGAACCCGACGCCCGTTTGCTCGCCGGCGTCGATGAACCGCTTCCCGCCGTCGTTGAGATAAAGTTCGGAAACGCCGTAGTCGTTGGCGATGAAAAGATCGGCGAAACCGTCGGCGTTCAGATCCGCCGACCCGAGCGCGAGCGCCCAGCGGTTTGATTTGATCCCGACCTTTTCCGAGACCTCCTCGAATTTGCCGTCGCCGAGATTACGGAATAGATATTTGCGGCCGCCGTTTTTCGCGTATTCGAAACTCTCCGGCATTATCTTCGTGTCCTTGAGTTTCCAAAGATTCAGATCTTCGCGAAAGTAGCCGGCGAGGAAAATATCGAGTTTTCCGTCGCGGTCATAGTCGAGCCAGATCGCCGTATTGATGTTCGACCACGCCGGGAATCCGGTATCCGGAACGGCAGAGAAACCCTTGCCCGCGTTGTTCCTGAACAATTCCGTGCGTCCCCATTTGTAAACGAGAAGGTCCTCGAAACCGTCGTTGTCATAATCGCCCCAAACGGCGCCCATCGAAACGCCGTTTTCGACCTTGTTGAGGTCGGCGACCCCGAGTTCAACGGCGACGTCGGTGAAAGTTCCGTCCATATTGTTGTGATAGAGCGCGTTAAGCGATCCTTCACCGCTGTTGGTGAGGTAGATGTCGTTCCAGCCATCCTTGTCGAAGTCGCTAATTGCGACGCCGGCGCCCATCGAGGCGATCTGCGGCATTATGTTGTCCAGCTTCGGGTCGAGCGAAGGCGCCCGATGTTTGAATTTCAAGCCCGATCTTTCGGCGATCTCCTCAAAGTAGAACCAATAGCGCTTCGCCGCCGCCTCTTTGTCGAACCCCGGTTTATCGGCAACGTAATAACGCTTCACGACGAACGGCACGGCGAGCAGCGCGAAAAAGAAAACGGTGATGATCGGTCTGGCGAGTTTCTTCATCCTTTTTTGACCACGAACCTAAATCCTAACAAAAATCATTTCCGGACCGCGTTTCGAAACGCATCGGGCGCGACGTAGCGCGTGTGAAAGTCGATCCAGTCCTGCTTGTTCTTCCGGTAAACCGGATCATCCTCGAGCCGCGTCGGCGGCCGCGAATAATCGTTCGTTGCTTGTGTCGGGAGCGGCAGGAGCGTCTTTGAAAACACCGAATTCAGGTCCCCGTCCTTGATCCAGCCGTTTCCGATCAAAACGAAATCGCGTTTCCAACCCGCCGGAGCATCGGGCAACGCCGGAAACTTCAAGACGAGTTCGTCGCCGGCATTCATCAGGACCATCCGGTCGTCGGTTTTCGCGAGCAGCGCGGAAACGTCGCCGAAACGCGTGTAATAGCCCTCAAGATCACGCCAGCGCTGGCCGGTCGTCAGGATCTTGTCGTAGACGGGTTTTTCGGGCGACGAATCGTCGCGCTTTTCGATGACCGAAAAACCGCGATATCGAAGTTCGGCATTTGAAGCGTCGAGCCGTGTTTCCTTTGTTTGATTCTCTGGCAAATCAACGGCCCAGGCGAGTTTGTCCCAGAAAATCTCAAGTTCGGTGCGAAGCCTGAACCGGCCGGCGCCGGGCGGAACGTCGATCAGAACGGTCTTCATCTTCCCGGCAGGAAATCCGAGATTCTCTTTCGCTGCCCGCCAGTAGCCGTTTGCGTCCTGGATTTCCAGGCTCAGGCTTTTCGGCGGTTTGACGTCCGGAACCTGTCCGCGTTGGACATTGATCGAGGCGTCGGTCGGATGCATCCAGCCGTCCCCGACGATCCAGATCTTACGGTCCCGCGGAGCGTCTTCGGGCAGCTCGAATTCGACGAAATGATCTTCCGCGACGCCCTGAAACTTGCCGCGCTTGAATCCGTCGAGGTACTTTTCGTCGATCGCCGCGACGGTCGCCGAAACGTCCTCGCCGCGGTCGTTCGTCGCCGACGCGAACGGTTTCGCGCGCTCGGTCGTGAAGACCTTCAGCGGCGGCAAGGGGATGGCGAATCGCTCGTCGGTGAAAATCTCGGTGTCCTCCGGATGATCGACGGCGAGCAGCTGATAGTTGTCGAGATAAAAGCTTTCCCAGTATTCACCGGTGATCCGAAGTTCATACGAACCGTCTTTGGGTTGCAACGCTTCGCCCGGAATCTTGAACCATTCCTCAGTCTGCAAAATGCCGTAGGTGTCCTGCGCGTTGATCTTCAGACCGAGCGCCGGACTCCACGGGGGCGCGTCTTTGACGAGCGCGAACTCCTTGCCGTTCCACGCGAACAGATGCGGACACGAGCCCTTCAAACGCTGCTCGGCGGCGAGCGCCTGATCGGATTTCAGATCGAATTCGGCCTGCACGTAGCCGTTGCCCCAAACGACGCGCATGACGTCCGCCGACGCGTTCTCGCCGAGCCCGAAATGAACCTGCGGCGATTCGATCCGCTGTTTCTGCGCGAAAACTCCCGAGCGGATCTCGATCTCTCCGCCGATGCCGAACGTGTTGACGCGCTGGTCGCCTTCGGTCTTCGCCGCGCGTGGCCGGACGATCTGCCAGTGGTAGTTCTTCTTGCTCTGATTCTTGAAGACGACCGGATTACGGTTTTCGTCGATGCCGGCCAAATCGAGCTTTCCGTCACCGTCAAGATCGGCAACCGAACTGACGGCACCTTTTACGGGATTTGCCGACGAGGCGAATTTGCGGGTTTTGTCTCCTAGAAAGATAAGGGTCTCCGCCGCGCCGGAGAGCAGGATGTCGTTCGCGCCGTTGTTGTCGACATCGGCGACGATGAGCAAAGATGCTGATACGCCGGCGTTGAAGGGCTCCGCTGCTTCCCAATCCTTTCCATTGTCCTTGTCCGTCAGAATCGTTACCCAGCCGTCCGTTTTTGCCGCCACAAGATCGAGTTTTCCGTCGCCATTCGCGTCGCCGACAGCGATCGCGGTAATTTCCGTCGCGGACTTTGCGAACTCACGCTTTTCAAATGCTCCGCCGCGCAAGTTGGAATAAAAACTGACGAGTTTGCCGGCGTCGAGCATCACGACGTCGCCGTCGCCGTCCTCGTCCAAATCGGCGGAGACAAACTGCCGGACGCCTGACACCTCGGCGAACAGCTTCAAGGGCGTGAAACTCCCGTCGGAATTGTTCTGCAGAGCTGTCGGCGGACCCGAAACGGCTCCGAGGAGCAGATCCAGGTCGCCGTCGTTGTCGGCGTCGAACGTCCACGCGCCGGCGTACGCTCGATTGACGATCTCGGATCCGAGCTTTGTCGCCGCGGTCGCGTCGGTGAACTTTCCGGCATCGGTCTGTTTGAACAGCCTGAATCCCTTCGCCGTCGCCATCGCGATGTCGTTCCTGAAATCGTAATCGAAATCGAGAACGGCGATCTCGAACGGCGATTTCGCGCCGAAATCGATCTCCGCGTCGCCGATGCGCGTTTTTTTATCGTCCGAGGACAAGGTGACCGGCTTTTCGCCGTCGAGAAAGACCGAACGCGCGAAATTCGAAGGCGTTTGACCGGATGCGGCGGGAGCGAACGTTATTTCAAGATCGGGCGCCGCCGGCGAAAAGTCCGGTGTTTCGAGCTTGAGAGGCTTCGTCAGAAGTTCGCCGACGACGTTCTCGTCCGACTTGATCTCGGCGATCGCGCCGCGGAACGAGGGCTCGCGGAGCAAAACGTTTCTCAGAAACGAAACTTGGGTCGCGGCCTGTCGCGGATTTGAAGAAGCGGCGGTTTTCAGCGCGCCGAGTTGTTCTTTTGCCTCCGGCGGGAACGCGCCGGAAGCCGCATCGATCGCGGCAACCGTCGTGTTGAGCAAATCGGCATCTCCGAGTTTTGCCGCCAGCCGCGCGGTCTCGAGTTTGACCGCGATATTTCCGGGTTTTGCGGTGCCGATCCGTTCGTAAAGCTTCAGCGCTTCGCCGTCGTCGGTCTGTCGTTCGTACTGCTGGGCGAGCGCGAAGATCGCTTTCAGATTCTGCGGTTCGAGTTCGATCGTCCGTTTCAGATCCGTAACCGCCTTGTCGAAATTTCCGCGCTGATTCTCAACGGTTGCGAGGTTTGAAATGATCGCGGCGCGGTCCGGCGCCAGTTGACGCGCCTTTTCGAGCGACTGAAATGCCGCATCGTAATCCTTCTGGCGAAGTTGCAGGACACCGAGATTGTTCCAGACCGCGGGTTCGTCGGGCGCCAATTCGGTCGCCTTTTTGAGTTCGGCGGCGGCGCGCTGATCGTCGCCGACCTGAACCGCCGCGAGTCCGATGTAAAAGGATCTGACAGCCGACGCGTAAGACTCCGAATTCTTTGTCGGCAGGCTTGTCTTGCAGGCGACAATTACCAATAAAAACAGGAGCGGAATGTGCTGAATGAATCTCTTCATGCTGAAAATGGGCTCCGCGACGCGCGATCCTCCAACCAACAATCGCAGACAGTTCAACATTGAAAAAAAGAGCCGTCTTCGCGAATGACGCCGCGAACACGACTCCGTCAATATCTCTCGGGGAAACGATGCGGCATTTTCTCTAAACCTTAACGTTTATCGGCCGCGCGTTCAACCGGCAAAATTAACCCCTCAATAAATTCTTGGCGATAACGATGCGCTGGATCTCGCTCGTGCCCTCGCCGATCGTGCACAATTTCGAGTCTCTCCAGTATTTTTCCGCCGGATAGTCTTTGGTGTATCCGTAGCCGCCGTGGATCTGGACCGATTCTTCCGAAACCCGCACCGCGACCTCCGAGGCATAAAGCTTGGCCATCGCCGATTGCTGGGTCACTTTCTTGCCGGCATCCTTGAGCGCCGCCGCCTGCAGCGTCAGCAATCGGGCGCACTCGATCTGCGTCGCCATATCGGCGAGTTTGAACTGGATCGCCTGAAAATCGGCGATCGGTTTGCCAAACTGCTGGCGTTCCTTGGCATATTTGACTGCCGCCTCGTACGCGCCCTGCGCGATGCCGACGCTTAGACTCGCGATTGAGATCCGGCCGCCGTCAAGCACCTGCATCGCCTGTTTGAAGCCCTCGCCGAGGTTGCCGAGGAGATTTTCGGACGGGACAAAGCAGTCCTCAAAAACAACCGACGCCGTTTCCGACGCGCGCATTCCAACCTTGTTCTCTTTCTTGTCGGGGCGGAATCCGTCCATCGATTTGTCGAAAATAAAGGCCGAGATGCCTTTGCTTCCTTTTTCCTTGTCCGTCACCGCGACGGCGACAAGTGTCTGACACGCGATTGCGTGGGTGATGAAGTTTTTCGAACCGTTGACCCTCCATCCGCCATCGGCGGCAGTCGCTGTCGTCCGCGTGCCTGAAGCGTCGGAACCGGCCATCGACTCCGTCAATCCCCACGCGCCCCAGCTTTCACCCTGCGTCAGCGGGACGAGATATTTCTGCTTTTGCGCCTCGGAGCCGAAGACATAAATATGATTCGAGCAGAGCGAATTATGCGCCGCGACCGAAAGCGCGACCGCTCCGCAGACGCGTCCGAGTTCCTCGATGATCGTCGAGTATTCGACGTAACCCATCCCGGCGCCGCCGTATTGTTCGGGGAAGATAACGCCTAAAAGCCCGAGTTCGGCAAGCTTCGGCCGGAGCTCGTCCGGGAAGTGCTGAGTTTCGTCCCATTCAAGCGCATAGGGCTTGATCTCGCTTTCCGCAAACTCGCGGACGCTCATTTTAATTTGCAGTTGTTCTTCTGAAAGTTCGAAATTCATAGTCGTTATAAAGAAAATTTATATTGACATAACGCCGCGGGGAATCGCAAACCAGCCGCTCTAAAACGGGATCCTCAACAAATGCGACGGGCAGCGGCGGCAGTCCGTGGAGCCAAAACGCCGGACGGGAATCTCCCCGCCGGCATTAAACAGCCTCTGATTGAGATCGCATTCTTCGCGAACTTCGGACGGATGAATTTCAATGTCGGTCAATTCAACTTCGGGACGGACGAGCAAATAGTCGATATGCCAGCGGAGTTTCTTTTCGGACCGCCGGTGACGGGCGACCCGCTGTGCCAGGTTCCTCATCGCGCTTCCGGTATAGACATAGTCGCCGGGCTCGAATTCGCAAAGACCGAGCGCGCCGATCTCGACTGAGATTCGACGCGCGATCCTGATCTTAAGTTGATAACCGCCCGAGTTCATCCGAATTAACCTAGCGGACACGCTTTCCGCGGCCGGCCGGAGCCTTCGTCGGCCGCACCGGACGACTGCCCGCCGCGGGCTTCGGACTTCGTCGCGGTCTTGCCGGTTTCGGTTCGGCAACGACTTTCGGCTTCGGGCGTTTGATGGGTTTTGTAAAGGCGTCGACCTCTTCCGGATCAAGTTCGCGATACGCGCCGACGGGAAGCCGGTCGTAGTTGATCGGGCCGATCGCGGTTCTTCGGAGTTTGACGACCGAATGGCCGACGGAATCGAACATTTTGCGAATCTGCTGATTGTGGCCCTCGAAAAGCGTCACTTCGTACCAGCCGTTGTTTTCGGTCGATTTGAGTTCGCGGATCTCGGCCGGCGCGGTCTTGAAACCGTCGTCAAGCCGGATCCCGCGACGCAGTTTGTTGATCGCGTTCGCGTTCGGAAGACCTTTGACCTTAACCTCGTAAACTTTCGGGATCAACTTCGAGGACGCGACGAAATTCGTAAAATCGCCGTCGTTGGTCAGGATGATCAACCCCTCGGTGTTGAAATCGAGACGGCCGACGGGATGGAGTTTGCCGAAGCCCTTGACGAGATCGACGACCAGTTTGCGCCCTTCCGGATCGGCGGCGCTCGACAGGTACCCCTTGGGTTTATTCAGCAGAATGTAAGCCTTTTCGCGAGTTACTATCTTCGCATTGATCAGTTTACCGCCGACCTTGATATGGTCGGATTCAGGATCGGCCTTGCGTCCGAGATCGGTGACGATCTCGCCGTTGAGCGTGACCTCGCCGGCGGCGATCAGTTCGTCGGCGCCGCGGCGCGAGGCGATTCCGGCGCGGGCGATGAGTTTGTTTAGTCGTTCGAGCATAAAAAGAGAGTTTAGCGCGTTTGGGTCGCGATTTCATCCGCGCCGTTGATCTTCCAAGGCGAAAGTCGAAAAAGGCGAGCTTTAACCATAAGGTTGATTCACGGCCGGGAACTCACCCAAAGTCCCGTCACCGAAACGACGATCGCGAAATATTTCACGACAATTTGACGAGATCGTTAATTTCTTCGCAGTTGCTGTCGTCGAAACTCAATAAAAACGGGCTCCGGTGAAACTGGCACGAAATTTGAAAGATATCCTTCAAATTGCCTTTTTCAAGGTTATTACCACGCTCTGATGATGTTAAGAAATTTGTCGTTTTTCCTTCAGGAAGACGCGCGACGGTCGTAGAGGTCATTCCCGCCCCGAACTTCCTGAATCAAAGGAGGTTCTATGCACAAACAGGTTCCGACGATCCGGCAGGCGATGGAAGCCAAAGGATATTCGCGTCGCGAGTTTATGCTCTTTTGCGGGCTGGCGACCGCCGCCGCTGGTTTGGAAGCTTCCGGTCTCGCGCAGGTCGTCCATGCTTTCGAGACAAAGGCGCGGCCGCCGGTCGTCTGGCTTCATTTTCAGGAATGCACTTGCTGCAGCGAGTCGTTCATCCGATCGTCGCATCCGATCGTCGCCGATATTATCTTCGACACGCTTTCGCTCGACTACACCGAGACGCTGATGGCGGCATCCGGGACTCAGGCCGAGAAAACGCGCGACGACACGATCAAAAACAATATGGGCAAGTACATTCTGCTTGTCGAAGGATCGATCCCGACGGGCGATGCCGGCTACTGCATGATCGGCGGCAAGTCGTCCGAACAGATCTTGAAGGACGCCGCCGAGGGCGCCGCCGCGGTCATCGCCTGGGGAAGCTGCGCGTCGAACGGTTGCATCCAGGCGGCCAAGCCGAACCCGACGACGGCAACGCCGATCCACAAGATCATCAACAAACCGGTGATCAAGGTTCCCGGCTGTCCGCCGATCGCTGAAGTAATGACCGGCGTCGTGACGCACATCCTGCTGTTCGGCAAGATCCCGGAACTCGATTCGCAGGGTCGGCCGAAGGAGTTCTACTCGCGGCGCGTCCATGACACCTGTTACCGCCGTCCGTATTACGACGCGGGACTTTTCGTCGAGGCCTGGGACGACGACGCGGCGCGCAAGGGCTATTGCCTTTACAAAATGGGCTGCAAGGGACCGACCACTTACAACGCTTGTTCGGTCACGAAATGGAACGGCAACCTGAGCTATCCGATCCAGTCCGGACACGGATGCATCGGTTGCAGTGAACAGGGTTTCTGGGACAACGGGCCGTTCTATGAGCATCTCGGATCCTTCCCGGGTTTCGGCATCGAATCAACGGCCGACACCATCGGGGCGACCGTCGCGGCCGTGACCGCCGGCGGCATCGCGGTCCACGCGATCACGTCGAACATCCGAAAACACAAGGTCATCAGGGAACACAAGGATGAATCCGTGACCGTCGGACCGCGCGGCGGCAAGCCGGCGGAAGTCGCCGAATCGGCGCCGGAAGAAGGAGGTGAACAGAATGGCTAGACTAGTTGTCGATCCCGTAACGAGAATCGAAGGACACCTGCGGATCGAGGCCGTCGTCGAGGGCGGAAAGATTACCGACGCCTACAGCTCAGGCACGATGGTCCGCGGATTCGAGAAGATCCTCAAGGGCCGCGACCCGCGCGACGCTTGGGCATTTGTCGAACGCGCCTGCGGCGTCTGCACGACCGTGCACGCGCTGGCGAGCGTCCGCGCGGTCGAGGATGCGATCAAGATCAGCGTCCCGAAAAACGCCGAACTTGTCCGCAACATAATGTTCTGCACGCAGTATGTGCACGATCATGTCGTTCACTTTTACCACCTGCACGCGCTCGATTGGGTCGATGTCGTGAGCGCGCTTTCGGCCGATCCGGTCGCGACTTCGGATCTTGCGAGGTCTCTCTCCAACTGGCCGAAATCGTCTCCGGGCTATTTTTCTGATCTGCAGAAACGGCTGAAGACGTTCGTCGACAGCGGTCAGCTCGGCATTTTCGCCAACGGCTATTGGGGGCACCCGGCTTTCAAGCTACCGAAGGAAGCGAATCTTCTCGCCGTTGCGCATTATCTTGAAGCGCTCGAATGGCAGAAGGAGATCGTCAAGATCCACGCCATCTTCGGGGGCAAGAATCCGCACCCGAACTATCTTGTCGGCGGCGTGCCGTGCTCGTTCAACCTTGAAGAGGTCAACGCGATCAACACCGAAAAACTGAACCTCGTCGGCCGTTTGATCAAGGACGCGATGGTCTTCGTCGAGCAGGTGTACATCCCCGACCTGATGGCGATCGCCGGATTCTACAAGGATTGGGCGGCGATCGGCGGCGGACTTTCGAACTACCTCGTCTACGGCGATCTGCCGACGAAAGGTTACGGATTCCCCGAATCGTTCAAGTTCCCGCGCGGCGCGATTCTCAACCGTGACATCGCCAACGTGCAGGAAGTCAACGGCAAGGACGAGAACGAGATCAAGGAATACATCGCCCACAGCTGGTACAAGTACGAGGGCGGCGATCAAACCGGGCTGCACCCGTGGAAGGGCGAGACCGAGTTTAACTTTACCGGTCCGAAACCGCCGTTCGAACAGCTGAACGTCGAGGGCAAGTATTCGTGGCTCAAGACCCCGCGCTGGAAGGAAAATCCGATGGAGGTCGGACCGCTCGCGCGGATGCTCGTCGGCTATGGCCGGGGCAATCAGGAGATCAAGGACGTGGTTGACGAAGCCCTGAAGAAACTCGAGGTTCCGGTCACCGCGCTGTTCTCGACGCTTGGACGGACCGCAGCGCGCGGACTCGAAACGCGTCTCGCCGCCCGGTGGCTGAAGGAGTTTTACGACGAGCTGATCGCCAGTCTGAAGGGCGGCGAGATGAGCACCTTCACGCGGGAGAAGTGGGATCCGACGACCTGGCCGGCCGAATGCGAGGGCGTCGGGCTTTCGGAAGCGCCGCGCGGCGCGCTGGCGCACTGGATCCGCATCAAGGAACGCAAGATCGACAACTACCAGCTGGTCGTTCCGAGTACCTGGAACGCGAGTCCGCGCGACGCCGCCGGCAAGCGCTCGGCCTACGAAGAAGCGTTGCTCGGAACGCCGGTCGCGAAAGACGGCGAACCGCTCGAGATCATTCGGACGATCCATTCGTTCGATCCGTGTCTCGCCTGCGCGGTTCATCTTTACGATCCTGACGGAAACACCATCCATCAGGTTACGGTCGAGTGATCTTAGATTTTGGATTTTGGATTTTGGATTGGGTTTTTCGTGTGAGTGTTTCTCGATTGACGACGAAAATCCCAAATCCGAAATCCGAAATCAAAAATCCAAAATCGACAAAGGAGAGGTTATGGTTGCTAATCCACAAACAATTCCGTATCGACGCGTTTATGTTTGGGAACTGCCGGTCAGGATCTATCACTGGCTAAATGCCTTGTGCATCGTTTTGCTGGCCGCCACGGGATATCTCATCGGTAATCCGCAGGCCATCTGGCAGGCGAACGAGGCATATCAGCAGTATTGGTTCGGCACGGTACGTTTTATCCATTTCGCGGTCGCCTATGTCTTTTTGTTCAACTTCATCTTCCGGATTTACTGGGGATTCGTCGGGAACAGGTATGCGAAATGGGACCGGTTCATTCTCTATCATCCGCGGCAGTGGAGGGAACTTTGGAATACGATCGTCACTGACGTCCTGCAACTGAAATCGCACGGGCCGGCGATCATCGGGCACAACAATCTGGCGGGATTCTCTTACTTCGTCACGTTTTTGATGTTCCTGCTGCAGGTTCTGACCGGGTTCGCGCTCTATTCAAGTATGAGCGATGCTTTCTTGCCCGGACTGTTCGCCTGGGCCGTTCCGCTCTTCGGCGGCGACGCTTCGGTACGTCAATGGCATCACCTGTTTATGTGGTTCTTTATCTTATTCTCGATGGTCCACGTTTATCTGGTCTTCTACCACGACTATTACGAAGGCCGTGGAACGACGTCGTCGATCATCGGCGGCTGGAAATTCGAACGCGATGACAAGCTGCAAAACAGATAAAAAGGTGCTGATCCTCGGGATCGGAAATACGCTGATGGGCGATGAGGGCGTCGGAGTCCACGTCGTCACGTCACTTGAGAAAGCTCTCCTGCCGGACAACGTCGAGCTTCTGGACGGCGGTACGGGGAGTTTTCTCCTTCTGGAACCGATGCAGTCGGCGGAAAAGGTCATCTTGATCGACGCGACGATCGACGGCGCGCCGAACGGCACGATCCGCCGTCTGCGGCCGAAATACTCGAAGGACTACCCGCGGACGCTAACAGCGCACGACATCGGACTCAAGGATCTGATCGATGTGTTCTATTTGATGGGGGACACCCCGGAAGTAACGCTGTTCGCCGTTTCAATTCCGCCGCTCGGCGAGATGACGCTGGAACTCTCTCCTGAGATCTCCAATATCGTGCCGAAAGTCGCGGAATTGGTAATGGACGAATGCCGCCGGGAATCAGCCGTCGGCGCGTGATCCGGCGACCTTTCCGATAAACGAGTTGAGCCGCGCGATCATTTCCGGCGAACTCTTTCGCGAAGCGGACTCGATACGGATCCGCCGGTCGTTTTTCAGAATCAACACGACATAGGACGAAGAACCGTCGTCTTTGGGGATCTCGACCCCGAACTCCTTGATCTGCGAGATCAAATATCGCTCTCCGTCATTTTTCCACAGACCGCGACGGCGAATCAGGATCGTATCCGATCCGCGGTCGATGGTCGTCGTGATGAAAGGCGTCGCCATATACGACAGGAAGAGCAGGACCATCGCGAAAACGAAGCCGGACAGCATTAGGAACATCAGCGTCGTCAGGCCGCGTTCATATAAAGATTGGCCGCTTGAGCCAATAAAATCGTGCGGCGCGATCCACGCGGAATAGAGAATAAAAATTTCGAATCCGCCGAACAAAAGCGTGAATACGGTTCCCCAGATCCAGGCGCTGACCGGAAACGCTCGAACGGTCAACGTTGACTCCGTTTCAGTTATTCTCATCTTCCAACTCATCGAACGCCAGTTCCGTCGCGGTCAACTGTTTGCCCGCAAACGCGTTCGCCGCGAAAACGAAACGGCGCTCGTTTTCCTCAAAATGGCTCGCGACCGCGCCGATGCGCAATACCTCGCCGTTAACCAGTTCCATCCCGAGCCACCAGATTTCGGCGCCCTCGTCGTCGCGGTCCTCGATCAATCGGAAGCATTCGACATCTTCGAATCTGTAAACCGACGTATCGCGCCCCATAAATCCGTACCGAGTCCAAACGACGATGCTGTGGAAGCGATCGACGACGATGTGCGAGATCGGCGCCCGGGAGATGATCCGGATCCCGGCGACGATGCCGACGACTCCGAATGAAAACGCGGCAAACAGCATCAGGGGCGACTGCCGGTCATAGTCGGCCAAACCGCCGAGTGCGCCGAAAACGAAAGCGCCGCCGATAAACACGAACAGAAGACCGAAGATCCAGAGGCATCCCGGAGTTTCCTGAATCAGGAGTTTGTCGTTCGTTTGCGAAATCTGCATCGCGGGAAGGTGAAAGATTCGGTCAAACCGATCCGGCGAGATCTTCGAAATCCTCGATTGAGGGCAATTCCGAGAGATCCTTGAGACCGAACTGGATCAAAAAATCTTTCGAAGTTCCGTACATCATCGGCCGGCCAACCGTCTCCTTCCGGCCCTTTGCGGTGATGAGTTTCTTGTCTAGCAGTGTTTTGATCGCCGACGCTGACTGGACGCCCCGGATCTCGAGAATCTCGGGAACGGTTACCGGCTGTTTGTATGCGATGACGGCGAGCGTTTCAAGTGCCGCGAGCGAGAGTTTCGCGCTCGGACGGGTTTTGAGATAACAGCGAACCTCTTCGTGCAATTCGGTGCGCGTCGAGATCTGCCAGCCCCCGGCGATCTCGCGCAGCTGCAAGCCGCCTTCGCGGGTTTCGAATTCGCGCTGCAGTTCCTCGACCGCGGCCTGAACCGTTTCCTTGTCCTCTTCAAGAACCTCCGCGAGGGTCTTGACCGAGACAGGTTCGTCGGCGACAAAAATCAGCGCTTCAGCGATCGCGACGATCTCGGCCATCGCGCGGGTCTGTTTTTCCTGCAATTCTTCCATATTCGTTAGTGAGCAGTGAGCAGTGAGCGGTGAGCGGTGAGCAGTGAGCGGTGGTCAGTGGGCCGTTTCTACTGCTTACAACTCACGGCTCACTGCTGCTGACTGCTCATCGCTCAATGCTTACTGCTCACTGTTCACCGCTTACGGCTTACTGCTCCCTGCTTACCGCTTACTGCTCACTGCTTACCGCTCACTGCCCCACTGCTTTCAAAATCACATCCCCGAACGTTGTCTTTTGGGTCAGCTTAACACTTTCCGTGCGGACGATCTCGAGCACCGCGATGAACGCCGTGACGAGTTCGAGCCGGGTTTGAAACTCTTCGAAAAACTCAAGCAGACTCAGCGGGCGCCCTTCCCGCAAACGGTTCTTCAAACTGCAGATCATATCGGCCAGGCTGATCTCTTCGCGCTCGATCTCGAGTTTTACTTCGTCCTGATGGCGCGCAAGGATCTTCTGAAAAACCGTCAAAAGATCGAAGACGCCGGCGCTGATCTCGGAGTTGTTGTCATCCGATTCGATCCGTCCGCGGGAAAACACCGCCTGTTCGACCGTCGTGCGCTCGTAAAGCATTTGCGCCGCGTTCTTGAACGTTTCGTATTCGAGGAGCCGGTCGACAAGTTCACGGCGCGGATCGTCGATCTCGTCGTCTCCGTCATCCGTCGGCACGACGGGCAAAAGCATCCGCGACTTGATCTCGATAAGCGTCGCCGCCATCACCAGAAAGTCGCCGGCAACCGAGATGTCGAGCGTCTTCATCAGCCGAATATACTTCAAATACTCGTCGGTGATGCGCGCGATCGGAATGTCGAAAATATTCGCCTGTTCCTGTTTGATCAAAAAGAGCAACAGATCGAGCGGCCCGGCAAACTCGCCGAGCTTGATCTTGAGTTCGTCGCGCGATTCGCGAACGATCTCGGGCTTTTCCTTGTAAAAGTCGAAGCTAAGTTGTTCCGTCTGAGTCTGCATCCGTTGCGGCGATGTTAGGATACTTTAGAACGGCAAATGCGAACAAGTGAGGCGGACCGCCGCCCATTCTCAATTATCAGTTCTAGATTTGGTTCGCGCTGATCGGGAACCTGCGTTTGGCGCAAACTGATAATTGAAAGTTGTTAATTGAAAGTTGAGAATTGCGGTCGGGCCGCTACGATTTTCAAGTCTCAATTATCAACTTTCAATTATTGGTTTGGTTCGCGCTGATCGGGAATTCGCGTTTGGCTCAGAACTAATGAATGAAAGTTCGCCGATCGCTTCAAAAGTATTTGTTCTCTCTCAGATAAATGATGTAATCGGTGACGGGCGGCGTCGAGCCTTCCTCGCGGAGGATCGTGTTGATGTTGCCGCGGTGATTCGCCGAGTGGAAGATTACGTGCGTCAGCATTTCGCGGTAGGTGTTCTCGCGCCATTGACCCTCGCTAGTTCGGTAACGCGCCGTCAGGTCGAGACCTTCATCATCGAATTTGCGCAGCAATCGCTCGTACCTTTCCGCCGCGTCGCGGGCGAGGTCGCCGCATTCCGCGAGTTTCAGCGCGGGCCAGAAGTCGAATCCTTTCGAGTCTTTGCCGTAGAGCCGGTCAAAGTATTCGAGTTCGGTGGTTACGATATGCGCCAGGACCTTCAACGCCCGCTCCGAGGCGGATTCCTTGAGCGCCGTGACAACGCGACGGTTGGCCCAGTCGTTCCAGGCGAAAAGCTGGCGAAGATGAGTGATGGTATCCATATCTATCAGCGTTCGAAAATATGTTGACGCTCGACACGGCAAACGCGCGTCGCGAACGATGCGTACCAGCGCCGAAAACCCTCTTCCTGAGCGAGACGGTGTTCGACGTTCTCGCGCCAGCGCCGGATCGATTCCTCGTCGCGCCAGTAACAGACGGTGATCCCGAGACCGTCCCGCGCCGACTCGATGCCGAGAAAACCGTCTTGTTCGGCTCCCAATTCAACCATTCGCGCAGACATCTCGTCGTAGCCGTCGATGTCGTTCGTCTGCAACGACGTGAAGATCACGGCGTAATACGGCGGATCGGGAGTGAGCGCGATTCCGGAATTCTGATTTGGGATTTCGGGTCTTGTCGTCATATGTTCGAAACTCACCAACAGATTCAACGCCTGCTCCGCCTTCTCAGACGAATCCGAATTCACAAATCAAGGATCCGAGATCAACTCGAGTGCTTTCTCGATCGGTCGCGCCATAACGGCCTTGTCGCCGACTTCGACGATCGGTCGCTGGAGCAAGCCGGGAAACTTCACGATCGCCGCGATCACCTCGTCATCGGGCGTTGCATTCGTCAACGCCAGTTCCTTGAACGCCGGGTCGCCTTTTCGCAAAACCTCGAACGGCGCGAGTCCGGCTTTTTTCAGTAATGATCGCAACTGGTTTTCGCTCAGTGGATCGATGAAGTAATTGACGCTTTCAAAGTCGATGTTGTTTTCACGAAACAACGCAGCCAGTTTCCGGCACGTCGTTCAGGTCGGCTTTTCGTAAACCGTTATCTTATGATTCATAAATTCCGCCTCGGACGAGGATTCGTCCCCGCGCCTATTAAAGCACAAATCGGACCGCCTTTTCGAGCGATGCCTCCAACGGATTTTGCACGGAAAGCCATGCCTTCCGCCAGGTTGATACAGTCATTGACCTAAAAAGGTCCGGGCGATTCTCCGCCCGGACCTTTTCGTTTGCTAATCTGGACGCATTACTCCGCGCCGGCGATTCCCATCTTTTCGTAAACATCGTCCAGGGTCGCACGGGCGATGACTCTCGCCTTCGCCGCGCCCTGTTTCAGGATCTGGTTGAGGTGGGCGTCGTCAAAGTCCTTTATCCGCTCCTGGAACGGCTTCATAAACTCGATCACCGCCTCCGCCAACTCCCCTTTGAGATGACCGTAACCCTTGCCCTGAAAATGGACCTCGATCTCGTTTGCCGACTTTCCGGTTATTAGATGGTAGATCGTCAAAAGATTATGGATCGCCGGACGGTTTTCATCGAAAACGATCGTCGTTCCCGAATCGGTAACGGCGCGTTTGATCTTTTTCGCGATCGTGTCGGCATCGTCGAGCAGAAAGATCGATGCGCCGGGGTTGTCATCCGATTTCGACATCTTTTTCGTCGGGTCCTGGAGCGAAAGGATGTTCGCCCCGACCGGAGGGATGAACGGTTCGGGGACGACGAACGCCGTCCCGAAGTCGCGGTTGAAACGCTCGGCGAGGTCGCGCGAAAGTTCGAGATGCTGTTTCTGGTCCTTTCCGACCGGAACGAGATGAGTTTGATAAAGCAGAATGTCGGCGGCCATCAATACCGGATAGGTGAAAAGACCGACGCC
Source organism: Pyrinomonadaceae bacterium (assembly GCA_041752475.1). GTDB lineage: Bacteria > Acidobacteriota > Blastocatellia > Pyrinomonadales > Pyrinomonadaceae > JAFDVJ01. The sequence goes on along the minus strand of JBGSWK010000027.1, from coordinate 13,168 downwards.
GGCGCGTTCGCGATTGCCCTTGCCCTTGTCCTTGAACTGCGTCATCCGCTCGAGTTCGCCCATCCGCGCGATGCACGACAAGACCCACGCGAGTTCGGCGTGCTCCGTAACGTCCGATTGTATGAAGATCGTCGAAACTTCCGGGTCGATGCCCGCCGCGAGATAGATCCGCGCCAGATCGAGCGTTTTTTGCCGCAGTGTCGCCGGATCCTGCGCAAGCGTGATCGCGTGAAGGTTGACGATGCAGTAAAAGCTCTCGTAATCGTTTTGGAGATTTACCCAGTTGCGAAGCGCGCCGAGATAGTTGCCGATGTGCAGGCTGCCGGTCGGCTGCGCGCCGCTGAAGATGCGTTTTTTCATAATCAAAACCACGGCGTGACGAGCAGATAACGAACGATCGCGAACACCGGTCTCATGATCAAGCTGACGAGCCCGAAATAGATCAGCGCCATCAGGATGAGGAATCCGAACTGCTCGAGCATATCGAATACGGGTTGAAAGCTGGACGGGAGAAACGTCGATAAAACCTTGCTTCCGTCAAGCGGAGGAAACGGAAGAAGGTTGAAGATCGCCAGCGAAACGTTCAGAAAGATCAGATACCAGAGCAGCGTTCCGAAGATCTTGGGCAGCCCTTCCTGAATGCTTGCAAAAGTCAAAATGTCGAACGTCAGCAGAAGCTTGAAGATCACGAAACCGATGACGGCGAGCAGCAGGTTTGCGAGGATTCCCGCGATCGAGACCATCACGTTCGCCTGCTTGTATTTTGTCCAGTTGCGCGGGTTGACCGGAGTCGGTTTGCCCCAGCCGATCAGCGGGATCGCGGCCAGTGCGCCGCCCATAGCTCCGAAAACGAAACTGATGATCGGTAGCAGCAAGGTGCCGATCGGATCGGTATGCGCTACCGGATTGAGCGTGACGCGCCCGAGCATATAAGCCGTGTCGTCACCGTATTTATGCGACATCCAAGCGTGGCCCGCCTCGTGCGACGAGATCGCCAGCAAAAGCACGACCATATAAATGATCAAGTTGGAAACTAATTCGATCGGGTCAATTCCGCCCATTCTTCTCTCCCGCTCCAGGTCGTTTAATTTGCAAGTCAATGCCCGTTTTGTTAACGTCAAATCAAGCATTTATCGTGTATTCAGACTATAAATTGTGCCATTTTTCGGGCGCAAGACAAAACTGCTCTTTATGAAAAAATACATTGTCTGCATTGCCAGCGAATTTAAGGGAAACGAGTTTCTCGAGGAGTGCCAAAACGCGGGCTGGCACGTCACGCTGGTGACGCGCAACGACATCAAGGATTCCGACTGGGCTTGGACAAGCTTGAACGAAGTTGAAACCGTTGAAGGCCACGCCTCGCCCGAGGCGTATATCAGGACGATCACGAATATCGCCGGCAAACAGCCGATCGACCGCATCGTCGGGCTCGACGAGTTCGACGTCCTGACAGCGGCGAAAGCGCGCGAGCATCTGCAGATCGAGGGAATTTCCGGCAGCTTCGGACTGCGCTTTCGTGACAAACTGCGAATGCGGAATCTTGCGTCCGACCTCGGCCTTCCGTGCCCCGAATTCGTCGGCGTTTTTAATCAAGACGCGATCAACGATTATCTCGACCGCGTTCCCGGTCCCTGGATCGTCAAGCCCCGGACCGAAGTTTCGGCGTTCGGAATCCGAAAATGCGAAACTAAGGACCAGGTTTGGCAGGTCCTCACGGACCTCGACAACCGCAACACCTGGCGCGACCATCCGTCGCAGTTTCTGATCGAACGGTTCATAACGGGCAAGGTCTATCACGTCGATTCGGTCGTCGAAAACGGCGAGATCGTCGCCGCCGGAGTGAGCGAATACGGGACGCCGCCGTTCACCGTTTCGCATCAGGGCGGCGTCTTTTCGACGTTCACCGTAGACTATCGTTCGAAGCAGCGCAAAGAACTTGAAAAGCTGAACAAGCAACTGCTTCAGGGTTTCGAGTACAAACGCGGCGTCGCGCATGCGGAGTTTCTGCAGTCGGCCGAGACCGGAGAGTTTTTTCTGCTTGAGGTCGCCTGCCGCGTCGGCGGCGCGTACATCGCCAATGTCACCGAGCACGCCAACGGCTTCAATCTGTGGCGCGAATGGGCGAAGATCGAAACGGCAACCGATGAAAAGCCGTACAAGGCACCGAAACTGAAGAAGGAATACGCCGGAATATGCCTCGCGTTGGCTAAGGAAGACCACCCCGATACGTCCCACTTCGACGACCCGGAAGTTGTCTATCGCGTCCATAAACCGAAGCACGTCGGCCTGATCCTTCATTCGAAGAAGAAAGACCGCCTTCACGAGTTGCTCGGCAGTTACGCCGACCGCATCACGAGCGAGTTCCTCGCCGTCGCCCCTGCGAAAGAAAGATATGACGACTGACTCGATTTTGGATTTGTGATTCGGGATTGCGGATTTTTTGCATTCTTGGCTGAAATGCAAAATCACAAATCCGAAATCCGAAATTAATCGATATGGCCCAAGAAGAAATCGAACACCATTCGCCGGAGTTGCTCGATCACGACCTCAATCAGTATTTTCCGGAGCTGCTGACGTTCGAGTCGATCGAAGAGACCGAACGCAGCGAACTGTATAAAAGGATTCGACCGACGGTTGAACGCATCCTCGGCGCGGTCGTGCGCGAGGATTTTGCGGAAAATCCCAAATCCCAAATCCCCAATCCAAAATCGTCTGTTTCCGCCCTCGCCTGGAACATCGAACGCGGCAATATCTTTGAAGGCATCGTCGATGCGCTGATGAATCACGAACACCTCAAAGACAGGGACGTGCTGCTTCTGACCGAGCTTGATCACGGAATGGCACGCAGCCGGAACCGGTTCGTCGCGCGTGAGATCGCGCAAATGCTGAAGCTTAACTATGCCTTCGCGCCGGTCTACATCGCCCTCCAGAAGGGAAGCGGCGTCGAGGCGCTTGCCGAGGGCGAAAACACGAACTCGATCCACGGCCTCTCGATGTTCTCGCGCTATCCGATGCGCAACGCGCACGCCGTCGATCTGCCGAACGGGAAGGACAAGATGTGGGGCAAGGAAAAGCGCCTCGGTTATCTGCGCGCGCTTGTCGCCGATATCGAACATCCGGCCGGCACTTTCCGCGCCGTGACGACCCACCTCGACGCGCACTGCTCGCGGGCGCACCGGCATCTTCAGATCAAGATGGTCCTCGACCATCTCGACACATTGGCGCCGCTCCCGACCGTCATCGGCGGAGACTGGAACACGACGACCTTCAATTCGCAGAACTCGACCCGCGCGATCCTCGGTTATTGGCGACGCGTAATGATGGGGCCGAAACGCGTCGTGACGAAGCATTTCCCGTTCCCCGACCAGTATTTCGAGCGGAATTTGTTCAGCGAACTCGAACGTCGCGGATTCAATTACCGGGACCTGAACGAACACGGCGCTGGCACGTTGCATTACGATGTCGAGAGCATCGAAAAGAACACGAATCTGCGTGACTGGGTTCCGGAATGGTGTTTTCCTTTCATCTTTTGGGCCGCTCGCCGCGTCGGCGGCCGCGTTTCGGGCCGTCTCGACTGGTTCGCCGGCCGCGGCATCGTACCCGTCGGAAATCCGCTGACGATCGGAAACTTAACGGACGAATCCGGCACGCCGCTCTCCGACCACGACGCGATCGGTTTGGATTTCAGGATCGTTGGGGAGTCAAGCAAAAAGTAACGGGATTTCGGATCGCGAGCTTTTTGTGTCGACCGTAAGTGCTTTTCCTAAAATAGTATTCGCAATTCGCGAATCGCGAATGCTAAAATGAACGCGGTATGATGAAACCACAGGACATCGTCGTAATGTTGAAACTTTGCCTGAGCGGAAAATCCAGGCGTCCGAAATACTCCGACATCGCACGGGATCTGAAATTGAGTCCGTCAGAAACTCACGCGGCGGTTCGTCGCCTGAAAAATGCTGCTCTCGTTCACGGGCCCGAACTCGGCGAGCAACCCAATCTGAGTGCGATCGAAGAATTCTTGCTCCACGGCGCCAAGTATGTCTTTCCCGCCGAGAAGGGGCGGCTGACGCGCGGAATGGCAACATCCTACGCCGCCGAACCGCTGAAGGGAGTGATTGCCCAGGGAACAGAACCGCCGCCGGTATGGCCAACTCCAAATGGCGAGGTGCGCGGAATTTCGCTAAAGCCACTCTATAAGACGGTGCCTGAGGCCGCAAAATCGGATCCGAAACTATACGAACTCCTCGCGCTTTTTGATGCGATACGAGACGGTCGTGCGAGGGAAAGAAAATTGGCCGAGGCCGAAATCCTGAAAATACTACGAGCGCTCAATGGCTGATCCCAATCTTGAATTACTTCGCCTCGCTGCTCAGAAGATGGGCGATTTAGTCGACGACGTCGTGTTCGTCGGAGGTTGCGTCGTCGGATTGCTTGTGACTGACGCTGCCGCGGCCGAGATCCGTCCGACCGACGACGTTGACGTGATCATCGAAGTCATTGGCTACCGCCGCTATCAGTATTTCGTTGATCACCTTCGAGCAAAGGGATTCCGCGAGGACACGAGCGATAGGGCACCGCTTTGCAGATTCGTACATTCCGGAACGATTCTCGATTTTTTGCCGACCGACGAAAGCGTTCTAGGCTTTTCGAACCCTTGGTATCCATTGGCAATCGAAACCTCCGTCAAGTTCGACATCGGCATCGGACGTTCAATCAACGTCGTCAGCGCACCGTGTTTTGCGGCAACGAAGATCGTCGCCTTTCACGACCGGGGCAAAGGTGATTTTCTCGGCAGTCACGATCTTGAGGACGTAATCACTTTACTTGACGGAAGGACCGAGTTTCTCGGGGAATTCGACTCCGCAGACAAGGCGCTCAAAAACTTTCTATCCGTAGAGTTTCGTAAGTTTTTGGAAGATCCCCGCTTTCTTGATGCAATCCCGGGCCATATCGGGAACGAGCCCGCTTCACAAGCCCGCGTACCGATGCTATTAAGCCTGCTGAGGGAGATTGCCGGAAGCGGGTAGTCGGTCGTGAACCTGTCTATTGTTCCCTATAAAGCCTTTTTCTTCAATAATATGCGCAATTCGCGAACCGCGAATGTAGGGCGGGCGGACATTCAGCTGAAACGCACTGCAGTCCGGAAAGCAACGACTGAAGAATCCTTTTTCTTTTTCGATTATTTCACGTACTTCGTCGTTTCGCGGGAAAGAGATTCCTCCGAGTTCACATTCCCATTTGAAAACCTTTGCCAAACACGTCAGAATCAAGTTTACAGTTTACCGTTTACATATGGAAGTTTCATTTTGCCAGACGCTCAGCTTCAACGCTGATACATTCGATTACGAGGCCGTGTCCCAGGACAACGGAAACGCGACGATCATCAAATTCAAGGTCGACGAGAAACAGAACAGCCCGGGCGACGTCGTTGTCGTTCTCAGTGAAGACGAGATCGTCTTTCACGGAATGATCGGGAAGATCGAAGACGGCTATGCCTTCGCGTCCGACCCGAGGGGATCGTTGCTTGCGGCGACAGTCCAATAGATTTGGGATTTGTGATTTGTGAATTCGGATTTGCGAATTCGGATTTTAGATTTTCGATTTTGGATTCGTGCAGTGCTTTTGCTTGACGTAAAAGCCCGTCATACGATACCTTAGTTTTTCGCTGGAACGGTGATCGCCGGACAATCCAAAATCACCAATCCAAAATTGCCGGGGGATGTAGCTCAGTTTGGCAGAGCGCTGCGTTCGCAATGCAGAGGTCAGGGGTTCGACCCCCCTCATCTCCACCAGGTTCAGAAAAGCCGCCGGATGGTTCAACATCCGGCGGCTTTTCGATTATTTCGACCCCGCGGGGTACCCGGATCTACTGCCGGTTCATGCCAGATCCCATCTTCATCCTGTTATCGCCCTTACCCATCCTTTTCATCTGAAGGAGGAGCTCGGAAGCTTGTCTGTAGATCAGGCCGGCATCGGGCGAAGTCGCGCCCAAAGCGGTTTCCAATCCGAGAACGCGCCCATTTACCAGCGCCCTTTGGGACTCCATTTTCTCCATCTGCGGCTTCGACATCTCGCGCATTTCGGGGCTCATCATATCCAGCTGCGACTGATGTATTGCGTCCATCCGTTCCAGACTGCGTTTGATCTCGCCAAAGGCTCCCCGCGCCAGTTCAATGTCCGCCAGTTTGCCGTCTTTCGTCATCTCGCGCAACGCCATGGCGAACGCCGCGACATTTTGCCGATACGCCATCATCACCTTGCTGTGCGGATTGCCGTTCATCGCCGACATATCCATCTTCATCCTCTTGTTTGCGTCTTGCGCCCCAACGGCGCCGACGAATAAGAGAAGCGTCAAAAGAACGCTTCCAATCACCAACATTTGTCTTTTCATATTCAACATATTCAACTCCTGATCTTCGAGCACGAAAAGTCGATCCGAACCCGAATCGTGCTTCGGGCAATAATTCGATTTCAGATCTGCCCGATCGCGCGGCGCAGCCGTTCATTGACCTCTCTCGCGACGTCGGTGGCAACCTCGCTTTCGCCAACGACCGAGAGCATCTTCTCGGCGTCAACCGCCGCGACCACCGATTTGGCCGAATCGTACGCTTCATAAACGATGACGTTGCACGGCAAAAGCAGTCCGATGTCTATCTCTTCCTGGAGCATTTTGTAAGCCAGCGGCGGGTTGCACGCCCCCAAAATCACGTAGCGGCGAAAACTGACGCCGAGTTTTTCCTTCAGCTTTTCATCGAGCCGAATCTCCGAAAGAATGCCGAAGCCCTCATTCTGCAACGCTTCGCGCGTCCTGCGCAGCGTTTCTTCGAACGCGGAATCGACCGTCCGGTTAAAGCCGTAACTGTGTTGCTTAACTTGTTGTGCTTTCATATTGCTCACCCGCAAAATTCCCTGAATTCAATTACCCTCTTCCCGTCGATCCCCGTTTCTGTCCGAAGACCAACCAGCTGAAAAAAACGCCGACGGCGAGCGTGAGCATCGTCGGAATCCACATCCAACTCGCGCCGGTCCATGAATGTCCCATCATTCCGCCGTTCACCATCGACCCGTTCATTGCCCATCCGCTGAAGATCAGAAAAAGAACGACGATTCCGATGAGTCCGAAGATTGCCAGTTTTCTGTTCGATTCAACCATCATTGCACCTCCTGCAAAATACGCGCCGGCTCGATCATCCCGAACGAACTAGCCGGAAAGCGCAAAAGTTCCTATATTCTGATGCTACCATCGGTGCCAAAACGCGTCCGTGCGTTGGCGCGCATTGGAAGGAAGCTTCCCGCCAAAAAGTGCTTTATCGCCGCTGTCGCAGAACGTATAATTGATTGAGAGCTGATATGAAACTTCGAGCGATCTACGGATTGGCGGTCCTGTTTATTGTCTTTGTGACGAGTCTGGATTCGGCGGCGCAGTTGTCCGAGGCGGATTTCCGCAGGGTTCTCGGCGAAAGGGCGGCGTTTTCTGCCGGCGAGCTGGCAAAGCTTGAGGACGGCGAGGCGGTCGTCAAGGTTCTCCAGTCGGAAAAAGACGAGATCGCGGTCATCGGTGTCGTCAGCGCGGGCTCCGGCGATCGGTTTTCGCTTGAATCGTTCCGGGCGAGCTTGAACCAACAGAACAACCAGTCAATGACGGCCGGCAAAGTCTTCAGCCAACCGCCGGTGATCGACGATCTCGTCGGCCTCAAACTCGAGGACCGGGATTACCGGGAGCTCAAGAAATGCCGGCCCGGCAAGTGCGACCTCAATATGACGGCCGATGCGATCAGGCGATTGGCGATTGAGGTCGATTGGAATGCCCCCGACCATCGGGGCGCCGCCGACAACTTCGTCCGTCGGTTATTGCTTCAATATGCGGCCGGCTACCTGGAAAAGGGCGATTCCTCGCTCGAAAAATACACAAATCGCGCCACGCCATTCGACCCGGCCCGGGCCGCCGGGCTTTTGCTTTCGGACGCTATCCTTTTGCCCGAGGTCTCGCCCGGCCTTCGGGATCATATTCGCAGGTTTCCGGAAGCGGAGCTGTCGGGGGCGTCGGGCGAACTGCGTTGGTCGCTGATCGACTTCGGATTGAATCCGACGATCGTTTTGACGCACTCGATCGCCTATTCTGAAACCAGTGGTCCTGCGGCCCAGCATTTCGTCGTCAATAAGCAGTTTTATGCGAGCCGTTACCTCGATGTTTCGCTGTCGATCGCGATGCTGATCACGGCGGGAGACAGGACATTCATCATTTTTACCGACCGTTCGCGGACCGACGCACTGGGTGGCTTTTTCGGGAAGTTCGCACGAAAACTCGTGGTCGACGAGGCAATCAACCGAACGTCGCAAGTGATAGAACGGTCAAAGGCCAAGTTATTGGCCAAATCCGATCCTATTCCCGAGGTCAAGACGGACGAGCTGGCTGGAGATTCGCCCGAAAGCCTTCTCGCGAAGTATCGCTGGCCGCTGATCTTCGGCGCGGTGATGGTGCTCAGTTTGTTGCTTTTTCGAATCATCCGGAAACGATTCGGGTGAGACGGGCCGGACTTAGGCTCGAGGTTAAACCCGAACGTCGCAATAGCGGTCCATTCGGCAGATTGGCGAACGGCGTGCCGAAGAAACACGGACTAAGTGGTATCCCTTTTTATCAGGTACTTGAAAATTGTGTTTCTCGAGAGATTCTTCTGATGCCGCGCCGCCGAGCCTTTTCGCTTGCTCTTCAAAAATACCCCGCGGATTCGCATCAGCTTCGTTCTTTTGAGTTTTTTCACCACATAGGCACAGAGAACACATAGATTTCCAAGAGATTTTGTGCGGAATTATGCAATGGCGGTCCGTTCGGCGGTTTGGCGAACGGCGTGCCGAAGAAACACGGCACTTGAAATTGTGTTTCTTGAGAGGTACCTGCTTGCCCGCGAAATACGCGAAAAGATCATATTTTCCAGCCTAATTTCGCGCGAAAACCGGCCGGAAATCCTTTAGCGTTTTTCGCGTATTTCGCGGGCAAACAGCTTCCTCTCCAGAAACACTTTTTCAAACAAGCGGCCCGGAAAGGGTTGCCGTGACGGGAATTTGCTTGTTTCTTCGGGGCGCGGGTCGTCGAAGCCGATGGGATAGCTAACGCACAACCTGGGTTCAAGAAAGGCCGTCTGATCCTGAAACTACCCCCCGACAATTTCAGAATCAGACGGCCGTGACTCAGTTGTCGGAGAGTCCGACGACTGAAAACCCGCAAAATTATTGATCCGGTGAAGATCACAGCGAAAAGACCGGAGGACTTCCCTGATCTTTTCGCTGAGGTGAGGAATCAGTATGCCCTGATCGAAGCGATCGAACTGTCGAGCCCGTTCCCCCACTGCGTGACGACAAAGGATCCGTCGGTCTGACGCACCCAGAAGGACGCCGGATTCGTCGAGTTGGCACCGGTTTTACGCCAGATGGCGATATCGGTGGTGCCGTCGCCGTCGTAGTCGCCCTGCGCCGGAAAGTCAGTTGAAAAGACGCCGCACCGAATTCTCGCAGTGATGTCGTCGCTGCTTCGGACGACGGTCCAGAGCATATCGTTGTTCGAGCTTTGGATCGTCGCGATATCCGTTTTGCCGTCGCCGTCATAATCTCCCGGAACGATAAAGGTTCCCGGGAAAGGGATATCACGAATGTCGAAACCACCGTCGCTGCTGCGAACGATATACGCAGTCGATTCTCCGGTCGATTGGTTGATCCTTGCAACCGCCAGATCCGATTTGCCGTCGCCGTCGAAATCGCCGATGAACGGCCGGTCATTGCGGATTCCCCACTCATAAGAATAGGTCTCGCCATCCGAACTGCGCTTGATCCAGAAGGTACTTTGCGCATTCGTCGTCGCGCCGTTGCGATAGACCGCGAGGTCGGCTTTGCCATCGCCGTCGTAGTCGCCCATTAGCGCACCATTGTCGAGTCTGGTGCCGAATTCCTCGATCCGCACGGTATCGTCGCTGCTGTTGATGATGTAAAAAGAGGTCTGCGGAGCCGCGGTCGAAGCACGCCGCCCGTCGTAAACCGCGATGTCGGTCTTGCCGTCGCCGTCATAATCCGCGGGGAGAAAGACGTCGATCTGATTCGTGCCGGAAAACTGCCGATTCGCCCCGATCCGTATACCGAACAGCGTTGAAATGTAATCGGCGTTGTTCGTGCTGCTTTTGAGAATGTACCAAGCGCTCGGATCCGTCGGGGTTACTCCCCAACGGGTGACGCCGTAGTCGGTTTTGCCGTCGCCGTCGTAGTCCATAAACTTCGACGCGTTGTTGTTCGCCGCGACGGTTCCGCGAACGTTGAACGCAATGTCCTGCGGAACGTCCGGTGCCGAGCTTGGCGAACCGCCGTCCAAAACGTCCGCCCAGGTGCTTGACGAATACGAAAACTGTCGGGCGTTCCAACCGGGTTGGGTGCGGCTGCCGGGACTGATGACGTTGCGGTAAAACTGCGCGCCGTTGCCGAACGTGCTCGTCGCGAATTCGATCCAGTATGTTCCCGGGCCGAGCGAAAGCGTCGGCGAAACGCTGAATTTGTTCTCCCACAATTCGCGGGTGAAGCCGGGTGTGATGCCCGGGGCCGGCGTGTCGGAGTTCGCGATCGCGTAAGCATTTGCGCGGGTCGACGAAAGCAGGCGGTCGGTCGTGGTGTCGCCGAAAACGATGTTCGAGCCCTCGTCGCCCGGCCGTCCATCCCAGATTCTGATGAATCCGCCCGAGAATGGCGATTGCGGCGCGGTCCAACTGGTGAAGAATCCCCAGGCCGAAACGCTCGAGATCCGCCACGTCTGCCCGGCAGGAATTGTGAAATCGTCGGCAAGATGAACGCCGAACGCGGTCGCTCCGAATCCGAGAACCGAATTTGTTTCGGTCGTGCTGCCGGTGTCGCTCTGGCTTTCGCTCCACAGATATCCGTCAGGTGCGACGGTTCCGCGCCTCGCGGTATTTCCGGTAGTGAAACTGCCGTTGCTGTATAATTCGCCAACCGCCTCGGGCTCCGCCTCGACAACCCGCGAAGTGTACTGGGCAAAAACCGCCGATGCGCTCGCAAGAATTATGAGTGCCGCAAGCGACATTATTGAACGATGAATCATTTCTTTCTCCTCAAAACTGTTAAAAAATTTGGTTCTACCAAGTTCAGCGGAATTATTGCCAAAATCGGCTCAAAAAAATCATTTGGTCCGGCGAAAAATTGTTGACGGGGGAAGATTGATCTATAATTCGGGCAGTCACAAATAGAATCGGGAGTTGATTTGGAGTCCGACGAACCAAAAGAAATTTCGCTGATCCTGAAGGACTGGAGTGGTGGAAAACGCGAGTCGGCCGACGTCTTGCTCTCTCTTGTCTATGATGAATTGAGGAAGATCGCGCGGCAATACCTGCGCAAAGAACGTGTCGACCACACGCTTCAGCCGACAGCGCTGGTTCACGAAGCGTATATCAAACTGATCGATATTTCGGACGTCAGTTGGCAGGACCGCGCTCATTTCTTTGCCGTTGCCTCGAACGTTATGCGTCACATTCTCGTTGATCATGCGCGCGCGCGCCTCTCAGAAAAACGTGGCGGCGACGCGCAGCGCATCGCGCTTGAAGATGTGGTCAGCTTTTCCGACGGGCCAGATGTGGACCTTCTCGCGCTCGACGAGTCGCTGAGCAATCTCGCCGAATTCGACGAACAGCAGTCTCGCCTCGTCGAACTCCGCTTTTTCGGCGGGCTGACGATCGAGGAGACGGCTCACGTTCTGGGAATATCTCCGGCCACCGTCAAGCGCGAATGGACCTTGGCCAAGGCGTGGCTTTTCCGAAGGATGAAGACGCTTTGAGCCCTGAGTTGAAGCCGTTTTACTCTGGAATCGCGATGCGTGACCGATGTCGGGCAACTGCGTGTTCGGACTGTCTGAGGGCCGAACTCAGAGCGGCGGTCAAATTGTGAATCAGGAAAATTGGGCAAAAGTTAAGGAGATTTTTTACGCCGCGCTCGAGTTGCCGGCGGGCGAGCGCGAGTTATTCGTCGTCGAAAGCTGCCGCGGCGACGAAGCAGTGCTGGCCGAGGCTGCCTCGCTTTTCGAGGCCCATGACGAATCGCCCGATTTCATCGAATCTTCGTCGATGGCATCAGTCAAGGATCTTGTCGACGAGGCGAAAAAGCCTTCGCGGATCGGGCAGATAATCGGCGCATACAGATTGGAACGACAGATCGGCAAGGGCGGAATGGGGGCCGTTTTCCTCGGCTCCCGCGCGGACGAGACGTTCAAGAAGAAGGTCGCCGTCAAACTGATCAAGCGCGGTTTCGACACGGACGAGATCATCCGCCGGTTTCGGCATGAGCGCCAGATTCTCGCGACGCTGGAACATCCTTATATCACGCGGCTTATCGACGGCGGCGCAACCGACGACGGTTTGCCCTATCTGGTGATGGATTACGTCCGCGGTCACGCGTTGACGAAATTCGCCAACCGTCGGGAGCTCTCGATAAACGACCGTCTGGAGTTGTTTCTGAAGATCTGCTCGGCCGTCTCCTATGCGCATCAGAACCTCATCATCCACCGCGACCTGAAACCTTCCAATATACTTGTCGGTGACGACGGAACGCCGCGTTTGCTTGATTTCGGCATCGCCAAACTCGTCGCCGCGGACGACGGTACGCTGAATTTCGACCAAACCAACACCGTCGCGCCCGCGATGACGCCGGAATACGCGTCACCCGAACAGATCAACGGAATGCCGGTCACGACCTCGAGCGACATTTATTCCCTTGGCGTTATCCTTTATGAACTTCTGACCGGATATCGTCCGTTTCAGCTGAGAACAAAGCGCGCGGACGAGATCTCGCGAATAATCACCAACACGTCGCCGTCGAAGCCGTCATCCGTTTGCCGCTTCAAGGGAGTCGGCGTCACCCTCCGCAATCCGCAGCAGGCGATCAGGAAACTGCAGGGCGACCTCGACAACATCGTGCTGATGGCGATCCGCAAGGAACCCGAACGCCGCTATTCATCGGTCGAGCAGTTTGCCGAGGACATTCGCCGATATCTTGCCGGTCTCCCGGTGATCGCACAGGAAGACACGTTCGCTTATCGTGCCGCCAAATTCGTCAAGCGCAACAAGGCCGGCGTCGCCGCCGGCGCGGGCGTCGCGATCTCGCTCATCGGCGGCCTGATCGCCGC
>JBGSWK010000026.1:0-53892 GCA_041752475.1 Pyrinomonadaceae bacterium | reverse complement strand
ATCATCGATTTATGTTCGTCTCCTTCGGAGACCGAAGACGAATTCCGATCCACACGTAGCGATTCTCGCTACGCTATCTTGTCCGTCACCTTCGGCGACATTAGGGACTTTTGAGACATCCTCCGGAGCCTTTCCGCACATCCGGGCGGCGAGCCGCGAGGACGGCAAATAAATCAGCGTTGACTGCCGGTTCGGGGCTAAACTCCGCGCGTTTTTCAAACTCCCGATTTGTGACTGAATTTTTCTTTCGAATCTTCGCGAATTCTCCTGAGTTCAAGGCAACATTCTTAAACCCGTATTACGCAATAGGTACGGTTTGCCCGCGAATCACGCGAAAAACGCAAAAAAGATCATTTTCCAAAACGTTTTCGCGTGTTTTGCGTGTTTCGCGGGAGCGAAGATTCGCGGAAATTCGCGGGCAAACTTCTTTCGTGTATTTCGCGGGTTAAACAATTTAGTGCGCAGGCAAAGTTTCTTAGCGCATTCCCGGATCAACGGAGTTCTTCGGTTTCGGCTTCGCTTTCGTCGAACAGCAGGCTGACGGGTGTGTGCGAGGGCGGGAGTGCGCTGCGGTGTTCTTCAAGACAGCGATTAAGGCGTACAACGGCTTCGCGGGCGATCTCGAAATCGTCCCGCCTGATCTTGAGCACGACCTTGCCGCTGTCGCTCGGCAATTTCGCAAGATCGACGAAGCTGTTCAACCGGATCTCGATCTTCGCGCCGAACTTGAAGAGACCCTTGCGGAACCTGACATCCATCAGCCTGTCGAGCGCGATCGCGTTCTCCGTCACACCGCTTTTGATCAAACCGAGAAACTTCGATTCGAACTCCAGCACGATTCCCGCCGGCGAAAATTTGGCAATTCCGTCGATCTCGGTGAAGCCGCTGTTTGCCTTGGACTTGAACGGAACTGTTATGAATGATTTCGTCATCTTGCTTTAAGTTTGTGCCAAACAACGATTCGGACGTAGCCTCAACTCAAGGTCGCGTTGCGCTATTCTCTATCCTTCGTCCGTCGCGAAATCCATCGCGTCGACATCTTCGTCTGACTCGACCGGTTCGCCGAAGAGTTTCAGCCAAAGGAACCCGACCGTTCCCGCCGTCAGCGACGCGACCAGGATCGCCATCTTCGAACCGTTGATCTCGACCGGATTGCTGACAAACGCCAGATTCGTGATAAATATCGACATCGTGAATCCGATCCCGCCGAGCAGACCCGCGCCGAGCAGATGCTTCCAGTTAAGATCGAGCGGAAGCTTGGCTATCCCGAATCCGAGGGCGATAAACGTCAAGAGCACGATTCCGAGCGGTTTTCCGATAACCAAACCGGCCATAATGCCGATCTCGTTCGGTCCGCCAAGAGCCTTTACCGCATCCGCGCCGAGCACGATACCGGTGTTCGCCAAGGCGAAGATCGGAAGAATGATAAACCCGACCGGCTTGTAAAGGAAATGCTCCAGCCGGTGCGATGGCGATTCCTCGTCGTCCTCTTTTGCCGAGAGCGGAATCGTGAAGGCCAGCAAAACGCCCGCGATCGTCGCGTGAACGCCGGATTTGAGCATCAAAAACCACATTAACGCGCCGCCGATTAGATACGGGATCAGGCTTTTTACGTGGCCGAGCCGGTTCATAGCAAGGAGCAGCACCCAAACCACGAGCGATCCCGCGAGAAACGCGACCGACAACTTTCCGCTGTAAAACACCGCGATCACGATGATCGCGCAGAGGTCGTCGATAACGGCGAGCGCCGCCAGAAAGACCTTGAGCGAGGCCGGAACACGGCTCCCGACGAGCGCCAGAACGCCGAGCGCAAACGCGATGTCGGTCGCCATCGGGATTCCTATGCCGCCCTGCGTCGGCAGTCCCCAATTGAACCAAAGATGGAACGCAGCCGGAACCGCGATCCCGCCGATCGCCGCGAAGATCGGCAGCAGCGCCGTCCGCACATTCGACAACTCCCCGTTGTACATCTCGCGCTCGAGTTCGAGCCCGATGAGCAGAAAAAAGATCGCCATCAGCAGGTCGTTGATCCAAATCTCGACGCTCATCCCGGCGAGTTTCATATGCCAGAATGCGAGATACGGCTCGCCGACCAGAGAATTCGCGAGGATCAGCGAGATCGCCGTGCAGACGATCATCACGATTCCGCTCGACTTCTCGGATTCGAAAAACTCGTTGAAAGTACGGGACAAGCGTCGCGTTACGATCGTCACTACCGGTTTCTGTTCGTTATTCATCAGGGGATCAATGTATACAGATAGAAAACATAAGCGAGCAAAAGCGCTCCGCCCTCAATTCTGTCCAGTTCAAAATTTCGCCCAAGAAGCACCCAGAGCATTATCGCGCTTCCAAGCATCACGCCAAGGTCCAGCGTCCGAATTCCTTCGGTTTGGATCGGGTTGATCATCGCCGCGACGCCCAAAACCGCCAGGATATTCAGCGCGTTCGAGCCGATCGCATTGCCGAGAGCGACATCCGGTTCGCCCCTTCGCGCGGCCACGATAGAGGTCGCAAGTTCCGGGAGACTCGTTCCGATCGCGACGACCGTCAGACCGATCACTGCCTCGCCGATCCCCAAGAGCCTCGCGATATCCACCGCGCCCCGCAAAAGCAAATTCGCCCCGACCACGAGCAACGCAAGACCGGCGATGATCCAGGAAACGTCCCGCCAGATTCCCGACTTCGACTTGACGTACGCCTCCGCGAATTCCTCGGTGCCGGCCTTGTTGCGGGCGCGAACCGAGAGTTTGTAAGTCAGGACCGTGTATCCGACCGCTCCGCAAGCCAGGATACCGCCTTCGATCCGGCTCAGCGTCCCGTCATAGATCAAAAGCAGGAACAGCGCCGTGATAAACGCCATCAGCGGCGTTTCGCGACGAACTACCTCGGACCGCGCCTTCAGCGGTCTGACCAACGCCGCCACCCCGAGGATCAGAGCGACATTGCTGATATTCGATCCGATCACGTTGCCGAGAGCGAGAATGCCGTTGCCTTCAAACGACGCCCCGATCGAGATCGCGAATTCCGGCGCGCCGGTCCCGAACGCAACCACCGTAAGCCCAACGACCAGCGGCGTTATTCCGAACCTGAGGGCGAACGAACTGCTCCCGCGAATCAATCCGTCGGCGCCGAATGTCAGAAGTACAAGGCCAACGATAATAAATAGCGATGTTATGAGCATTTAAGTCAAAGCACCCGGTTACGGCGTCGGACGATTGTGATCTGCAAGAAGTTTATCAAAAATCGGATAGCCGGAACAACGGGGAGAAAACGAAGCCGGGATTCCAACACGCCGGCGACGGTCAGCAAAAACTAAGTTCCGCGTTCGCGGTCGAAACAAAAGCCCGGATCGCGGGCAGCGAAAACCGGGCCGAAATCTTAAGCTGCGAACGTCGCTTATTCGCCGCCGACGGTCATTTCCGAGATGAGAAGCGTCGGCGAGGCCGTGCTTCCGAGTTTGAAACTGAGGTCGTTTCCGATCGCTTTTACGTTTTTCAAGACGCTCAGTACGTTGCCGGCGATCGTTATCTCCTGAACCGGATAAGTGAGTTTTCCGTTCTCGATCCAGAACCCGCTCGCGCCCTGAGAAAAATCGCCGGTCACGCTGTTCACGCCCGAACCGAACATTTCCGTCAGGTAAAGGCCGTTCTTGACGGATCCGACGATCTCTTTCGGATCGCTCTTGCCGTTCTGCAAGAAGAGATTGCTCGCCGCGACACCCGGCGCGGACGAGTATCCGCGACCCGCATTTCCGGTTACTTTGGCATTCAAGCGGCGGGAGGCGTACGAATCGCAGACGTACTGCTTCAAAACTCCCTTTTCGATAACGGTCACCCGCGACGATCGAACGCCCTCGGCGTCGAACGGACGCGACGCAAGTCCGTCGGGAATCGTCGCGTCATCGACAATGGTCACCGACGGATCAACGATCTTCTCGCCAACTTGGTCGACCAGATACGAGGCGCGCCGGTAAACGCTGCCGCCCGACGCGGCAGCGAATATCATCCCGACAAAATCCGCGGCGACCGTCGGATCGAGGACGACCGGAACGACCTGCGATTTGACCTTGTGTCCGCCGAGCCTCGCGACGGTTCGTCTCGCCGCTTCCTCGCCGACCGAACCCGGCGTCGCGAGTTTTTCGAAGTACCTGTTGTAGGTGTACCAGCCGTCCCGCTGCTTGACACCGTTCTCTTCCGCCAAGAGCGAGACGGACAGACTGGCGATCGTCGTTTGATATTGCCCGACGAACCCGTCGGAATTGGCGAGCGTCACCTGCGCGACCGAATTCGACCAGTTCGCTCCGTTCGAGTTCGTGATCCGTTTGTCAAAAGCTCGGCCGGCGTCTTCCATCTCGCGAACCATCTCGATCTTCTTTTCCGGCGTGATCTTGGCGATGCTCTCGTCAAAGAGCATCAAACGGCCCTTGTGCTCTCCGAGCAGCTTTTTCGGCGCGAGCCCGTTGTGCTCGTCGGCGTTCGAGACGGTGACGATGTCGAGCGTTTCCCTGACGAGTTGGCTGACCGTCTTGTCCTCGAAATCGGTCGTAAACGTCAGCGCCGTCGCCCCATTTTTGAAAACTCGCAGCCCGAGCCCCTTGCTCGTCGACTGCTGCAGCTTTTCGATCGCCCCGAGCCGAATGGTCGTCTTGAAACCGTCCGACGAACTGACGTAAACATCGCACGCGTCGGCCCCCTGCTTCTTGAGCGCCGCGACGAGTTCGGTTGCTAAATTTCTGTAGTCAAACATATGGTAATTTGGGATTTCGGATTTCGGATTTCGGATTTCGGATTTCGGATTTCGGATTTCGGATTTCGGATTTCGGATTTCGGATTTCGGATTTCGGATTTCGGATATTTCGGATCTTTGATTTCGGACTGCCCCCCTCGCAAATAGATTCAACGATCCGGAAATCCAAAATCTAAAATCTAACTACGTTTTGATCTTGGTTCCGCCGACCGTTATTTCATCGACCTTGACGGTCGGGGTTCCCATTCCGACCGGAACCATCTGTCCGTTCTTGCCGCAGGTCCAGCCGCCGTCGGTAAACTTCAGGTCGTTGCCGACCATCGCGACCTTGGTCATCACGTCAGGACCGTTGCCGACCAGCGTCGCGCCCTTGACCGGCGCGGTGATCTTTCCATCCTCGATCAGGTAGGCTTCGGAACAGCTGAACGTGAAGTCGCCTTTTGTGATATCGACGTTTCCGCCGGTGAATCCTTTGGCGTAAATGCCTTTCTTGACGGATTTTAGGATCTCGTCCGCCGAGTATTTCCCGTTTCGCAAATAGGTGTTCGTCATTCGCGGCATCGGCGGATAGTTGTAAGCCTGCCGCCGTCCGTTTCCGGATGACTTTGCACCGAGTTTTTTCGCCGAAATGCGGTCGTTCATATAACCGCGGAGGATCCCGTTTTCGATTTCGATGAGGACCGTGCTTTGCGGCGCATTGCCCTCGTCGTCGACGTTGATCGTGCCGCGCATATTCTCGAACAGCCCTTCATCAACGACCGTGCATTGCTCGGATGCGACCTTCTCCCCGACGCGGCCCGAATAGTTCGACAGATTCTTGTAGTTGAAGTCGGCCTCAAGTCCGTGTCCGACGGCTTCGTGAAGCAAAACCGCGCTGTCGGAATTGCCGAGAACGACGGTTTGCAGCCCGGCCTCGATCTCGATCGCCGACAGGTTAAGGACCGCGAGTCGTGCGGCGTCCTTCGCGATATCCGCGGCCTTGCGCTTGGAGCTGAAGTACTCGAGCCCGATGCGTCCGCCGCCCGACGCGAACCCGTTCTCCCGCCGCCCAAGCTGTTCGGCAATGCACACGGTCGAAAAAACGAACATCGGCTGCGAGTCTTCCCAGTAAACGCCGTCGCTGTTGGCATAGGCGAGATGACGGATCTCGTCGTTGAACCCGACGTTGACGCGGACGATCCGCGGATCGAGCGCCTTTGCCGCCGAATTCGCTTCACGGATAAACTCGAGTTTTTTCGTCAGGTCCGTTGAGGTCGCGAGCGTCTTTATCGGATAGAGGTCCTTCGGCTTGATCTCGCTGACCGGCACGATCCGCGATCTGGCGGTATTGTCGGCCGCGATCGCCGCCGCCGCGTTCGCCGCCTCGATCATCTTCCCGGTCGTCAGTTCCTCCGAAAAAGCGAAACCGATCTGATCGCCCTTGACGGCACGAATGCCGACGCCTGAAACGATGCCGCGCCGGGCTTGTTTGACGATGTCTTCTTCGAACGAAAGATTCGAGGAAATCCGATATTCGAAAAAGACATCTGCGAATTCGGCGCCTTTGCTCAACGCCGCGCCAAGTATTTTCGTGATCTGCTCTTGTGAAACTTGAAAGTAACTATCGAGCAATGGGTTTTTCAACATTGCGGGTTCTCCGGCGGTTATTCTACCAATCCAAAGATCGCTTGTCGCTATCGCTCCGAGGGCAAACGCGCCTTTCGCGATAAAATCTCGTCTCTTCATCGGCTCACTCCTTGAGAGAAGGCTCTTGCAGATTATGACACCGCGAACGACAACTTTTATGACAACAAATTTATCATCGCCGCAAAGCTTTCACGATTCCGAAGACGCTGATGGCGATCCAAAATATCTCGACGATGAACTCCGGGAAGTTGAAATTAAAGACAAGCGAAAACGCGATCATCGACGCGCCCCCGGCGTTCAACGCGGAATAGATCAGGCTGTCGCTGCGAATCCGTTCGGTTTGCAGCAGAACATAGGTCGCGATAATAATAACCACACCGAGCGTGCCGACGACATCGAATAACATCTTTCAATTTTGGATTTTGGATTTTGGATTTTGGATTTTGGATTTTTGGATTTTTGGATTTTGGATTTTGGATTTTTGGATTTTTGGACCTAAGTTCAAAGTTCAGGTTCGACTTTTGAATCCTGAACTTTGAATCTTGAACGTTGAATCCAAAATCCAGAATCCAAAATCCAAAATCGTCACATCCACCTGATCGTCAGTTCGATCAGTTTCCGTTTGAAGTCAGTGTATGGCGGCATCATCAGTTGAAGTCCGCTGGGCAGAATTTGTTTCAGAACGCCGCGCGCGTTTGAGAAGGCCTCGAAGCCGAACTTGCCGTGGCCCTTGCCGATGCCGCTGTTGTTGACGCCGCCGAACGGCAGGTTGTTATTGAAAAAATGGACGTCGTTGTTGTTGATGCACGTTCCGCCGGCCCGCGTGTTGGCGATCATACGATCGATGTTCGAACTGTTCTTGCTATAAATGTAAAGCGCGAGCGGTTTTTCATTGAGCCGGATGTACTCGATCGGCTCGTCGAGATTCTTGTAAGTGAACACCGGCAAAACGGGTCCGAAGATCTCGTTTTTCATCAGTTCCGAGTCGAGCGCGACGTTCTCGACAAGCGTCGGCGCGATAAACTTTGCATCGCGCTCCGTCTCGCCGCCGGAAACGATCTTCGCCCCTTTGGCGACGGCGTCGTCGAGGTAACCCTTGAGGCGGTCAAAGTGCCGTTCGTTGACGATCCGCGCGTAACTGTCCGACGCCTCCGGGTCGCTGCCGTAAAATTCCTCAAGCTGGTTCCGCAACGCATCCGTCAGTTCAGCCCGCTTCGATTCGTGAACGAAAATGTAATCGGGCGCGATGCATATCTGGCCGTTATTCCCGAACTTTCCCCAGGCGATCATCCGCGCCGCGAGTTTGATGTTCGCCGTCTCATCGACGATCGTCGGCGACTTTCCGCCGAGTTCGAGCGTGACCGACGTCAAGTGCTTTGCCGCCGCGGTCATCACGATCTTTCCGACCGACGGTGCGCCGGTGAAGAAAATATGGTTGAACGGAAGTTCGAGAAGCGCGGTCGAGACGTCGACGCCGCCCTCGAAGATCGCGACCTCGTTCTCGTCAAACAGTTTTTCAACTATCTCGCGCATCACCGCGGCGCAGTTCGGGGTCATCTCCGACGGCTTCACGATCACGCAGTTGCCGGCCGCGATGGCCGAGATCAGCGGTCCAAACGTCAGGTTGAAAGGAAAGTTCCACGGCGAAATGATAAGGCACACGCCTTTCGGCTCGTAGCGGATCCGTGACGACGAACCGAACAATGCCAGCGGCGTCGAAACGCGTTGCGGCTTGAGCCATTTCCGCAAGTGCCGCGCCGTGTGCTTCGCTTCCGACGTGATCGGAAAAACTTCGGTCAGATCGGTCTCGGCCGGAGCCTTTCCGAGGTCTTTCATACACGCTTCTCGAATCGCGTCGCGATATTCGACCTCGACCGCGTGCTGCAGCCGCTTGATCTTCTCGCGCCGTTGCCGGGCGCTCGTGTTGCCGATGTTGTATTGATTCCCGCGCTGAAGGTCGAAAACCCGTCGGTATTCGTTGGACGCCGCCTGACTGGTCGCACTCATCATAGTTTCTCCGTCTTCTTTTGATGAGAATTATCGCAAAACGGCGGTGATTTTGTTAGTTTGCAGTTGCACAATTTCGACACGCCGTCGCGTTTGGATTCACACAGTAGCGGTTTGAATTTCGTCCCGTGGTGCGATCCGTCGCAGAATGGCTGGTTCTTGCTCGTTCCGCAGCGGCACCAGAGGAATTTTTCGCCTTTCGCAAACGAGCAGGCGGCGGGTTCGTCCGATGTTGTCGGAGTCTTACGAAAGCCGCGCGAGATCTCGCTCCCGGTCTTTTCCGACGCGACCAGCGGATAGAAATAACTCGCCGTCCAACCGTCTCCGGGATCGTTGACCAAACCGAGTTCGACCGGGAACTGACGGGTAAACTTCGCCGTCCCGAAAAGCTGGTCCCAGATCGAGAACATATTGCCGAAGTTCCCGTTCGGGTCGCTGACGCCGTCGATCATCGACTTGCCGTGGTGCGCATAATGAAAGGCCGGCGTGATAAGAACGCGTTCGACCAGCGTCGTCAGCGGATTCAGGTACGGGCGTTTGTAAAAAAACTCATCCCAGCGGACCGTGCTGTGCGACCCGATGATGATGATCTGTTTCGCGATCAGGGCGAGCGCGACGGCCTGCGACGCTCCGAGAAAAACGGCCAGCCCGAGCCACCAAATATTCGGCATCAGCAGGTAATAGAGTCCGGCGTTTCGATACGAGACAAAAAATCCCATTTCTTCGGCCTGATGGTGCGCCCGATGGAGTTTCCACAAGAACTGATACTCGTGGCCGAAGCGATGGTACCAATACTGCAATACGTCGTCGATCAGGAGGTAAATAATGAGCGCGACCGGCAAACTGAACTCCGCGACAGAATTCTGAAGTTGCGGAACTAACGATCTTCCAAGAAAAAAAGCGGCGACAACGATCAGCGGTTTGATCGCGAACGACAGCACCAGAAACCCGCCGGCTTCCTGGATCCAGTCTCCGAATCCGCGTTTTGACGATGCAAGACGCCCCGCCAGCGTTTCGATGACGCTGAAAAGCAACACTATCCCGATGACGACATATCCATCGAGATTCTCAATTCCGAACAACGGTTGATTCATTTGTGGTCCCGAAAAAAGGAAAAGCGTCTTGATAAAATTCCGATCTACCCCCCGACAAATCGATTCTTATCAAGACGCTGGGCAAAACGTTTTGAAATTTTGCCGATTGAGATTATGCTACCACCGGTAACACTTGTCAAGACGTATTTGGCAAGTGCTTAAACCCAAATTGCGCTGTAGGGAAACTTGCCCGCGAATTTGCGAATCCGCGCGAATGGAAATCTGGTCCAAAGCACTGCGAACGAAGCGGTTTTTTGAAATTGGGCCACCGGACGGGCCAAAGTGTTGAAAAACGGTATGCTCGTGCCGGTTCGGGTGGAATCTTTTTCACGCGGATTCGCGGAAATTCGCGGGCAATCTTTCCATTTCGCAATCCGGGTCAGAACTAGTTGTAACCGAAAGGAAGGCGTTTTTGAAAAGTACTGCAAAACCCCCACCGCAAGGACGCGACGAGGTCAAAAAGGCGATTCTCGATGCAACCGAAAAGCTTCTGCTGAAGCGCAGCCCGAGCGAGGTCTCTATCCGCGAGATCGCGGGAGCCGCCAAAGTGAAGCACCCGCAAATATACCGGCATTTCGGCTCCAAGAATGCGCTGATAATGGCGGTCCACTCGCGCAAACTGAATAAGGTCCGGCACGCCCTGACAAAAGTCGATAAGTTGGAAGGCAACGTCCGAACCCTGTTCGAAACATACAGAAAAGACCGGTGGCGTCAAATTGCTTTGGCGCGGGCGATGGTCGACGGGGTCGACCCACATCTCCTGCAGAGTCAGTTCCCCGTGATGCATCGGTTGGTGGAACTGATCAAGGCGCGGATCAGCGCTTCCGAAAAGCCTCCGGCCTTCGATGCCGAAGTGCTCGCCGCGGCGATGGGCGGAATGGCGATGGGTTGGGTTTTGTTTGAGCCGTTTCTGGTCGCGGCAACCGGTCTCGAAGATCGTTCAAAGGACGAACTGACAGACATCGCCATTGAACTGCTTGAGGAATTCGTCCGCAAACTATGCTGACTCAAAACCTGTAAACGACTGCGTTGCAGTGCATTCCAGCACCGACCGACGCCATCACGACTGTTTGTCCCTCACGGATGGAGTAATCGCCGAGTTTGCCCTTTCGGATGAGATCGAGCATCGTCGGGATCGTCGCCACCGACGTGTTCCCGAGAAATTGGATCGTCATCGGCAGTTTTCCGTCAAACGCCGACGGGTCGAGATCGTACGATTCGGCAAGATGGCCCGCGATCGCCTGGATCATCTTGTCGTTCGCCTGATGAAAAAGAAACAGGTCGACGTCCCCCGGCTCAAGCCCGGCTTTCGCGAGCGCCTTGCCGATGACCTTCGGAACCCACGTGGTGGCGTACCGGTAAACTTCCTTCCCGTTCATTTTGAACCAGCAAACCCCTTCAAGATCGGGGTGGTTCGACTTTCCCAAATAGATGTTGTCCAGATCCTTCTGAGCGTGAGAAAAGGTTGCGTGCGCCAGCAAACAATTCGTTTCACCTTTTGAAACGACAGCCGCGCCGCAGCCGTCGGCGAGGATCATCGAATCGAGGTCGTGCGGGTCGAGCAGTCTCGAGGCGATCTCGATCCCGACCACAAGCACATTTTCCGCATCGCCCGCCTGAATCGCCTGATGCGCCTGGATCAGCGCCTGCAGCCAGCCCGGACACGCGAACAGCAGATCGTAGGCAAAGCACTCGTGATTAGCGATCTCAAGCGCGTTCTTCAAATACGCAGCCATATTCGGCACGGTATGAAACGCTTTTTCGCCGATGACCATATTCCCGGCGTTGTGCGCGACGATGATTCCGTCCAATCTTTCCGGATCGATGCCTGAGTCTTCGATCGCGCGCCGCGCCGCATCGGTCATCAGCGGACGCGAATCCTGGTCGAACGGCACGTAGCGGCGTTCGCGGATGCCGGTGATGGCTTCGAGTTTGGACGTCGCCTCGATTCCCTGCCGTTCGAGCTTTACGCCGTTCTTTCCGAAGAAAACGTTGTCCGCGAAAGTCTCGTTTTTGACTACGAGTTCCGGCAA
This sequence comes from Pyrinomonadaceae bacterium, assembly GCA_041752475.1. Lineage (GTDB taxonomy): Bacteria > Acidobacteriota > Blastocatellia > Pyrinomonadales > Pyrinomonadaceae > JAFDVJ01. Next base: position 42,386 of record JBGSWK010000026.1, on the reverse strand, counting down.
TACGCTTCCGGTTCCGGTGATTTTGGTCATCTTGTCTCCAACCCTATCTAAGCTCCGAACATTTTTGCGATTCGAATTTCGAGAGAAACACGAGTCCGAAACGGTAACCGAAATAGACGCTTTCGATATTGACGTTGATCAACTGGTCCCTGTCCGTATGAAGGTATTTCGGCCAGTCCGAATCGATCCCGCTGAATGTTATCGACGGTATCCCGCGTCTTTTGAATGAAACCGAATCGGCTGAGGCGTTCGAAACAGAGGCGTCGAGAAATTTCAGTTTGCTCGCCTCCGCGGCGCTTTTGGCCAACTTTATCAATGACTTGTTTGAAGTCTCGCTGAACGAAAACGGCAACGTGAATCCAAAACTGTCAAAATTGACCATCGCGCAATAGCTCGAAAGTTTGTCCTTCGGGATCGCCTTCGCCATTGCGGTCGACCCCAAAAGGCCCCTTTCTTCCTTGTCGAACGCGACGAAAACGTAGGTTTTTTCGGTTTCCGTCCGGCGCATCGTTTTGTACAGATGGGCGATGATCGTGATGCCGGTCCAATTGTCGATCACGCCGCAACCGGCGTCCGTTTTGTCAAAATGAGCGCCGACGACGACGATCTCGTCCGTCTTGCCCTTTTTCGTGACGACGACGTTGCGCACGGAATCGGCGAATTCCCCGATCACGATCTCGTCGCGGTCGGCGCCCATTTCTTTGAAAAGATCTTGAACCGCCTCTCGTCGTTCCCGGTCATCGCACGGCGCAAGCTTCACGCTCGACTCGATCGAGTCCTTCGTTGAAATCAGCGCCGATGCTTCGCGAGAACCCTGCGCGGAGGCGCCCGCCGCAAGAATCAGGATCAGCGGAATTGTCTGGGATAATCGGATCACCGCAGTCCGAGTTTCGCGATCATTCCGTTCGGCCCGACCGCCCAGACGGTTTTGCCCTTCGCCATCACCGCGTTGTAGTTCTCTTGGTCGAGATTCTTCCATGTCGCACCGCCGTCGGTCGAGATGTCCGAGCCGTTGGTTCCGACGGCGATGATCGTTTTCTTGTCGATGTAAGCGACCCCGGAACGATAACCCGTCAGACCGTTCGCCGACTTCCAGGTCTTGCCGCCGTTCTTCGTGAACGCGAGGTTCGCCGTCGTTTCGAGCGGTTTTTCATAATTACCGCCGACGATGACGCCGTTGAGCGCATCGAAAACCGCGATCGAAAAGATACCGCTACCCGCCGTTCCTTTGACCAATGGCGTGTCCGCAACCGTCCACGTCGCGCCCCGGTCGGTCGAACGGAAAACCCGCGCATCGCCGCCGCCGGAGATCAGATATGCCGACTTCGCGCCTTTCGTGATAATGCACGTTCCGCTCGCCGCAAACGCCGCCTCGGCCTCCCTCGTCGCGGGCATTTTCGTCGTATCGACCGGAGCCCAGGTCTCGCCGTCGGTGGTTCGGAGCAGGAGATATTTGCCGTCGACCGGATCGCTCATCGCGATGCCGTTGTTCTTGTCCCAAAAAGCGAAGGCATCGAAGAAGGCCTTTTCGTTCGTGTTCTTGAACTGCAGTTTCCAGGTTTTGCCGCCGTCGGCCGTCTTATAGATCCGCGAACTCTCGCCGGGGCCGATGCTGAGCAAAAATGCCGTATTTTCGTCGAAAGCCTCGACATCACGGAAATCGAGCTTGTCCGCGTCCGGGACCTTTCCGACCTGCCAGGTCTTCCCGCCGTCGATCGTGCGGACGAACGTTCCGCCGGTTCCGCTTGCCCAAATTACGTTTTCGTTAACGACCGAAAGTCCGCGGAAACCCGACTTCGTTTCGACGCTTTGCCGCTGCCACTGCGCGTTCACGGACGAGAAGAGCATCAGCGACAAGATCAGGAACATCAGGTATTTCATTCCAATCAATATAGTCCGAGTCGGCAAAATCGCAAAACTTGCACTTTAAGTTCGGCGGGTTTTGCCGAATCGCCCGAGAATGCTATCTTCTCTAAAATTCATCAATAATGAGGATAAATAACTTGAAAAACATCATCATACTGACGGCCGCGACGATCTGTTTCGCCGGCTGCACCGTTACCACAAACGTCTCGAACAACGCCGCCAACGGCAACGCGGCAAACACGGCGAACAGCTCAACGCCGACGGCGCCGGCGGCGGACGCGAATATCGCCAAACCGGCGGACAACAGCGCCGCGAAGACTGAGTCGAGCGGCCCGAAACGCATTTCGTTTGCCAAGGGAAAAACTGAGAGCGTCCAATCGATCACTCTCGCGCCCGGCGCGTCGACGCAGTTCATCCTCGGCGCGACCGGCGCGCAGACTCTTTTCATCACGCCGGAAACGGGCGAACTGACGTTCAGGATCGTCAAAGGCATCGCCGGAGAGCTGATAAAGGGCGACGACGGCGTTTATAGCGCCGAAACAAAAGGCAACAACGCCGCAAGAGGCGACATCGTCTTCGAAGTGAAAAACCCGACGAAAACCGGGATCAGTGAAAAGATCACGATCGCGATCGAAGATTTCGGCGACTGATAAAACCCTTGAGATTTGCGATCGGCGATTCGGGGGCTTTGAAAAACCTCGGGGACGTTGGTATTCGAGTCAGTACCATTTGCGGTAGAGGCGGTATCAAAACGCTCGGTTGGAGCGTTGCTTTTTGTCTTAACGTCGCCACTAGCTGAAGAGCCTGAATCAAAACTCGTTAACGCCGCTTTGCTTTCTGTCTTCATAATTGCTCTGTCTTCATAATTGTTCTGTCTTCATAATTGCCACTAGCTTCAGCTAGTGGACCGGCATCAAATAGAAAGCCGGCTTTAGCCGAACCCCTCGCATAATTCGGCTAAAGCCGGGATTATTGATAACCGTGGCCCGTTAAGACTTTTGACACAGCAGATGGTTGAAGATCTGCGTCTCCGAACATTTGCTTCAAGAAGTTACGCATCCAACTCAACGCACGTTTCGGAGTAGATTCGAGCTGTTAGATGAAAGCTGATAGGCTGCGAACCTTGGATTCCCCCGCGCTTTGTCTAAGCGTCGTCTTGTCTTATTCTTTTGAGGGCGCATTGCGCCGATTATGTCCCTCTTAAGCCACACGCCGACATTTTCAATAGACGACGCGATTCGGATCGCGAGCGAGCGCTTCGGCATCGAAGGACGCGCGGGCGCGCTTCCCGGCGAGCGCGACCAGAACTTTCTTATCGAAACGATCGACAATTCAAAATACGTCCTCAAGATCGCCAACGAACTTGAGGACCGTGACCTGCTCGACGCGCAAAACGAGGCGCTGCTCCAGGTTTCGCGGCGCGTCGATCTCTGCCAGAAGATCGTTCCGGCGACGTCCGGCGAAGCGGTCGTGACCGTCGAATCGCCGGCCGGGACGAGGCATCTCACGCGGCTCGTCACTTTTCTTGAAGGACGTCCGCTCGGGACACTCAAGCGGCATTCGAAAGATCTGTTGTACGATGTCGGCCGCGCGGTCGGGCTCGTCGATGACGCGCTTTCCGATTTCGACCATCCGGCTGCTCACCGCGTCTTCCATTGGGACCTCGCCCGCGGAGTCGATATCTGCCGCGAGTACCGGCCGCTGATCGCCGACGCGGAAATGCTCGCGTTCGTCGACCGGACCACGGCCGATTTCGAACGCGATACGGCGCCTCTCCTTCCAGATCTTCGCCGCGGGGTGATCCACAACGACGCCAACGACTACAACATTCTGGTCGGCGGCGGCGTCGATCTTTATTCAAGGGACCAGACGGTCGTCGGATTGATCGATTTCGGCGATATAGTCAGCAGTTTCACGGTCGGCGGACTCGCCATCGCCATCGCCTACGCGATCCTCGAAAAACCGGAACCTCTCGCAACCGCGGCCGCGGTCGTCGCCGGCTACAACTCGGTGCGGCGGCTTGAGGAAAACGAGATCAAGGCGTTATGGGGAATGATCCGTCTGCGGCTTGCGATGAGCGTCGCGCTCGCCGCCCACCAACAGTCGCAGCGTCCGGACGACGACTATCTCGCCATCAGCCAGGCTCCGATCCGGGACACGCTCCCGAAACTCGCGGCGGTCAACGGACGGTTTGCCGAGGCCGTTTTTCGGCGCGCCAGCGGACTCCTGCCGGTCGAGCGCGAGAAAGCGATCGTTCGATATCTCGAAAGAAACCGAACGGAATTCGCACCCGTGATCGAATACGATGCGTCGGGAGTCGACTGTCTGGTTATCGACCTCGGCGTCGAAAGCACGCTCGTCGGCGGCGCGGAAAGCGAATCGGATCCGGACGAATTTTCGAAGCGGCTCGGAGAACTGCTGAGGAACGCCGGCAAGAAATTCGCCATCGGACAGTACGATGAGCCGCGTCTGATCTACACCTCGGACATCTTCGGATCAAACAAATATGCCGAAACTCGAACCATTCATCTCGGCATCGACATTTTCGCGGAAGCCGGCGCGCCGGTGTTCGCGCCGCTCGCCGGCGAGGTGTTTCTGCTCGCGTACAACCCCGCGCCGCTCGATTACGGGCACCTGGTCGTCCTCAAACACACCGCGGACGAAGTCGAATTTTTCACTTTGTACGGACATCTGTCGAAGGAAACGCTGAGCGGTCTAAACGTTGGCCAACGCGTTGGAAAAGGCGCGAAGATCGCGACCATCGGACGGCCGGAGGAAAACGGAGGCTGGTCGCCGCACCTGCATTTTCAGATCATCACCGACCTGCTCGAACTCGGAGCCGACTTTCCGGGAGTCGCGCTCCCGGGCGAACGCGATGTCTGGAGATCGCTCTCGCCAGACCCGAATCTGATCCTCGGTTTTCCGGAAACGATCTTTCCGCCGCCGCCACCCGTAAAGGCCGCGACGCTCGCCAAACGCCGGGAGCGCGTCGGGTCCAGTCTTCGGCTCTCATATCGAGAGCCGCTGAAGATTGTCCGCGGCCGGATGCAGTATCTCTTCGACGAAACCGGTCGACGGTTTCTCGACGCCTACAACAACGTCCCGCACGTCGGCCATAGCCATCCGCGCATTGTCGAAGCCTTGTGCGGGCAGGCGTCGCTTCTGAACACCAACACGCGCTATCTGCACGACCGGATCAATTCGCTGGCCGAAAAACTCGCCGCGACGATGCCCGAACCGCTCGAAGTCTGCTACTTCGTGAACTCGGCGAGCGAAGCCAACGAACTCGCGCTGCGTCTCGCCCGAACTTTCACGGGAAACCGAGACGTCATCGTTCTCGAGGCGGCGTACCACGGAAACACCGGAAATCTGATCGACATCAGTCCGTACAAGCACGCCTTCGCCGGCGGCTCGGGCGCACCGGACTGGGTCCATACGGCGCCGCTGGCCGACGTCTATCGCGGGCGATACAAGCACGGCGAGCCTGAGGCGGGACCGAAGTACGCCGCGGCGGTCGGCGAGATTGTCGAAAACCTGCGGCGCGCCGGCAAGGCTCCGGCGGCGTTCATCGCGGAATCGGTTCCGAGTGTCGGCGGACAGATCTTCTTCCCGCAAGGTTATCTCGAGGACGTTTACAAATTCGTCCGCGCTGGCGGCGGTGTCTGCATCGCCGACGATGTCCAGACGGGCTACGGTCGGATCGGCACCGATTTCTACGGCTTCGAGGCGCAGCGGGTGGTGCCCGATATCGTCGTTCTCGGGAAACCGATGGGCAACGGGCATCCGCTCGCGGCAGTCGTGACGACGGCCGATATCGCCGATGCGTTCGATAACGGAATGGAGTTTTTCAGCACGTTCGGCGGCAATCCCGTTTCGTGCGCCGTCGGTCTCGAAGTGCTGTCGATCGTGCTCGAGGAAGGGCTTCAAACGCACGCGCTCGGGGTCGGACGCAGACTGCTCGACGGGTTTGAGAAACTTAAGGAACGGTTCTCGATCATCGGCGACGTCCGCGGTTCGGGGCTTTTTCTCGGCGTCGAACTGGTCCGCGACCGCGAGACGCTCGAACCGGCCGACGCGGAGGCGGCGCTGATCAGCGACCTGATGCGCGAACGCGGCGTCCTGCTCGGGACCGACGGGCCGTTTCACAACGTGATCAAGATCCGTCCGCCGATGCCGTTCGACCTGTCTGATGCCGAATTCCTGCTCGCCCGATTCGAATCAGTGCTGGCCGAGGTCGCCTGAAGCGCCGAGCCGATTCGTTTGGCATACTTGATTAATATCGTTTGCCAAGTAAAATCAGTCTTGCACTTCCGAATTTACGCAAGGAATCAAACATATGTCATTCTTCCCGATCCCGAGCATGCTTTTGCGGCAGCTCTACACGAACAACAGTCTTAAGAACAGCGACGGAGGCGTTCAGTTCGCGCTCAAGAACCGTTTGAGCGACGGCGAATTCGGCGAACTGAACGGCGTCCGGATCGACGGCACGGACGTCCCGCTCGATTCGATCTCGCTCGATCTCGGCGACGGCGCGTTCGTCCCGGCGGACTCGGTGCGCGACATCGCGTTTCCGTTGCGCAAGGTTCTGACGGTGCGTTGCGCGGGTCAAACGCTCGCGAACGGGAAACACAAGATCGGCATCGCGTTTCGGGCGAAACCGTTCGGATCGCTGAAGTTTGACGTTGAAGATTCGATTGCCGAGACCGAAAGTCTCGAAGTCCGCATTCCGCGCGACGAACACGACGATTACGGCGAGACGGCGATCAGGGCGCGCCAGGATTTTGTCGAACAGTATTCGGGAGCGAAGCTCGAGCACATCCGTCATTATTCGTTCGACCCGCACACGACCGCCGGCAATTGCGAGAATTTCACGGGCGTCGCGCAGATCCCGATCGGGTTCGCCGGACCGCTCAAGGTCAACGGCGAGTTCGCGACCGGCGAGTATCTGATCCCGCTCGCGACGACCGAAGGGACGCTGATCGCATCGTATAACCGCGGAATAAAGGTTCTGAATCTTTCGGGCGGCGTCAAGGCGACGGTCGTCAGCGACGCGATGCAGCGGGCGCCGGTTTTCGTATTTGAAGACGCGCGGGCCGGGCGCAAATTCGTCTCGTGGGTGCTCGAGAACATCGGCAAGATCAAGGAAGAGGCCGAGGCGACCTCGTCCATCGCAAAACTCAAGTACATCGATCCGTACACCTCGAACAAGTTCGTCTATCTCCGTTTCAATTACACGACGGGCGATGCCGCGGGACAGAACATGGTCGGGCGCGCGACGTTCGCCGCCTGCAGCTGGATCATCGACGCCTACGAAAAGGACGTGATCAAGCATTTTTATCTCGAATCGAATTTCGCGACCGACAAAAAGGCGTCGCAGGTAAACGTGATGCGGACACGCGGCAAACGCGTCACGGCCGAATGCACGGTCCCGCGAAACGTTCTGATAGAGCATATGCGCGTCGAGCCCGAATCGCTGGTTTACCATTCGGGCGTTGCCAACATCGGATCGTTTATGTCGGGCGCGAACAACAACGGCGCGCATTCGGCGAACGGCATCACGGCGATGTTCATCGCCACCGGCCAGGACGTGGCGAACGTCTCGGAATCGTCGGCGGGGATCATCTATTCGGAACTGACGCCGGAAAAGGATCTTTATATCTCGATCACGATCCCGTCGCTGATCGTCGCCACGCACGGCGGCGGCACGGGCCTCGCGACGCAGCGCGAATGTCTCGAAGTCCTCGGTTGCGTCGGCCGCGGAACGGTCAACCGATTCGCCGAAATCGTCTCGGGAGTTGTCCTCGCTGGCGAGATCTCATTGGGCTCCGCCATCTCAAGCTCGGACTGGGTTTCGAGCCACGAGAAATACGGACGGAACAGATAGCGGAATTGCGGATTTGGGATTTGGGATTTGGGATTTGGGATCGGCGATTTGGGATTGTTGATTTCGCTCTACGGAATGCGGCTTTACCGCCCGGATGTGCGGAAAGGCTGTGCCTTTCCGGGAGGCGCCATCACCCACGCGGCTGCGCCGCGACCTCGCCGTCAAAGGCTATTCGGGCACATCGCCGGGCTCTTTTCAGTCGGGCCGGAGCCCGGCCCTGAAAGTCGCTTTCTCCGCCTCACGTCCATTGAATTGTTGGGTTGCTTTCTCTGCCGCAAACGACTCGGGCTGAAAGAACTATTTGAGAATTTCAAATTGCAAGACCTGAAAAAACAATTCCTCGTCGTGGACGCGGCGCACATCCAGATTTACTTTCTTCGGATACCCTAGTTTTGAATCACACTCGACATCTCTTTTTTCCCAATCCGGTGTTTTCTTGTCCAGCTCTTCAATGTATTCGAAAATGTCTTCAATCGTGTCGTATTTTCCAAACTTGATGACACTGTCACTAATGTCAGTTTGAGGATCATTGGCTAATTTAATAGAATCCGCGATGCCTCCGCGCACCGTAATGATAAATTTTCCATTGGGAGTTGCATGACCTGTTTTTTGCAGATCAACGGTCATTCGATAATTCTTGATTCCGCTCTCGCGCCACAACTGACGATTACGGATAAGCTCATTCTGCTGTGACGCGGCACACGAAAACTGAGCTATCAATATCAAGCTCAGCAGAACGCCGTATATTTTAGTTGTTTGTTTCCTCATCCTAGTTTCATCACAAAAATGGGAGCGACCCAACGTATGATTCGACGCTGCGTTATTTTCAAAGCACTTTTACTGATCCTTCAACAACGCTTGAATCTTCCCTAAGTCGGTCGGTTTGTCGCTCGCTTTCAGACCCAAAGCGGTCAACAGCAAAAGGCGATGCGATGATCTTTCAGAAATTTTGTCGGTAACAATGCTGCCAAGCATAAAAATATTGTCGCCCTTGACGAGAGTCAGGTAAGTCTGTTTTTTGACCTTGCCGCCCGCGCTTTTCGGAAGGTCGAACTGCCACAGCAAAGCTTCCTCGCCGTTTGCCAATTTCTGCGGGAAGGATTCAATTTTCAGCTTTTCTTTGTACTCACCCTCCAAGAACTCGGCTTCCCAATCACGGTGCGCCGCCAGAATAGCCTTTGGGTCAAGTTTCTCCCGGTCTTTGAGAAAACTCTTGATCGTCGGCGTAACGACCTGAAGAAACACGCCGTCAACGCTGAACTGAATTTGCTGGGTAGAAGTTTGCCGAACATCGCTGCCGTCGATCTTCAGAGTGTAATAATTGCCGGGCGCGTTCCAAACAAGCAAATAGCCGCAACCCATCTTCACCGCGCCGCTGCGAAAATCTTCTTTTTCCTGCGCGAAAGCGTTGACGCAGAAAATCGGTAAACAGATGAACAGCAATGTTAGTAGAAATTTCATTGAGTTACGCATAGTTTTATGTTCGAGGAAAATGTCGCACGACCTATCAACTTTAATCCTGCAGGGATTGTTGCATCAAGAAGAAACCTACGACTCGATCACCTGATTTATGGAAAAATCAAAACCGCTCGATCGGGTCAGAATCCGTCACCTCAGCCGCAAGACCGGAAAAAGCCGGTCGCAGAATCGAATTAATTGTCCCGCCGCGAACCGTCGGGTGAAGGACACCGCTCTGGTCAAATCATCCTTAGCCAAAACTTCGCCATCACTTTTTGCTATCCGCAATAAGTCCGACGATCCGGTCGATCGCTTCTTTCGTCCGCATCGCCGGACCGGGATCGACGTTCCAGGCCGTGTAGACGACGACCATGTCGTATTCCGGCAAAACGAGCGGGCGCTGGCCGCCAAAGCCGCTGCCGCCCCACGCGAGCATCGAATTGTCCTTGCCATACTGGTACAGCCACCACTTCAATCCATATTTCACGTTCGGCCCGACATCCATATGCAGCGTCAGCGAATCCTTTACCCATTCGGGTGAGACTATCTGTTTGCCTTCCCATTTGCCGTTTTTGAGAAACAGATACCAGAGCTTGGCGACATCACGCGGACGCAGGTAAATGCCGCCCTCGGCATCGACGAGTCCGCTCGGCGAGCGCTTCCAGAAGTACTGTTTGATCCCGAGCGGAGTGAATAGATGGCGGACCGCGTACTCTTCGATGTCCATCCCGGTCGCAACCCTGAAAACGTGCGCCAGGATCTGCGTCGCCCCCGAGTTGTAAGCGAATTTCGTCCCCGGCTCGAATTCCATCGGCCGGTTGATCGTGTATTCGACCCAGTCGAAAGATGCCTCCATCTGGCTTCCGGTGTTCTTCGGGTCGGAATACGGCAGACCCTCGTTCCAGTCAAGACCCGCCGACATCGTCAGCAGATGCCGGACCGTCATGCGGCGTTTGCGATCGTCGACATTCGCGACCTTTGACTCGTCAAAGTATTTCATTACCGGCGTGTCGATATCCGGGAAATCACCCCGCGCACGGGCGACGCCGAAGATGATCGACGTGATGGTCTTGGAGACGGACTGCAGCGTGTGCAATTCACCGCGTTGATACCAAGGATGCCACCACGAATTGTAGTAATTGTAAGGGCCGCTCAGATCGTGCGCATTCAGCCCGCCCGACTTCTTGGCTTCCTCGCGGTAGATCTTGTCATACTCGTGAGGATATCGTTTGTCGAAGATGAGCTTGCCGCGGCGGATGATGGTCAGGCCGTCCATATTGCCGAACTTGCCCGAAGCGATCTCCGCATCGAAAGCGGCCAGGGCCTTGTCATCGATCCCGACCGACTTCGGCGTCGCCGTCGGCCAATCAAACTGTTGCGCCTGTGCCGCGACCGCACAGATTAGGACGAATAGGATTACTTTCTTGAACATCATTTTTCAGTACTGTCTTGCCTCGAATTCTTGCCTCATTTCGTAAGCTCTTCCCACGCTCGTATGATTCGTTCAGCCACGAGCGAGGCGGCGTTCGGGATGCCCATCATACCACCGAAACTGCTGACATCAACGACATACGGATTGCCGCCGCTGACGATCAGATCGAACGAGAACATATCGATAGCCAGCGCCTTCGAGATCCGGGACACTATGTCGCGAGTCTCGTCGTCGATCTCGAGCGGGGTTCCGATCTTATCCGAGTAAGTGCGAAGCGGGAAGATCCGCCGGACCCCGAAAATGTTGCCGCCAATGACCGATATCTTGTGATCGAAACCGTCGTCCGAAGGATGGAACCGTTGAGCGAAGATCGGCGGCAGATCATCGACGAGCATCAGCTCTTCGCGGGTCGTCACGCGCCTGACGCCGATCCCGCTCGAACCCATAAACGGCTTGACGATCAAGGGACCGTCTTCGAGCAACGGGCCGAGCGCCTCCCGATCGGCGCTCACATAAGTCGCCGGAACCGGCACGCCGTGCGCTGCGAGAAGCCGCATCGTCACGATCTTGTTGCGAATGAGCTGCACTATCGGGAAGGGGTTGAAGGTCCGAGCGCCGAGTGCATGAAGCGTTGCGGCGACACTCGCAGCGATCGGTCTTGCGATCGATTTAATGACGTAAAGATCGTGACTGACTCTTAAATCGGAAAGCTCGAAATTCATCAACCTCGGCTCGATGACCTCGACTTCGGCGCCCCACCCGCGAAGGATCTCGATCGTCTCGAGAATCACGGGATTCCGACGTTGAGTTTCGAAATTTGTACCGCCAAGCATCACTCCTATCTTCATCGTGTCTCCAACCGGGCGTCTACGGTTTGTCGGATCGCGGCTCGCAGTCCTTCTTCTTCCTCAAGCAGCTTGTCGAACTGCGCGTGGGTGAGCGTCAGGAACGAGCATCGGACGAGCGTGCGCACCGTCGCGCTGCGCGGGACATCGTCGATCAGTGCGATCTCACCAAAGAAATCGCCGTCCGTAAGCACCGCGAGCCGCTTGCCGTCGCTATTGACCACCTCAACCTTCCCGCGGGCGACGATGTAAAACTTGTCGCCTTCATCGCCTTTCTCGAAAACGACTCGATCGGCGTCGAGCCGTTCGAATACGAGTTCGCCGGCAAGCCTTGTGAGAACGGATTCGGGTGCGTCCCGGAAGAGCGGTATCTCGCGCAGCCACTCCGGTTCAACCCGCGCCGCGGTTCCCTGGGCGTCGACCTCGACGCCGCTCTGCTTTCGCCAGAGTTCGGCGTACACGCCCCCCGCGTCCTTAAGTGAATCGTGCGTTCCCTGCTCGGCAAGCCGGCCATTGTCAAAAACAAAGATCCGGTCGGCATTAGTCGCGCGGGAGAGACGGTGTGTGACGGAGATGACGGTGCGGCCCAGTGCGAGGTTCGCGATCGTATCCTGGATCGCGCTTTCAGATGCCGGATCGAGGGCCGAAGTCGCCTCGTCGAGCACGAGCACCGGCGGCTTGCGGACAAGCGCTCGGGCAATCGCAAGCCGCTGGCGCTGCCCCCCGGAAAGCCGCCCGCCGGCTTCTCCGATCGGCGTTTCATAACCGTCAGGCATCGCAACGATCGCGTCGTGGATCCTGGCGTCGCGAGCGGCCGTCTCGATTTCTTCGTCGGTCGCATCAAGCTTGCCAACGCGGATGTTGTCGCGAATCGAGCCGGCGAGCAGCAAAGGATCCTGAAACACGGCGCCGATGTGCCGGTGAAGCGCCGCCAGTGTCAGGTCGCGAAGATCATGGTCGCGCATCAAAACGCGGCCGCTCATCGGATCGTGAAAACGAAGAAGGAAACTAAGTACCGTGCTTTTGCCAGAGCCGCTCGGCCCGACGAACGCGACGTTCTCGCCGGCCTTGATCGCGAGTGAAACATCGACGATGCACGGCCGCCCGGGCTCGTATTCGAACGTTACGTTCTCAAGCCGGAATGACGCCGGGCCGGGTTCGATCGCGACCGCTCCGGGCTTGTCGAAGATCTCGATCTGCTCGTTCAGTAGTTCCTCGATCCGCGCAACACCGCCACCCGCGGAGATCATCGCCGGGACCACCTTCTTCGCAAGGTCGTACGCCTGCTTGCTGACCGAAGCGTGGAGCGTAACGAACGCGACGAGCGTTCCGATCTCAAGCGTTCCTCTGAGCGCGAGCATGGCGCCGACGCCGATCACGATCCCTTGAAACAGCAGCACGCCGACGCTTGTGACGGTGCCGACCATCGCTGCCAGAAACGTTGATCGGATCGCGCTTTCCCTGAGCCGCCCGACCTTCGCCCGAAACCCTTCGATCGTGTCCGCGGCGAGGTCAAAAAGTTTGATCACGGGCTGTGCCCGAACGTTGTCGGCAACGGCTTCAATGACCTCGGCCTCGTTCTTGCGCAGCTTTTTCCGCGCTTTTGACGCCGAATCTGAGAATCGGTGCCCCCCGATCACGACGAACGGCAATCCGATGAGAACCACGCCGGCAAGGCGCATATCGAGGAAAAACAGGAACGGAAGGTAGACAAGCAATCCGATGATCGACATCACACCGTCGACGATCCGCGTCGTAACGCCTTTCTCGACGTCCCCGAGGTCTGCCGAGAAGCGCGCGATGACATCGCCGGAGTGTGTTCGCGAGTGATACGCGAGCGAAAGCCGCTGCAGCTGCCGGAACATCTGTACTCGCACCTCGCACATTATCGCCGCGTTTATTTTTGCCGCTGAGCGCTCAGCGGCGATGGTCGCTATCACAGTGAACACATATGCGCCGGCAACCGCGGCGAGGATTAACATCACGGTGGCGGAGTCGCGCTGCGGCAACGCCTGATCGACAAGGCGCTTCATCGCATACGCGATTGTCACGCCGTAGCTTTGCTGGACAACGAGGAATACGAGCAGCAATAATCCGCCGCCGACATGCGACCGCCAGTAGCGCATCGCGAATCGCGCAACCCGGACCGCTCCCATCCGCTCCGCACCGGACTTTGGTTCAGTTGGTTGTGGTATGAGTTTCTCCCGCACGTTCGATTCGAATCTCCAACCCTGTGCCCGTAGCATTGCACGGCAGCAGGGATCCAACTCTTCTGCGCTCAAAGGCGTCGGTCCACTGCTTTCCTAATTCGGCAATGTCCAACTTTTCGCCGATCGCCCAGACGCATCCGCCGCCTCCGCGACCCGTCACCCGAACACCGCATCGCGCGTTCGCCGCCATCTCTATCAGCTCCAGATCATCCGGAAGCGAAATGGGCAAAAGTGTCGAGCGCAACTGATACTCTGCCGCAAGCGACTCGCCTGCCGACCGAAAATTTCCGCATTTCAACAACTCGGCGAATCTGCGCGCGTGCTCTGAAATCGCAACAAACACACTCAAAGCCGCCGTTTCCTTGAACTTGTCAAGCATCTGGCTTCCATTTTGGGATTGATGATGAGGTCGGCCGGTGTACGCCAGCAGGATGTGCTCATCCAGCAACGATACGTCGCTCACGAGTTGTTCGCGCCTGAAATTGAGCTGGTCGCCATATTGCCATTCCCACAGATTCGCGCCTCCGTAAAGCGCGGCGGCCTGATCCTGCATGCCGGTATTTCCGAATAACGAATCTTCAATACTGTGAGCGATCCTCGCGATGCGTGGAAAATCCCCGATGCGAGGTGCTTTTTTGTTGAGAGCGGTGCAAATCGCCCCGATGACCGCAACGGCCACCGCACCGGAACCGCCGAGACCGCTTTGGAACGGAAATTCCGTCTTGATATCGATGTGCAAACCGTGTACTCCGAAATGGCAAACAATTGCGGAAACCAGAGCAAACGGACCCTTCAGCGCGAACTGCGGTGCCGTGAATTCCTCTTCACCGACGCCGTCGATTTCGACGAGTATCCTCCCGGCACGATGTGGTCTCAGGCGCACCTGAACCCGGAGATCGATCGCGATATTCGCGGTCGCCGGCCGCCAAATGCTGCAGAGCAAAGCCGTGAGGCGGTGGTCGGTGCTCCCGCCACAGTCAAGCCGCGTCGGAGTCGAGCAATAAACGTATTCCCGAGTCAAGAACTCAGATAGATCAGTCCACTTCTCAGTCATTCAAAACTTTGGAACAATCGCCTTATGAATTAGGGGATTCGATCGGTCTCGAACAACAGACCTCAAATGCGAAACGATGAATTCCGCCAACAGGACCGGTGCCTGCGGAACTCCCGCGAAACTGCCGAATTCCTGAACGTCGACAACGTATGGCCTCCCCCGGCTTATCACGATGTCGAGTCCGAACAGTTTCATACCGAGAACGGAGGCACATTTTATGACAAGTTCTGTTAGCGGTGCCGAGGTTTCAACAGGCTCGCTTTTCTTGTCAATCGGCTCACCGATGGACCACCACCGTTTTCGCAGGAACACCTGGCCGTCAAGATAGTAAGCTTTTATGAACGTGCCCGCTTCATCCGGCTCATAATATCGCTGCACCATCAGAAAGTCGCCGAATACGACATTCATCAGTTCGTCAGCTGTTTGTATTACCTGAATTCCGTTGCCTCGGCTGCCGTCAAAGGGTTTTGCGATCAACGATATTTCATTCAGCAGATGCAAGAGCGAAGCGGGATCAGTCGTCGTGTAGGTTGCGGGGACCGGGACTCCTGCGGCATGGAGGATCTGAGTGACCGCGACTTTGTGTTTAACAAGAGCGACTGCAGGATAAGGATTCAGCGTGTTGGCTCCGGCGGCATGCAGTGCGCCGGCGAGCCCCAACTCCAAGTGACCGACCGACTTCAGGACATAAAGATCATCCTCCACCCGGACTTCAGTCAAATCCGTAACTTGTCTCTCGGGGCAGATAAGTCTGACCGTCAGGCCTTTTACGGCAAGTTCCTCCATCATTTCAGAGGCTATCGAGTTGAGTTTGCTGGCAATTACCGCGATTCTCATAGTCGAACCCGAAACAGTCTCAAATTGGTCTCCAGGGCGTTCGGTGCTACTGAGAATAGCCGATTGTTGAGATCTTCACAATACTTTCTCGGATCATCGATGAGTTTTTAGCTTACTGGCCCATCGCGGATTGCCCGTACGGTCAGGCCTGAGCGGATACGGTATGAGTTCCTGCCGAAGGCTACTCAAGGTTTGCCGCGCACAAACGACTGTGTCGAGAATTGCCGCGACGATGCTGAATGGTCATCCCTGCATTCGTTTGGATGTACTCAGATGTGTGTGGGGGAGTGTGGTCTAACGGCTCGTTTTGCGTCCAATGAAGAATCCGGCAATCGTGAACAGGAAGCCAATGCCGGCGACTATCAGCGAGACGACGGTGACGATTCCCCTCTCCAACTTCGCCTGATTGCAATCACGGACTGCCTGCAAAAATGCGTCTCCGCTCTCCTTCGTCTTCTTCTTCAACTCGTCTTCGCGCGGAGTTTCCATTGCTTCCTTCCATTCATCAATGGCTTTCCCAAATTCCTTGTTCCTGTCAGCCACAGAAGAACATCTGAGAGGTTCTCCGGCAGTAAGGTTTGTGACAGCCACTGCCAGTCCTCCGACGGAAAGCACGATCCCTAAGATAATTCGCCCGAATCTCTTACGATTTTCATTCATCGTTATCTCCTTGGCTGAGCTGAAGAATCCGAATGTGAAATTAGAGCCCAAACGTCGAACGACACGCATCAGCGGGCGGGATCAAAAACCGATCCGACCAACGCCTCCGTTGCGACGGCTATGCCGGCTTTCGACCGATGAACTGCACGACTGAAGCCAGACCGGTGTGGTGTTTCCCCTCGCGCACTTCGCGTTCAATCTCACGCAACAAGATCGGTTCAAGGTTTGGGAATTCGCGTTCGATTTTGGTGACCGACATCAGCATATCGGGATCTTTCGGGCCGCCGGTGTCCCGACCGAGTTGGTTCTCAGAGTATGCCTCCAGCACGAGTATTCCATTGGGCAGGAGGCATCGTTCAACCAATGGATAGAGCCGGTGCCTGATCTCGCTTGGAAGATGTGCCGAGATGGAGATCACGGACTGGTAGCCATCTGCCGCCGGTTCGAAGACCGCAAGATCGGCGACCTCGGTTTTGATGGCGACACCCTTTGAATTGGCCAGACGCCGTGCTTTGGCAAGTCCAACCGCGGACCCGTCGACACAGTGAACCTTTAATCCGAGCGTAGCCAGGTAGACAGCATTCCGCCCCTCGCCTTCAGCCAGCGAGAGCACCGGACTGACCAGCTTGGATGAATGTTCGGCAAGAAACGCATTTGGTTCCGTACCGTAGACGAATTCGTCGTCCGAATAGCGATCGTCCCAATCAATTTCTGCCAAAATCTTTCTCCTTCCTAACGTTTATCGTCAACCGCGGCGCGCGATCAGGGTTCATTTTGAGCGATGGAAATTACTTGAGAAACGTGCCGTCGCGCCGTCAGCCGTAAGTTATGTCCTAATTCCTTAACTCGCAGGAGTCGAGCGTTACGGTTTTCATATCCAGGTAGTTTTGCGTTGTCACCAATCCGATCTTTCCCTTGACTTCAATGGTTGTGTTTGCGATTCCTTCGGGTAAATCTCCCTGCGGAACGCTGCAATGAACATGCCTCTCGCTTTCGTCGCGCCGATGGTTGATCATATGCAGAACGTATCCGTTCGCGCCGTGTGGACTCACGTTCGAGACGTACCCCGAAACAATGACTTCCTTGCCCTTCCAGCCGTCTTTATCGGCTGTAGCTTTGCCGACCAGTTCGATGACCCCGAAAACCTTCTCGCTTGTATTTCCGCAACCGACGAAGACAAAGGTCATGCAGGAAATTATCGCGGGTAAAAGAAATACTCTCATTATGAACCTCGTGATCTCTTAGTCAGCAGACAAAGCCATTTATTGTTAACACGCGCCTTGCCTTCGCACAAGTTCGTTCACAAGCGAAGCATTATGTTCTTGATTTTCGAACCACCGGCGCCGACAACCGTCAAAATGACGCCTCGGACCAAGAATAGCGGTCCGAACGCAACCGGCCGGATCATTTCGGCCTTGACCCCATCACGAAGTTCTTGAATACGTAAACCCAAGGCACGATTAGGCTACAAAGGGCGCGGCGACAAAGACGTGCGCCATTTCGTCGGCCGGGGAGCCGGCCAAAGTTCCTGCCTGCCAAAGCGGATACGCAACGACAAAAAGCCAGAGCGTCTTGTAGAAGATCATAAAGATCACCAACGGCAGCCACTTCAGCGGACGCAGCAGCCCGAAGATACCCAACGTCGGATACGCGGCCCAGACACACCAGGCGATAGCCTTCGTGTGATCCCAGGCGCCCTCGTGTTTGATGAGGATCTGCCACGCCTCGGTCGCGACACCGACGACCATCAGGAAATAAAGAACGCGCAGAAGGTAAATGTTGATCGGCCGGACGCCCTCGTACTTCTCATAGTTCGGCGTGAATACGTAAATTATGAATCGCATAGCTTCAGGTTACGGTCAGATCGGGAGAAATGTTTAGTCGAAGGCAAGTTTTGGGTCGGCCGGCGTCAGGCCGCGCTGCCGCCGCTTCCATTGGCAAGCCCATTTGCAATCAGCCAGATCGCCGCGGCGGCGTGGATCGGCGCGAGAGGCATCGCCAAGTAGCCCAACGGCGGGTAACCGAGGAACATCATCGCCGTCACGCCCGTAAACTGGCTTGCAACGCCGACAATGCCGATGATCGACAGCGGACGCGGCACAAGCCGGAACCTCCAGAGTGAAACATAAAACGTCATCATCCACGAACCGATAGCGACGAGCTGGACGACATGGGCCGACCGCCGCATCGAGGCCGCCGCCGCGCCCCATGCTTGGTAAACAGATGCATCGGCTCCCCCCGAGTTCGCAATCCGCTCGCTGACGGAAAGCATCGAGAGCACCGTCGAGTTGTGGACCGCGTCGAGTCCGCAACTGATCGCGCATATTCCCAATAACCAAAGGGCGGCTCCCAGACTGTGCTGCCTTAGGACGGGGAACATCTTGATACCCAAAAACAGTGTAAGCGCGGCGCCGGCGAATGCGAGTCCGATTCCGGCCCGTATCTGCGCGCCGCTCGCGGCGGCGGCCCCAAGCAAGTCCGGATACCCGCCGGTAAGCGCACGCATCAACACAAATGGAAAGATCAACGCGGAAACCATTTGCAGCAACAATAAGATTCCCACCGTTCGCCCGACGCCCGAATCTGATCGCATACAAGAGTTTCTCCTTATGTTGTGATTTGTCTTGCTTTACGACCTGATCTTCCGAAAGTTCCGCTTGGAGTTCCGCCTTCAGGCGGCTCGGATTGCCTGGAGTTCCGCCTCAGGCTGCTCGTGCGGATCACGGCGTGGTGATTTGTGAATTCGCGGATTCTGGATTGTGAATTCGGATTGCGATTGTGCTTTTCGGATCGGTTATTCGTGATCCGAAATAACAGCGATATCCTGTTTCGGACCTTGCGGCTTTGCAGACTTATGTCCTGAAAGGCTCGGCCCTTCCGAGCGTCGTCAAACCAGCCCTGGCAGCCACGCCGCAATTCACTTTTTCCCTTTCTTCGGTTTCGGCGCCGGGAGCGCATTTTCGGTGATCCTGATCAGTTCGCTGAGCCATTCCCGGTCCCCGATACGGTCGGTGATCAGCAATGAAGGTTTGGCGCCGGGATACGGCGCGGCTTCGACGAAATCGCCAATAAACCGTTTTCCGGCATCGGTCGGTTTGATAAAGAGCCGATCGTCGGCGATCATTCCGACGATTTTGCCGTTCGAAAAAAGCGCGTATTCGCCGAACATCGCGCGATACGTCGCGCCGCAGTCCTCAGCGATCTGATCGACGATAAATTGGATAGTTTCGATTTTTGAAGCCATTGATTTGTTAGCGTAATCTATATCCGCGGTGACCTTCTGATATTCGACCTGAATATCTCGCCCGCAGCCCGTCCACAATCCCGTTGTATACGGTCGCTGCCGCCCGTCCGATTTGCGATTTCAGATTTGCGATTTGCGATTGTTGTTGCCCGACCGCTCCCGGTTCTGACCACTGCTCACTGCTCACGCTGAACGGCGCTGCAGCGCGACGCTGAACGGCTCACATCCCATTTGCCGGTCGCTACCGCTCCCGCTTCTGACCACCGACCACCGACCACCGACCACTGACCACTGACCACCGACCACTGACCACCGGCCACCGACCACTGACCACCGGCCACCGACCACCGACCACTGACCACCGACCACTGCTCACTGCTCACTGCCTCCTCCCAATGAACTGCACGACCGACGCAAGTCCGGTGTGGCCTCTTCCTTCGGACACTTCCCTTTCTGTCTCACGGAGGAGAACCGGTTCGAGGTTCGGGAATTCACGGCGGATCTTTTCGACCGACATCAGCATGTCCGGGTCTTTCGGTCCGCCGGTGTTCTTCGACAATTGATCCAGCGAGTACGATTCCAGAAGAAGAACTCCGCCGGATTTGAGCGCACGCTCCAACCGCGGATACAGCGCTTTCCGGATCGGACTCGGAAGATGCGCCGAGATTGAGATCACCGCGCCGTAATGGTCTTCTTCGGGTTCGAACGTTTCAAGATCCGCGCCGATCGTCGTGATCTTGACGCCCTTCGATTCGGCAAGTTTTTCCGCTTTCTCAAGCGCGACCGACGAAAGATCGACTCCCGTGACGTCCAATCCGCAGGTCGCAAGAAACACCCCGTTGCGTCCTTCTCCTTCCGAGATCGACAGCACCGGCCCGTTCAGGATCCCGCACTGTTCCCGAAGAAACCCGTTCGGATCCGTTCCGTAAAAATACTCGCTATCGGCATAGCGTTCGTTCCAAAATACTTCGTCAGACATAATTTCAAATCATAACAGCCCGAGTCACAATGAACGGGTCCCGAAAAATCCGCTAGCCGCTATTCGCTATCCGCTTTCAGCTAATCCGAATATCGTTTTTTGGGAACTACGCAACGTCCTCGCTCGGAGTTGCGCAGGTGTCAGTATCATGGGTGCCTCAGTTCGGCCGACTCGATGGAATAGATCTCAAAATGGAACGATGTACGATCATCGATCAGATCGGACTGGGATTCCGGACGCTGATGGGTAAATCGACCAACAGCAACGATTCGGTAGTGGTCCTCCCAATCCCTTCTTCGGGTCTTTGGTGGCAGTTTCGCGTCGATACTCGCGGAACGTTCGCGGTTGAAACGGACTGCGGTCCTTGCTTCGTCCATCAGAGTACCGCCGGCCGGATCAGCGCAATTCGCATCGAACAGATAGGTGCCGTGCATGAACCAATACATGTCGGCTTCGATGCGCACAAACTTGCCCGAATACTTGTCCGGATCGTTGCGGACTTCGCAGTAATCAAGTTTTGGCAGAGCGCCGACACCAACCTGATCGTTCGACTCAAGCCGCGTGTGATTTCGTACCAACAAGTAGACCGACGCAAGGCCGACGAGAAACGCGATCACGGCAACTCCGAGAATGAGAAAACGCTTTCGACCCATAAGGTCATTCTAATCCATTTCATCCTTAAATTGACTTACCTTCGACACCGCCCCTTAAATATTCCATTCGCGATTGCTTTTGTCTGCCGCTCACCCGCCGCCGACCCGGTCGCTGCCGCTCCCGGTTCTGACCACCGTCCACCGACCACTGCTCACCGTCCACCGACCACGGCTCACCGTTCACTGCTCACTGCTTACTGCTCACTGCTCACCGTTCACCGCTCATCGATCTTGTCCCGAAGGTCGCCGTACACGTATTTCGGCACGAAATCCTTCTGGTAGAAATTGTTCGGAAAGATCGGCGGATAAGCGCTGACGTCGTTGAGGCGCCGCATATGATGGGCCGAAAGCGAGACGTCGAGGCTCGCGATATTATCATGCAGTTGCTCAAGCTTTCGAGTCCCGATGATGGTGACCATCGTCGGATCGGTGTGGCGGATCCAGGCAAGCGCCACCTGCGACGGCGAAACGCGTAGTTCTTTCGCGATCGCGACGACCTCACGCGCGATCCGTGTTTTGCGGTCGCGCTCAGGTTCAAGTGCGCCCTGCATCGCTTCGGATCCGAAACGGCCGGCGCGTGCATCGTCGGTTTCCATATTGAGATATTTCCCGGCGAGGATCCCGCCCGCGAGCGGCGACCACGGCGTAACCGTCAGTCCAAGCTCTTTCGCCATCGGCAACAATTCTTCTTCAGGAGTCCTTTCGATAAGGCTGTATTCGATCTGAAGCCCGACGAACTGGGACCAGCCGCGAAGTTCGGCAAGCGTATTCGCCCGCGCGACGTACCACGCCGGCGCGTCTGAAATGCCGATGTAAACTACCTTCCCGGAGGTAACCAGATCGTCGAAGGCGCGCATCACTTCTTCGACCGGCGTCAGCTTGTCCCAGATATGCATCCAGTAGAGATCGATGTAGTCGGTGCGAAGGCGTTTGAGGCTTTCCTCGACGTTGCGCATCATCGCTTTGCGGGCATTCCCGCCGGCATTCGGGTCGCCCATCACGATCGAATTCGAGAATTTGGTCGCGAGAACGACCGAATCACGATCCCCCGCGATGAATTCGCCGAGAAGCGATTCGCTTGAGCCGTTGGTATAGATATTGGCGGTGTCGATAAAGTTCCCGCCGGCCTCTCGAAAGGCGTCGTACATCGCGCGGGATTCGTCGGCCCCGGCGCCAAAGCCCCAATCTTCACCGAAGGTCATCGTTCCGAGACACAGCTCGGAAACCCGCAACCCGCTTTTTCCTAAAAGTTTATATCTCATATTCCGTAACTCACTCACCGCTCACGGTTCACGGTTCAATCGTGCGGGCCGATCGAGATTCCCGTGCTCCAGAAAGACCTCGCTTCTCCGTCACGCGGGAAATCGTGGCACAGGCTCCGCCGATCCGTCGGGAGCGTCCCAATCGCCGACTCGGTCGAATCGACTGCGATACTCAACGCATTCGCTTCGTATATCGTTAACGGGATCACCGTCCAGAATTGCGGATCCTCGCCTCCAATCCAATCGATCGTCTCCGTGAACACCGAGAGGAATCTCTGCCCGCAACCCGAACAGATTCGCAATCGAACCGAGAGATGCGAGTCGGAAACGATCTCCGCTGCCGTCGGCATCGATCGAAATGCGGCCCACGCCGCGCCCGCGTCAGGCGGCCAGCACTCTTCGCAACCGTAATCGTCCGGACCGTTTCCCATTGTATTGATCGATCGGCAATGATTTTACCATTCCCGCACCGTAAACGCCTGATACGTTTCGGACGAATGTCACGGATCAACAACGATCCGCGATTCTTGGTTCCGGCGAGCCGATTTGCCGGTCGCTACCGCTCTTCCGATTTGCGATTTGCGATTGGGTCGTTGATCACGCTCAAGGCTCGTCGCGGCTTGCCGCCCACTGACCACCGACCACCGACCACCGTCCACTGACCACTGTTTACGTTTGCCGGTCGCTGCCGCTCCCCGTTCTGACATCGCCGCTGAACAAAAAAGGGCCTCAGCCAACATTATGGCTGAAGCCCATTAATTGAAGCTGATACTCACAACTTGAGGCGAAACCGGTCGCTACCGCCCCCGGCACTGACCACCGACCACCGACCGCTGACCACTGCTCACGGCTTACGGCTCACACCTCGACTAAAGCGGAAATCGCGTAAGCACCGCCGGGATCGGAGCATCGGACGTTACTCCGAAGTTCTGAACCGAAACACCCGATGTCGACTGGTTTATCCACCAGACGCCGTTGCGATAGATCGCCTGGTCATTTTTTCCATCGCCGTCATAATCGCCCGGAACGGGAACGTCCCCGGCAACCCCGAATTGGACGATCCTCACCGCTCCGATCGAGGATCTGAGAATGTACCAGGTGCCGTTCGAAGGCCGCCAAACCGCGACGTCGTCCTTTCCGTCTCCGTCGTAATCGGCGGGGACAAGCCTGTCACCGGCAATTCCGAACGGGACCTGAATGAAATTCGTTGCCGGCGTTCCCGTCGGACGGGCGATATACCAACTGTGGTTGGCCGGCCGGAACACCGCCAGATTCGTTTTGCCGTCGCCATCGTTATCGATCGTCAACGGTATGTCGGCAGACTGGCCGAACGGTTCGACGGTGTTAGTGCCGTTGCCGCTGTTCAAGATGTACCAAACCGCACTTGACGGCCTGAATACGGCAATGTCCGTCTTCCCGTCACCATCGTAGTCACCGGTGACCGGAACATCGCCCACAAGCCCCCACGAAACGCCTGACACCGTAAATCCGGCACTGTTCAGTATGTAATAGTCAGGTTGAGCCTGATCGTTGCTTGCACGAAAGATCGCCGTATCGGTCTTGCCGTCGCCGTCGTAATCTCCTGGCACAAGGGTGTCGGTCGAAAGGCCCCATCGCACCGCGGCAAAGCCCGCGGTCGACTGGCTGAGATACCAGTTCCCTTCGCTCGGACGGAAAACCGATATGTCCGTTTTGCCGTCGCCGTCGAAATCGAGGCGAGAGCGGACACCGGTCGCCGGCGGATCGTCGTCGATGATCGTTCCGATGCCTTCGCCGTCTTCGACATTGGCATTGCTGGCGTTGGTAATGTCGAGCGCGAATGTTTCGTCAGGCTCGTCACCCGGATCATCAATCAGCGGGATCAGAACCGTTTGCGTCATCGTATTCGGCGGGAAGACGACCTCAAGATCGTCGACCGACTGAAAATCACCGCCCTCGGTGGCCGTAATTCCGCTGGTGCTGACGCGGATCGTGACCTGCTGATTGCTTGGCTCAGAAAGCGAGACGGTGAACTCGAGCGGATCGCTTTGGCCCAAAGACGACGGGCGTTCCTGCGCCGTCGCGTCACCGACCGAAACCATCGGCCCAGCCTGCGCCGGCGACAATTCAAACACGCCGCGGCCGTATGTCGCGACCTGGATTCTGCCTGTTGCCTGGGCGCTGAACCCCGATACGGGAATCGGCGGCAGTCCGTTGTTAAATGCCGTCCACGTCGCGCCCGTATCCGTCGAACGGAAAACGCCGATGTCCGTTCCCGCATAAAGCGTCGCCGGGTTCATCGGGTCGATCAGAAAAGCACTTGTCGGGATATCGGGCAGATTATTGCTGATATTCGTCCAGGTGGTACCGCTGTCCGCCGACCTGAAGACGTGGCCCGAACCGTACCCCGAGACCGACAAATACACCAGCGTCGGGTCTGTGGCACTCACCGAAATGTCCGTTATCGTTCGATTGGGCAGGCCGGTTTCGATGATGTTCCAATTGGCGCCGTTGTCGGTGCTGACCATCGCCCGCCCGTCCCGGGAGCCGGTGTAGATCACATTCGTATTGCTTTTTGCAACGGCGATCGCGGTCAGCACGTCGTTGCCGCCCTTCGTCAGATCGGTCTGACTCGCGAGTGTCCAGGTTCCGAGCCCCGTCGAAGTACTGCAGTCTGAACAAGTATAAAGTCTCCAGGACCCGCTGTAGAGCCTGGCGTCAACGCCGTTCGTAATGACCGGCGCGTAAAACTCGATGCGTGCGGGGTTTCCCGCTTCAAACGACGCCGCGTTGGCAATGGTAACTTGCGAATTTGGCGTGCCGTCCTGCCCGTTGCGCTCGATCTTACCTTCGGTACTGCCCGCAAATATGACCGTGCGATCGACCGGATTGATCGCGATTTTGCCCCCGTCACCAGTTGCGGTGAATTCGACCCAGCCATTGGTGCCGGGTGTGCGACGCTGCGTACCGTTGTCTTGCGCTCCGGCATACGACCGGGTTCCGTCGGTCGGGTGAAGAACGAACCCGACGAACTGCGTCAATGAAAGCGTCGCGTTCAGGGATGTGAAAGTCGCGCCGCCATCCGTTGTCTTGAAGATCCCGCCGTCGTTTCCGACGAAGAAGGTGGACGGATTCCCGGGTAAAAACGCGAATGACTGCTGATCGGTATGCACTTTTTGTTGGCCTTCCGTAAATGGCCCGTCCGGATAAGGCGGTTGGAACGATCCGTTCAAGTTTGCGAACGTCACACCCCCGTCGGTGCTCTTGAAGAAATCGCGGCATCCGACCCAAACCGTGTCGGCATTGGTCGGATCAGCGACAAGGTAAGTATTGTAGGCAAGCTGCCCCTGATCGAGACCAGTTGCGGTATTCGTGACAACTCCGCGCGATGTCCACGTCGCGCCGGCATCGTTGCTCATTTCGAGTCGTACCTCTTTGGGAGGCCCGTCGGAACCGAAATACGCGTAGACGCGGTCGGGCGCGGCCGGCGTCACCGCGACGCGGAAGTCCTTGGTCGCCGATTCGCTCGCCGTGTAGGGCGACGCAAGCGAAATATTCCAGGTCGCACCGCCGTCGGTCGATTTGTAAAGCCCGCGCGGAGTTGCGTCCGTCGCTCCATAGCGAAGGGCGGCGTAGATGATCTGAGCGTTCGTCGGATGAATGACGAGATCGGTCGCAAGTCCTTCGAGCGTCCTGTTCCACGTTGCCCCACCGTCATTCGAGATCCAAACGCCGCTGATCGCGCCGCAAGAGCCACGGTCCGAACAATCGGGAGTGTCAGGAAGCGCCTGAAATTGGGCGAGATAGACCTTGTTCGGGTTCGCCGGATCGACCTTGATGCTGGTTGAGAGTCCCTTGTTGGAAAGTCCGGTCGTGTTTACCCGTGTCCACGTCGCACCCGCATCGGTGGACTTTAAGATGCCGCTTCCAAAGTAGGTGTTGTCGCGATCACCCATACCGGCATAGACGATATTCGCATCGCTCGGTGCGAACGCGATCGCGCCGACCGCAAGGTCCACCTGATTATCCGTCACCGGACTGAATGTCGTTCCGCCGTCGGTCGAGCGCCAAATTCCGCCGGTTGCACCCGCGACGAGAACGATCTGAGTGTTCGCAGGCGAGATCGCTATCTCGTTGATCCGCCCGGATACGGCGCCGCCGGGGCCGGCACCGGCCGTGGGCATCGGGCCGATCGGATTCCACGTGCTTCCTGCGCCCAGATCGGTAACGAACAGTCCGCGCGCCGTTGCGTCATCCCACGCGGCTCGACGGGCACCATCAGGAACGCTGTTAAACGGATACATGCGCTGATACATAAACCAACTTGCGCGTCCTTCGGGATCGTCCGCTTCGCGGCGTTGACTTACCTCATCCGTCCGATTTTCGGGAGCGACGTATTGCCTGATCGAACCCCAGCCGATGTAGCTGGCCAGCGCAATACCAAGAATGGCGCCAACGAAGACCAAGTACCTTCCGTTGACAGAAAGAAACGACATTTTCATAGAACTTTTCTCCTTCTTTGGGTTGTTACCCGTTGAACTATTTGCTGACTTGACCCGAGCCCAACAATCGAAAGCACGCCGGTTACGGTCTTTCAGTGCCCGATGGTGAAACTAATCGGTATGACTTAAAAACAGCCTAAGTCTAGCGCGTTGCGTTGGAATAACCAAACCGTTCAACTCGCTCCTCGACACCCCGTGGCCAAACCTCGTTACGCGCACTCGACATCTGAGAAGCATGAAAAAGAACGAGACGGTCTGAAAAGACTTATCAGCGTGCGTAGCGCGCGCAAGGACGATAGCACCATGCGGAGCGTGGTGTGGTTCGCGATATCCGAACGGAGCGTGTGTAACCCGCGTAACATTTTGCAAAAGCTTTAGTTACGCGTGTTACACACGCTCCGTTCCGGCGTGCCGCCCACCACGTTTCGCTTCGCTTCACGTGGTGCTATCGTCCTTGCGCATGTTACGCACGCTGAGAGACTTTTCAGACAGTCTCGTCTTTATCTGCAGTTCTTAAACTCGTTGGTTTCGAGCAACCCGGTAACGAACCGGAGCGATCAGAGTTTTATGGTTTCCAGGCTGCTGAACCGCGTTGGTTCAGTCCAAAACCGGATAGTCGAGATAACCCTTCTCGCCGCCGCCGTAGAAGGTCGACGGATCGGGCTCGTTTAGCGGAGCGTCCAGTTCGAAGCGTTTCGGAAGATCCGGATTCGCCAAGAATTTCACGCCGTAGACGATCGCGTCGGCTTTCCCTTCCGCCAAATACTCCGCGCCGCGGGCCTTGTCGAAATTCGCGCCGGCAAAATAAACTCCATCGTAGATCGGCCGAAGTTTCTCGTGCCAGCCGGCGTTTGCGTGATCGCCGATGTGCAGATACGCCAGATCTTTTGCGCCCAGATTCTTCACAATGTATTCGTAAACCTCGTCCGCGTCGGGTTCCTGAATGTCGTTGAACGGCATCGCCGGCGAGAGTTTCAGGCCGACCCGGTCGCTGCCGACGGCGGCGATCATCGCGTCCAGCACATCGAACAGGAATCTCGCCCGGTTTTCGACCGGTCCGCCGTATTCATCGGTCCGCAGATTGACCGGCTTCATCAGAAATTGCTGGACGAGATAACCGCTCGCGCCGTGGAGTTCGACGCCGTCGAAACCAGCCTCGACCGCGTTCTTCGCCGCCGCCCCGAAATCCGCGATCGTCTGCTTCACTTCGTCGGGCGTCAAGGGGCGCGGTTCGACGAAATCCTTCATCCCGGCGTCCGTGTAATTTTGTCCCGCCGCTTTGACGTTGCTCGCCGAGACGGGCTGCGCGCCGTCGGGCAGCAAGTCCGGGAGCGCGATGCGGCCGGTGTGAAAGATCTGCATAAAGATCTTCCCGCCCGCGGCGTGGACCGATGACGCGACGCGACGCCACGCGGCGATCTGTTCGGCCGTAAAGATCCCGGGCGTCCGGACATAGCCTTTCGCCATCGGCGATATGTTCACGGCTTCAGTGATCAAAAGTCCCGCCGACGCCCTTTGGACGTAATAATCGGCGACGAAATCGGGCTGAACGCCATCGTCGCCGGCCCGGCTGCGCGTCATCGGCGCGTAAACGATGCGGTTTTTAAGTTCAATTTTTCCAATCTTCAACGAATCAAATAATGTGGTCATAAAACTCCCTCGTGTTTAATCCAGATTCCGTGTTAGAAATTTCTTTCCCGCGAAACACGCAAAATACACGAAAACTGGCCGAAAAATAACATCTTTGGCGTTTTCCGCGTTTTTCGCGGGCAAACAGCTTTCCAATGCGTAATTCGGGTTTAATCAGCCGGCGCTTTCGCGACGATTCGCGCAAAACTACGCTTCGCGCGCGGCGAGAATTTCGCGGCGCATCTTGGTGACGTGGCCGAGCCAGCGGTCGTAGTCGGTCGCCTTGTTGACGATGTAGCCGCCAACCTCCGGATGCGGCAGGATCAGAAACTTTCCGCTTTCCAGTCCGCGGACGACCGCCTCCGCGCATTCTTCAACGGTGATCGCCTCCGCCATCAGAAAACTCTCGGGCTCGCCTTCCGGCGTCGCGATCAAATCGGTTTTCACCCCCTGCGGACAAAGGCAAAAGGTCTCGATTCCCTGGTCGCGGTAGGCAAACGAAATATACTCCGCAAGCGCGACCGCGCCGTGTTTCGTTACCGCGTACGGCGCGGCGGTCGGCAGCGTCAGCAGCCCCGCGGCCGACGCCGTGATCATAAACGCGCCGCCGCCGCGTTCGATCATCGACGGGAAAACGGCCCTTGCGAGATAAACGTGTGACAGAACGTTGATCTCGTAGATCCTCTGCCAGCTTTCGTTTGCGACTTCGAGACAACCCTCGTCTCCCCCGATCCCGGCGTTCGAGCAGACGAGATCGACGCGGCCGAATTTCGCCAGCGCGTCGGCGACGACGGATTGCACCTGCACTGCGTCAGCGACGTCGAGTTCATAGGCGACGCCGCCGACCGAATCGGCGACGATCCGTGCTTTTTCGATGTCGATGTCGGTGACGACGACCGTTTTCGCGCCATCGCGATGAAACCGTTCGCACAGCCCGCGACCGATGCCGTTGGCGCCGCCGGTGACGAGTATTACTTTGTCCCTGATGTCCATCTCAAACTGATAATTGAAATTTGATAAATGATAATTGAAAATCCGTTAACTGACGGTCAGCACCACCTTTCCGGTCGTCTGCCGGGCCTCGATCGCTTCGTGCGCTTCGCGGGCCTTGTCGAGCGGAAATTCGGTGACCTGGATCTTCAGCCTGCCGGCGGCGATGTGTCCGAGCAGTTCGCGGGTGAACGCGATGCGGTTCGCGGCCGGTTCGTTCATCAGCCAGTAACCTTGAATTTTGTGGTTCTTGTGCATCAGGCTCAGGACCGAGACATTGAAATCCTGACCGCTCGCGGAACCGTAGATCCACATCGTGCCGTGTTTGGCGAGGACCTTCAGATTCTGCGCGACGATATCGCCGCCGACCATTTCGATCAGCCAGTTGACGCCGCGGCCGTCGGTCGCTTCGAGCACGCGGTCGGTCCAATCCGATTCGGAGTAATTGATCGTCACGTCGGCTCCGAGCGCTGCTGCCTTTTCGAGTTTCTCGGAACTGGATGCAGTCGCCAGAACTTTTAATCCCTTGTGTTTCGCGAGCTGAACGAGAAGCGTCCCGACGCCGCCGGCGGCTGCGTGAATGAGGATCGTCTCGCCGGCTTTGGTCCCATTCAGAAGCCCGAGCGCGGTCAGACCCTGAACCAGCAGCGCCGTCGATTCGCCGAAGCCGAGTTCGTCCGGGATCGGGATCACGGCGTTCGCGTTGGCGGTCGCATACTCGGCGTAACCGCCGCTGCTCGTCGTCGCCAAAACCCTTTGGCCGACGCTCAGATGATTGACTTCGGAACCGACCGATTCGATAACGCCGGCCGCCTCATAACCGAGCGTGAGGGGCAGCGGCGGTTTGGTCAGGTAGTTCCCGCTCCGCATCATCGTGTCGGCGTAATTTACGCCGGCCGCCGCGACTTTGATCAAAACCTCGTCCGCCGCCGGAACCGGTGTCTCGACTTCTTCGAGCGTCAGCTTGTCCGGTCCGCCCAATTCGTTGACTCTGATTGCTTTCATTGTTTTCCCCCTGCTTTCGAGGCTGTGTCAAAACGCATGGCTCAGTGCTTTGCGTCGTGTATTC
Source organism: Pyrinomonadaceae bacterium (assembly GCA_041752475.1). Taxonomy (GTDB): domain Bacteria; phylum Acidobacteriota; class Blastocatellia; order Pyrinomonadales; family Pyrinomonadaceae; genus JAFDVJ01. The sequence goes on along the minus strand of JBGSWK010000026.1, from coordinate 11,833 downwards.
ATATCGTAGCCGAAGCCGCGCCATGATCCGGCTAAAGCCGGGGTTCTAATGGCTGACGGTCCACTAGCTGAAGCTAGTGGCAACGTTAGGAAAGAAAGCCACGCGGCAACGATCGTTTTGACACAATCTCTACCGCAGATGGCCCTCGCATTCCACACTATTTCGCCAGTTCTGCGTTCAAACTCGCCAGAAGCCGTTCGTCGTCGGGCTTGACATCCGGGGCGAAGCGGGCCGCGATCGAACCGTCTTTGGCGACGAGGAATTTTTCAAAGTTCCAGAGCACCTCGCTCGGCGTCGAGCGGACGGAGCCGAAACCTTTGAGTTTTTCTTCGAGACCGCCGTCGTTGACGTCGGTTTCGGGCTTTGTTTCCGTCAGATAATGATACAGCTGATGCTGGTCGTCGCCTTTGACCGAGAGTTTCGAGAACATCGGGAACGAGACGTTGTAGTTCGTCGAGCAAAATTCCTTGATCTCTTCTTCAGTTCCGGGTTCCTGGCTCATAAAGTTGTTCGCCGGAAAGCCGAGGATCTCGAATCCCTTGCCGTCGTACTCGCCGTAGAGGCTTTGAAGTCCCTCGTACTGCGGCGTCAGGCCGCATTTCGATGCGACATTGACGAGCAGGAGCACCTTGCCCTTGTACTCGCCCAAATTCGTTTCCGCCCCGTCGATCGTTTTCACGGGAATATCGTAAATTCCATTTGCCATACTTGTTCTCCTTTTTGATTTGAACCCGCCGGCATTTGCCGACAAAAACTAGTCTCTTTCCTTGACGACCATCAGCAGGCCGTCGCGCACGGTGAGCAGGATCTGGCTCACGCGCGGATCCGCCTTGACCATCAGATTGAACTGGTGCAGCGCGTTGGTGTTGGCGTCCGTCTCCTCGCCGCTTTCGGCTTTTAGGACTTCGCCGCTCCACAAGACGTTGTCGGCCAGAATCACGCCGCCCGTCCGCACTTTCGGCAGAACGAGATCAAAATAGTTCGGGTAGTTCGGTTTGTCGGCGTCGATGAAGACGAGGTCGAACGTTTCATCGAGCGTCGGAATGATCTCGACCGCGTTTCCGAGCCGGCCTTCGATCTTCGCTCCGAGCGGCGAGCGCGCCCAAAACCCGTTCGCCAGCTTAAACGTTTCGGGTTCGATGTCGAGCGAGTAAAGCCTTCCGTCATCGGTCAACCCTTCAGCCAGACAAAGCGCAGAAAAGCCCATATACGTCCCGATCTCGAGCACGCGGCGCGGCCGGATCGAGCGACTCAAAACCGACAACAGCCGGCCCTGATAGAAACCCGAGAGCATCGACTTGTCGGTTCGTTCCGCGTAAGTTTTCTGAAGGATCTCTTCGAGAAGGGCGTCTTGCTCCGACGTCATTCTGTCGGCGTAGTTTTGTATTCGTTCGTCAATCATTTTTGTTTGCGATAATTTTCGCCGCGTCGGCGGATGTCACGACCGGGACGATCTCGCATTCCATAATGTCGGACCAGTTCTGCGTCCAGTCTGCAAAGAGCGCGAAATCATCGGTTTCCATCAATTGGAAACAGGTCTTGAGATCCTTGTCGATCCAACTGGAGATGTACTTGAGCCCGTCGGGCATCATCCTGCCCTTTTCCTCAAAGCGCCGATAGATCGCCGGCGCGTCGAGAAACTTTTCTATGACCATATAGAGCATTTCAAACCGCCTACCCGTCTACTCGTCTACCGCCTACTCGTCTACCGTCTACCGTCTACCGTCTACCGTCTACCGTCTACCGTCTTCCATACTCACAACCAGCTTGCCGAAATGCGTCGCCGACTCCATTGTTTTCAAGGCCTCGCGGGCCTCGCCGAATTCGAAAACGCGGTCGATCATGGGTTTGATCCGATGTTTCTCAAAAAATGCATTCATCGATTCGAACATCGCGCGCGAGCCGACAAAGATGCCCTGCAGCCTGATCGCCTTCATAAAGATCGGCATCCAGTTGACGTCGGCGTTGCCGGCGAGGACGCCGATGAGCGCGATATGACCGCCCATACGCACGGCCGAGATCGATTTTGAAAGCGTTCCGGCTCCGCCGACCTCGACCACGTGGTCGACGCCGCGGCGTCCGGTCAGTTCCGAAACTCGTTTTTCCCAATCGGGCGTTTCCTTGTAGTTTATCAGTTCGTCGGCCCCGAGTTCTGCCGCGCGCCGAAGTTTTTCATCGCTGCTCGAGATGACGATCACCTTCGCGCCGAACGCTTTGGCGATCTGAAGCGCGAAGACCGAAACTCCGCCGGTTCCCTGCACCAGGACCGTGTCGTCCGATTTGATGTTTCCGGAATCGACCAGCGCGTGCCAGGCCGTGACGGCTGCACAAGGCAGGGTCGAGGCTTCTTCGAAACTGAGGTAATCCGGGATTCGGACGAGTCCCGTTTCATCAAAACAGGCGAACTCGCGCAAAACGCCGTCGCGGTCGCCGCCGAGCGCCGTCCGTGCCTTCTCGAACGACACTTCGCCGTCTGTCCAACCTTGCATAAAGATCGGACAGACGAGGTCGCCGACTTTCCAGCGCGTCACGCCCGCGCCCAGCGCGACGACCTCGCCCGCACCGTCGGAAAACGGAACGAGCGGGGTCTTCAGACGCGGGTTGTAAAGCCCCTGAACCATCCGCAGATCGCGGAAATTCAAAGATGCGGCATGAATTCTGACCAGAACTTCGCCGGCCGCGGGGGCGGGCATTTCACGTTCGGCCACCGTTAGTTCGTCAATACCGAACCCGTTGATTTCGTAAGCTTTCATTTCATCTTCCGGTTCAATAATCAAAAACTGAAGATTAAGATTCAAAGTTCAAGATTCAAGTTGAGCACTCTGCACTCTGCACTTTGCACTTAGCACTCGATTCCTCACTCCCCTTTTTTCAGCAGGCTATCGACCGCGATCGAACCGCCGCCGGCGAAGAACAGATAAAAGAAGACGAAACAGTAAACCACTGCGAGCTCGCCTTTGTTGACGATCGGCAAGAACGCGTTCAGACCGTGGGCCATAAAGTAGGCGACCGCCATCAGTCCGCTCAGAGTAAATGCCGTCCAGCGGGTGAACAGTCCGATCATTATCAGAAAGCCGCCGCCGAGTTCGAGTGCGCCGGCGACCGCGATCAGCGGAGAAAGTCCCCCGCCGCCGCCGGAAGAGGCCGGAAATCCCAAAAGTTTCTGCGTTCCGTGCCACAAAAACAAAAAGCCCACGATGAACCGCATAAGACTCAAGATACGCGGCTGCCAATCATTCCAAAAATCACCCATTTGTCTTTTTCTCCCTTTGATTCGATTTATTTCAACGGTTCGCGGCGTTAGTCACAACCGCGTTTGTACGCCGCAAAAGCGTTTCAAATTCGTCCCGGATCGAACCGCTTCGATCTTCGTTGTACCAGCGCTGGAGTTTTTCAGATATTGCCGACTTATCGGTCCCTTCAGATCTCAACTCGTTGAAATAGTCGGTCAACTTCTGCGGGCGCGGTCCCCAAGTGAATAACTCAACCAGCGTTTCGGCATCGAGCGCGATCAGTTTCGGGATCGACCGCGCGCCGTTCGTCAGATAATCGTCCATCAACTCCGGATGGTCGTCACGCAGCAAGTATCGCGTTTCAATGTTGTCGGCCTCATCCGCGATCCGCTCGATGACCGGGATCGACTGCGCCGCGTCTCCGCACCAGCCTTCGGTGATTATCAGCCAGATCATCTTCCGGCTGTTTCCACGAGCCAACGCACGCAAAGGTTCGTTTAGTTCAGTCGTCTTACCAATTCGCTTCATCCGCTGCCGATTCAGCGTGGCGTATTGCAGCATTGCTTCGGACTGTTTCGGTCCCGTCGTTTTGCCTTCCGCCAGCAGCCGATCAATCAATCCGGTATACTCAGCGTAACTCATTGATTTTTCAATATATTCGTTCATTGTCGCCCTCTTTTCAAATACTCCCGACGAATTTCGCGTTGAGAATTGAAACCCGATTTCACGAACCCGCTTCTTTTCGCGGCGCTTTGGAGCAGATTTCCATTCGCGCGGATTCGCGAAGATTCGCGGGCAAAATTTTCCGAATGCGCAATCTGGGTTTATTGCATCAGCCGCTGCAGAAAAACGCTGCGCTCGATCAACCACCAGTAAACCGGCAGCAGTTCCGTCGCAAACTTCAAAACAGTCTTCTTCATCGAATTGCTCCTCAAATTCTGACGATCAGATCTTCGCGGCGCGCGCGCACTTTCGGCAGCGACGCGAGACCGTCGCTTGCGGCATCGCGATAGCCGACGGCCGCGAGAACGACCGCTGAATAATCTTCGAGACCAAGTATCTCGTTGAACTTTGCCGCGTCGAAGCCTTCCATCGGCGTGGCGTCGATGCCCAGAAGCGCCGCCGCTTTCAGCAGGAACCCGAGGGCGATATAGGCCTGCCGCGAGTTCCAGATTTCGATATAGCCGCCGTCGATCGCCCGCGTTGCCGAGGCGTTAAGCATCTGCTCGAAACCGGCGAACGACTCGCGTTCCGCGCCCCGGACCTCGGCGTTGCGGTCGACGAACCGCGCCACATCCGCGGGCGTCAGGACCCGTTTGTAGGCGAAGACGACGAGATGCGAGCTGTCGGTGATCTGCGGCTGTCCGTAAGCTGCCGGCCGCAGTTTTGCCTTCATTTCCGGATCGGTGACGATAATGAATTTGTAAGGCTGAAGCCCGTAACTCGACGGTGCCAGCAACATCGCATTCTCAAGCGTTTCCCAGTCAGCCGCCGAAACGGTTCGCGTCGGGTCGTATTTCTTGACGGCATAGCGCCAGTTAAGTTGTTCCAATAATGATTCGTGCGATATTTTTGAATTGCTCATATTTCCGTCCCTCTGTTCGACAATAATTAAGACTTCTGTAACAAGCGCTGATACAAACCAACGCAAAAAAAACGTCAAACGGCGACTGTTTTGTCTTCGACCGACTCGATCACGTCGCGAAGCGTGTACCGCGCAAGCTTTCCCTGAATCGCCGCGTCGATCTCCGTCTGCAGTCCTCCCAACACCCGCTGGATATTCCGTCCGATGAAACAGTCCTGATTCGGAGTGTTCGGGTGGAGCGAAAAGACTTCGCTTTTCGCGACCGCGTTAAAAACTTCAAGCAGCGAAATCTCCTCTGGTTGTTTCGACAAGCACGTTCCGCCGCAGGCGCCGGTTTGCGAAACCACGAGGTTCGCTTCGTGCAAACTGCACAGCAGACGGCGGATGACGACCGGATTCGTGTTGACGCTCTTCGCCAGGTAATCGGATTTGATGCGCTCGTCACAGCTCTTGGCAAGCATTGCCAGGACGTGGACCGCGATCGAGAATTGACTGTTAGCCGCCATAACTGTAACAAGTATAGTTACAGAACTGCAGGGATGTCAAGCAGGCTCTTATTAGGGCCGGATCGAGTTTTGAAGTTCGGCCAGGGAATCGTCCGAGATCAACCGAAATTCCCGTATTCTTGAGTCATTGTGAAAATTCGTTGCCGTCAACGCGTCGCAAATGATGAGCGTTGCCGCGTCGAGTCCGTGCCGCCATCCTTCGTCGGAAGTCGACCGGACGATCAGACTGTCTGAGTCGATCCGGGCCGCGATGAGCATCGTCCGGGCAATCACCAGGAACTTGTCCCAGCCGGACGCGACTGCGATCAGATCCGCGTCGGCCGGCCGGTTCTCAGACGACAGCGCTTCGGCGACCGAGCGCGCGTTCAAGAAGAAACATTCCGTTTCGACGCCGAGTTTCGGCCGTTCATCGAACAACGCCGCGACGATGGCCCGCTCGTCGAACGAGCTTTCGTCAAAATGCGCCGTTGGAATTCCGTCGACGCGAACTCCGAGCGCCGCCCTTATCTCGGTGATGAGAATGTCGCGAAGACTCTCGTCGTCTTCAAGCAACAGGATCCGTTCGGGCCGTCGGTTCGACACAAACTTCGCGACGCACGCATGGACTTCTTCCGCGGAAAATCCGTACGCGCGGGCTTCACGCAAAAATCTGCCGACAAGTTTTTCGATCGAGCCTTCGGGTCCGGCGTCGGGGTTGCGGACAAAGAAGCCGCTTCCGGTGCGGAACTCAAGCCAGCCGAGTTCGGCAAGCTCCTGATATGCGCGGGCGACCGTGTTGGCGTGGATCTTGAAACGCCGGGCGACTTCCGCCGTGCTCGGGATCTTCGCGCCGACCGCCAGATCACCGCTGGCGACTGCAAGCGTGATCTGCGCGACGATCTGTTCGCGAACCGGAATCTCGGAATTTTTGGCGATCCAAAGTCTCATCGGTCGGCGAGTTGCTCGAGAATTCTTCCGACCAGACCGAACGGCGAAGATGTTCTGCGTTCAAGTCCGCGGTCGTTAAAACGGGTCTCGATAAGAAAATTGGTCAAAAACTGCAAATTCTCTTCTTTCTTTTTTCCGAGGAGTCCCGCGGTTTTATCGGTCGGTTCGCGGCCGAACGTCACCGACGGAGCGTTGTTTCCCTTAAACCGTGCGAACGCCGCGTTCTTGGTAAAATTCTCCGCGTTTCCACGCGTTTCGAGACATTTCAGCGCCGCTTCGGGTTCGCCGATAATCAGTTTTCCGTCGACGAAGATCGCCGCCGTTTCGCCATCGGACGAGCGCCGGATCTCGGCATTGTCGCGGATTTCGGGCGCCGGTTTGAAGTCAATGCCGGCAATCGACCGTTTGACCTTCTCGATGTCCTTCACCGAAACGATCGCGGCGGACTTGTCCCCGTCGGCGTCGAGCGAAACCGTCCAGATCTCGCTTCCGATCGCGCTCAGAAATGTCTCCGCATCCGAAACGCCGTAGGGTTCGAGCAGGCTTCCGGCAAATGCGACGATGATATTGCCGCTCGCGGCATCGGTGTTGCGGCCGGCGACGAGCAGCAGGCTTCGCCACGAGACCTGCGGATTCTGGAGATCATAGCGCGTCGCGCTGAACGGTTCGGACGGCACCAAACCGGCCAGGCTCAGGTCGGCCGGGGCCGTTCTCATGGTCTCTTTGAAAACTCCGGCCGTTTCGGGTTTCAGGACCAGATCATAACGGTCCTCGACGCCGGTCTCGGTTTTCGACGCCGTCCAGAAGACCTCTTTGACCGAGTTTCTGACGAATTCCGGGAAAACCCGCGCAATAAAACTCCGGCCGTCGTCGTCGTCAGTCGCCGACAGGGCCGTCGAAACTCCTGCGACATTGGACAGCTGCGCGATGCCGTCGGCTGAAACATAACCCGTTGCGAGCGTTTCGGGTGCGTTCGTTCGTAGTTTTCCGAGCGATTCGTTCCGGGCAAGACTGTCGGCCTCGCCGCGGGCGACCGCGAGGCTCTTTTCGAGCGCCGTCTCGTCGTTGCTGAAGAAGACGCGGCTTCCCGACACGAAGGCGAAAACTTTCCGGCCGTCGGTCGCGGTCCAGACAAAGTGCGTTCCGGTCGGCCGCTCGGTGCGGTCGAGCACGACCTCGCCGCCGTAGGTGTCGTTGATGAAATTGCCGAGCGTTTCTTCGACGAAGTGCAGCGTGTACCGATTCCACGAATGAGTATCGCCGACGGCGACGAATCGCGGCTTGAAATTCAAGATCGAGTTCTCGGTCGTTACCTGATTTTCAGACGCCTCGAAACCGGTGACCGCAACCGCGAGTTGCAGCCCGTTCAGCACCGAAAAGTCGGTCTTGCTCTTCATCGCCTGCTCGAATGCCTTGTTGTCCTGCAAACTTCGGAGCGTGCGCCCGAGGTCGTTGGCCTCCAGATAGACAAGCGATTCGGCCGGCAAAAGCGACCGCATATCGGTCGGCGGCGAACTGCAGGAAGAAATAAAGCTAAAAAGAAAAACGGTGAAAAGACAAAAAAACAACGACCTCGGGCGCAACCCGCCGGAGCGAGACGGTTCCCAGCCGAAGATCTTTCCATTGCGGACGAGCTCAAACTCTAAACCGATCACGCCTTTCACTTTTTCACCTATCGCCTTCCCCACTCTTCCCCCTTTTCACTTTTTCCCCTTTTCAACTATCATCCAAATTATGACGAAAGTATTTGCGGATAACATTTTACAGGGAAAGACCGCGTTTGTAACAGGCGGCGGGACTGGGATCACGGGCGGCGTCGCGCGGGCGTTTGCGGAAGCGGGCGCTAGGCTGGCGATCACGTCGCGCAAACAGGAAAACCTCGACGCGATGAAAAAGGTCGTCGAAGAGAACGGCGGCGAATGCCTTGCGGTGGTTGCCGACGTGCGCGACTACGAAGCGGTCGAACGCGCGATCGCCGAAACGGCCGCCCATTACGGCGGGATCGACATCGTCGTCAACGGCGCCGCGGGCAACTTTTTGTGCAAGGCAAACGAGTTGTCGGCGAACGGTTTCGGCACGGTCGTCGATATCGACACCAAGGGAACGTTCAACGTCTGCCGCGCGGCGTTCGAGGAACTCAAGAAATCAAAGGGCCAGATCCTGAATATCTCGGCGACGCTTCATTATCTTGCGACGCCGATGCAGATCCATGTTTCGGCTGCAAAAGCAGGCGTCGACGCGATCACGCGAAATCTCTCGGTCGAATGGGGACGCTTCGGGATCCGCGTCAACGGCATCGCTCCCGGCCCGATCGAGGACACCGAGGGAATGAAACGCCTTTTAATGCCGGAGCTGAAGGAAGAACTGACGAAACGGATACCGTTGCAGCGTTTTGGCCGGATCGCCGACATCGAAAACGCGGCATTGTTTCTGGCGTCGGACGCGGCGAGTTACGTCAACGGCGTGACCCTGGTTGTCGACGGCGGCCAATGGCTGCTTGGAACAAGCCTTGGGTGATTTGGGATTTGGGCGATTAGCGCTAGTGAAAGCGGCTTTGCCGCCCGGATGTGCGGAAAGGCTGTGCCTTTCCGGGAGCGTCTACTGTCCACGCGGCTGCGCCGCCAATCGCTGATGTGCGGCATAGCCGCAGGATCGCGGGAACGGTGAACGGAAAGGCCGAGCCTTTCCGCACATCCGGGCGGCAAGCCGCAAGGACGGCAAATAAATCAACCTTGCCTGCCGGTTCGGGACTAAACTCAGCGCGTTTTTCAAGCCTCCCGATTTGGGATTGTGACTGGAGCGCAAGCGTCCCGCTTGCAAACGGCGTGAAACCGTTGAAAGTGCTGCGCTCGATTTCCCGATCGCTGTTCGCGCTCCGCGCTCAGGCAAGCAGGACGCTTGCACTCCAGTCCCGGAACCGTGCAAATAACTGTGTTTAACAAGAAAAGTTAAAGTTTAACTTTAATTGTTGTTGACATTAGCGGCGCGATGCGGTAAAACTAGGTTCATTAGGATGACTAAGGAACGCTCGGACGTGAGTCTCAAAGGAGATTCGGCGTCTTTTTGTGTTTTTGGGGCGTACGACAGTCCGGGGAGCATTCCCGGAACCGCGGCTCGACGATTGCTGAATTCAGCCCTTCAACAACCCGATCAGCAACACGAAAAAGAGAATCACTCCGATTATCACGAAGACCAGGCATCCGATCTTCAGCCAGCTGTAGGGCCGTTCGCCCTGGACCTCGCCGGTCCGGCCGTTGACGACGATCTGAAAGACCTTGTCGTTGAATCGGTATGCGCCCGCGTAGATCGGCAAGAGTAAATGTTTGAAAGTGACGTCCGAATACTCGGTCGAGATCTGCGAAACCCGCTGTGTGTCACCACCGATGTCGTGGCGAACGTCGGTGTCAATAACGTTTTCGGCGATCGCTTTGAATTTCTCGTAGCCTTCATCGAGTGCGACCTGATAGGTCTGCGCTTTGTGCCCGGACAAAAATGCCGGTTCGTAAGATTTCACTTCATAAAGATCCCAAGGCTCAAGTTTTTTGAGGTATTTTTCGGGGAGCGACGTCGTCGCCGGGATGCAAACATCGTCGAAAAAGCGCGTCACGCGTCCGCCGGCGTATGTCCAACGAGTTCGTTGAACGTCCCGCGACTTTTGCACGCCGTTCTCCTCGTAATACTCGGTTTCGTAATAGTGATCGCCGCGCTCGCCGGTGTAAGTGCTTTCGGTCGCGGCGTCGTAGGTCCAATATGGGATGTAAACGCTCGACAGTTTGTCGGCGGTCGCCATAGTTTTCAGCGCCGAGGGCGCGAACCACAACGAACCGATCCACGTTTGAAAGTTCGACTTCGCTTGCGGAGGCGGAACCGAAAACGGCAGAACGCCCTCGGGCGCGACGAGCGGATCGGCCGCCTTCGGCTGCGCGACGATCTTGCCGCCGCAAAAGGCGCAGGATGTCGCCGTTTCAGGCGGGGTGAAATTGACGATCGCGCCGCAGCTGTCGCAGTTGACCTGCATCGCATTCTGCGCCATTGGCTGAAGATTTTGCGACGCGCGCTTGATGAATTCCAAAAAGTCGCGTTCATCGACGGTTCCGTCGGCGACGACCTCCTGCGCATGTGCGCAGTACGGGCAAGCGAGTTTCCCAAGCGCCGGATCAAAAACCATATTCGCGCCGCAATTCGGGCACAAAAACCGATTGATATCTTCTTTGTTAACTTCAGGGGCGTTTTGCATTGCGTTTTGAGTTCAGTTTGGAGCTCCGGATTCAGCCGGCCGAATCAACGAAATTCCGAGATATCCATCCCGTATTTCTCTCGAACGTATTCTTCCTGAGCGATGTTCAAATTCTTCAGATTCGCGAGCCGGCGTTCGGCCTTGCGGATGTGCGTCTTTGTTCGTTCGGCCATTTGTTTGAGCAGATCGCGGCCCTCGCGCATTTCGGCCTCGACCTTCTCGCGAAGCACGAAAAGCTCGGAATGAACCGCGACCGACATTTCGTGCCGCAGTTCGATCAGGCGTTTCTTTATCTGATAGATCTGCCGGATGGCACGGACCAACTCGTCACCGGGCGTCTCGCCCTTGACGAGATCGGGCGAATCGCGAAAGTCTTCGACAAGTTTGTTGAGCCGGTTCTGATCGCCGGCCGAATAGGCATCGTTGAGCTTCGCCATCAGTTCGTGGCGGCGTTCCTTTTCTTTTGAATCGAGCGCCAGATCGGGATGAATGATCCGCGCCAGGTCGTGATATGCCTTTTTGGCCTCGGCCGTCGGACGCCATTTTTGGGAACATTTATCCGCGTCGGCGTCAACAGCCGACTCTTCGGCGCGACGTCGTAGTTCCTCTGCACGCTTCTTGATCTCCTCGTCGTCCGGAACGAGTTTCGCTTCTTCTTCGGCTATCTGCGCCTCGATCTCGTCAAAATCGTGATAAAAACGCGCGACATCCATTTTGTAACGAGCTTCGAACTGCTCGAGTTCGGCCCGGAGATCGGTCATTTCCTCTTCGCTGTCAGCAAGGCGGTCCTTCAGACGGTCAAGAACCTTCTTCTTCTTATAGAGTTCGATCTCTTCGGGTGCCAGTTGCGATTTCATCCTCAAGCATTCTCGAATATTTACCCGAATTCCGCAAAGCCGCGGAGAATTGGGATATGGTAAAAAGGCGAAAATCGAGAAAGCCATCTGAGCGGTTCAGGTCTTCGCGTTTGCGACAAAGTAACCGAAACGCCAAGAATCTTTTCCCTTTTAACCGATTCCGCAATGGAAATTTCCCGCGAATTTCCGCGAATCCACGCGAATAGGATTCTATTCGAACAAGCACGAGCAAATCTCTTTTCAACACTTTGGCCCTTGGCCCAATTTCAAAAACGCACTTATATCGTAGCGCGTTGGACCAGATTTCCATTCGCGCGGATTCGCGGAAATTCGCGGGCAAAATTTCCCTCTCAAGAAACACATTTTCAAGTGACTGAAACAAAGGGATTTATACAATTCGTGTTTCTTCGGCGCGCCGTTCGACGGACACTGGGTGAAACATCGCCGCCGGCCGCGTCAGCGGCATGGTGAGTTTAGCCGTGGGTTTG
>JBGSWK010000025.1:0-58744 GCA_041752475.1 Pyrinomonadaceae bacterium | reverse complement strand
TTGATCCGCTGCGTGGTCCCGAAGTAGCAGGCGCGCCTTTCGCTTGGTCGGAAAGCGCGTGACGTCGCCGGCGGCGGCGAGAACGGTCGCGCCGACCGCCCAGCTCTCAAGAAACACATTTTCAAGTGACTGAAACAAAGGGATTTATGCAGTTCGTGTTTCTTCGGCGCGCCGTGCGGCGTCAAACCGATTGGACGGCTATTGCGGAATCTGGGTTGAACCGAGCCAAACGAGGTCTGCGACTGAGCGTCTTTTCGGAAACGCCCGTGCCGGTAAACGCAAGCGCTGGTTTTCCCGCAAAGATGAATTATCGCCCGATGCTTAAACCCGAATTAGGCATTGGAAAGCTGTTTGCCCGCGAAATACGCGAAAAACGCTAAAGATGTTATTCTTTCGGCCAGCTTTCGTGTATTTTACGTTCTTCGCGGGCAAACAGCTTTCTTTCAAGAAACACATTTTCAAGTTACTGAAACAAAAGGATTTATACAGTCCGTGTTTCTTCGGCGCGCCGTGCGGCGTCAAACCGATTGGACAGCTAATGCGTAATTCGGGTTCGAATGGTAAATTGGGATAAATTCAAAAAGAAAAAAGTTCCGCCAAAAGACGGAACTTTTTTCCTTTGAGAAGACCGGACGTCTGTTTGATTCGTTGAAAAAATCAAAGGCACGAAGCACTTGGAAAATCGCACCTAAACAGGCAAATCTTTTACGTAGCTTCTTCGCCCACCTACGAGGTTAGCTGTCGGGCTAGGAATGAAGAAGTTTCCCCGCATTCACATGAATGCTTCGCCCCATGTTCCGCAAAAGCGAAACTTTTGGTTCCCCCGCGCCGCAAAACAATAAAAACGGCTTCGGCGTCTCAATTTTCAACAGAAAGAAATATAGCACCTGACCGTGAAAAAAATCAAGGGATTGCCGATTTTTTTTATGCCGAAGGGTAAAGATGGTAAACGAAGAGGTAAACAAGCACCCCCGTAACCGCGACATAGAGCCAGATCGGGTACGCGAAACGGGCCACCCGACGGTGTTCTTCGAAGCGTTTGTTGGCCGCAAAATAGGCCGCGCGAAGTACGAGCGGCAGTACGACGAGCGATAACCCGACGTGAGTGATGAGCGTGAAAAAATAAATTCCGCGCACGAACCCTTCGCCGTTGAAACGGTTCGACGGATTCGACAGATGATAGATCACGTAGCAAACAAGAAAAACACCGCCGAGCCCGAACGAGAGTGTCATCATCGTCTGGTGGAGGCCGATCTTTCGAAGTTTGATGAAGATCAGCCCCAACACCAACAAGATCGACGTGATCGAGTTTATCGTTCCGATAACGTGCGGCAAATTCTTAGTCCAGCTGCCGAGATCGAGTTTCGTCGGGATTCCGAGAAGGATCGCGACGACGACCGGAATCACGACCGAAACGAGATTGATCGCCAGGTTCGATTGTTTCCCGATTTTCGAGACCGTTTCCATAAAAACCAACTCACGCGCGTCACTTCCAGAAGCCGAGCAGCGTGAAAAGAACGACCCAAAGCCCGCCCATAAAATGCCAGTACCAACCGACCGCAGTTGCGATCTCCTTCGTTCGGTCGACTGCCGACACAAACTTGCCCCGGTCCCACGTCATCAGAACGACGCATCCGAGGGCAATTATCCCGCCGGCGACGTGAACCGCGTGAAGCCCCGTCAAAATGTAAAAGAACCCTGCGTACGGGTTGCTCTGAACATAGATCCCGCGCTTTGCAAGCTCCATCCAGGCGAGGATCTGCGAAGAAACAAACGCCGCGCCCAAAATCGTCGTCGCCAGCAGCCAGGACTTTGCCTTTCCCTGCCGTTCCAGACCGATCGATCGTTCGGCAACGATGTACGTTACGGAGGATCCGAGAATGATCGCCGTGCTGATCCAAACCTGCAGCGGCAGATCGAACGGCCGCCACTCAAGGACGCCGTTGGTCGCGATCACGATGTACGCGCTCACGACTCCGCCGAAGGTCATCAAGACCACGAGGAGGAGAAACCAGGTCAGAACTCTTGATTTCGAGAAGCTCTTTTCGTATTCGAGGACCTCGGCATCGTCCGGTTCGCGGTTCGGACCTCGGCCGCCCGGATCCGGTGCCCCCGCGCTGCCGCCCGACAAACTTCGGCCCGGCGTGCCCGTTCCAACGTTATTCTGCTGTTTCACCATAAATTACCGGTGGTCAAGCACCATCAGCGCAAAGATAAGCGGAAGATATATTACCGATACGAGCAAAAGCCGCCGCGCTTTCACAACCGTTTTGGCCCGCGCCATTTGGATGCTCGTCCAAAGGAACCAGCCGCCGAGAAGAGTCGCGCCGACGAGGTAGAAAATGCCTGCCAGACCAATAAAGAACGGCGTCAAGCTGATAGGAAGCAGCATCAGCGTGAAGATCACGATCTGCCTGGCGGTCACGCGACCGTCCCGTTCGACTACCGGCAGCATCAGAATTCCGGCCTTCGCATATTGTTCCTTATACATCCAGGCGATCGCCAAAAAATGCGGAAACTGCCAAAGAAACAAAAGCGTGAACAGCGTCCAAGCGGCGAGATTTATGCTGTCCGCCGACGACGTCCAGCCCATCAGTGGCGGCATCGCTCCGGGAATGGCGCCGATCGCCGTCGATGCCGATGTTTTCGTCTTGAGCGGCGTGTACAGCAGAACGTAGCCGACGATCACTACAAGTCCGAGAATCGCTGTCAACCCGTTGACGAGGACCCAGAGATACAACTCGGCGGTGGCACATTGAGCCAAACCGAACAGCAGCGCTTCGTTCGGAGAGATCTTGCTGGTCGGCAGCGGACGCCGCGCGGTCCTTTCCATCAATGCGTCGGTCCGGCGTTCGAGGTACTGATTGAGCGTCGCGACGCCGAATGCCAGAAGCGTGATGCCGATCAGCGAATTGGCGAACAACACGAAATCAAAGCTCCCGACCGTGCCGAGATAGAATCCGGCTGCCGATGTCAGGACCAGCATCAATGCGATCCGCGGCTTCGTAAGTTCGAGGTACGCCGCCAATTTTTCGCGCAATCCGTACGATTTCGCGTCTTCAAGTTGTGCCCCAATGGTTTCCATTTGTATTTATACTGCCTTTTTGTTGACTAAAGAATAACGTTTCGAATTGATTTTTCCAAACAGGTTCAAGTAGGTGGATTCATTAAATACACAAGGAGGACTAATTTCTCCGCAAGTGACAAATATGCGTTGCTGGGCTATCATTTTCCTAACGAGGAAGCATGTGGGTGACTGCTGCGGCGCCTCCCGCGAAAATAAACATAAATGTCAGTTGCAGAAGAAACGATCAAGCCGGAAAGGGTTTCCAAAGAGAAATCGTCGCCTGTCATCAACAAGTCGCTGGAGTTTTTGAGTTCGGTTCGCTTCGGCGTCGTCGTGCTCTGCATTCTGGTTTTTTTCTCGATTCTCGGGATGGTCATCATTCAGCAGAACGTTCAGGGGTTCGACGCATACTATGCGACGCGGACACCGGCCGAAAAGATGATCTTCGGCGGTCTCGGGCTTTTTGATATTTATTACAGTTGGTACTACAACGTTCTGCTCCTGCTGCTTTCCCTGAATATCGTCCTTGCCTCGATCGACCGTTTTCCAGGCGCTTGGAAGTACATCAGGGATCCGAAGCGGACGGCGACCAAGAATTGGCTGCTGAACCTGAAACAAAATGCCGTGATCACGATCGAGGGAGCGGGCGAGTCCCAAGTAGCGGGCGAGATCAAGGCCGCGTTCGAATCGGGCGGGATGAAGGCTTCGGTCCGCGAGGAAGAGGTCTCAAGCTACGCCACCGATGAAAACGGCAAGAAGGACTTCAGCCGGATCGAAAAAAAGAGTTATTTTTACGTTTTCGGGGAGAAGGGCAGATGGAACCGGGTCGGCGCCTACATCGTCCACGTTTTTCTCCTGATTCTTTTTCTCGGCCATTTCGTGGCGCACCAGTTCGGCTTCGACGCCGATGTCCGTCTGACGCCCGACACCAACCCCCAAGTGTTGACCGACTTCAATCTCGTTCAGAAGTCGAACACGATCCAGCTCATCAAGTACCGACTCGATCAGCAAGAGCGATTCAATGTCGAACTCCCGTTCACCATTACCTGTATGGAGATCGAACAGCGGCTGATCAATTCGGGAGGGCAGATCGAGATCAACAACACGATGGATTGGCGAACGCGGATCAAGATCGACGATCCGGACTACGGCGAAACCGTTGCCGACGTCAGTTTGAACAATCCCTACAGTTACCGCGGCTACAGATTCTTTCAGGCAAGCGCGATCACCGTCGGCAGCGCGAGTTCGATGACATTCGAGCTGACGCCGGAAAAGCCTGGCGAACCGGCGCTGACGGTCGTCCTCAAACGAAATGACACGGCCGTGTTGCCGAACGGCACCAAGGTCGAGTACGAGAATTTTTTGCCGGACTTTGTGATGCGCGGCAACCAGGTCACGACGCAGAGCGCCGACTACAATAATCCGGTCGCCGTCTTGCGCGTTACGACGCCGGCGAAGGATAATACTCCCGAAGAAACCGTCAAGGTCTTCGCGTTCGCGAACAAGCTGCCGGACAACGCCCCGGTTGCAGCTCCGAAAGCCGGTTACCGTTGGCATATGACGGATTACGCGAAGTCGCCGTTGGCACATATCTTGTCGATCAAGTACGATCCGTTCAGTGCGGCGTTCATCGCTTGGTACATCGGCGGATTCGGTCTCATGGGAGCTCTCGGATTTGTCTTTTTCTCGTCGCATCGCCGCGTCTGGGCGATGATCGAGAAAAAGTCCGAGGGACAGTACGAAGTCGTTTTCGGAGGTGACGCTAACCGCAATCATTTGGCCTTCGAAGACAAGTTCCGCTCGCTCGTCGGGCGATTTATAGACAGGTCCAATAACGAAACCCAGGACAAGGGGTAATAATATGGAAGACGTTACGAGAATTCAAAGCGAAGTTTTTACGGCGCGGGAACGGTCGGAATCGGCCGACTCCGCGAGTTGGAAATCTTTCCTGCCGGCGATCCTGGCGATCGGCGGTTCGTTCCTGATGGTCGGGCTCCGGATTCAAATCGGAGAACGGTTCATCTCCGATACGGCCCTGATGATGCTCGCGCTGGCGTGTTACATCCTCGGTGCGCTGTTCGAACTGACGAACCTATACGCACCCTCGGGAATGGCCAAACGGCTGGGCTTATGGGGCGCTACGCTCGGCGTTTTCTTTAATTTTTCGAGCTGGCTCGTCCGTTGGGTCAACGCCTACGATTTCGAGTTGACGCAGCTCCAGCAGAGCGGCAATCTGGCGAAACCTTGGATCTTCAGATACATTCCATTCGCCAACTTATACGATCTGAGCCTTGCGTTCGCTTTCGGAGCGGGGATCACGACGCTGCTATTGGTTCACCGCAAGAACTTTCAGTTCCTGAGCGCGTTCACACTTCCCTTGGCGGCGCTTATTCTAACGCTTGCGCGCTTTATCGGCGGCGAGCACTCGAATCTGATGCCGATCCTCGATTCATACTGGCGTCCGATCCACGTCGGCGTGGCGTCGCTCAGTTACGGTGTCGCGCTCGTTTGTTTCGCGATCGCGGTCATTTATCTGCTGAAGGAAGGCGTGAAGGTCGAATCGATGGCGATCTGGTCGAGCATTTTCGCGCTTTGCGTGATCGGGTCGATCAGCGGTTTTTCGGTTTTCACTGAAGGCGTTTACCGCGCCGGAACTTTCCTGCCTAATCCGATGGGCGGAAAGCCGTTCAACGCTTTCTTCCGTGTCGAAATTCCCTATGTCGGCTGGGCGCTGGTCGCCGCCGGCGGTTTGATGCTCGGTTCGATAGCGCTGTTTCTCGCATATGTTTACAAATCCGACGCCAAGGCAAAGACGATCGGTCATATTCTTCTCAAACTTTCACTGGTCGCGCAGATTCTGGCCGTCGTTTTCTGGGTCTCGGGCGTAAAAACGACGACCGACGTCTACGCCAAACTTCAGACTCAGCTCGAAACCAACACCAGCCAGTACGTGGCCGTGGGCAAGGAACTCGCGTCGCGCGAAAACCTTTCGGCGCAGGAGTTTGCGGCAATCACGCCAAAGCAGCTCGAAGCCGCCGGCAGGCAGTATTTCCAAGGTAACGGAAGCAAGTTGTTCACAGGTTTGGGCACCAATCCCGTCGAATTCGCGGGGCTTCTGACGGCGCTCGCGGGCACATTTTTCGTGATTCTCTTCTCGTTCAGGACCGAGACGGTCCGCGAACGTCTGCCGAGTCTCGACGCTTTGGACAGTCTGATGTACAAGACCGCGTGTCTTGCGTTCGCCGGCCTTGCGATGCTGCTTATCACCGGCGCGATCTGGGCCAATGAATCGTGGGGGCGGCCGTGGGGCTTCGACTCGAAGGAAACAGGCGCACTTGTCGCGTGGCTGACCTACGCGGCGTTTCTGCATACGCGAATCTCACGCGGCTGGCGCGGACGCAGTTCGGCCTACTTCGCGATCGTCGGATTTTTACTGGTGATCTTTACGTACCTTGGAGTCAGTTATCTGCTGCCTGGACTTCACAGTTACGCATAGACGTGTCTGATTGCGATCCGCTTCTGAGGGTCGTGAGACTTTGGAGGCTCTTATGAAAATAAGGGCCTCTTTGTTTTTCCGGTGCGGCCGTCGGAACAGGCAGAGAGTTCCCAATTCCAGACCTATTCGATCGTCATCTTAGCGACCTCAAGAATCGAGTATCGTCCAATCGAGCCGTCTTTATGTACTATCGTCAGAATCCCCTTGTCGACGCTGACCTTGAGAATTTCGCTCATCGGACGCTCGATCTTCGTTCCGTCCTTGAAAAGCACGACAAGGTTAATGGCCTCGAGCGGGTTCGGTGTTTTCGGGACGACGACCGGCCTCGAAGCAGTCTTTGCCGGGACCGGTTGCCTGGTCTTGGAGACGGGTGAAGTTTTCGTTTTTTTCGCCGGTGCATCTTTTTTGGGCAGTTCATCCGTCACAACGACTTCCGGCTTTGAGCGCGACTCAGTTTGAGCGACCTTCTCGGGAACTTTTTTCGTATCTTCGCGGTCAACGGTCATAGCCGGTTCTGGCTCGACCGGCGTCGGCGTGGTCTCCCTGTCCGCAGTTTTTTCCGCGGGTTTCTTCGCGATTGGCGCAACCGTTTCCCTTTCGATTGGTTTCGGCGTCGGTTTCGGCTTGACTGAGATGATCGTTCCGACGGAATTGACCGTTATGTCGGATTCCCTTTTGGTCGTAACTTCCGGCTCTTTGATGTCGTCACTGGCCGCGACCTCGGCGGACGGTTCGAAACTGCCGGCAAACTTCAGTCGATAACTCGCCGGCTGGTCGTTCGGCGTCCGGCCCTCGACGCGCAGGATCAGTTTCTGCGACTGGCGCAGATAAACAACGCGTCCGGTCTCGTTGTCCGAAGCGTCTGAATAAACCACGATCTTGGTCAGCGGCTTGAGCGTATCCGCCGTGAAAACATCGATGTCGCCGTCAAGATTCTTGGTCACGACGTTGATAAAGATGTCGCCCTGATTTCCGGTAAACGTGTAGTAATGCGTCGTCAGACGGGCGTCGCCGATATCTCGGGCCTGAATGACGCCACTGATCTCGTTCGAACGGATCGGGGTCGGAAAATTCTGGCTTGCGGACTGCGAAAAAACCATCCCGCAATACAGAAAAAGCGAACCGAAAAGCCGGCACGCAAGTTTGAATCCTGCCCGATCACTTTGCGTTTTCATCGTTTCTAATCCAGTTCCTTGCGCAGATGGACCAGTTTCGACGTCACCTCGTAGCCCAATTTCAAGTGCGCCTCAAGACTCAGCTCGTTGCCGATCTCGGAATCCGACGCCATCTCGCTGCACCCTCTCGATCTCGCCCATTCTTCGGCCGCGCGCACGAGTCTTCGTCCGACGCCCGCGAGACGAAATTCGGGGTCGACAAACCAGCCCTCAAGATAACCTACGTGGTCCGTATGACAATCCTCGACAAACGGCCTTATGCTCGCTTCGAGGAATCCCGCAAGCTTTCCGCCCGCATCGCAAACGACGACGAGCTGGGAATCCGAATGCTCGTAAATGTCAAGCATTTCAGCCTTGTGGTCTTCTTCCGAAAGTTCATCCCAAAGAAGTTGTCGCAGCCGAAACCACTCGGAAAGATCCGATTCCATCAGCGGACGCACGGTATATTGGTGATCGGTCATTGTCTGCGACGATTCTAGCAATCTTCACCGAATACACCAAGCGATTTTCTTTACCGGGACATTTGTCAGATCTTGACCAAAGCGGGCAGATCGGGAATTTCATTGAGCCATTTACGGGCATGTTCGGCCAGTTCGTCGCGGCTGACATAGTCGCGGGTCGGCGGGAATGAAGATTTGAAAAGCAAGGTGGTCGGAATCCTCTCAAACGATTTCGCCAGAATAAGAAGCTCGGCATTCTTGAGCGGCGGAATCTCACCGCCTTCGGCAAACAACTTCAAAAGCCGCGTGGCTGCGCCGGAGTATTCCGGCTCAAGATCCATCTTGGCAAAGCGCGAAACCAGCTGCAGCAGATTTTCCTTGAGAAGAATTAGAATCTTGCGATATCCGGCGCGCGCCTCATCGATCGTCTCCTGCATCTTTTGCGGCAACCGTTCCCATTCGCGAATCTGCGCCAAGTTAAACGGGCAGGCGCAAAACGGATGTGTTTCAAGCATGTCGCGGACACTGAAGCGACAGTCGAGTTCGCGAAACTGACGACGAATCTCCTGGGCCCGCCGCCAATAATAATCGGGGAAGATCGGAAGCTTGGATAGATTCTCAAACTCCCACCATTCGTCGCTGCGCATTATCTCGTCAAACCGTTCCTGCAGATGGTGTGATTTCATCACCATATCGTGCTTTGTCGCAAAATGCTCGGTATACGTGTTGTGGAAAGACTGCCAAAAATTCTCCATTTCGCGGTTAACCAGTTGATTCGGATTTGCGACAGTTTCCTTGATGACAGCCAAAAGCTTTTCCCGGAAGAATTCGATCTTTTCGTCGTTTGTTGTCTCGCAGACCGCCACGTAAGACCAGATCTCCTCGCGGCGTTTGGTGCCGCTGATGAAATCCTCGAGAACGACCAGATCCTGAGTTCGGGCGAAGAACTCCTCGTCAGAATCGGTGAACGCGTCTGCAATGCGCTGCAGGCCGTCGTCGAGGGTGATCGATTTGTCGATGATCCCGGCGACGGTCACGGCGACGGAACCGAACGTCTTGTCCGCCAGAGTCGATAGTCGCCATATCCGCGTATTCAAAATTTCGTCCGGCAAATCGTTGAAACGATCCAGCAGACCGGCGGTCCGCCAATCGGACAGCCAGACCCGAAGCGCTTCGACAGTCGCCGTGCGGTCCGTCGGATCATCGATCGAACTGATCCGGTCGTTGGTCGTGATGAGTTTGACCCAGGATGTCAGGCGTTCCGCAGTGTACGTGACGCTTGTCGGTCCGGCGACACCTTCGATATCGTCCCAAATGATCTTCAGGTCGAGCGAACGGCGGTTGATGCGGTCGCCCTTGGTCGTGACGAATTCGATTTTTCGGTTGGCGACGAGAGCCGCCAGAAGCAGATGCTGCGCTTCCCGAACCAACCCGACCGGAGCACGCTTCAGCGTCCGGTATATTGTTTTCAGGGTGACGGTTTCGACGCCGGCCAGTTCGACAAGCGAAAGCACGTCCCTCGCGAGCGGCAAACCGACGATCGCGTCTTCGGACTCAGGAAGAAATTGTGAGCCGCGTTCGGCGACCAATCCCAGCGGATATGCAAAGATCTCTGCTAAATGCTGGACTTCGGAAAGATTCTGATGCGCACCGCTGAAGAGATCCTTGACGAGGGTCGAGACCTCGGTCATCCCGAGAGTTTGGGTAAACCGCGGATGTTCCGGATACTCAAGTTCAAACAGCGGCTCGAGCATTTCCGAGAAAACGTCCGCGAGGATCTGAGATTCTCGGGCAGTTTCGCTGAAGTTATAGTCAAGTCCGCCGATTCCGAGCATTCCGTCTTCAAGAAATACCCGTTTCCATATTTTCTCAACCGCGAGGCTGTGCGAATGCCCGACTGCCCGCACTTGATCACCGTAGGTATCGTGCAGACCGCGATCGTTGAGAAGCACGTAATAGCGTTTGATCGTCTCCAGTTCATCTTCTCTGAGCGGCGCGTGCTGCCAGTAGACCTGAGGGATCGAATCGTCCGAGGTTATCCGCGGAACAACGGAGTTGTCGCCGTTGATGAACACGATCCAATCGATATACTCTGAATTGAGCGCCATTTGCTCGAACGTACCGGTACGACTCTCGAGATTCCAGCAAACTCGTCCGCGGCGCAGACCGCCCCGCCAGACGATTTGCGAGTCCGTCCAGTTGATGGTGTTGCCATCCGATTCTTCCGGGAATGTCCAATCCGAATATCGCTCGCGTGCGACCTTTCGGAAGATCCTGGCGGCTACATCGTTTGAAACCCCGCTGACCGCGTCAGCCAAAGCGTTGTTCAGATCGTCGGTAGCGCTGACCTTGAGGCTATAGCGAATCTCGCGCCCCTCGTCAGCCTTACGCTGAATCTGTTCGGGCAAAACGGAAACGAACTTCTCAAGAAGATCTTCAACGGCCTTCGAACTCGCCAATGGGTTTGACTCGTCGAATATCAGCATCGCCGCGCTGATCTCGCCGGCGGTCGTGCCGTTACCGTCGAGCGACAACAGCAACAATCCTTTGAGTATCAGCTTGGCCTGCAGCCGCTGCATCACGGGAATCTGTCCGACGTCGTCGGTATTCAGCTTATCGTACGCGGCGAACGCGTCCCGCAGGTCGTCAACCTTCCGCAGATCGGCCTCAGCGCAATCGAAGGCTTCGTCAAGCGCGATGAGCGAGTTCGCAGGACGCCCAAGAACCCGGTTGCCCGCCTCCGAAGCGAATCCGAGAAGGGCGAAATCGGGTGCGTAGAACCGGACAAATGGGGCGACTTCGAGAATGATCGGATGAAGTGGATACAGCGCGCTGAACCTTTGTTCACTCCATCGAAAATGCGGCAGAATCTCGCGAAAATAATTGTAGATGTCGTGGATCAGCGCCTGTGTCTGGCGCGTTTTCGGGAAAACGTGCGCGTCTACGATACGATACAAGTGCTCTTGATCGAGGTAGTCGATCGCAAACGAGCGTGAGATCGCGAGGTTGACGCCATCGGCACCGGCGATATCGTCGTCCAACGCGACACCGACGAAGATGTTCAGTTTTGCGGCATGTTGGGCGATCTGGCCGAGGGTCTCACCGTCATTCCGCGCAACCCGTGCCGATCGTTCGAGCGCGGTGTCGATGATCAGCACGAACGGCATTTCGCCCGACTTTTGCGCCGCCAGGGAAAGCAGTTCGTAAAGATCGCCGCCGAGACTCTCGACCGGGATCGCGAACGTCGCGGCGATCGCCACGCGCATTTCTTCAAGCAGCGACTGATGTGTCCCGCGTTTGACGAACGTGACCGGATACCGGCGACGCTTGAGACGCTGCATACTGGCTGAAACGAGACTGTCCGTTATTCTCGAACGGAGTTCGGGCTGAGCCAGAATCGCGCCGAGTGCGGCCAGAAAATGACTCTTCCCGACGCCGCGATAGCCGGCGAGTGCGAGTGCGTGTCCGCTTTCGGGAGCCACGTTCGACACGCGGTCGAGCCATTTGGACATCATTTCCGCCGTCGTATCGGTGAACTGATACGCGGATAGAGTCTCGGCCGGATCCTTGAAGAAATCCTGGAGACTCTTAAAATTTCTGACCTCTACTAAATCTTTGACCTTTTCGTTGATCCGTTTCATCTGAGTTCGTTGGGCAAGCAAGACGCGGGATAGAAGTCTGCGGGGGCCGAGAACTTGTTCGGCAGTAATACTCTAGCAGGTTTTGGTAGATAAACAAACAGTTTTAACATGACTTTTCGGCATTTTTTTCTTGTTTTGACTCGGAATTGCCAACTCCGTTCGCGCTCAATGCATCAAAGAGGCATTGATTTAAGACCGGCGGAGAATATAGAATTCCGGTATTGCGTCAAGGAGCAATGACTATGCAAAAAACATTATCCCAGAAGCTGGCGGCGTTTTTTCTGTTGATCGCGTTTTCCGTAAGCGCGACGGCGTTTTTGCCTTTGACGGCAAACGCTCAGGTGACGGATGACAAAAAGGATAAAAAGCAAACGACGGTCCAGACGGACCCAAAGAAACCGCTTTCGACCAGTGAAAATCCGGAACTGATCGGCAAACGCAACATTAACGGCGGCGGCGACAAGTTTTGGGGTTGGCTAGGAGGATCACAGGACAAAGAGGTCCAGATCGGCCGGCAGTTGGCTCTTGAGGTCGAACAGTCGGCGAAAATGATCGAAGACGACATGGTGACCGAATACGTCAACCGCGTTGGTCAGAACATCGTTCTCCATTCTGACGCGAAGATCCCGTTCACGATCAAGGTCATTGACAGCGACGAGGTGAATGCTTTCGCGCTCCCGGGCGGTTTCTTTTTCGTCAACAAGGGATTGATCCTCGCAGCCGACAATGAATCTGAGCTAGCGGGCGTGATGGCGCACGAGATCGCGCACGTTGCGGCCCGTCACGCGATGGAAAATGCCGGAAAGGGACAGTTCATAGGCTACGGAATTCTCGCCGGCATCATTTTTACCGGAGGTATCGCCGGTTCGATTCTCCAGAACACCGCCGGTATCGCACAGGCTCTGGCGTTCTTCAAGTTCAGTCGCGGAGCGGAAGAAGAGGCCGACAAACTTGGCGTTCAATATATGTATGCCGCCGGGTACGATCCGACCGGGATGGCGTCGATGTTCGAGAAACTCGCTTCGCAGAACCGCAAAAAGGCGAGTTCGCTTTCGAAACTGTTCTCGACCCATCCGCAGTCGATCGAACGGCGCGACGCGAGCCTGGCGCTGGTCGCGAGGTTTCCGGACAAAGAAGAGTACATTATCAGCACGTCTGAGTTTCAGCGGGTCAAGGCGCATCTGATGCGACTCTCGAACATCAAAGCCGGTGTGAACGTTGACGTCGATGACACCGAACTCAACAAACCGACGCTCAAACGCCGCCAACCCGATTCGGATTCGCAGACAACGACTCCGGGCGAGACCAACGACAAACCCGACGTCCCGCCGGTTCTGAAGAAACGCTCGGAACCGTCACCGACGCCGACTCCGGATAATTAAGTTGGGAAGTTAAGGGAGTTTTGAAAGTTGTGGAAGAGGCAGGCTGATTGGTCTGCCTCTTTTCGATTTGCGCCGAGTTCCGTCGCCAAGGTGACAAAGATAATCCGACGGACGGCCATTGGCACCGTCACTTCAGCAGCGTGCCCCGGATTCCGACCGGCAGGCTGAATACTGCCTCGTTGGTAGCGACAAGAAGTTCGCCCCGGCGAGTGAAGCACAAACCGACGACATTGTTTCCGGCGACAAAGAGCTTGCCGTCTACTCCGCCCGGTTCGATTCGGACGACACCCCGTCGCCCGCCGATGCAGGCCGCGACGAACAAGTTCCCGTCTTCATCAAAAGCCAAGCCCTGAGGTCGTCCAAGACCTCGAAAATAACGTGTATCAAAGCCGCTCGCATCGATCGCGTAAACCGCGTCGAAACTCGAAAGTCCGGGCGCGGTAACGTACAGCCTGCCGTCGATCCCGAACGCCATATGATACGCCGAGACCGAGGATTCGAGCGTCGCAAAGACGTCGGGACTACCAAACTCCGAAAGCTTGAAGATCTTCCCCGTGCGGTCGCCGACGAACATCGTACCGGAATCGTCGAAGGCGATGCCGGTCGCTGTCCCGAGGTCACCTGAAAACTTGACGATCTCTTCGTCACGAACAACCTGGCAGACCTCTCCGTCGGCGCGGTTTGTAACGAACAGGTTCCCGCCGGGGTCATATGCCAGTCCGGTCGGATTGACGACCGCGGCCGCCATATCCGAAACAAAGCCGTCCGCATCGATCCGGAAAAGGGTCACGGGCAAATGCTGGCCGCGCGTTCCGGAGCGCGTAACAATCAGAGAATCATCTTTCGGATCGACCGCCGGACTACCGACGATATGCATTCCGTCGACCAGTTTCCTCCCGACAACGATCGTCCCGGCTTCGCTTCGATCCCCGCCCGACTCAAGCCTTACTGAAACATCGGTTGTCTCGAGCCCTTCGGGAACCGAAACGATGACCCGTTTAGACGATGCCGCCAGGATCCGTCCCGGAAGGTCATCAAAAAATACGGCGTGATCTCCGGCATCTGAAACTTGAAAATCGACGCAGTCAATAACTACTTCGCCCCGCGGGATCGCGAACTTCGGACTGATTGAGACTATTTCCCCTGCTCTGTTCATCGCTTTATTTGAGTTGTGCGTATCGTATAATTTTCCCAACCTAAAAACAAACAATCAAACGAGTTCGGATTTTGCGTTCCCCGGTCCGGTGGGCTAAACTCTTTCAAAATTATCAACACGGAGAAACCTGATGAAACTTTTGAAAATAATATGTGTTGCCGGTGCGGTCGCCCTCGGGGCGTCCGCCTGCGGGCAGACTACGACGAATACCGCGGTATCGAACGCGAACACCAACAAAACGGCGTCGGCGAACACCACTCCCGCGGCGACGGCGACGCCCGACGAACTTGCGGCAGCCAAGAAGATCTATTCGGAAAAATGTGTCCGCTGCCATAAGGAAGACGGTACCGGCGGCCAAACCGAAATTGACGGCGTCAAGATCAAAGCGCCGAATTTTACCTCAGACAAACTCAAAAACGAGTCGGATAAGGAATTCATCGACGGAATCGAAAACGGCTTCAAGGAAGACGGAATGCCGGCATTCAAGGGCAAGATCTCGGATCAGGATATCAAAGACCTCGTCAAGATGATCCGCAAAGATTTCCAGAATAAGTAGTCGGATCTCGTGATTCGGGGGTCCTGCGATTTGCGATTTGCGATTTGCGATTACAAGATTCGCCACGGAGAGATTCGAAATCTGAAATATCTGAAATCTGAAATTTCAGATCTTATACTCAAAGCATTCGCCGTTTTCAAGGCTCCCGATCAACGATCCGCGATTGAATGTTGCCCGTGAATCTTCGCGACTTTTCGCTGATTGGTTTTAGAAAACATTCTCGGGTTGGCGAAGATTCGCGGAAATTCGCGGACAGTTCTTTCCAAGGCAGATTCCGCGATTTGCGATTTTCATTCGAATCGACCTTTGGAGTGGCAATTCATCAAGTTGCGATTTTTCCGACAATCGCCAGGTCATCGCGATCGTGAACGCGGACCTCGAAATCCGGAGATCGAAATTCGGAATTTGCACCCGAAACGGCAAATCCGCATTCAGAAATCCCGAATCCGAAATTGCATTAGCGCCCGTATCGAACTAAACTTTCATTTGTGTGCACCTGTAGCTCAGCTGGATAGAGTATCTGGCTTCGAACCAGAGGGTCGCAGGTTCGAATCCTGCCGGGTGTACCAAAACATTAAGAAAAGAGCGCCGAATCGGCGCTCTTTTTGTGTCCGCCGTCGTAATCCGGCTTACTTTTCGGCCACGCCGAGGACGAAATCGCTGATCTGCGACGTACTGTCGATCGCCGAACTGATGTCGTTGCAGATAGAATCTGAATCGCAGTCTAAGAGTTTGTAAGAAGCGTCTTTGCGGGAACGCATTCCTCTGGATCATTCGGCAAGAACGGTCCGCCGTCGAAATTCGGTGAATTCAACGTTGAAGTTGTTTTCGCGAGACATTCCGGCAAAGGCGGGGATTCCGGCATTGATTCGCGATCGCTTTCAATTCTCACTTTGCGCCTTGGCGACTTAGCGGGAACACGTTCTTGGATCATTCGGCGAAAGCGGCACGCCCGTAAGATTCGGTCAATTAATTTCAAAAGCAAGGCGGGATCTGGGTTGAGTCACAGTTTTCGGGCGCGCGGAGCTTCGGTGCAGTCGCTCCATAATCTCTCGCCGCAGCCGAATAACTCAGGCGCATTCTCGCGTGTCAGCAATTCGATCGTGACGAACGTCTTGGTCGTTCCGTATGCGAGAACCGTCCAGCCGAGACGCTTGCGATTTCGCCATACGAACGAGTATGCTCCGGATTCGTCCGCGCCCTGCAGGTGCTGCGCCTCGTGCAGAAGGATCATTGCGCGCTCAACATCGTCCTCGGTCTTTTCAAAAAAATCGGGATAGACCGTCACGACTCCGAACGGATAATTGGTAGACGCATATGCGCTCTCGCGCGGAACCAGTTCGTTGAACCAACTGTCGGTCCCCCGGAACGTCGTAAGGTTGCGGAGAACAAAAACTTCCCGGTCGAAACCCTTCGCCTCGAGAACCTCGATCGCCGCCCGGATCTCTTGCATTTCTGAGTCGTTGACCGACGACGAACTCGTCAGCAGCGACAAATGAAACGCGAAAATTCCGGCCGCGGAAAAGATCGCGACGCGCACAAAAGAGCGCATCAATCTATTCGATGCTCCTCGAAGCCCCGAACCGGTTAAGTTGTTTGTCGGACCGGCTAATGAACTCATTTATGCCTGATCTGGGAAAACGATCGGAATCGCCAAAAAAGATGGAATTCAATCCACGAAAATTGTAAAACAATTCCCAACATTGCACAAACAATTTATTACTGTATCGGACTTGGCGTTGAAGAGAGGACCGTTAAGGGAGCGACGACCAATGTCTAACGGAGGGACTTAAGGAATCTGGACCTCGGTGACCGCATCGTGCGTTGTTTACGATTCTCGCGGAAGGACTCTGGTCCTTAAGCCCGGATTCCGCAATGGAAAATTTGCCCGCTAATTTCCGCAAATCCGCGCCAATAAGATTCTATCCGAACCCCCCACGGGCAAACCGCTTTTCAACACTTTGGCCCTTGGCCCGATTTCAAAACCCCGGTTCTCTCGCAGCATTTTGGTCCGGATTTCCATTCGCGAGGATTCGCGGAAATTCGCGGGCAAAATTTCCCTATCGCGCAATTTGGGTTAAGTTCAGAAATCGGATCGGCCTGCTGAGACCGACCCGACATATGCTCTTCGCGCTTTCGCGTTGAAGAACGGATACGAAGCTAAATATCAGGAATCCAAAACTCGCGACCGTCGGAAGACACTTTTTTTAGCCCGAGTCCGGGGAGTTCGCTCTCCTTCGCGCCGAGGTATGTGAAATGCGGCAGGTCCGACTGGACCGTCTGGAACCAGCCGTGCTGGGCGAGTACCGCGCGCACTTTGGAATCGGCGTTTTGTTCGACGTCGAGGGCGAGCATCGAAATATGCTGCGACATTCCCGGCGGCGCGACCGAGTAGATGATGGTCTTCGAAAGATCCTTTGCAAAGTACATTCCCTGCGCTTCGAGTTTGAAGATCTCGGGCACCTGATCGACGGCCGAGAGAGCGGCGATCCGGCTCGCATCGGCTTGGCTCAGGCGACCCTTCGATACCCAGTGCTTCAGCCCCGGATCGACGCGGCTCTTCCAGTTGTCCACGGTCTGCGTGAACGATCTTTTCGACGAATCGGCGTTCCTCGGTTTGATGTCGAGCCCTTTCGAACGCGCATCGGCGATCGCCTCTTTGAGCGCGTTCAGGGCCGCCGTCTGCAGCTGCACCGAAATTCCGCCGATGCTTTCGGTCGAACTGTTCGCGCTCGACTGAAACGCCGAAACCTCGGAATCGCTGGCGAAAACGAGTTTCGGCGGCGGCGTCACGCCCTGCGCGACGAACATCGCCCCGTACTCGCGCATCATTCTGCGGCCTACCTCGTCCTGCGGCTGTACGAATCCGGACGGTAGATTCGCCGCAAAACCCGTCTCCTTTTTCTGTTTGTTGGTATTGTCCGTCATTTGATTTGACCCGGTTGAAGTCGGACTTGGCGATCCCGACTCGGATCGCGTCGACGATGGCGACGGAGTCGTCTTTTTCGGCTTTGACGCCTCTTCAACCGAGAAACAGCCTGACAATCCGACGGTGACGAGTAATACGACCCCGAAATATTTTCCGATTTTGTTGTTATTCATATGAATCACTTGATAAAGGCGGCGTAAACCCAACCGCGCTTGCCGCTTTCGGTCTGGACGTATGCATAATTCGAGTTCAACTGGCGCCCGTCGCGGGTGACGAACGTCTCGTACCGGTCAGAATACTCGATAACGTACAACTTCTGCGACATCTTCAAACTGCCGATCTTGCCCGAAAGTTGCGACGGACCGGATCTCAGGACAACGTTCGAACTTTGACAGTAAGCGACAGACGTGTCCGGCGGCGGCACCACTTTCTTCTCTGGTACCGGCGTATTTTCCGTTTTCGGCGTGGTCGTGGATTTTGCCTTGCGGGCGATTGTTTCGGACTTTGCCAGATCGCCGTTGTCCTCACTCGACCCGCCCGTTACCTCAAACGGCCAGAAATGGTGCTTTCCGTCCTCGAAATATCCGTCGAACAAGGCGAACGCGTATTTGCCGGCGGCCAAATCTTCGGTAACCCAAATGCGTTTCATTTCGAGCTTGCCTTCGACGGTCGCGGCCTTGAATTCGACGTGCTTCAGAGTTCCGTCATCCTTGATCGAATCAACCTCGACCAGTTTCAGGTCGCTCACCGGGACGTCCTTTCCGTCCGAGTAAAGTACCACGTTTGGACGCGGGTCGAGGACTGGCAGAGAATCGTCTTTGGCAAACTTGTCACGCGCCGCCGACGCATCGGCGAAATCCTGTTTCTTGATCTCCGTGACCGCGGTTTTGTCCGCGTTCTGAAAGAAAAGGCCGAGGCTCGCCGGCAGTGTCTCCTTGGGCTTTGGCTTAAAGTCCACAAAGACCACGACGGCGACGACCGCTCCGGCCAGCAGGAGCAATGCGAGCGCGCCGATTCCGATAAAGAGGCCAACGCGGCTCTTCGCCTCGGCCTGTGCCGGCGGAATGATCGGAAACGACTGCTGAAATGCCGCGAATGACGGGTCGATATTCGCCGGTTGATTCGGCTGAACCGTCGGAATCTGCGCGTGGATGACCGTCGGCTGGCTAGGATTCGACAAACTTCCGGATGTCCCGCCATAATAGCCCGCAACAAATTGAGTCGGGGGCGGCGCATTCGGAACTTGAAACGATTCGCCGCAATTTATGCAAAAACCGTTGCCGTCTTCGTTGTAAGAGCTGCATTTCGGGCAGTTCATCGCGCATTCCTCCGTTCCGGTCGATGCCGTGAAACGTCTATGTTCATTATATTAAACCTAGAAGGCGTTTTTCGCCATCTTCGCGAAATCGCAACTTGCCCGAAAACTGTGGCACAATGTGCCCGAAAGATGACTACCAGAGCAATTTCAATGTTGATCGTCGCCCTGGCGCTGTCGCTCACGGGAGTCGCGCAGGAGCGGATTCTCGTCGCCGACGGCACAAGATCGCAGATCGGGAATTTTTATCTGCTTGAGAGCGAGATGAAAACCGTCCGGTCCGCGCTCGAGATCCCAACCTTCTCGCTGTCGGCCGCGCCGGCGGTTAAGACTCCTTGCGGCGCAACCGAGATCGAGATCAAGGATGTTGCCGACGGAAGATTCGCCGGCCGGCCGGGCCGCGCGGTCCTTTACTGGCTGTGTGAAAAAAAGTCCGACAGACTGCTGTCGGGAATCCTCGTGCTCGCCCGCAAAACGATCGTCTCGAACGTTGTCTTCGACTTCGGCTCGGAAACGAAGATGGCCGCAGTCCGCGACATCGACGGCAACGGTTCCGATTAGCTGGCGCTTTACAGTTTCACCGAACTTAGAGACGAAAAGGTGCGCGCGAAGGTCCGGATCATCGAACCATCCCCGTCCGGGCTCAAGAAGTTCGGGGAATTCACGGTGCATTCGGCAGATGTCTCGAACGATCCGGCGTTCAATTACATCGCGCAAAAGATCTATGCCGATCCCGGCCCGAATTTTTTCGCGGAATCCTATGAACTGAAAGACGCGCCGCAAGCGATCGCTTTCGACGAGAAGAAACTCGAAGCCGCCGGAAGGCGTTGGATCCGTTTGCGCGATGCCGGCCCGACCCGGCCCGAAGCCGATTCGACGGAATACATTTCAAATTCCTGGCGCTTCACGCTGTCAGACGTTGCCGCCGGCGTGATCGCGGTCGCCTCGGTCCTGTTCCTCGGACTTATTCCGATCACGATATACGCATTTTTCAAATCGCGGGCGTTCCGCACGGCACGCGACAAGAAACCAAAGATCAAAGGCGCAGCGGACGGCGTCGAAACGGCGCCGTCCGAAGTTCATCTCGTTCCGCTCAATTGCCCGAATTGCGGTGCCGGAGTGGCGTTGAGCGATCGGATGAAGTGTTCGGCGTGTTCGACCGCGTTTCCCGTCCCGCGCGAATACGCCGAGATCGGCAAACTGCGCAAATCCGCTTCGATCAGACTGCGGCGCGCGGAAGCCTATCTTGGTTGGGCCAAGATACTGACATCCAACACGTTCGTCGGCGCGGTCTCGGTTTTGATGGCGATCATCGCCATTGCGCTGATCTACCTCTTTTTCAGCGGCGGCCGCGGGAGCTACGTCTTCTATCGACTGTTCTTTGCGACGAATCTCTTCGGTTTCGGCATCCTCGCCGCGGTTTACTGGTTGTTCGCGCTTTTGCTGATGTTCCCGATCCGTTCGCCCCGTGTGCGTTCGATGCTCCCGCGGGTTGAATCGTCGGAAGATGGTGAATCCGCGACTGCGGCCTGCGGAGGCTGCGGCGGAACGGTCGCTTTCGAGAACGGAGCCATCGCCGGAGTCTGCGGCTACTGCGGGATCGAAACCTATCGGGCGAGGGTCGCCTGGAAAACGCGGGACCTTCTCAACGAAGCCAACCGGATGGCGACGTTTTCGTTGACCGAGGCCGCCGAAGCATATTCGGAAACGGTTTCGAACATCGTCTACACGCCGCTTGCGATCATGCTCGTGCTGCTTCTTCCAGCGATTATCTGCGCCGGCGCCGGTCTATTTTTCTAGAGTTTGGGAATCCAGAATTTTTGCCCGCTGACGGTTACGGACTCGAGTCCAAGCGATGGTAATGCCTTTTCTTCCACGCCGAGATAAGTAAAATGCGGCAGATCGCTTTTTACGGTCTGGAACCAGCCGTGTCTCGCGAGGACCGCGCGAACCTTCGAATTGCCAAACTGTTCGACGTCGAGCGCGACCATAAATATATGCTGCGACGCACCGGGCGCGGCGACCGAATAAAGTATCGACTTCGAAAAATCCGTGCTGAAGTAATAGCCGCGGCTCTCCCATTCGAGCACGCGGGCGACCTGCTCCCTGATTGGAAGCGATTTTGCCGCCTCCGCGTCGCGGCGCGAGATCTTCCCTTTCGCCGTCCAATTCGCGAGTCCCGGAAGAAATCTGGATCTCCAGAGTCGAACGGTATCGTCGTACGTCCTCGTCGCCGCGATCGATCCGCCGCGCGGCGTGATCGCCAGTCCCAGCGTCGCCGCCTCTTTCCGCGCTTCGACCAGCGCTTCCATCGCCGCTTCCTGAAGCTGGATCTGAACTCCGCCGGCATTGAGTGACTTTGAGGCGACGTTCGAATGGTAAAGCGAGACCTCGGCTTCGCTGTCAAAAACGCAATTCGCCAGAAAACGAATCGAATCGCCGTTGATACCTTGTTTGAATTCCGCGAAAACGTTCGATCTTCCGATCCACATCGCCCCATAGTCGCGAAAAACGCGTGCCGCGACCGGATCCGACAGATCGCAGATCTCGCCGAGCGCGATTCCGGTTTTGCTGATTCGCTTCCCTTTCTCAAGCACCGTCTTCTTTTCGAGCGCGAGCCGCTGGGCGAGAACCGTTTCGATGTTCGGAGCCTGGCCGAAGGTCACCGTTGCAAGGCCGATCACGAGAATTGATGCGGATAAAAACGCTGTTTTCATATGTGTTCAGATTATACAAACGTACGCTCGTTGAGCGAAAGCTCGAAACCGCTATCGGCGATGACGACGCTCGACGACCGCGTTCCGTAAACCGGCGTTTCAATAAAGATCGCCGAGAGCAGCTTTTCACGCTCGTAACCGATCCCGGTGTCCGGAAGCATCTCGTCGGCGGCCGTTTCTTTGTCGCCGAGGATTTGAAAAAAGTTGTCCGTTTCCGCACTGACGGAACCGAGCGATGCCGCCAGCCGTTCTTTTCCCAACCGGACCTTCGGCCAAGGAGTGTCGAGCAGGTGATTGCTCAGCCCATAGATGCCCGGTTCGAGGATTCGCAAAACGCGCTCGCGGTTCGAGTAATAACCGACTTCGGCAGACGTCGGCGACATTTCTCCGACGAGGAGATTGAAACCCGAAAATCGGTCGCCGCGCGGCTGCAGGTCGCGAAGATATTCGGTCGGCGAAACATCGCCGGCCAGAAATTCGCGGACAAGTTCGCCGCGCGAGATGTCGCCCCTCGGAGCCAACGGCTGCCTGTAATTCGTGACCGCGGCAAACTTTCCGCCGCGTGTTATTCCGAGCCACGTACCGCCGTGCACCAGATCGCGTCCGGCGAATATGTCAGGATGATCCTCCCAAAACGCCGCCCGTGCGGTCGGACGATCGTAAAACTCGTCGCGATTCGCGAGCAGGATCAACGGTCGTTCGGGATCGACTCCATATGCAAGAAAGATCACGCACATATTTATCTCAGGGCCGTTTGAAAACCATCCGTACAAGTTCCCAAACCGATGTCGGCCGCGCGCCGAGTTCACGGTTCCGGAGGCCGATCTCGAACGCTATCTCCCACTGTTTGAACAGTTTACGATATGCGTTGAAAAGCGTGAACTTCGGATCGTAGATATTCGTCGCTTCGCTCGTCACGCCGTTCAGTTCGACGATCTTGAAATTCTCGCCGCGGCTGAAATCCTCGAACGACCGGACGCGGATGTCGAAACGGCCGAAGTTGAATCCGGCGATGCCGCGGCAGATGGCGTCGATCCGTCTTTCAAGTTCCGGCGTCTTCATCCGATCGCCGTCGAGAAATATAGCGCCCCGGGAATGCGTTCCGACTTCAATAATCGGAACGGTCTCGCCGGCGGCGGGCACATCGTCGAGCCGCTCTGCGTTCTGCTCAAGATAGCTTTTGGCGAGACAGATCGCGCGGTCGTCGTCGAGGATCAACTCCTCGAGCGTCGATTCCCCGTCGCCGGTGACCGTCGGAAAGCGCTTTTCGGTGGTCGCGAAGATCTCGCCGCGTTCATCGCCCGGATAACGATAATAGAAAACGCCGACCTCTTCCCCGGGCGCGAATTCCTGAATTATCAGATCTTCTGCGGTTTCATCGAGGACCTTTTCAAGTTCGGCTTCGCTTCGGACGATCCGCACGCCGGCTCCTCGTTCGCCGACATCGGGTTTGACGACGACCGGAAAACCGGGCGACGAAGCGGCGATAAATTCCAACGCCGCGGTGAGTTTGTCCTCTCCGCCCAGCAAAGCGTGACGGAGCGCAAAATCAGTCGCCGCCGGTGAGTCGCTCACCGATCTTAGGATCTGATCCTTCGATTCGCCGACGAATCCGCCGGCCGGAATTCCAGGATTCGCACAGGTAAAGAGCGTCAGGCTGCGATGCCGGAAGCCAAGCATCAGGATCTTCAACACGACCGGCGCGTAAAAGACGCGGATCGACCAGAATTCCCAGATGAAGCGGCGCTTGATCTTCCCGAGCAGAATTCGCCGGCCTTTGTGCGTCGCGGCCTGCTGCACGAGGTGAACCCCGAAATACAGGAAGACGGCCGCGCCGATCAGGCTCAGCAGGATGTTTTGATTCAGCAGCGTGTTCTTGACGACCTGCGCGCCGAGATAATAGCTCGCGCCGACGAGGATCGGCGTCCACAGGATGACGGCGACCGAAAAATAGAAAGTGAACTTCCAAAACGAGGTTTTCAGAACACCGGCGGCGAAATAAAGCGGCAAACGAAGGCCGAAGACGAAGCGGCTGATGAAAACCGCCGCCATCCCGCGTTTTTCGAGCCAATGCGAACTGCGTTCGACGGCGGCTTCAGATACAAAGAACTTCACCGGTCCGAAACTCAGCGCCGGGCGGCCGATCAGTCGGCCGGCGATAAAGAGCAGTATGTCGCCGACGAAGATCCCGAACGCCGAACTCGATACGGCGAGCGGAAAACTGATCGCGCCCTGACTCGCCAGAACACCCGCCGAGATCGCGGCCAGATCCTCGCTGATGAGCGTCGCCGCCGCGATCAGAAAAAAGACGGTAGCGGGCGGCAGTCCGCCGACATCCGCTCCGAAGATCTCGATCCGTTCCGCGGCGCGCGCTTCCAGAACGAAAGAAAACGCCGCCAGAAGCAAACCGCCGGCGGCAAAAACGAGCCGCCGGCGATCGATTCGGTTTTCAATCAGAAATGTCATTCCGGATCAGGTACGCTCGCCTCCGCTTCCCGCGAGCATCGAGCCGACAAACGGGATGGACGCTCGATGGATAAACAGCGTCACGGCGCTGAGCACGAAGACAACTATCGCCAGTATGAAAAGGAAACCGCCGTCGTCTTTGACGACGATGCCCAGTTTCGTCAGATGGCTGAAAATCGCTCCGCTGATCGTTCCGAGCGCGATCAGCGCGCCGAGCCAGACCGTTCCCGGATAGATAATCAGTATCGCGGCGATCAGTTCGACGACGCCCGATCCGATCCGTCCGACCGCCTCGTTATCGCCCATCAGCGTCGTGAAAATATACTTCGACTCTTCCGCGCCGGTAAATTTGAAAAAAAGTGTCTGAAGCAAAATAACCGCGACGATTATTCTGCAGATCCAACTGACAACATTCATTGCGCCTCTCCTTTCTGCTTGTTCCAAAATTCGACGGTTGAAGGCGCAACACCAAAATTCTCCGGCACATCGATTCCGCGGGCGCTAAGTTTATAAGCGATCAGCGCGTAATGATGGATCGTGTGACTAAGCAAGAACTCGAGCTCGCGAAGACCGCTCGATCCGCACCATACCGCCGCATTCGTCTCGCTTCGGACCTCAAGCCGGCAATCGAAAGCGTTTTGATCGGCCGCCGAAAGCAAACTCAATGCAGTCCGCATTCGCGACAGAGCGTACTGCCGCTCGATTGAGATCCGTTCGTCGCGGGCCCGGGCACCGTAATCGATCCGCCCGGACTCCAACCCGTCGAGAAATGCCGACACGAAATCAAGATTGTGACGAAAGTGCACGCCGACCGACGAAACTGCGTTGCCGTCGGAATAAACGTCGTCCCCGAGCGATTCGATAAGCCAAATTCCCTGTTCAAGAACCGCGATCAGGCTGTTTGCCAAGTGCGTTGAAAATGTCTGTTGTTGTGTTCCAACCATTGTTACTCAGGGGTAGATGCCGGCAAACCGGGATTTTATTCCGACTTACCGCAGCAAAGTTCGCCGACAAGCGCGCGGACCGCGGCGATATGCGGATACATTAGCGTGTCGGACCCGATAAACGGCACGGCGTCCCTAATACGTTTGTAAACGGGAGCAGTTCCGGTGCCGAGATTCGCGTCGAACCCGACCGATTCGCGCCGAAGGTCGATTCCCTGTGCCGCGCAGAAGAGTTCGAGCGACATAATATGCTCGAGATTTTCAGCGACATCGCGCAGTTTCAGGGCGGACGTGACGCCCATCGAGACGTGATCCTCGACATTCGCCGACGACGGGATCGTGTCCGCGCTCGCCGGATGCGCGAGGATCTTGTTCTCGCTCGCGAGCGCCGCGGCGGTGTATTGGACGAGCATAAAACCCGAATTCAGACCGCTGTCCCGCGTCAGGAACGGCGGCAGGACGTGACCGTTCGAGTCGGCATCGACGAGGCGCATTATCCGGCGTTCGGACATATTGCCGATCTCGGTCAGAGCCAGCGCGAGATAATCCATCGAGAGCGCGAGCGGTTCGCCGTGAAAATTCCCGCCTGAAATTATCTCCGGCTCGCCGTCTTCGTCGAAAAAGATCAGAGGATTGTCAGTGACGGCGTTGAGTTCGTTGCTCATCACCCATTCGACGTAATCGATCGCGTCGCGGACCGCTCCGTAAACCTGCGGCATGCAGCGCAAAGTGTAGGCGTCCTGAATGTTCTTTGGATCCTTCGCGCGAATGAACTCGCTACCCGCGAGGATCCGCCGGAGATTTTCGGCACACCGTATCTGTCGCGGATGCGGACGAAGTTCGTGGATCCGGGCGTCGAACGCGGCGTCGGTTCCGTTCAAAGCCTCGAGCGAGAGACACCCGGCCACTTCGGCAAGATCGGCGAGTTTTTGCGAGCGGTGCGTCTGGACGACGCCGACGGCGGTCATCACCGTCGTTCCGTTCGTCAGCGCAAGGCCTTCCTTGGCCTTGAGGATGACGGGTTCGAGTCCCGCCGTTTCAAGCGCCTCGCGGGCGGACATCACCCTTCCGCCGAATTCAGATTCGCCCTCACCGATCAGAACGGCCGCAAAATGCGCCAAAGGAGCGAGATCGCCCGAGGCTCCGAGCGATCCCTTTTCGGGGATCACCGGATGAACACCGCGATTCAGAAATGCGAGCACCAGTTCGAGGGTTTCGAGCCTGATTCCCGAAAATCCACGCGCCAGCGTGTTTGCGCGGATGAGCATTATCGCCCGCGTCGTCGGAATATCGAACGGATCACCGACCCCGACGGCGTGACTCAGAACGATATTCCGTTGCAGCGTTTCGACCTGGCCGAGCGGTATTATCTTGTCCTTGAGCGCGCCGAAACCGGTTGTGATCCCGTAGGCGACCTCGCCGCGCGCGAGCAGTTTGTCGACCGCCGCCGCCGCGCGGTCAACCTTGTCTTTCGCAGAATCCGCAAGCGCGACGCGAGGCAATCCCGGCTCGCCGTAGGCGACCGCGACGACCTGTTCAAATGTCAGACTCTCGCCGTCGAGAACTATCGTTTCCATTGTCAAGGAATTTATCACATCAGCGGTTTTGCGGTCGACTTCGTCGATTGGGTAAACTGTCGAGAATGAACAAGCAGGGGCCGATGATCGCAATAGCAATGCTGCTTCTTTTCCTTCCCGTGTTCGCCCAGGAAGCCGGGCGCGTCCGGGTAAACTCCGTGACGATCGTCGTCGTCGCCGAAGACAAACCCGTCGCCGACGCGAAGCTGACCGTTCGCGGAACCGTCATCGCGACCGCAACCGATGCCGCCGGCCGCGCAATCCTTCAGGCAGTTCCCGACGGCGAACAGGTAATTGAGGTTGTTGCCGATAACTTCAAGATCTATGAATTGCCGCTCACGTTTCCTTTGAGTGATCCTACAGAACGGGTCGTCGAACTTGAGGCCAACGAAGTCGAGGTTTTTGTCACGACCACGCGAACCGGACGCGAGATCGAGAACACTCCGACCCGCGTCGAGGCGATCGATGAAGAAGAGATCGACGAGAAGAGTTCGATGCGTTCGGCAAATGTCTCGATGATCCTCAATGAAAGTACGGGCATCAAGGTTCAGCAGACTTCGGCGACGACGTTCACCCAGAGCATCCGTATCCAGGGACTCGACGGACGCTACACGCAACTCTTGAAGGACGGATTCCCGGCCTTCGGAGGGTTTTCAGGCAGTTTGAGCATTCTCGACATCGTCCCGCTCGATCTCAGGCAGGTCGAGATCATCAAAGGCGCCTCATCGACGTTTTACGGCGGCGGCGCGATCGCCGGCGTTGTCAACTTCGTCAGCAAGGAGCCGGAAGACGAACCGACGACGAGTCTGATCATCAATCAGACGTCGGCGCTCGGGACCGACGTTTCGGGATTCCATACGCGCCGGACGGCGAAACTCGGGCTGACACTGCTTGGTTCGTTTAACTACCAACGTGAATACGATGCTGACGGCGACGATTTTACCGAACTTCCGCGGACGTATTCTTTCGCGATCAACCCGCGGTTCTTCGTTTACGCTGACGAGCGGACGCGTCTCATGATCGGAAACTCGACGACCTACCAATCGCGCGAGGGCGGCGATCTGCGGGCGATTCGCGGCCAGTCCGCGGGACGATATCTCGAAAGCCACAGATCGCTGAGGAACATTACGACCGTTCAGTTCGACAGAGACCTTTCTAACGGCGGCAGGATCGTCGCGAAACAGAGCCTCGCGATCTTCAACCGCGAGATCGAAACGCCCGACAACCGGTTCGCCGGGCGCCAGTTGAACTCGTTCTCCGAGTTGTCCTATTTCCGGCCGGCAGGCAAACACCTACTCGTCTTCGGTATGAGCGCCGTTTACGATGATTTCCGCGAAGACCGGCCGGAAACGTTCAACCGCGACGAGACACGGGCGACTGTCGGAGGATTCGTTCAGGACACGATCGACGTGACGAATCGTTTATCGGTCGAGGCCGGTTTCAGGCTCGACGCCGTCCGGGATTACGGCGTTTTTGCGCTGCCGCGGATATCGCT
This sequence comes from Pyrinomonadaceae bacterium, assembly GCA_041752475.1. Classification (GTDB taxonomy): domain Bacteria; phylum Acidobacteriota; class Blastocatellia; order Pyrinomonadales; family Pyrinomonadaceae; genus JAFDVJ01. Next base: position 30,388 of record JBGSWK010000025.1, on the reverse strand, counting down.
TCTCTATCGCCTTTCCGAAAAGGTCTCGGCACGCGCGACGATCGGCCTCGGCTACAAAACGCCGAGCGTTTTCACCGAAGACGCCGAAACGCGGTTGTTCCGCGATGTCCTGCCGATCGGTAACGGCCTCAAAGCGGAATCGAGCCGCGGCGGAACCTTCGATCTCAATTATCGTGACTCGATCGGCGACAAATTTGCGTTTTCGCTCAACCAGATGTTCTTCTACACCGAGATCGACGATCCGTTGGTGCTCTTGCCGTCCGCTGACGGGGAGTTTCGTTTTTCGAATGCGCCGGGACGGGTCCGGACCTCGGGCTTTGAAACGAATCTGCGGGCATCGTATGGAATCGCAAAATTATTCGCGGGCTACACTTACACGAATGCCAAGGCAGATTATCTCGTCGGCGACCGGTTTTTACCGCTCACGCCGAAAAGCAAACTCAATTCCGCGTTACTGTTTGAAAAGGAAGACGCTTTCAAGGCCGGACTTGAGGCCTATTTCACTGGCCGTCAAACGCTGGGTGACCGATCGCGAACACCGTCGTATTGGGTAGTTGGAATCTTCGGCGAAAAATCGTTCGGCCGTTGGAGTCTCTTCGTCAATGCCGAGAACATCACGGATACGCGCCAAAGCCGTTTCGGTCAGGTCGTTTTCCCGCCGCTCGAAAATCCGACGTTTGCCGAGATCTTCACGCACACGGAGGGCAGGATCTTCAACGGCGGCATCAAATTGCGATTCTAGCCCGAGGAAACCGTCGCGAACATCTTTTTCTCAGAGTGCGGATTGCCATCGTTCGCGGACTCGAATAGGGCGTCGGGCCTAACGACGCCCTCAATTCCAGCGCTGATCTCTACTTTATTTGGCTCAAAGGCATCGTATCTATTCCAAAGGATTTCGGGTTCTCGCCGATGATCGCCGCGGCGAAGAACTTCGGTACATATTTGATATTCTCTTCTTCGAATTGCTGAAAGTACCGGGGAAGTTCCGCCGACTCTTTATCGCCATCCACGTGATTATCGGACTTTGAATCGCTCCCCTTTTCAAGCTTGACACGGAGTTCATCGGCCGTTTCCAGAAGGAACCAAAAGCTGATTCGCGGGGTTTCCCAAAAAGCGGCAACATCGGCGAGATGTCTCTTTGTATTTCCCTCGCCCCGGTTGAAAGAGCTGATCGCAAGCGGGAGACCAATGGCATCGCTCTCAAACCATTTATCAATTATCGCCCGGTAATACGCCGCTGCCGCGCGGGCCGCAAGTTTTGGCCGACACCTGTCATCGGGATTCGTCGGCGAGGCATTTTTTTTGGTCGCCAACCCATAATCATCGCCGAATGAAGCCGTAAACTGAAACATCCCCAGCGCGCCGATCGGCGATTGGAGGCACGGGCAGAACTCGCTTTCGATCATCGCCGTGTAAAGTCCGATCTGGGACGGCAATTTTTTCGCGGAAAACTCCTCGTTGATGACGGCGGCACTCTTACGGCCACGCAGAATGACCGATGCCAGATCGCTGCGAAGCCATTGTTTTGCATCGCACGTGTCGCGTTTGGCAACGGTCAACCGGCGTGCATAACCATCAAGTTGAAACTGGATAGCGCGTACCCCCTCGGGGTTGACCCCGTCCCCTTTCGTGCGTCCGAAAAGTACCAGTATTTCTTCAGATTTGGCGGCGATGAATCGACGTTTCTCGTCAGCATTCATCTTCGAGTATATTAGCGTACCGTCCGTCGAGACCACATTTTGCGCGGAAGCCAAAAGCGGTAGCGAAGACAAAGCAAGAAAAATGGCAAAGAAGAGACGTTTCACTTGAAATCCTCCAAAAGGTTGCTGGTCTATGTATTCGAAGCAAATTTATATGAACTTGTCATCGAACTCAAGTCTTTACGCGGGATTACGCAATAGAAAAAGTCTCCCGCGAAATTCGCCAAATACGGGAGATCGATTTTGCGATCAAGAAGTGGCACGGAACCCGTCGTCGATTGGCAATTTGCGCAACTTCGGCGGTAAACCGCCTCCGCCCAAAAACGAATAACTCTCCTCAATTTTGGCCGGGCCGCACATATCGCGAAGACAGTTTCGCGTTTTTTGGCGTCATTTCGCGGGCAAAAACCCGACTGCGTGTTTGGGTTTAATGGCCTTCCGGCGGAGGGCTTTGGGGACATTTCGTTCGTTCAAAGCGCAAAGAGATACGTTGACGCAATTGCGCGATTAGAAAACCATGGATGATCGGTTCTCAAACGACCCGTTCTCCGCGTTTGTAAACGCTTTCAATTAGATTCCCGCCGAACTCGTAGGCGACCTCGCGATAGTCTCTTGTGTCGAAGACCAGAAGGTCCGCCCATTTTCCGGATTCGAGCGAACCGGTCCGGTCGCCCAGTCCGACGGCGAAGGCGGCGTTGATGGTTGCCGCGGTAAAGGCTTCGGACGGTAAAATCTTCTGGTAACGGCAGGCGATCGCCATTGCGTTCGGTATGCTCGGGCAGGGCGCGCTGCCGGGATTGTAGTCGGTCGAAAGCGCGATCGCGCAGCCGCTGTCGATCAGTTTTCGCGACGGCGCGAACTCGTGCGAGCCGAAATTGAAATTGACTGTCGGCGTGACGACGCCGATCGTCTCCGAGGCCGCGAGAAGCGCGATCTCCTCGTCCGAGATCGCGTCGAGATGGTCGATCGAGGTCGCTCCGAGCCCGATGCACAAACGGCTGCCGCCAAGATTGGTGAACTCGTCGACGTGCGCCTTCAGGTCAAAGCCGAAAGACCTCGCAGTTTCAAGTACGCGTTTTGTCTGCGCCAGATCGAACGCGTTGCGCTCGCAAAAAACGTCGACGAAAAACGGGCCGGCAACGGAGCGGTCGGCGCGCCAACGCGCCAGCCTCGGCAGCATTTGATCGCAAATTGCGGAGGTGTAAAGGTCGCCGATCTCGGCGTCGGTCAAATCCGGGTCCGACGCGCGAAAGTCGTCTTTCGGAACCGCGTGCGCGGCAAGAAAAGTCGGCACGAGATCGATCGGGTGCGATCCGTCGAGTTCGGCGAGCGCGTCGAGCATTTTGAATTCGGTCGCCTCGTCGAGCCCGTAGCCCGTCTTGACCTCGCAGGTCGTCACGCCGAGTTCGAGCAACTTGTCGAGCCGGTTCCGCGCCGCAGCCACCAATTGTGCCGTCGAGGCCGCCCGCGTTTGCCTGACCGTCGAAAGAATACCGCCGCCGGCGTTTAGTATCTCGAGGTAATCGGCGCCCTTGATCTTTAGTTCGAACTCCGCCAGACGATCGCCCGCAAAAATGATGTGAGTGTGGCATTCGACAAATCCCGGCGAGACGACCTTGCCGCCGGCATCGATCACATTTTCGGACTGATATTCCGACAGGATCGCCGCCGAATCGCCGACGGAAACGATCGATCCGCGGTCGATCGCGACCGCTCCGCAGGCGATAATTCCGGGGTCGGCCATCGCGCTTCCCTTGAGCGCCTTTCCGCCGGATGCGCAGGTTACAAGCTGCGCGTTTTTGATGATCAGATCTACTTTCATTGTCGGTGAAATTCTATTCTTCCGAGGTGATTCAGACAAGTGCCCGAGTGCACTAGAATTGTTCGAAACTTCATAGTATCATCCAGCTACAACGCAGAAAACATAGGCGATCAAAGCGTTTCTCCCCGACGAATTAATGAACGAAGATTCGATTCAGATCACGGAACTTTTGATCAGTTGGAGCAACGGCGAGCAAACCGCTCTCGACGAGCTTATGCCCGTCGTTTACGACGAACTCCGACGGATCGCACGGCGCCTGATGCGCGGCCAGAACTCGGCTCATACGTATCAAACGACGGATCTTATTCACGAAGCGTACCTGAAACTCGTCGACAACAGCGACAAGCAGTGGCAGAACCGGGCGCATTTTTTCGGCGTCGCCTCGCGGGCGATGCGTCACATCCTGGTCGATTATGCGCGCTCCAAACAGAGCCAGAAACGCGGCGGCAATCCGCGCGCGGTCACGCTCGACGAGGGGGCCGTGATCTCGAATGAGGTTTCAGGCGAGATCGTCGCGCTCAACTCGGTCCTTGAAGAACTCGGAAAACTCGACGAGCGCAAGGCCCAAGTCGTCGAAATGAAGTTTTTCGGCGGTTTGACAACGGACGAGATCGCCGAGGTTTTGCGAATCTCTCCCGAAACCGTCAAGCGGGATTGGCGCTTCGCGCGAACCTGGCTGAGACGCGAGTTAGGAACCTGATCGAACCTCTCCGATCCGGCAAGAATCGCCGTTACGGTGAAATTTCCCTCAACTGTTTTTTGCAAATTGGTCTATAATCGTCGGAAACGAGCAGCATCCGTCAAAATCGAACAAACAATTTTTCGCCCAATGGACGTCGACAGACTGAAGAAAATTGAAGCGATCTTCCATGACGCCGCCGATCTGGCTGACGGTCCGCGCGGCGCGTTTCTCGATGACCGATGCAACGGAGATCCCGAACTTCGGCGCGAGGTTGAGTCGCTGCTTGCGGCGGATGACAAATTCGACAGTCTCATCGATCAACCGCCCGTTTCCTTGATGCGCGACGCGCTCGGCGCCGATGGAGCGGCCGAATCGGACACAAACGAAAACCTGATCGGCTCCGAGATCGAGCAGTACCGCATCGTTTCCCTGATCGGCGAAGGCGGAATGGGAAAGGTCTATCTTGCCCGCGACGAAAGGCTCGAACGCGATGTCGCGATAAAGTTCCTGTCGGAACGCTTCGCTACCGACAAACAGCGGCGTGAACGGTTCTTCCGCGAGGCCAAGTCGGCGTCCGCGCTCAATCATCCGAATATCCTGACGGTCCACGAGATCGGCGAATTCGGCGAGTCATCGTTTATCGTCACCGAATTCGTCCGTGGCGAAACCCTGGGCGACCGGATCGCCCGCGACCGTCCGTCGGTCGAACGATCCCTCGACATCGCTTCGCAGATCGCCTCCGCGCTCGCGGCGGCACACGCTGCGGGCATCGTTCACCGCGACATCAAGCCCGATAACGTGATGATTCGCGACGACCGGTTAGTCAAAGTGCTCGACTTCGGCATCGCGAAACTCGATCCCTTCGTCCGCGGCGGCATCGACAGCGAGGCCGAGACACGGATCGAGTCCGCGACGATGCCGGGAATGATCATCGGAACGCCGCAGTATATGTCGCCGGAACAAGCTCGCGGTTTGCGCGTCGACGCCAGGAGCGACATTTTCAGCTTTGGTGTCGTGCTGTACGAGATGCTGACCGGAAAGTCACCGTTTGCCGGTGCAACGAATATCGATACCATCGGTTCGATCCTCAAGGACGAACCAGAACCGGTATCGACGCTTGCTCCCGAGATTCCGGCCGATCTTGAACGGATCGTCGAGAAGGCCCTGCGGAAGGACCGCGAAATGCGCTACCAGCACATCAAGGACGTACTGATCGATCTCGGCGACGTCAGCAGAAGCCTTGGTCCGGACCGACCGGTTCGCACCGGAACGCTCGCCGACGTGCCGCGCGCGACGGATGAAATGCGCGCTTCGGGACCGGGACGCAAACTGCGGTATTTCGGGCTTGGCGCGCTGCTGGTTACGGTCCTGGCATCCGGATTTTACCTGTTTAGAGGATCTGAGAACACAGTCCGCATCGCCGATCTGAAAAGCGTCGAAGTCGCCAACTGGGCCAGCTCTCCGGGCGAAATATACAGCGTCGGGTCGTTTTCTCCCGATGCCAGGACGATTGCGTTCACATCTACCCGCGGCGGATCGATGAATGTCTGGGTCAAGGACACGGCTGATGGCGATCCGGTCCAGATAACCAAGGATTCCGATACGAGCAAGAATCCGGTTTGGTCACCGGACGGCGGCGACGTCGCGTATTTTTCGACCAAGGGCGAACAGGCGGCGATCTGGCGGATCCCGCGGCTTGGCGGATCCCCGCAGCTCGTCACCGAAGTTCTTGACCGCGGAACTCAGGTTCGGCTCTGGGCAAAGTCGGAAAAGATCTATTACGAAGCATCGGGAGAACTTTTCGCCGCCGACGCCAAGACAAAATCGACGGTCAAGATAACGGATTTTTCAGCTCAGGGCATCAAACCCCGGTCGCTCCACATCGCGCCGGACGAGCAGCACATCGCGTTCACATCGGCGGAAGACAAGAACTCCGTGATCTGGCTCGCGAACGCCTCCGGGCAGACCCCGAAAAAGCTTTTCGAGTCTCCGAGACAGATCAAAAATGTCGTTTGGCACGCGGACAGCGAACGTATCCTCTTCAGTTCAATCGTCGACGGAACCTTTCAGATCTTCGTCACCGACACGTCCGGTTCGGTTCCACGGCAGCTAACGAACAGCGAGAACGACTGTCTCGTCCTTGACGTTTCAAGCAACGGGTCAAGAATTCTGTACGGAACGGCGAAGGAAGAGTCGGATCTTTGGGGCGTCGGGGTTTCCGACCGAAAAGAGTTTTCGGTCGCGACCGCAATTGACTCGGAACTCTGGCCCGACGTTTCACCGGACGGTACCAAGATCGTTTACGAATCGGTCAAGAATCTAAGTCAGGGCAACCGAGTGCTCAATGCGCGGCTTCTGACGCAGGCGATCTCGGGCGGCGGCGCGACCCAGATAGCCGCCGACGGCACGCTCCCGAAGTACTCTCCCGACGGAAAGCTTCTTGCCTTTGCTCAATTTAAGGACGACAATGCCGCGATTTTTGCTGTCCGAACCGCCGGCGGCGAGGTCAAGCAGGTTTCGAACACCGGCGTTTCAAGCATTGGCTTCACTGTCCTTCCATATAACCGCGTCCAGGCAAACGATTTCAGCTGGTCGCCGGACAGTCAGCGAATTGCATATGTTTCGGCCGAGGGCGGCCGCAGCAACATCTGGATCGGCAACGCCGACGGTTCAGGGACAGTTGCCTTGACGGCGAATGACACCGACGACTCGTTGCATTCGCCGACCTGGTCGGCAGACGGAAAACGAATCGCATATATTTCGAAAACGAACAATCTTGAAGGCAGGCCGACCTTTACCGTTTCGATCGTCAACCTCGAATCGAAGATCGTTGACCCTATTTGGAGCGAAAAATCGTATATCAGATTGCTGGGTTGGTCAGCGAATGAAAGCGATTTGATCGTGGCGACAGTCGCACGCGGCGCTCTGGCCGGCTCGGCAACCAGTGTAACGCTTAAGAAGCTGGAGGTTGGAAGCAAGAAGCCGTCTGAAATAGGTTCGCCGGGCGACGCATATTTGCACAATCTGCATCTGTCTCCGGACCGGAAGACGATCGCCTTTACGGCACAACGCGACGGAAAGGACAATGTTTGGACGATGCCGGCCGGCGGCGGTGAAGCGAAACAGCTAACTGCGAACATCGATTCACAACAGTATCTGTCCAGTCTCGCGTGGGCGCCCGACGGAGCCAAAATCTACTTCGGGAAACAATCGCGTTTCAGCATACTTTCGATGCTGACCAATTTCAAATAAGAGGAGAAAACTATGAAAATCACAAACTTGATCCGATATACGTTGATGATCGGCGTTCTCACCGCGGTCGGCGCGGTTGCGGTTTCGGCGCAGAAAGTCGATTGCGGGTCCAAATCGAATACAGATCTGGTGATCGAGATCTATAACACGATCAAAGCGAAATATCCGACCGCGTGGCGAAATCTCAACATCACGGCGGACGGCGGCGTGGTCAAGGTTGTCGGATGGGTCGCGAAAGAGAAGGACCTGGGTAAGATCACCAAGTTGATCAAAAAGATAAAATGCGTGAAATCGGTCGAGAATATGGCGACGGCAGGTAAGACCGGCGGATGCGGTCCGGGCCAAAAGGAATGCGGCGGAGCCTGCATCAGCGAAAAGGAAGCGTGCAACGTTTGTCTGGCCGACCCAGCGGCTCCCGGATGCGCGACCGGCACCACGGATCCCAAGAAACCGTGACCGAGGAGCGGGAAAAACGGCAAAACGATTGGTTGGCGTCTTACCGTATTTCGTAGCGGTGCCACACGCTTGAGTGTTGCCACACGCTTAATGTTGCCACTAGCTTCAGCTAATTGCCACTAGCTTCAGCTAATTGCCACTAGCTTCAGCTAATTGCCACTAGCTTCAGCTAGTGGTCAGGCATTCGAGAAATTCCCCGGCTTTAGCCGGACCCGCGCGCTGATTCGGCTAAAGCCGGGATCATTTGCAGCTTTGTCCACTAGCTGAAGCTAGTGGCAATTGTAAAGCTGAAGCTAGTGGTCCGGCAGTAGAGAGAAAGCCGAATTCGGCCGAACCTGCGCGACGATTCGGCTAATGTTCAGCAATCAAAATGAACGTTTCGATCAAAACACAGGGCGGCATACTCGCGTTACTTGCGTTATTGGCCGGGCAGACGCCGGGGCAGGTTCCGGCCCCAACCCCGGAACTGACGTTTCAGCAGCGTTCGGAACAGCGTTGCGAGGAGATCTCCGTCGGACCGGACGCCCGCACATATAGTTTTCGGCAAATTCCGCCCCGGGCGATCAGGTTGCCGACGACTCGTCCGGGGGGTTATTACGTACCCCGGAAGTGGTGGGAGCGCCTGTTCGGTTCTTTCTACGATTCGCGGGAAGAGAACGGCGACGACGTCAATGTCCGATATATGGAGGAGGAACTCGGCAGGCCGATCCCGCTTGGCAAATCCAAAAGGACGAAAAAGATCGACGCCGACATTGACGACTATCTTCTGAACGAACAGCGACTTGGGGAAGAAGCTTGGAACGACTGGCAATTGTCGAACCGGAATCCGGATTCCGGCGAAAAGGAACGTGCCGAAGCGGAAATTCGCCTGACCGGAATTCTGGCGACGAAGCGCCTGCGATTCGATTGGCGCGAGAACGGGCTCGAGCTCGGTCCCGCGGAATTCCAGGGATGGGACTGCAATTCATGCTGGGCATTCGCCAGCGTTGACGCCGTACAGATCGCCCGGCGCCTGCGGGCAAAACGAACAAAGCTCGCGGATCCGGATTCCGGTCTGCGGCCGAACGCCGCGCAGTTGATCAGCTGCATGGTTCCCAAACAACGGTACTGCAACGGCAACTGGCACGGCGAGGCTTTCACGTTTATGGTCGACGAGGGTCTGCCGCTCGGCGGTTCCGACTGGTATATGGACGACCCGACGACCTTTATCTGCGATGCCGAAATGAGTGTTAAGCCTTTGACCTGGGGATACATCAGCGATGCCCCGGCGAAGGTCTCTTCAGTCGAAGAGATCAAGGAGGCAGTTATTCGTTACGGGGCGGTAACGACGATGACGACGACAGACAGTTGTTTGCTGCTATACGAAAAAGGCGTGTTCAACGAGAAGCATTACGGTGAAGGAAGCCATATTCTGGTTATTGTCGGCTGGGACGACGCTAAAGGCGCCGACGGTGCTTGGCTGGTAAAGAATTCATACGGCAAGGAATGGGGCGAGGACGGATTCGGCTGGTTTGAATACGGCGCCAACTCGATCGGGCTGTTCAGCGCGATCGTCATCGCCGACTCAAATGAAAAGACCGTTCCGGCGCGGTACAAGCTGAAGGTAAGGTGACGGCCGACTCGTCCAAAAAGCACCGAGTGATTAATATGAAATCAAGCCGACTTGGAATCATTCTGACTTTCTCGTTGCTGGCTTCCAGCGTATCCGCTCAGACACCCGATCCGACTCCGGCGGGGCTCAACACGTTTCAAACGGATCAACAGGCGCTTTGCACGGCCCAGCCGATGACGGTCGAACGCAGCTATTCGTTCCGCATTCTTCCAAGGGTTCAGCAAAATGCCGGATGGTATGTGCCGAAGAAATGGTGGCAGAAATGGTTTCCGTTTCTTGACCGGAGCAAAGAAGAGGTCCGGTTCCAGAAAGACGATATTCGTTATATGGAACAGGAACTCGGGCGGCCGATTCCGCGCGATACGTCGACCAGGACCGACAAGATAAACTACGATATCGACGAGTTTCTGCGAACCGAACAAACACTGGCGGAGACCGCTTGGAGCAAATGGGTCGAGGCAAATCCGGATGGCACGAAATCGGATTATCACCGCGCGGAGAATGAGATTCGTCTTAAAGGACTTCTGGCGGCGAAACGCAAGAACTTTGACTGGCGGGAGAACGGGCTCGACCTCGGACCGGCGGACTTCCAAGGTTGGGATTGCAGTTCGTGCTGGGCGTTCGCCAGCGTCGATGCCATCCAGATCGCCCGCCGCCTCGCGCTCAAACGCGGAATTCTCAAGGAACTTGACGAAGATATGCAGCCGAGCGCCCGGCAGATGATCAGCTGTATGGTTCCGAAGATCAATTACTGCACCGGCAACTGGCACGGAAAGGCCTTCACTTTCATGATCGACAACGGTCTTCCGCTCGGCGGTTCAGACAGGTACTCATTCGAATCGTCGGCGTATAACTGCGACGCCGAAATGAGCGTCAAGCCGCTTACCTGGGGCTACATCAGCGACGCCCCGTCCAAGATCTCGTCTCCCGCGGAGATCAAGGAAGCGGTGGTCCGTTTCGGCGCCGTCGTGACGATGATGACGACCGACCGCTGTATGTGGATGTACGGCTCGGGAGTCTTCAATGAACAGCACTACGGCGACGGGACGCATATCCTGCTGATAGTCGGCTGGGACGACACGAAGGGCAAGGAAGGCGCGTGGCTCGTCAAGAACTCTTACGGTGCCGACTGGGGCGAAAACGGATTCGGATGGTTCGAGTACGGCGCAAACTCGATCGGGCAATTCAGCGCAGTGGTCGTCGCCGATCCAAATGAAAAGGTCGTGCCGGCATCGTTCAAGCCGGTCGCGCAATAGCGGTCCATTCGGCCCATCGGCGAAGCCATTTGCCCGCGAAAAACGCTAAAAGATACGATTTTCCAGCACGTTTTCGTGAATTCTCGCGTGTTTCGCGGGAAAGGAATTCCTTAAAGCGTAAATTGGGTTAACTTCTTTTGCGTCAGGCACTTGAAATTGACTTTGTTGAGAGGAAAACAATGAAAGAAAAACTGTTCTCGGCGTTACTGCTCCTGACCCTGGCTTTCGGAGTTCCCGTCCGCGGCCAGATCGCCTCGATGAACTTCGATCCGGCGCGCGACGGTCTGGCATTCAAGAACTATCGCAACGAGGGACAGCGCTGGAAGGATGACCTGCTCCCCGACGATCTGGTCCGGATGTTCGGCCCGAACACGTCGTGCGATTCTTTCGACAACAAAAAGAACTGCAAGATGCTTCGGGCATCCGCCGCACAGTGGCGTGATGAGATGCTCGAGGCGATGGACACGGGGCATTGCGAGGGAATCGCCGTCGCCTGCCTGCGAATGAAATTCGGACTTCCCTACAAAGGTATCGCCGCGCCGTCGGACCTCGAACCGGGAGCGCAAAAGGCGTTCGCGCTTTCCCGAAGCGACCGGCTCGAGAATTACATCGCTTACTACTGGGTGACGCAGACCTTCGACGAGGTCAAACGGCTGACTGCCGCAACGGCGGCCTCCGGACCGATTAAGATCGGCCAAATGATGGCCGCGGCAATGAAGGATACGAAGGACACCTTCGTCCTTCGATTCGCCAAATACGACCCGAAGACAAACCGCGTATCGGAACCTCACGCCGTGCTCCCATTCGCCGTCGAGGAAAAGTCCGACCGTTTCGTCGTCTCCGTTTACGACAACAATTTTCCCGGCCAGACGCGATTCGTGACGATTGAAAAAACGCCGCAGCAGCGCTGGGAGTATAATTCAAAAGCGAACATCAAGACCAAAGCGGATTATGTCGGCGATAGATCGACGCAGACGCTTTCGATCACGGCAACCTCGTGGCGCGAGGGCCGCTGCTTTGCTTCAACCTGGCGCCGGGGGGTCGAAAATGCCGGATGCGGCATTGCGGCAAACTTGATGCCGCCGGTGTCGTTCTTAAACGCGTCCTTTCCACAGAGCGAGGAGACCGCGGAACTGTTCCTGACGGACGACGGCGATATGCTCGTCACGGATCCCGACGGAAACCGCATCGGTTACGATCCGAAAGAGAACTATTTCTTCGACGAAATTCCCGATTCTCTTGTTTCGTCACTTATCGGCGGTAATTTCGAAGACGTTCCCCATTACACCGTGCCGTTCGTCGAGAGCGACGAATATGCGTACAGCGTAGTGTTTTCAGGAAAATACATCGACGAAGAAAGCGATCTCGACTTTGTCTATGCCGCACCCTATTTCACGGTCGGGTTTTCGGGGATCAGACTCGATCCGAAGGAAACGCTCGAGGCGCGGATCGCGACCGACGGCGAGCAGATAACGTTTGTCGCGAGCGCCGACGGCGAAACGCCGGAGGTTTTCTACGCGTTCGATTCTAAGGATGAAGATGCCCCAAGCTATTTCGCGTTCATCGACGGTGTTGAACTGTCCGCCGGGAAAGAACTTACCTACGATTTCGATTTTGAGAACGGCAAGCTCTTTTTCAGCGACAACGACGGCAACGAAGACTCGTATGACATCAAGCTCATCCGCATAAACCCGGACGGCACGGTTCAGGTTTACGAACAGAACGACCTTGACATCGGCAAGGCCGACCGTTACGAAATGGACTTCGGCACCTGGGACGGCGAGGGCGATATGTGTTTTAAGGACGACGAAGACGGCGACGGTTTCGCCGACGAGCAGTGCGAAGAGGAAGCGAACGAAGAACCCAATTGATTTGGGATTTGGGATTTGGGATTTGGGATTTGGGATTTGGGATTTGGGATTTGGGATTTGGGATTTGGTGCGATCTTGACGGGCTTTGCACGGAATTTCAAGCAACAGCCCGCGGAGTCTGGAAATCGCAAGTCGGAAAGTTTGAAAAACCCAAGGTGCTTTGCCCCGGCAAACTGGACAGTCGACGCTGATTGATTTGAAGCCCGCGCGGCTTGCCGCCGGATGTGCGAAAATCGAAGGTCTCGGGAAATAGAAATCGCAAATTGAAAATCGCAAATTGAAAATTGCAAATCCCGAATCCCAAATCGGGCACTTTGAAAAACCCATTTGATTACAGGTAATCGAGCCGGGACGAGACGGATGGTTGCAGATCGGCGGTTCTCAACACTATCTTCCGGAAGTGCCGCGTCCAACCAACCGCTGCCGCAGCTGGTACCGACTTTGGCGTGCAAACGGTCGTGCTCAAACGGCGTTCCGGGCGGCCTAAATCACAAATCAAAACCACAATTCACAATTCACAATTCACGATTCACAAATCAGCCTTCCCGTCCGATCCCCAACGAGTCCGCGACCCGGTTGATGTAATTGAACCACGAGGCGATTAGCGTAATCTGCAGAATCGCCGTGTCGTCGAACCCGACGGCGCGAAGGCCTTCGTGGTATTTCGGATGGATCTTCGTGGCGTCCTTCGTGAGCTGCACGACGTAATCGCACATCACGCGTTCGGCATCGGTGATCGGCGCCGTCTTGTAGTCGTTCCGCAAGGCTTCGACCATCCCGTCATCAAGTGTCACGCGACGCAGAAACTCTGCGTGAGACTCCAGTCAGTAATGACAGTCGTTGGTGACCGAGACCATCGTCGCGATCATCTCGTGCTGGCGGCGTTCGAGCGGCAGTTCGGGCGACATCAGCGCCGAAAACGTCATAAACGCGTGATAGAGCGCGTCCGGAATCAGCGTGTGCGAGTCGATGATCGATTCGTCGATGAGACTCGCATTCGGCGCGGGCGCCGCGTATTCCTGCGGATAACTCATCCGCGTTTTCATCAAAACCTCGCGGAGCCGCTCGTCCGCGTCATCGAAACCAATTGTTTTTATCCAAGCCATAGTAATTTTTGATTTGGGATTTCCGATTTTGGATTTTGGATTTTGGATTTTGGATCACTGGTGTGCAATGAAAATTTGTTTTACAGCCATCAGTCACCATTTATTGGTGACTTTGGCCAATGAAGTTCATTCTATTTGCGAACCCGGAAATTCCACAATCCGAAATCCAAAATATCCAAAATCTACGATCTTGCAAAAATCATTCGGTATACCGGAATTCCCAACAGTACGATCGCGGTTCCGATGATCGTTTGAAGCGGACTTCTCATGGCGATCATCAGCAACACGACCGCCGTGATCAGCAGGAAGAATATCGGCGTAAAAGGGAAAAACGGCGTTCTGTAGCCACCGAATTCCGTCTTCCTGATCCGAAAAAGCCCGGCGACGGCGAGCGCTATGAACAGGACGACGACGAAAAAGAAATAACCGATGATATCGTTGAACGTGCCGGTCAATATCAGTACCGACGCAAGCGCGATCTGGATCAGCGTCGCGCGATGCGGTGTTTGAAACCGCGGGTGCAGTTCGCCGAATGATTTGAAGAACAATCCGTCCTGCGCCATCGCGTAGTAGACGCGCGGCGAGACCATCAGATATGCGAAAAGCGTTCCGAGCACCGAAATGATGACCACCGCGGCGAAGACCGCGCCGCCGACCGGACCGAACATCGCGATGCCCGCCTGGGCGGCAAACGTTTCATCGCTGGTGACATTCGCGAGCGGGACGAGATAAAAGAAAACGGCGCTCGTCAATATGTAAAGAGCCGTAATGACCACGACGCCGATCGTCAGCGCCCTTGGAACATTCTTTTCGGGACTCTCGATCTCGCCCGAAATGCGCGTCACTTCCCACCAGCCCGCAAACGCGAAAAACGCGCCGACGATCCCGCCCGCGAAGGCGTCGAAAGGGTTCTTCGGAACCGCGAAGAACGGCTCGAAGTTTTTCCAGTCGCCGAATCTGCCGGCGAAACCGAAGACGATGATGAACAGTAGCGTCCCGATCTTCAGCGCGGTCAGCCCCCGCAGAAAATTCGCGCCGACACCGGCGCCGACGATGTTGATCGATCCGACGATCACGACCACGGACACCGCCAGAAGCTTCTGACCGATCGGGGAAAGTTCGACCAGGAACCCGGCATACGCCGCGAGGCCGACGCCGAAAACGGCCGTCAGTCCCGGATCGAGCACGAGCAGGACCATCCATCCGTACAAAAACGCGGTCCCCTTGCCGTAAGCTTCGCGCAAATAAACGTAACTGCCGCCGGCCTCGGGAAACCGCGACGCCAATTCGCCGTAGCAAAGCGCGCCGCTGAGCGTCATCAGGCCGATAACCACCCAGATCGCAAGCAGCCAGAACGGCGACCCGACCGATTTTGCCATTCCAGCCGGCGTCAGAAAGATACCGACGGCGATGACCTGTCCGACGATCAGCGCGACGGCCGTCAGGAGCCCGAACTGCCGTTTTAAGTTTTGGCTTTCTCCAGTAATCGTATTCACCTCACAACGGACCGTGTTTGAGCCTACGCCTCAGATCAGCAGTTTAAGTCGCAGACGACAATCCAAAGTCGCAAATCACAAATCGCAAATCCTAGTGGTGCGCGTCCGGCAAAAAGAAAAACAGTATCCCGAGGATCGTGTAAACCGCGAGAAGCTGCAGGCCTTCGACCCAGTTGCTCTCGCCGTCGGAAGATATCTGCTGCGCGATCAGCACCGACGCGATGACGGCGACTACTTCGGGGATCGTGAACTCGAGATTCATCGGCTTGCCGAAGAGATACGAAGCAAAGATCAGAATAGGCGCGACGAACAACGCGATCTGCAGCGATGATCCGAGCGCGATTCCGAGCGACAGATCCATTTTGTTGCGCATCGCCATCAGGATCGCCGACGAATGCTCCGCCGCGTTGCCGATGATCGCGACGACGATGACGCCGACGAAGACCTCGGTGAAACCCAACGCGCCGCGCGCCGCCTCGACCGCGCCGACGAGAAATTCCGAAATAAGCGCGACGAATCCGGTCGCCACGAGGAGTACCGTGATCGACTTCCGTTTCGTCCAGTGGTCGCCCGCGGCCTCTTCTTCATGGCCGACCTCCTGGGCCGCGCCCTGCATCGCTTCGCCGACGAAAAAGCTCTTGTGCGTTACCAGCGAAAAATAGAGTGTTCCGAGATAAGTCAGGAACAAAACGATCGCGATCGCGAGGCTCAGGTTCTGCTCTTTCAAAGGCGTCCATCCGCCGTCCGCGACCGGAACCTGGGCCGCGACCTGATGGAAGATCGTCGGCACGAGCAGCGCGATCGCCGCCAAGGTCAGGGCCGTCGCGGTCGTGCTCGCGGCCGTCCGGTCGAATTTCTGGATCTTGAATTTCGCGCCGCCGGCGACGATCGAAAGTCCGAGAACGAGCAGCATATTGCCGATGATCGAGCCGGTGATCGACGCCTTGACGACGCCCTCAAGTCCCTTTGATAACGCAAACAGCGCGATGATCAACTCGGCCGCGTTCCCGAACGTCGCGTTCAGCAGGCCGCCGATTCCCTGCCCCATATGTTCGGACAGATGTTCGGTCGCCTTTCCCATCCAGCCGGCGAGCGGAATGATCGCGAGGCAAGAGACGATAAACAGCGCGGTCGGATTGTCGAACGAAGGCACGAACCGCAGCGCGATCGCGATCGGGACAAATATGAGAAGCCAATCGAGCGACGGCTTGAACCAGGATGATTTTTGAGTCATAAAGTTTCGATTACTTTGGCGCGAGCGCCTCTGCGGCGGTCTGCACGTCGGGTAAGAAATAGAACAAAATGCCGAGCACGGCATAGACCGAAAGCAGCTGTACGCCCTCGATCCAATTGCTTTCACCGTCGGACGAGATCTGCTGGACGATGAGGATCGCCATCATCACCGCGAAAACTTCGGGAATCGTGAATTCAAGATTCATCGGCTTGCCGAACAGATACGAGGCGAAGACCAGCACCGGCGCGACGAAGAGCGCGATCTGAAGGCTTGAGCCGAGCGAGATCCCGAGACTGAGGTCCATTTTGTTGCGAAGCGCCATCAGGATCGCCGACGAATTCTCAGCGGCGTTGCCGATGATCGCGACGACGATCACGCCGACAAACACCTCCGTCAGACCGAGCGTCTTGCCGGCCTCCTCAACCGCGCCGACCAAGAATTCCGCGATCAATGCCACGAACGAGGTCGCGATCAGGAGCACCGCGAGCGCGCGCCCCTTCGACGAATGCTCGCCGGCTTTTTTGCGTTCCACGCCGACGCCTTCGTCGGCGTGCATCGACTCGCTGGCGAGCATATTCTTGTGCGTGATCAGCGAGAAGACGAGTGTGAACAGATACGTCACCATCAAAACGACGGCGATCGCGAGCGAAAGGTTTTGCTCCTTTTCGGGCGTCCAGCCGCCGGCGGCGACAGGGACGCGCTCGGCCACGGCGTGGAAAATCGTCGGCACCAACAACGCGGCGGCGGCCAGGGTCAGCGCCGTCGCCGACATGCTCGAGGCCGTGCTGTTGAAAGTCTGGCGCTTGTACTTGATTCCTCCGGCGACGAGCGACATTCCGAGAACAAGCAGAAGATTTCCGAGGATCGAACCGGTGATCGACGCTTTGACTACGCCTTCGAGCCCTTTCGAAAGCGCGAACATCGCGATGATCAGCTCGGCCGCGTTCCCGAACGTCGCCGAAAGCAGCCCGCCCGCGCCGGGTCCGAGATGTTCTGCCAGATGCTCAGTTCCTTTGCCCATCCAGCCCGCCAGCGGAATTATCGCCAGGCAGGAGATGATGAATAGCGCCGTCGGATTATGCAGCGAGGGCACGAAGCGCAGCGCGATGGCGATCGGAACGAAGATCAAAAGCCAGTCAAGCGAGGGCTTGAGCCAGTTTGCGGATGCTGATTTTGTCATACTTGCGTGTGCGCTTCGATGATTTCGGACAACAGTTTAACCGAAATCCGGTCTTGTGCAAAAATTGGTCAGATCGACTCCGGATTTCGGTCTATCCCGGGTTTGACCGGTATGCGGTCGGTTGGCTATTCTTGGGGCTGGCTTTGAATAAAATACTATGAGAACAACATCTGTTTCGATCGCTGCGCTCTTGTCGCTCGTGATTTGCGTCTCGTTCGCGTGTACGGCGCCGGCTTCGAACAACCAGGCCAACGCACCGGTAAATACGGGCGGTCCGCCAACGAATAACAAGGCAACGGATAATTCGGCGGCCACGACGGCCAAGCCGGAAGCTTCGCCGTCGAAGCCGGCGGTCGCCGACAAATCGGCGTGTCTCAAGGCGACGATGCCGGGCAAAAAGCTTATCGCCTCGCAAACGTTCGTGTTCGACAACGAACCGTTCAAAGGATCGTGTTTTGTGACGTTCGGGAGCAACGAGGATATGCTTGACGAAACCGACGTCCCGCGGGGCTCGACGTTTCACATCTACAAGGACGGCAAGAAGGTCTACGACTTTCCCGACGCATTCGCGGGAACGGCGGCTTGCTGGGTCGAAGCGGTCGGTTTCAGCGATCTGAACGACGACGGCAAGACCGATGTCGTCATCGCCGGCAGTTGTCTTTCGGCACGCGATTCGTATCCGCAAAACGCGGTTTTCGTCAACGACGGCAAAACGTTCACGACGAACGAGGAAGCGAACGAACTGCTGAACGAAGCCAAGACGGTAAAGGCGATCGAATCGATCGTCAAAAAGAACGGCGGCAAGTTCTTCTAATCGGCAGCGGCGTACCCAAGTAGGCCGTCATTGCGCAATTCGCGACCAGGACTCTCAAACATCTATGTGTTCTCTGTGTCTATGTGGTGAATTTTAAGCCCGCGTTTCTTCGCCACGCCGTTCGCCGATCCGCCGAACAAACCGACATTGCGCAATCTGGGTTCAACCGCCGAACCGCCTCACAAGATCCGCCGTTCCGGCGAGATAGCCTTCGATCTCATTTTCACCCGACATATGTTCAGACTGGGTAACGGCCAGGATTCTTCCCTTGCCGTACACCGATAGTGTTGGGCTCGATTCAAAAAATGACAAAAGGGACGGCGTGAAGATTCGTCGAATTGCCGCTTCGTCGTCGCCGGACAACGTGAATTGGTCGGAAAAGAGGGTATGCGAACTGAAGTCGATATCCCGCCCGGCACTGAAAAGTCCGTCGAACATCCCGGCAGGGCGAAGGTCGAACTTTGGCAGATTCAAACGCGGCGACTCGAATACGCACATCGTTTGCCGTCTTCTGTTCCGCCCGTGACCCGGCGCACCGGCGAGGTAGAGAATATCGAAGACCGCCGTCCGTTTCCCGGCGAATTGTCCGGAAATGTAATTCTCGAGGTGAAGCCGGGCGCCCTCGTTAAATTCCATATCCCGCAAGAACGGCAGCGTCGAGAGTTCAGCGCGGGCATAATAATCAAGGCCAAGACGCCGCGCGAGGCCGGCCAACGCATCCGAACGCGTCTTCAGGTTCTCACGGCGCGCCTTCGACTGTTTTACGAGCATCACAATGATGCCGACGAAGCCCGCAACAAGTGCGAGAGCGAACGCCGCAAAAACGACGACAACCAAGATCAAGATCAAAGTCGCTTTCACATCCATAACTTATCCGATCGGCTCGCCGGCCGGAGTCGCGAGCGCGGGCGTTCGCTGGCGCGGAGCGTCCGGCCGGGTCAGGAACCTTTCGATGTCCTGCTGTATCAGCCGGCGCTGGCCGTCGCGGCGGGTCTTCAGTTCGACCTTCAACGATTCGTTGATCAAATGCAGAGCTTCGTTTGAAACCGCACGAACCTGAATCGGCGCGTCCGCGTTGGCGGTCAGATCCATAAGCCGTTGGATCAGAACCGATTGTTCAACCGAAAGGATCGCCGCGAGATAGTTGTCCGCCGTTTTCGGCGCCCTCCAGACCTTCATTACGAGAACATCGACCGTTTCCTTGAAGTGCGGATACTTCTTGTCTTCCGCGTTGAATTCGATCATACGCGCGGCGCGGGTCGGCTCGAGCAATGCGGAGATCGCCAAATCCGCGGCAATCGACGCCGCGCCGAGCGAATCGAAAACCGGCCCGGTTCGCTTTTCAAAGTACTCCCCCGTTCCGTTCTCAAAACCGTCCGCGCGCGGCGGCAGAAGCTTTCGGACGTTTTCGGGCAACGCCAGTTCTTCCGGTTTCAGAGTATCGACGACGGCGTTCAGCGCTTCCCGCTGACGCTCCGGCGCGACGATCTCGCGGAAGCGTCCGGGCACGATGCCGTTCTCGCCCTTCACCGCGTAAGTAAAATACAGACCGCCAACCGACTTGACCGCCGAAACCAACTGATACCTGTGGTGCAGATAGAGCGGGACGAGCGTCGCCTCGAGTTCCGATAGCGGCGTTCCCGCCGCAATGCTCTTCAATCCAAAGTCCTTGAGTCCGATCCGGCGGACCTCCATCTCGTGCCGGAGCATCGCGACCATATCCGTGCCGTTGTCCCAGATGCTCGCCAGCGGATGCGCCGTACCGAGACCGCGCGCGTCGTCATCGGCAATATAGAGCATTCCGTCCCGGTCACCGTCCGAGACGATCTTCGCCAGTTCCGTCGCTTCGACCGCCCCCGGCGCGAACTGCGAATAGGCGTATTTGACGGCGAATTTGTCGAAGACGCCGATTCCGACGGCGTAGGCGTTCGAAAGATCCAGTTTGCCGTTCCTGATCTCGACGAGCGGTGCCGGGTAATCCATCACCGAACCCCGTCCGTACGAACTCGCCGCAAAGTTGTGACTGAATCCGAGCGTGTGGCCGACCTCGTGCGCCGCGAGCTGGCGGATCCGTGCGAGCGACATCTTGGCGGCGTCGTCCTCGCTTTGGGTCAGATACGAAAGCTCCGGCGAGTCGCTGAAAGCGCAGAAACCGTCCGTCGAAGCGTATGCCGGGATCAACCCGCCCGCGAGCATAAAATCCTGCCGGATACGCAGCGAACCGAGCGAAACATTGCCTTTGATGATCTCGCCGGTGCGCGGATCGGTGACCGTTGAGCCGTATGACCAGCCGCGCGTCGAACGATGCACCCAGTTGATCATGTTGTAACGGAGGTCCATCGGATCGGCATCCTTCGGCAAGACGCGAACCTGGAACGCATTCTTGAATCCGGCCGCCTCGAACGCCTGCGCCCACCATGACGCGCCCTCGACGAGCGCGGAACGGATCGGTTCGGGCGCGCCGTTGTCGACGTAATAGATTATCGGCTCGACGGCCTCGCTTATCGGGGCGTTCGGATCCTTCTTTTCGAGCCGGTGGCGCGACAGCCATCGCGTTTCGAGCGCCGCCGTGATCGGCGAGGCGTAATCGTAAAACGTGATGCCGAACGACCCGGTGCGCGGATCGAATTTCCGCGGCTTGTAATTGTTGTCCGGCAATTCGACGAACGAGTGATGCTCGCGCAAGGTCACCGAATTCGCCGTCGGCGTGACCGATGCGACGAGCCGGCCCGGTTCGTCGCCGGCGAATGTGAGCGTCGTTTCGACCTCCGTGTTTTTCGGAAATCCTTTGGTCCGTTCAAGATAGAAGGCGCTGCGCGATTCGTCGACGCGAAAGCTTCCCTGCCGCGACTGCTTCAATCTGTCGGCGACGCCGTGCGCGTCGCGCAACAAGAACGCCGTCGCATCGACGAGCACGCGACCGTCCTTTTCGGCCTCGACCTTGAATCCGAAAATTATCGATTTGGCGAACGAATCGGCGACCGCCTTGCGTTCCGCGTCGTCTTCACTTAAGGCGCGGTATCGGTAATTCGGCTGGACGAGCATTATCTTCTGCCCGACGCGCTCGAAGTAAACAACGAACGTGCGGCCCATCTGCCCGCGGTCGAGCCCGATCGGGTTCGATCCGAGCCCGGCCGGAAGCGAAACCTGATAGAGGAACTCTCGATTAAAACGCGAGATCTCGAGAAACATCTTCCCCGCCTTGGCGTCCCAAAAAAGCGGGACGAAGCCGTCGATCTTCTGGAGTTTTTCGACTTTTTTGTCGAACGATTCTTCGGGTTTTTCCTGTGTGTAAACCGCAAAGGTAGCGAAAACGGAAATCAGAATGATTGCAGTGATTCTTTTCATATTTTTGGGGTTCCCCGGCCGTGAAATAAAGGTAAGCCGAAACGGGATTTTGGGCAAGTTAGATGGTTTTGCAAACTGGCCGGAAATCGACTCCATGGGCACTCCTCGGAGCGAATTCGTTTATCGAGCAGCTGACCGCCGTTTTGCGCCCCGAGCTGAATCTACCGCTACCGACTGCAGCGGATCACTCCGCTTTCTTGAAATCCGCGTCCATCAGAATCCACATATTGGGATCGAGAATCACCTTCTCAGGTTCGGCGGCGGCATTGATCGAGAATACGTTCGATTTTGCGTTTGCCTGGACCACCTCAATCTGCGGTTTGGCTTGGCCCGGATAATAGACCGCAATTTCAACCGGCATCTTGAAGAGGCTGCCGTCGGTCTGCACCTGATCGAGCTTGATGTTGATCTTACCGCCGGCATACCGCCAGTTTCCCTGATACTTCAGCGTTCCGGGCCTAAAAAGCCACTGATCGAAGAAACCGGAAAGATCTCGGCCCGACGCTTCTTCCATCTCGCGGCGAAAGTCATCAACGGTCGCATTTGAATCGCGATATTTTCGGTAGTAGTTTTTGATTCCCTTCCAAAAGTTCTCCGTCCCGATCACGCCGCGCAGCATGTGAAGGGTCCAGCTTCCCTTTTGGTAGATCTGGCTCGTCGTAACGTCCTTCATATCCTTCAAATCATCGTGGATGATCCGATAGTCCGGCCGTTTAGTGTAAAACGCGTCAACCGATCCCTTGCTCGATCTGAGGCCCGCGACAAACGCGTCGCGGCCGTATTGATGCTCGATGAAAAGCAGCGTGAAGTAGGTCGCGAATCCCTCGCTGAGCCATACTTCATCCCAGTCTTTTTCGGTTACGGCGTTTCCGAACCACTGATGCGCGATCTCATGAATGATCACATTTCGCCAGCGAACATTTCTATCACCGACGACCGAATTTTCGCTGTAAAGAATCGCCGAAGCGGCTTCCATTCCGCCGCTGACGCTGTTCGATTGGATATTCGCGAGCTTCTCGTACGAGAACGGACCGATCGAATCGCTGTAGAATGCGAGAGCCTTTTTCGTCACGTCGCCGAAATCGTAAAAACCAGCGTCGCGATCTTGATGATAGACCCAGGTCTGAATCGATTTCCCGTCAAATTCGTCGACGTATTGAACCGCAAATCGTGCAACGCCAAGGACGTACAACCACGAAGCGATCGGCACGGATTGCTTCCAATGCGTGAGCCGTTTATTGCCAGGGAGATCTGTTTCTTCGATCTTCAAGCCGTTGGAAACGACCTGATAATGGCTCGGCGCGGTGACGATGAACTCACACGTCGCCTTATCCGACGGGTGATCGACTATCGGCAACCAGTTGCGACCTTTATCTGCCCAATTGTCGCTGAAAAACGTGCGCTCACCGTACTTGTTGTTGGCGATCTTTAGTCCGGTCGCGGGAATCCCTCTGTAGGAAATAGTGAATTTGCTTCGTTGATTCGATTTTGAAGGCGCGGTTAACTTTATGATCAAAACATTGTCGGCGTGACGATATTCAACGGGCCTGCCATCTGAAACGACCTTGCTGACGCTCATCCCTTTCCCGTTCATCTCAGCAGCAGCGTTGATCAGATCGAGCCGGACCTCCGAAACGCCCTCGCCAAGAAAACGCACATCCACCGTTGCCTCGCCGGCGATCTCGTCCGTGCTGTCGGAAAGCTCCAGTTTGAAGACGTAGTCGATGACATCGATCTTCGGATTCTTTGGATAGGAATCCGCAAAAGCAAGGTTCGGCAGACCAAAAACAAAGACCAACCCGACCAAAAATATCACCTTCAAGTTTTTCATATCTCTCCTGCCCATTCTCAATTCTCAATTTTCAATTACTAGTTCGGATCCCACCCGATCTTCAAAACCCGAAAAACCCAACCGGACTTATTTCCCAAGCGGCAATCGGGTTGCGGGACGAAATTGTATCAGTCCTTTTTCCGTCATTGTCCGTTCGATCTCTACCGTCGTTGACGGAACAAAGGCGCTCAGATTTTCAGCGCCGTTCTCGGTGACGACGACAACGTCTTCAATCCTGACATACAGTCTTTCTTCGTGGATCCAGATCATCGGATCGATCGTAAAGACCATCCCCGGCTCAAGTTTTACGCCGCGGACGAGGCCGACATCGTGGACCGCCATCCCGACCGGATGCTGAAAATGACCGCGAAATTTCAATCCCTCACGCACCGCCTTCAGATGCGCGGCGTTCTCAAACGTCTTCCCGACCAGATATTGCTCCATTTCTTTGGCGGCCGAATCGAGCACGAAATCCGAAGTGACGCCCGGTCGAATAGCGCTGAAGAGCGCATCGCGGTACGCCAGAATATAATCGGCCAGCGCGCGCTGCCCTTTGGTGTATTTGCCGTTTATCGGCCACATTCTCGTCACGTCGCTCGTGTAATAACGATAATCGGGCGCGTAGTCCATCAGCACCATATCGCCGTCTTTCAGCGCGTCGGTCTTGTGAAAATAATGACCGAAATAGGCGTTGGTCCCGCCGCCGATGATCGATGCGTAACCGTCGCCCTGCGCCCCTTGCATATAGAATACATACTTCGCGGCGGCGTCGAGTTGATACTCGAACACGCCGGGTTCCGTCGAACGCATTGCCTCGATGATCGCCAATCCCGCAATTTGGGTCGCTTTGCGAATGACATCGATCTCTCTTTTTGACTTGATCGTCCGCAGCGCATCGAGGATCGGCGAAAGGTCGCGAACCTCGAATTGCGGGGCACGCTGATTTAGCAGTTCCCTGAAACGCGCCTCGCGCGAAGGTTGTCCGTCCCACGGATCCGACGAAACGCGGGCCTGTTCGTTGAGCAGTTCGTCACGGCTGTCGGTCCCGGTTTCCGCCGGACTCAGAGGCGTGTAAAGAAGCGGCGCCGGCGGGCGGATCAATCCCTTCCCGACCAGATCAAGCGACAGAAACTCGACGCCGCGCACAAGGTCAATTCCGGTCAGTTCTTTCAGCAACTCTTCGTCTTCGACCGAAAAGACCTTGCCCTCGCCGCGTTCACGTGCCGCGTCGCGGTGAGGAAGATAGAGCGTCGTTTTCTGACTGCGTCCATCGAGCAATAGATAAGCGTGCGGAGTTTCGAGGCCGCTCAGATAATAAAACTCGTTTGACTGACGGAAAACATTGAAATCAGCCGTCCCTTTCGCGCCTTGTATGAGCGCGATGGCATTTTTGCCGATCTTCTCGAAAACCTTCGCCCGTCGGTCGGCAAAATCTTCTCTTGTGAAATCCGTCTGATAGTAGTGTTTTTCCTGACCAAGTCCGAAGATCGGAACAACTAAGAGCAGGAAACAAAACAAAGCTGACTTCTTCTTCATATTTGACTCTTCTTTGGAATTATCGCGTCGGCTGCCGACGCTAACAGGTCGCTGCCGCTCGATCTACTGACCATTCGCCGCGCCCGTTCGGAACCGTCTGCGGTCGGGGTAGTTGATCCGAAGCGTTTCGGCTGCGTCACTGCCACCAAGCTGCGCCAACAGGTCGATATTACGCCAGCGGATTTTCGATCTTAAGATTCGAGAATCGCGTAAAGTCACGATCCGTTGTCGCCAGCGTCGCTCCGTGTTCAATCGCAAGCGCCGCCAAATGCGCGTCCATCATCAACGCGGCGGTTGTTTGTCCCTCGGTAATCAGGCTTCGAAGTATGCCCCAGTGATTTTCCGTCGGGACAAGGATATGAGTATTTGGGCATACGACCAATTCATCGACGATCCCCATCGCCTCGTCTAAACTGAACGGCGTCTGAAAGGCTCTGTGGTTTGTAGAAATTCGTAAGAAAGCAGTGATCACCTGCCAACTCAAACCGAACAACCCGGGAGACGATAACTGATCCTCAAGCCAACGCTGCGCTGTCGGGTGTTGGGGAGCATCGCTATTGTAGGCGTAAAGCAACAGATTCGCATCGGGCGTTATCATTTACGGGTGTCCTCAATTTGCTCAAGAAGTTCCCCAATGTTGTCGTAATTCAAACCGTGCCTGGGCCCCAGAGCGCGGCTTCTTACTTTGAACCGTTTGGTCTTTCCGGAATCGTTGCTCATCATCAACCCGCGCCTCAGCGTTTCGTTGACGATCGCCTTGAAACTCTTGTCACCCGCCTTTTTCGCTTCGGACTTAAGCTTCAAGGCGATGTCCTCATCAATTGTCAGAGTCGTCCTCATACGCAAAAAGGATACGAGATTGAACATCATGATGTCAAAAACTTAACATCATGATGCTTTGCCATCGGAATGCCGATGACATTCCTAGTTATGCACCAGCCTAATTTCGATGGTAATCGCCGACCGTTTGCCTGACCTCGGGAAAGTTTGTAAACTTTTGATATGGGGAGTAACGACACACTCCGGAGTGAAACATTTATGACATTGGACTTCAGTGAACTTGAAAGGGACATATTGGAAGAAGTATTGAGACGCGAATGCAATTCGTTGGTGGACGAAGTGCATCACACGGACTCCTTTGACTATCGCCAAGGACTCAAAGAGAAGCTCGAAATACTCAAACACCTGAGAACCAAAGTTGAGGCGTTGGGTTCCGACAACTAGACCGAAAGGTCTGAATTCATACATCTAAAGCATCGCCCGCGGGAAGTCGGACTTCCCGCGGTTGGGTGTGCCGTCTGCTTTTTTGCCCGGACGGGACATTGGCGGACCGAGTTGCGCTGGCCCAGAGCTTTGCGGCACCTTGTCGTGCTCTCATTCGCGCGTCCCGAATCGGCTCGGACAGATCAGCCGCCCTGACCTTCCGATATCTGAATTCCGACCGCAAGATCCGAAAGACGGATCTGCGTAATTCCAAAATCGGGCCGCAAACGGCGAGCGTTACGGTTTGCACGCCCCGCCCCGCGGGTCAAACAGCGTTCCCCAGACCTTTTAGCACGCCGCGGATTGTCGGTAGAATCGGCCGGAAGCGTGGTCGACCGGATATCATTCTTCTCAGTCGTGCTGCTCTGAAAAACGATCGTGATCGGTTGCCCTTTCGAAGTATTTTTCGGGATTGCCACGATGCGGTATTTTCCGCCAAGACCGTTGATCATCCCGGTCGCGACCGTCCTCGGCATCATCATTGTCTGGCCGTTGATGACCTCGTCAACATCATAGATGACGATCATTTCAGCGTCGCAACCGGCTTCGTTCTGGAATCTGATGTGACGCGAATCGCCGAAAGTTTCGCCGACCATATCGTCACAGGTCGAGAACGCCCGGTCCGCGATCGTTCCCTCGATCTTGTAGTAGAGCTCGCCCTTGAAATCGTTCGGGATCGAGATCGGGATCGATGCAAGTTCGGTCAGGGTATTCGACCCCACAAAGCCTTTGAATACGATCGCCATTTTGTCCTGCGATTTGGACGGGGGCAGTTCGATCGTCTCGGCCTGGGTCACATTGAGTTCGTTCGTCCGCACTTTGGACCTGATTGATGATCCGCGAAAATTCGCGGGCAAAACCAACTGATCTAAGGTATGAAAGCGCCGGGAACGGGACGATCGGTCGAGATTCCGAAGCCGACGGCAAGTTGTCCGGCGGTCGAGCGGTTACTGTACCAGGTTGCCGTTGAAGGCCGGAAAACCGTCGGGTCGAACTTGCCGTCGCCGTCGAAATCGCCCGGCGCCGGAATATCGCCGTTCAAGCCGAACGGGAACGAGTAAAATGATTCGTCCTCGCTTCTGAGAATGTACCAAAATCCGTCTGACGCCCGCCAAAAAGCAATGTCGGCGCGGCCGTCGCCGGTGAAATCGCCCGGAACGGGTTTATCACTCGCGTTTCCGAACTGAAACGCGCGGTTCGCTCCGTCCGAACTGCGGAGATACCACCATTCGCCGACTGACGGCCGGAAGATGGCAAGGTCGGCTTTTCCGTCGCCGTCATAATCCGCGACGACGGGCTTGTCCCCAGCTGCACCGAATTGAAGAATCAGCGTGCCGTCGGTTGATTGTTGAATGTACCAGGTCTGATTCGACGGTCGAAACACGGCCGGGTCGGCGCGCCCGTCGCCATCGAAATCCGCGGGAACGGGGATGTCGCCCGTAGCCCCGAACGGAAAGCTGAAGAATGAAGAATCTTCCGAACGCAGGATAAACCATTCGCCGTTTGACGGTCGGAAGAAGGCAATGTCGGTTTTGCCGTCGCCGGTGAAATCGGCGGGAACAAGCTGATCTGTGTTCTGGCCGAATTGAAAAGCACGATTCGCGCCGTCGAAGCTGCGGAGATACCACCATTCGCCGGGAGCGGGACGAAAGATCGAAATGTCCGTGCGTCCGTCGCCGTCAAAATCGGCTCCGAGATTATTGAGCCGCGAAGTCGTCGTCGTAACTTCGAGCGTGAAAGTCGAGAGAAATCCAGTGTCGCCCGTTTCATCGTCAACGACGTAAAGGTTCCAGATGCCGTTCGGGTTGGTGCCGTTAAAAACATCGAGATTCGCCGCGCCGTAGTTCGCCGAGCCGGGACCCGGCGCCGGGAAAACGTCAATTCCACCGGGTTCGATTGATGCGTTGCCGATAAAGTTGAACGGTTTGTAAATTCCGCTCGGTGCGGCGGTGTTCGACGGAAAATCTGTGGCGGCGGATTGGTCAAAAATATATGTTCTTCCTGTTACGCCGGGAGTTCCGCCGCCCGCGTCGGACATCAGAATCGTCCGCTGACCCTGCGGTCCGACAAGCAAAACATCGAAATCTGCGGGAAAGGTGTGCGTAACATTCGTCAAGGTAACGCGAACCTTTGTAATCGTGCCGGTCGCGCCGTTGATGTCGGCGATGGAAGGATAATTGGACGGCAAGCCGGGCGGATTGGTGTTCGAGGTGCGGTCAGCCGGAAAGATTCCGTTGAAATTAGTGAAACTCTTTTGCGGGTCGCCTAAGAAACGGGTTAAAGCAAAGTTCACGGCTCCGAATGACGGGGCTCCGCCAATCACGATTTTGCCGTCATTCTGAATCGCCACGCCTTGTGCGATATCCGCGCTGCTTGTAATAACAGTAATGAGCTTTCCGTCGCCGTGAAATGAAGTATCGAGCGAACCATTCGGATTAAATCGGGCAACCGCCATTCCGCTGTTCTGAACATTTCCGACGGCGACGATCTTGCCGTTGGGTTGAAGCGCGGCCGAACGGCAATCGTCAAAATCGCCGAAATCAACAACGACCTTGCCATCCGAATCAAAAGTCGAATCGAGCGAGCCGTCAGCATTGTAACGGGCGAGCGCGAAATCACCTTGGCTGTCTCCAGCCGCGATGATCTTTCCATCAGGTTGAATAATGACATCGTCAGCAATGTCAGTTCCGGCGATATTGGTAGTTACGATGCCGTCCGTATCGAACGAAGTATCGAGCGAGCCATTGGAGTTATAACGAACGAGCGCGAAGTCGGCATTACTTTGTCCAACCGCGATAATCTTTCCGTCACTCTGAAGGGCGACGGCATTTGCTGGGTCATTACCAAGGATCGAAGTAATAACATAGCCATTCGTATTGAAGGTGGTATCGAGCGTTCCGTTCGGATTATAGCGGGCGACAATAAAATCAGAATTGAGACCTGCGGAGGAACTACCGGCAACAACAATTTTCCCGTCCGGCTGGATTACAATATCATTTCCTATTTGACTGTCCGGCAGATCCGTAATTACTTTGCCGTCGCCGTCAAAAGCGGTGTCGAGCGAACCGTTTGAATTGTAACGGGCTAAACAAAAACTATTGCTGCAAACGCCTAAAACAACAATTCTGCCGTCCGGTTGAATGGCACCCGCTCTGACACTGACATTAACACCAAAATCCGTCGTTACCTTGCCGTCGCCGTCAAAGCCGGTGTCGAGCGTGCCGTCAATGTTGTAGCGGGCGACCGCAAAATCAGAACCGACATCAGTACCCCCAACGGCGACAATCTTGCCGTCAGCCTGAATCACTATATCCCTCAGCGAATCAAAGCCGCCAAAATCAGTAACGACCTTGCCCGCCGTCCCAAAGTTCATATCAAACTGGCTCGCCGCCGCTTCTGCCTTTTCGGGCGTGAATATTAAAATCCCCGCCGCCAAACTCAACATCAATGCCAAACTGACGGCGCGTTTCAAAACACGGGAGATTCGATTGTCGCTCATTTTATTCGTTTTCATAGTTTTTCTCTTCTTCGTTCAGAGTTACGGCTTTTGGTGTTTGAAAAATAAATCCGAGAATCATTAAACATCGCGTAGCGATTATCTGAGTTTAGCTGTGTCTTTAAGGCACGGAGAATACCGGAACTAGTTGCGCGTCGCGTCAGCGACGACTGAACATTGCATAACAAGATCAGTTGTCGCTGACGCGACAATGTTGCTTGATTATCGCGTTCCGCGCCTCAAAAGACACGCTAAGTTCAATCTGTCTCTGACGCGGCTAGTTAAGCTATCCGGAGCCCGTGTCAAAAGTTGTGGAAATGATATCGCATCCCTGTATCATCCCGTTTTCAAAACCGGTTGGCTGGGTCAGGCCGTTTGCGGCGGTTTGCCGGGTATCCTGACGTCCTTCATCTTTTCGGGATGGCTGAGCCGT
>JBGSWK010000024.1:0-44789 GCA_041752475.1 Pyrinomonadaceae bacterium | reverse complement strand
CGGACACTGGGTGAAACATCGCCGCCGGCCGCGTCAGCGGCATGGTGAGTTTAGCCGTGGGTTTGAACCCACGGTAAGCTTCGAAAAAGGGCCCGCGTCGCGTCGCGACGATTGAATCAGCCGTCGCTGACGCGACGAAATCCCGACAATGCGAGGCGAAAAACGCCGGCAGATTTTATTCTCCGGCACGTTTTCGTGTATTTCGCCTGTTTCGCAGAAAGGAAATTCTTTGATGCATCATTCGGGTTGAATTGTTCGAATGTGTTGTGGCAGGAATGCCGACAGCAATAGATCTTTCGCGTTTTTGCCGGTAGCTAAGCGAGAATTTCTTCAAGGAATCCCCGCATCGCGCGCCACGAGCGGCGGTCGGTCGATTCCTTGTAGAAGAGTCCGGTTTCCGGTGACGCGGCCGCCGGATTGGTGAAGGCGTGGCCGGTATTTCCATACGCGACAATTTGCCAATCGGCCCGCCGTTCGGTGAGTTCATCCGCGAGTGCCGTCATCTGTTCCGGGTTTGCAATTGGATCTTCCCAACCGTGCAGAATCAACGCCGATGCTTTGAACGCACTTTTTTGTTCAAACGGCGGCTTGTCGTAAACCCCGTGAAAACTGACGACCCCGCGCATATCCGCGCCCGAACGGGCAAGATCGAGGACGCATTTCCCTCCGAAACAGAAACCGATCGCCGCGGTTCGGAGGGGATCGACCAGCGCGGAACTCTTCAACGCCGCAAACGCGGCTTCGATGCGCCGAAGCAACAGCCGGCGGTCGCCGTTGAGTTTGTTCATCAGCAAGCGCGCCTCGTCGGGGTCATCCGCGGACCTTCCGCCGCCGTACATATCGACCGCCAGCGCGGCATATCCGAGTTCGGCGAGCCGCTCCGCCTTGCCGGTCTCGAACGCGGTCAGTCCTTTGAAAGTAGGCAGCACGAGAATGCCCGGACGCGGTTCCGCCGACGCGTCGTCGTATGACAGCGAACCGACAAACTCGGCGCCGGACTCAACATATTTGAGATTTTCAGTATTGATCATCGTCCGAAGATTTTATCCCAGAATATGCAATAGAGAATCTTTTTGCCCACGAATCACGGGAAAACGTTCTGGAGAATAATACTTTTTTAGCGTTTTTCGCGTGATTCGCGGGCAAACCGCACCTATTGCGTAATACGGGTTTCTCCGAAAGAGTCGGAGTTTGCAGTTTTTGACGCCGCTTCCCGCGTCACAAGCATTCGCAGCCATCAACATAAAATCGGCCGGCGGTCAAGAAGAAAGCCGGCCGAAGTCCTGTTGTTAACCGATCGTTATGGAATGTAACGGGTCGGGACCGGCGTATCGGTCGAGATGCCGAACGTGATGGCGGTGACGCTCGAGGCCGAGCGGTTGAGCCACCACTGTCCGGTCGTCGAGCGATAGACCGCCAGGTCATCCTTGCCGTCGCCGTCGTAGTCTCCCGGCACGGGTGTGTCGGTCGAGATTCCGAAGGTCGTCGCAGAGGGAATTCCGGTCGAACTCGCGATGATCCACCACTGGCCCGTCGAGGGCCGGAAGATCGCGATATCGTCCTTGTTGTCGCCGTCGTAGTCGGCCGGGACGAGTTTGTCGCCCGCCGCCCCGAAAGTCTGCGCCGTGACGCCGCCGCCCGAATACGAGATCCACCATTGATTCATCGAAGGCCGGAAGATCGCGATGTCGGTCTTGCCGTCACCATCGTAATCGGCCCGGACGGGAACGTCGCCCGCCGCCCCGAAAGGAACGATAGTCGTGCCTCCGCTCGAATTGATGATGAACCAGGTGTTGGTCGATGAACGGTAGACGGCGGCATCGGCCTTGCCGTCGCCGTCGTAGTCGCCGACCTGCGCCGTGTCGCCGGTCGTGCCCCATTCGGCTCCGGCGAGCGTGCTGTCGCTCGAACGCAGGATCCAGAAGTCGGGCGTTCCCGCCGTCGGCGTCGGACGGAACACGGCCACATCGGCCTTGCCGTCGCCATCCCAATCGGCCGGCGTCAAGGCGTCGGTCGAAAGACCGAAGTTGACGACCGTGAACCCGGCGGTCGAACGCATCAGATACCAGTTGCCTTCGCTCGCGCGGAAGACCGAAAGGTCCGTTTTGCCGTCGCCGTCGAAATCGGCGCGGGACTTGACCGACGGCGCGCAGGTGTTGCACTGGACGCCGCCCGTGACCTGAATGTCATCGAGCCGGAAACCGGTCGATGCCACCGAGTTGTCGGACGCCATCAGCCAGCGGAGCTGGACGTTCTGTCCGTTCGCCGAGGCCGGAAGCGTAACCTGTGTCTGCGAGAACGTGGCCGAAGTGCCGGACCACGCCTGCCGCCCGCCGATCGGGCTGGAGAAACTCGTGCTGATGGTGGCGTTGTATCCGCCGCTGACGAAGGTGCCTCCGGCGGTCAGGATGTCCTGCCAGGCGCCGGCACCGACCTTGATCTCAAGCACGACGCCGTCGAACGTGCTTTCGGTCGTGAAGGCTTTTTGGAACGTAAGTCCGGCGTTCGCGACGGAAACCGCAAAGACCGGAGACTCAAGCGCCGTCGCGTTGACTGTCGCGGGATCGTTGGCAAAAGCAACGTTCGGGGCCGAATTCGGCGAAGTCGTGCTCGTGACCCACGTGATACCCGTCCCCGAGGTCTGGTTCTGGGTCCATCCCGCCGGAAGCGCCGGCGCGGTCACGCCGTCAAAGTTCTGAGTAAGATTCACGATTGACGCACCGGTGCCGTAGGTTTTTGAAACGGTGCCGAGGTTAGTCGCGCCGTCCGTCAAAACCCACGTCAGCGTGATGGTACCGCCGCACGTTATTGCCGGATCGACCTGCAGGGTAAAGTCGCGCGAAACCCCCGAACCTCCGGCGACCACCGCGCCATAATTCTGTGCCGAGCCCGAAACTACTCCGCCGGTACCTTGCAGCGTTGCGACCAGATTCGTCGTGTTCGCCGCGCCGGTGTTCGAAAGCGGAAGCGCGACGGTCAGGATCTCGCCCGGATCCGGAGCGTTGTTGGGAATGCCGCAGGCCTCGGAGACGATCGACGGGCTACCGCCGGCGATCACCGCGACCGCATTAAGGCATATATTGACCGTGGAATTACCGCCGTTGGTCACCGAAGTGTTTTGCGAATTGCCCGTAAAACCGCCGGTCTTGTTCGCTGCAACGTTATAATTACCGGGCGAGACCGTCATCGAGTAAGTCCCGTTTGCGGCTGTCAGGCGGTTGAAACCGCCGGTCGCCGCAACCGACGCCGTATTGATCGGAGTTCCGGTCGAACAAGACGTGATCGTGCCGCTGATAGTTCCTCGCGGAGCCGAACTGCAGCCCGGGAACTTAAAGCTTCCGACCCTCGTCGAGAAGTTTGACCCACTGTTCGCCGCATAATACTCCTGCGTGTACCAGAAGGTGCAGTCGTCGGACGGATCGACCGTCATCGAGCTGTAGTCTCCCCAGCGGTTTGATGACGTCTGAACCGCGGGCGCCGCGAACATCAGGGCCTCGCCCTCGTTCAGCGTGCCGCCCGCCGCGCCTGTTCGGCCCGCGATCTTGATATCTGCTCGCTGGGTCGTGCTTGACTGGCTGAAGCCCAGCGCGATGTTGCCCTGGTTGTCCTGCGCGACGCTGCCCATCCAGTTGTTCAAACCGGTCGAGCCGCTGACCGCGCCGGTCGAGTGCGTGCCCTGATCGTTGACATTGAATACATCCGCATTGCGGCGCATCTCAAACCAGCGGATCCCGCCCTGATATGTTCCCGCGGTCGTCGGATTGACACCGCTGATGTTGACGGTGAAGTTGCCGGTGTACGAATTCGTCGGCGACAGATAATTGCCGAGATTTCGGTACGCGAAACGGTGCATCAGACGATCGTTGAGCGCGTCGAGCGATGCACCGCCCGACACTTCCATCACGGACGAAGTCGTCGGCGAGCGCGCGTCGAACGCCGCCAAAGCGACGTCCGGCAGTACGGTCAGCGTCGAGTTTCCGGGGGTCGTGAAATCGGGAACCCATTTGTAGTAACGAATCGCGTCAAGCGGGTCGCCGAACTCATCGGCACGGAATTCCGCGATGACCTCAGAAAGACCGGCAGGCGGCGGAACAAATCCGTCGATATCGGCCGGCAGGCCGCCGCCCGCGTTCGGGTCGATCGGCGCGATGTTTTTGTAGATCACCGTCGTCGTCGGATCGCCCGCGAGCGCTTTCGTGCGGTCCTGACTCAGGAAACCCATACCGAGAAACGAGGTTCCGGCGTTGTTGAACTGGTTGAACGTCATATGATAGGCGTCCGTCCAAACGCCGATTTTCGGATAGTCGTTGCCGATGCCGCCCGGATAAAGATAGCTCCAGACGTAATACGAGCCGGTCGGATCGGCGGTCGTCGAAACCGCGACGCATTCGTAGTTGTTTCCGGATCCGGAG
The DNA here is from genome assembly GCA_041752475.1 of Pyrinomonadaceae bacterium. Taxonomy (GTDB): domain Bacteria; phylum Acidobacteriota; class Blastocatellia; order Pyrinomonadales; family Pyrinomonadaceae; genus JAFDVJ01. The sequence goes on along the minus strand of JBGSWK010000024.1, from coordinate 40,377 downwards.
ATCAGGCCGGGAATCGCAAACTGGGTGATGACCCAGCGATCGGCGAGCGAATCGTACACGACGACCGGATCGCCGTCGTTGCGTGTTCTGCAGGGATCGGACGCCGGGAGCGAATTGAACAGGTCGCTGGTCTTTTTGGCCGCCGCCGCGAGGGTCCCGTTTTTGTTGAAAACTTTGATAACGAGGTTGATCGAACTCACATAATGGTTCGGTCCGACGTCGCCGTTTACGTCCGGCGGAGTGAATCCGGTTCCAGCACCGGTCGAAGCATTGTCGGCCATCCCCGCGCCGTCGAAAGTCAGGCTCGGCGTCGGCATTGCCGACGGCGCGTTGAGGCCGCCGTCTTTGCGCAATAGCGGGTCGGTAAAGTCGCCGTTGCCGGCGCCGGCTCCCGGAACGACCTTTTTGACGCGTTCGCGGTTCTGCTCGTTTATTTCGAGTTTTTCGAGGTCCTCTTCGGTCAGGCGCGGCAGTCCCTTGGCCGCGCGCTCTTTCTGGATTCGCTCGATGCGCTGTTCTTCGATGCGCTGTTCGACCGGTACGTACGGTTCTTTGCTGTCGTTGGCATCAGGCAGATCGCGAAGCGCGGTCGTGACGGCGAAGTTCTCGGCCTCGATCTTGATGACGCCGTTCGGGTAGGAGCGGGCTTTGCCATTTGTGTCGGGAAGCACAAAGCCTTCATCGGGAGACTTTGCGATCGAATGCGGCTGCAGCGGGGCGCGAAGAAACAGATATGTTCCGGCAAGAACGACCGCCGCGAGGGTTAACAGAACCCAAGGTGTTTTCAATTTCATATGGATTACCTTATTAAAAACTAAAAATACAACCGGAACTGGCCGGAAGTATGCATGCGGTTCGGGCGTCGCCCAAACCTCTAAAATTTGCGGAGTTCAAACAGATTTTTTTCGGATTAGTCGCCGAAGCGAGAAAGACTCGCCAGCGCACCGGAAAGGGGGGTCGCGAAGAAGACGATTTTACGTGATTCAGCGTCGCGACAACGGCCGCCGGACAACGATATTCCGCAGGGATGGTAGGTTATCTTTGTTTCGAAGTCAACGCCGCCGAAGCCCGATTTTCTACTTTATTTCGGAACCACGGATTCTTCATCGACCGACTTTGACCGACACCGCGATCGGGCGCTTCCGCATCAAAGAATAAGCCCGAATTTCGGGCGCGTTGAAGCAGCGATTCCAGTCTGCTAACTTAGGGTGGTTCGTACGATTCGGAGGACAAGATGAAGAGCTCGGAAATTCTCAAAGTGCAGAACCGAATCGTGGTGCTGGCATTGATCGTGCTCACCGTTGGTTCGATTTGCGGAGTTTTTGTTGCAACGGCGGCAGACCGGAGTTCTCAAAGCCAATTCGCGGGCCCGACGCCAAAAGAGCGGAAGCAAAGGCCAAAGAACACAACTGAAATGATCGAAAGGAAGAATGAAGCGACGCCCACACCCACGCCGAAGGCATTGACACCGGTCGCGCTGGGAGTCTGGGGTGCCGACGGGGCGCGGCTAACGGTCGAGGACGCGTTTGCGACGATTGAGTTCGGCTGCAGCAACGCCGAAATTGCCGAACCCGTGTCGATCGACTCTGACGGAAAGTTCTCGGCGGCCGGGGTGTTCATTCGGCGTCGGCCCGGATTCCAACGCGACGGCGACGAGCCGCAGAGACTCCCGGCGACATTTTCGGGAACCGTCAAAGGAAAGGAGATGAACCTCAAGATGACGCTCGACGAATCGGGCGAAACGATCGGGGAATACCTTTTTGAACACGGAAGAAGCGTCCGTATCCAGCGGCGTCTGTGACTTTAAGAAGCCTCCGGAATCCATCCGAAAGCTGCCTTTTTTGGTTCGGCGGCGATCACCTCACGCCCGGTTCCTTCAAATCCTTTTCTCACACTTTCTGTGTTGTCGGCGGTCGTATCGACCTCGCCGGGACTGTCGAAGCCGTTCGCATCCGTCGGACCGTCATTACGTCATCCAAGCGATGCCCCGTTGTCGATGACACAACGCGTCGCCAATCAAGTGCGAATTGAATTTCCGGGTCGAATCCGGTTCATTTGAGAGATCAGGATTCCCTTATTCTCGGAACACCACCGGAACATTTGCCGCGGGCCGCTCGTTCTCAGTTTATCGGCCAGGTCGCTCGCACAGATCCGGATTCCGGCCCGTCGCCCGGACGATCTTCCCGGCGCTCCGAAGAGTGACGGAAATGGCCCCTGAAAACAAATGCGTACAAAATTCATCCTGTTGTTAATGATCGGCGCCGCGATTCTGTCGTCGCGTACCCCGGCGTTTGGCGAACCAACACTTGACCGCGGAACTCTAATCGAAAACGCGACCGTCATCAGCCCGCGTTCAGACAGAACCGAGGTTTTCGAAGGTTATGTTCTCATCCGGAACGAGAGGATTGCGTATATCGGCGAGAATCGCCCCAAGGTGTCGAAGGGAGTCCGGATAATCGACGGACGCGGCAAGTTCGTCATTCCGGGACTCATCGATTCCCACGTGCATCTCGCGAACATTGCCGGTTTGAACGCGAAGTTCAGGCGAAAATATCCCGAATTCGCCGAAGATTACTATCGGCAACTGAATCGGAGCTATCTCTATTTCGGATTCACGACGCTTATCGATCTCAACAATCATTTGCCGAAGATAGTCGCGTCCCTGATCAGCCAGAACGTGAGACCTGACATCCTGACCTGCGGCGCGCAACTCGAGGTCTGGAACGGCTTTATGATGGCGGAATACGAGCCCGAGGAGCGGGTCAGCGAGTTTCCGAACTTCATCGTCGACAAGTACAACCCGAAGGTTCAACTCCCGAAACTCGAGGCACTCGAAGCGCACAGTCCGCGCGCCGCAGTCCGAAACGTCGTCCGCGAACAGAAAGGTGTCTGCGCCAAACTGGCCTACGAAGACGGGTTCGGCGGAACCGAAGATGTGACTTGGGAAATGCCGACTCCGCAGATCACGCGTGAGATCGCCGCGGAAACGCGAAGCCTGAAGATCCCGTTGATGTTGCACGCCAGTTCCTATGCAGCGCAGAGATTCGCGGTCGAAAACGGGATCGATATCATTGCGCACGGAATGTGGCACTGGGGCGCGCTCAAGGATTATCGGAATGTTACCGAATTGCCTGCATCGCACCAGGCGTTGCTCAAGACGATTGCCGAAAAACGCATCGGGTATCAGCCGACGTTCAGAGTGCTTGCCGGGCAGCGCGATGTGTTCGTCGACGACTTCATCGATGATCCGAATCTCGCGTCCGTTTATCCAAAGGCATATCTTGCATGGCTCAAGTCTGAAGAAGGGAGTTGGCAGAGGGAAAACATCAAAAAGTACGGGAAGGGGTTTTTCGACGATAAGCCGAATCGCGAGATCGCCGACTTTTTCCAGCGATTTGTAGACAAGATCGGCGTCTCGGCGCGTTTTCTGGCCGACAACAATGCGAATCTGCTTTTCGGGACCGACTCGCCGGCGAGCAACGCCCACACGAACCCGCCGGGCTACAACGGTTATCTTGAAATGAAGGAGTGGGAAAACGCCGGGATCTCGCTCGAGAGGATTCTGCGAGCGGCGACGATCGACAATGCAATGGCCTTCAATCTTGATCGTTCGTTCGGAAGCGTCGCGAAAGGGAAGATCGCGAATCTCTTGATCCTTTCGCGGAACCCGCTCAAAGAGATCGCGGCGTACGATTCGATAGACACGGTGATCGTCAGGGGGAATCCGTACGCCCGACGCGAACTCAGTGCGGCGACGGTCCGAACCAATGCAGAAACGCGCACGGAGTAAGCGTGCACGCTCGCAGCGCGAGCGAAATACCCAATGCGTCATCAAGGCGGCCACCGCGCACGGCCGTGCACGCTTACTTCGTGCGCGTCTCTGCCGGATCGAAACTCAGCGCGGACGAGTCTTATTGTTTATCCGGCATTACATCGCGCCAAGTTCCTTCAAGAGCTTTTCAGAATTGGCTCTGACGTTCGGCGCCGGATTCAGGGTCAATGCCTTCTTCAGGTACTTGACGGCGTTTTCCTTATCGCCGGCGATCTTGTAGGCTTCGCCCAGACTGTCGAAACTGTTCGCGTCGGTCGGGTTGTTCTTGACGTTCAGAAGGAAGAATTCGATCGCTTTGTCGTACCGCTTGATGTTCAAAAGCTGATAACCGAGCGTGTTGATCTGCGCGGTGGTCGCATTTTTCGCGGCCTCATCGATGATCTTGTCGCCTTCGGACGGTTTGCCCATTTGAAACAGGATCCCGGCCTTCGTCGAGAGCGTCTGGATCGACTTGTTGCGGCTCACCGCGATCTCCGCCCATTGCAGAGCTTCCTCGTGGTTTACGTTGTTGTTCAGGCAGTACGCCGCCGCCGTTTGAAAGCCCTCCCAGCCGAATCCGGGAAGCGAGCGCAGTTCGTTCCTGAAACTTGTCAGAATGACGTTGTGGACGTCGAATTCGATCTTGAACGGGAACTGTTTCTTTTCCCAAGCGAGCGCCAAAATCGCGTAATCCGTCCCGTAATCGATGAAACTATAGGTCAGAACTTCGGTATGCGGAACCTCTTTCGTCGCGATGTCGACGCGGAGTGCGTCGTCCTTTTCGTCGTAAAAGAAGTTTCCCCAGGACGTCGAGTTCTTCGAGAAAATGAGCGTCGCCTTGTTTCCCTCGTTGACGATGATGTGAAAGCCGTATCTTCCGGCCGGAAGCGGCTTGCCTTCGATCTTCACGTCGTCGCTGAAAGTGATCACCGTGTTTTCGTTCGCGCCGGCGCGCCACGGCGCTTTGGTCGCGGTTCCAAAGCCGGGATTCGAAAGTCCGTAAGGAACCTGCGTGCCCCAGATCTTGCCGCTGCGGTCGACTCCGTTGAGCGTCACGCGCGGCCGCGAGTAGTTGACGGTGATCGTTGAAAGCCCGATAGTCTGTTTGACTTCGGCGGCCGGGCTCACCGGCCGCGGCGTCGTCACATCCTGTCCGAAAACCCCGGCGGCGGCCGAGATCAACACGATCACCTGAAACGCAAATTTAGGAAAAGTCATTTTGTTCATAGAATTACATCGAACAAGTCTCTATCAATCCGAATAAAAACTCATCTTGGTCCTTTGATTGAAGATTTCCCGCGGAATTGACTGGAGTTGATCGATTCCGCCCGAGTGTGCGGAGGATTACGATTTCTCGCGCCGATTTGTTTCGCCAATGGCGAAAGAGGCGGGCTCCGTTACCGGGGTGCCGTCAGTGCCTCACGCCAGATCGTGACGAGGCGGTCGAGGCCAAAGCCGGCATTCGCGGGACTGGTGCTTGGAAGATATACAAAACGAAGGGAGGGGAAATCGGCGCGCCGAAAATACCGGTCGAACGAGCTTTCCGCCTTTCGACCGTTGAGTCCGACAAGGCGCAGATTGCGGTGGCGCAAGATCAACTGAGCGAGATCGTTCGGTTTCTCGTCGATGATGTTCGCGTCGAGCGCGCCGTCGCGCCGGGCTGCGTGCAGAACATCCCACATGCCGATCCCGCAGCGTCCGAGCATCGCCAGTTTTCCCGCATATTCGGAGGCGGGCGATTCGCCGCAAACCGCCGCCATCACCGGCCAGAAACGGTTTCGCGGATGCCCGTAATACTCGCCGCGCGCGATCGAAGCATCGCTCGGCAAACTCCCGAGCATTAGGATCCCGATGCCGTCGGAAACAACCGGCGGAAACCCGAATTTGAGTCCGTCGTCAGTCACCATGGGTATTTGTTTCGGCACATCGGCGGCTACGGCCGGGCACGCTCACTTCGTGCGCGTTTCTGCAGCGTCGAGATAAAACATCTCCTCAACCGGCCTGAGCGGTCGGTTCATCCAAAGCGGTCTTCGCAATCCTCCCGGTCCCGGGGCGGGTTTTGTCATTTTGAGCCATTCCTTGTAGATCGCGAAGCTCTTTTCGGTATCGACAAAGACATCGCCGTATTTGTCGTCCGCGTGTGCTTTTTCGATCGAGACCTTTTGATGCCAGCAGTGCATTCCCGAAAGCGGGTCGGGATGGACCGGGAAAGTGATGTTCTGATGGACGCCGCCGTCGGACCAGAAGACGCGGGAAGTGTCGGGGTCGTCGGATTTGTAAGGACGGATGCCGTCTTCGACCGTCATCTTCCATTTGCCTTTTTCGGCCTCGAAGATCTTCACCTGGTTCGTCGACCAGCGGTTGTTGCTCGGATCCTGTTCGCGGCGCCAGCGGCCGATGTGGTGCGAGCAGGCGACGACGCCGGGCTTCATCCCTTCGGTGACCCACGCGCGGTTGACGAAATAGCCGATGTCGGTGTTGATCCGCAAGAGGTCGCCGGTCTTGATTCCCCAGCGCTTGCCGTCCTCGACCGACATCCAGAGCGGGTTGCGGTTCGAGATCTCGGCGAGCCATTTTGCGTTGCCCGATCTGGTGTGGATCAGCGCCGGCAAACGGAATGTCGGGACGAGCACGAGTTCGTTCTTCGACGCGTCCATCGTTTCGGGATGGATATGGCTCTTGATGTAAACCGGCGCGGCGTATTCGGGCCAGCCCCAATCCTTCATCGTCTTCGAGAAAAATTCCTGACGGCGCGACGGTGTCGGGAAACCGACGCGCGGCTTTCCGCCATCGACGATGCCGATGACTTTGTCGCCCTTGCGGACCTCGCCGGTTGACTCGTCGATCGCCGCGCCTTCCAGATCGGCCGCCGAAACGTCGTTAAGATGCTGATTGTAAACGGCTTGCTCGACCTCGAACGCGCCGTATTTGCGCATATAATCGAGCGCCGTCATTCCTTCTTCGGCCGCCTTTTCGGGCAAGCCCTTCGTATGCTCGAAAATGTACCGGTAGTATTCGTCGATCGAGATTTTCTCTCCGGGACGGTACGGCGAATGAAAATGCTCGCGGATCCCGAGCGAACCGTCGGGATCGACCCGCCACGACAGTTCGATCCAGAATTCATCCTCTTCCCAGACCTCGCCGACGTTCGCCTCGTAGGTGTATTCGACGGGCTTGTCCATCCGCCGCATCGCTTCGCGCAGGACCGGCTGGCGGAACGAGATCCACATTCCCGAATGCGTTTCGTAACTCGTCAGATCGTGCCGCTCGCCGGAATGGCCCATCGGCAGGACGTAGTCGGCGAAATACGCGGTTTCGTTCCACGTCGGCGTCAGCGCGACGTGGAGCCCGACCTTCGATTCGTCCGACAATGCCTCGATCCACGAAAATCCGTCAGGATACGTCCAGACGGGATTGAAAACTCGGGTGAAATAAACCTGCAGTTTGCCGCGGCCTTCTTTCAGGAAATGCGGCAGCAGAAAGCTCATTTCGTAGTGCGACAAGGGATATTCGTTGGGGAAGTGGAGTTCGTTCCAAAACTTCTGCGCCGGAGGCTTCGAGAATCCGGCCGGTTTGAATTTGCCCCAGGCGGACGGCGAAGTTCCGCCGACGGTTCCGACGCTGCCGGTCAGGACATTCAGAAAATGCAGGCACCGCGCGACGGCCCAGCCGCCGAGATTGCCGCTGCCCGCGCTGCGCCAGTTGTGCGTCGCGAGCCGCGAGCCGGCCTGACCGACCTTCAGCGCGACCTCTCTGATGACGTCCGCCTTAACCCCGGATTCCTGCTCGGCAAACTCCGGCGTGTAGTCTTTGTATAGATCTTTGAGCGCGTCGATGAAATCTTCGAAGCTGAGGTCTGCGTCGGTCGCCGGCGATTGAACTGTATTGGAATCCCGCGTTGAACCATCCGCTACCGCGGATGGTACCGACTGTTGCCTGAGCTCCGCGAGGCTTTCCCGCCAGTTGACCCAATTTTCGATGTATTCGCGGTTGTAGAGGCCCTCGTCGAGGAGAATTTTCGCCATCGCGAGCAGGACGGCGGCCTCGCTGCCCGGATGCGTCGGCATCCAGTAATCGGCCATCGACGCCGTGTTCGAAAGGCGAGGGTCCATCACCGCCATCTTCGCGCCGTTCATCAGGCCTTCGATGATCCGCTGCGCGTGGGGATTGAAGTAATGGCCGGCTTCGAGATGCGAAGAGATCAGCAAAATGAACTGCGCGTTCGCGTGATCGGGCGACGGCCGATCGTAATTTTGCCAGAGCGCGTAGCCGAGCCGCGCGCCGGCCGAGCAGATGTTCGTATGTGAATTATGGCCGTCGACGCCCCACGACTGCAGGATGCGGTCCATAAAACCTTCGTGGCCGGGGCGCCCGACGTGATAGACGACCTCGTTCCGCGCGTCTTCCTGCAGAGCTTTTCGGATGCGGCTCGCGATGTCGTCGAGCGCTTCGTCCCAGGTGACGCGTTCCCAGGCGCCGTCGCCGCGCTTTCCGGTGCGCTTCATCGGATGAAGAATCCGTTCGACGTCGTTGATCTGATTGATCGTCGCCGGCCCTTTCGCGCAGTTCCGCCCGCGCGAGCCGGGATGATAGGGATTTCCCTCGAACTTGCGGATCTTCATCGAATCCTTTTCGATGTAGCTCAAAAGTCCGCAACCGGCCTCACAGTTAAAGCAGGTCGTCGGCACGATCATGTAATTCCGCTGTTCGCGTTTGTGCCCCGACGTCGCTTCATACTCGGTCCAGTCGTCCCACTTCTCCGGCGGCGGATAATTGGTCAGCTCGCCCGGTTCGTTCAGGCGCGGCAGATCCTCCGCGTGGAAGGAATGAAGGTTCTCGATCAGTCCGAGTTTCTCCGCAATGGCTTCGATCAATGAAGGTTTATGTTTTTGCATGGTTTGAGTTACGCATTCATCGTTTGAGTCACGCGTTCGTCGTATGAGTCACGCGTTCGTCGTATAAGTCACGCGTTCGTCGTATGAGTCACGCGTTCACGCGTGAAACGCTGCGGTCTTCCAACAACATCACCAAAATGAATTCAAGGTTTTCAAAACCCCAAAACGAAACGACGAGTTAGTTTCGATGCTCCGCGATTGTTTGATCCTCGCGTTGGTCACGCGTAAACGCGTAACTCTTGCGCGCTAAGCTAACTCAACGGAATTCGTTGCGGGGCTTTGACCCAGATGTCTTCGGCGAACCACAATCCGGCGAGGATGAACGCGCCGGCGAAGGCGAAGAATGCCGGTTGGCCGCTCAGAATGCTGACGATCGGAAGGATATTTCCAACGGTGATCATTCCCAACCAGAATTGCCTTGAAAACTCGCCCTTGACGATCGATTTGACCGTCGCGTGCGCGTCTTCGGTCGAATGCGTCGTCGTCATTTCGATCGCCAGCGTGATCAGATGAAACGCGAGGACCGCGATCGTGAAAAAGCCGAGAACCATCATCATTCCGACCGTCGCCGGCAGCAAAAACGTGATCAGCAACAAGACCGCGAAGCCCGCCATCAACGCGTGGAGGATCATATGCAGCCCGAGCATCGGCGACTGCCAGAAATCGCGGCCCTTCGCCTGTGCGAACAGAAACGCCGTGTAAACCGCCGTCAGCAATGCGAAAATGATCCCGAGCGGTTCGATGATCGTCAAGACGCGCTCCATTTCAAACCAGTCTGCGACGAGCCAGCCCGTCAGCAAACCGCCGTAGATCGTGATGAAATACGCGCCTCGCGACAGCCAGGAGCGCCATTGCGGACGGAACAGCACATTCAAAAAGCGGTCCGGACGGCCGAGGTCGAGGATCAGCAAAACGCCGGTGACGCACAAAAAGAAAAAGGCGATCGCGGCGCTGATCCGTTTGATCTCCGGCGGTACGAACATAAAATACGAAGCGATAACGGGCAGCATAAATGCGCCCGTCGCGATCGCCTTGGTCAGAATGTAGGCCGAAACCTCCCAACCCCAGAGAACACCTTTGCCCGGCGCATCGTAAACCCGCCGCGCCTTTTTGTTGCGCGGTTCGATCTGTACGAACGACTGTTTCTTGAATTCCTCGGCGACGGGAGAAGCCGCGATGCGTTCCTCCGCGTACTTTGCGAAATGCCCGACGCCCGTCGACTGGCTCGACCACATATACTCGGTTTCCGGATTCGCGGCCGTCGGATTCAGGCTGACGCGGTCGCCGTCGATGTAGAAGAGCTTCGGATCGGTTCCTTTTTCGGGTTTGCGGACGCTCACGGTCTCGCGGGCGAGCAGTTTCGAGATCTCCGTTTCCGGGTTGTCCATATCGCCCGAGATGATCGCGTGTTCGGGGCAGACGACGACGCACGCCGGTTCGAGTCCGATATCGACGCGGTGCGTGCAGTAATTGCACTTCGAAGCGGTGTGATTCGACGGCTCCATAAACAGCGCGTCGTACGGACAGGCCTGGGTGCACGCTTTGCAGCCGATGCAACGCCGGTTGTCGAAATCGACGATTCCGTCATCGCGCGTGTAAAGCGCGGTCACGGGACAGATCTCAACACACGGCGCGTCGGCGCAGTGATTGCAGCGCATCACCGAAAACAGTCGCCGCGTGTCCGGGAACTCGCCTTTTTCGATATATTTGACCCAAGTTCGATTGACCCCGACCGGGACCTGATGTTCGGACTTGCACGCCACCGTGCAGGCGTGGCAACCGATGCATTTTCGGTTGTCGATGACGAAACCAAAGTTCATTCAAAACTCCGTTGGATTGTGAAAATCGGATTGATCGCGAAACGTACGTTTGAGGATATTATGCCTTGGATTAGGTGTCAAAAGATTGCGCGAGATGCGATAGTAAGTCCGCTGCAAAGCGACCGACGGGCGTCCAGAGGACTTGAACGATCTGGAAAACCCGCCTGACACCGTGAAATCTCTTAGTTTCTTGCCCCGATCGCATCGATCATTTCCCGCACCGCCTGGTTCAATCCGACAAAAACCGCACGCGAAATAATGTTGTGGCCGATGTTGAACTCGACGATCTCGTCGATCTTCGCAAGCGGACCGATGTTGCGGTACGTCAATCCGTGCCCGGCGGCGACGATCATCCCCAGCTCGCAAGCGAACTGCGCGGCGGTTTTTATTCTTTCGACTTCCGCGGATGCGCGGGCGAGGCCTTCGCCGTGTGCGGCCCTTGAACTCAAGGTCAGTTCGGCGTATTCGGCCGTACAGAGTTCGACCTGTTGCGCGCCGGCACGCTTCGCGGCGTCGATCTGCTCACGGTCCGGATCGATGAAGATGCTGACAAAGATGCCGGCGATTTTGAGTTCTTCAATGACGGAACTGATCGATACGAAATTCGCGACGACGTTCAGTCCGCCTTCGGTCGTGACCTCGTTGGGATTCTCCGGCACGAGCGAAACCGCGTCCGGTTTCGTCCTCAGCGCGATCCCGAGCATTTCGTTCGTCGCCGCCATTTCGACGTTGAGATAGGTCGAGACGACATCGCGCAAAAGTTCGATGTCGCGGTCCTGAATGTGACGCCGATCGCCGCGCAGATGCACCGTGATGCCGTTCGCGCCGGCCTGTTCGCAGATCACCGCCGCCGTGATGATGCTCGGTTCGATGGTCTTGCGCGCCTCGCGGATCGTCGCGACGTGGTCGATGTTTACGTTGAGTCTCTTCATAACATCAAAAAAGTAGACGGTAGATTGTCGACGTATTCGCTAATCGGTAGGCTTTATCCGATTTTGGCCAAGTACCGCCCACTCTCCACGGTCCACCGTCTACCGCCCACTCTCCACGGTCTACCGTCTACCGTCTACCAACTACCGTCCATCACAATCATACGCCCCGCGCTTTGCGTTTCGCCGGATCTCGCGCACTTCGTTGAACATTCGCCGGCTGTCGCGGAAAACGTTAACCTTTGTCCGCTCGTCGTGATCCCAGTGAACCGGGATTTCGGCGAGCCGCAAACCCTTGAGGTTCGCAACGAACAAAAACTCGACGTCGAACCCAAACCTCTCGATCTTCATCTTATCAAGAAGCGGCCGAAACATCGTCATACGGAACGCCTTGAAACCGCATTGCGTGTCCCAGAACGGAAGGCCGGTGAGCGTTCTGACGATCAGGTTGAAGATCTTTCCGCCCTGTTCCCGGCGCCACGGCTGATGCGTCCCGATCAATGACCGGTCGAGCGCGCGCGAGCCGAAGGTGACGTCGAAACGGCCTTCGCGGATCGGATCGACGATTTTGGGGAGTTCGCTGATCGGCGTTGACAGATCCGCATCGCTGAAAAGCGCAATCTCGCCCTCGGCCGCGAGCAGGCCGGTTTTGACGGCGAAGCCCTTTCCGCGGTTCGGTTCATAGCGGATAACCTGAGACCGGATATCGGGGAATTCGGCGCAGGCGGCGCGCCCGACGTCCGAGGTCGAATCGTTCGAACCGTCATCGACGATTATCAGCTCGGCGCTGAGTTGTTTTTCGGCAATATATCCGAGGATCGCACGAGCCGAAATGCCAAGTCGGTCCTGCTCGTCGAATGCCGGGATGATTATTGAAATATCGGGTTTCATCGGCAAAAACTAGATGTTAAGTTGTGGCGCCGGAAAAGTAAATCGCGCCCGCTCGGGTGGCCGGAAAAACGTTGATTTTGAAACGATTCCGCGTCCGCTTCGTTTAACAGTCTGTCTATCGCGTTGAAAAAGACCGGCTTCGGTCTGATTTCCTTTTGCCGCTTGCAAATATGTTATAGTTTTTGACGATTTCGGAGTTTTTCAGATGAGCAAAAAGTCAATAATCGGAGTTGTTCTCTTGATCGCGGTCAGCGCCTTGACGGGCGGGATCTTCGGCGGGTTTCAGCGTTCCACCGCGGATACATCCTTGACGGCAGCCTCGGTCTCGGCCGACTACCGGGAGGCGATGGACGTCATCGACGCGAATTACGTCTCAGTCGTCAATCACGAGGAACTCTCCGAAAAGTCGATCCAGAGCATGCTCTGGACGCTCGATCCGCATTCGTCGTTTTTCACGTCCGACGAGTTTCGGAAACTTTTTGAAGACCAATCGTCGCAGTTCTTCGGGATCGGCGTCTCGATCCTCCAGCACCGCGACGGCGTTTACGTTCAATCGGTGATCCCGAACACTCCGGCGGACAAGGCGGGACTCAGGTATGGCGACCGGTTCGTCGATGTTGACGGCAAGGACGCCAAGGACTGGACCAGCCAGGAAGTTTCGAAAAATGTCCGCGGAATCGAGGGGACCAGCGTGACGGTCAAGATCGATCGCGTCGGGAATGCGAAGCCGCTCGATTTTACGATTGTCCGCGGGGGGGTTCCGCTCCCTTCGATCCGGAATTATTTTATGATGCGCGACGGAATCGGATACGTCGGGCTCAGCGGCGGATTTCAGGAGACGACGGCGAACGAACTCGACGAGGCGATCGGAAATCTTTCGAAACAGGGAATGAAGAGCCTTATCCTCGATCTTCGCAACAATCCGGGCGGACTGCTTCCGCAGGCGATCAAGGTCGTCAGCCGGTTCGTCCCGGAAGACAAGACCGTCGTCACCGTCAAGGGCCGTTCGCGATACGCAAAGACCCAGGAACTGGTTTCCGAGGGCGGCAACGTTCACGATTTTCCGCTCGTGATCATGATCAACGGCGGTTCGGCTTCGGCGTCCGAGATCGTGGCCGGTGCGATCCAGGACTATAATCGCGGCGTGATCGTCGGGAGCGACAGCTTCGGCAAGGGACTGGTCCAGCGAATCTTCCAACTGCCGTTCGGCACGGGCCTGACCCTGACAACGGCGCGTTATTACACGCCGCTCGGCCGCTCGCTGCAGCGCGACTATTCGAACGGTTCGATCTACGACTATTACTCTCACAACGGCGATGGCGAGAACGGGGATTTGACCAAACCGAAGCCCGTCGGAAGTCCCGTGACGACTGCGGACGGCCGGACGCTCTACGGCGGCCGCGGTATCGAACCCGATGTCAAAGCCGCTCCACTCGCGTTCAACGCGCTCCGCGGACGGATCAACGAGGCGTCTTTCTATTTCGCGCGGCAATTGGTTGCCGGCGCGGTCAAGGGGTTCGAGGATTATCGTCGCGGCCGGCAGACCTTCGCGCCGGTCATCGCGCCGAACGACTTGATCGTTAACGATCGGCTCTTCGATGCGTTCCGCGCGTTCGCGGCTGCCGATCAGAAAAACGGGCTTACTGCCGAGAACGTCAGCAGCCAGGCCGAGTACGCAAAAAATCGTTTGCGGCAAGAGCTTGCGACGGCGAGTTATTCGTCCGAGGCAGGCAGCCAGGTCTTTCTTGAGCTCGATCCGCAGGTTTTGAAAGCGATCGAGGTGATGAACGAAGCCAAGAATCTGGCCGGAAAGGTTCAGTGACCGCCAGGCGCGCGATCGTGTCCGGCACGGTCGCGCGTTGGTTTTCCAAAATCGACGATCGCCCGCCGAGCCGACGCTCCGGAAGTCCCCGAACGCGTTTTGCTAATTCTTACAACCTTCTGAAACGCCCCGAATCGTTGTGCGCACCATCTGTTTCCTCCGCCCTCCCCCGGCCAACTTAGTTGATTCAACGAGGATTTAATCTTCCTGTGATGCTTAGTTCATTTGGTCCCGGTAATCTGCCTTCGGAATCCAAAAAAAATAAATAAATAAGGAAGGTAGACAGCAGATGAAATTGCGTTTCAGGGAACTCTTCGTTTTCTTTACTTTGGCAACTTTCGTACTTAGCGGCAGCACGTTCGTCGCCGCGCAGCGCGGACGGTTGGCGCTGACTGGGCCGAGCAGCTCAGAATCGCCTTATATCCTGCCGGTTGCGGATGGAGTGGTCACGAAATCCATCCTGACGGTCGGCGATTCGGTGAACAACAACCCGGACGGCACGCCGTACCGACTCGTCGGCATTCCCGACGGTCTCGGAGCTTACGATAACGGTGACGGCACTTTTACACTCCTGATGAATCACGAACTCGGCAACACCGCGGGGATCATCCGCCGGCACGGGGCGCTTGGCGCGTTTGTTTCCCGATGGATCATCCGCAAACGCGATTTGCGGGTAATGCGCGGCGAGGACCTGATTCAGCAGGTCGCGCTTTGGAATTCCGCGACCAACAGTTTCGACGATCCGACAACGGGCGTCGCCTTTTCGCGTCTTTGTTCCGCGGACCTTCCGCTCTTGTCGGCGTTCTACAACAAGCGAAGCGGAAAAGGCTATCGGGGCCGGATCTTCATGAACGGCGAAGAAACCGGAGCCGAGGGCCGGGCGTTCGCGCATCTGATGAACGGAACCAGCTACCAGCTGCCGCGGCTGGGACGTTTCAGTTGGGAAAACTCGGTCGCGCATCCGGACGCCGGCGATCTGACGATCGTCGCCGGAACCGATGACACGACGCCCGGGCAGATTTACATCTACGTCGGCAACAAAACCCGCAGCGGATCGGCAATCGACCGGGCAGGATTGAGCAACGGCAATCTTTATGCGGTCAAGGTCAACGACGTTGCCCTTGAGAGCCGGGACGGCGGAATCCCGTCCGGGACGCCTTTTACTCTCGTCAACCTCGGCGACGTTTCGAACAAAACCGGCGCCGAAGTTCAGGCCGCCAGCGTTGCCGCAGGGGCGACGGAGTTTCTCCGTCCGGAAGACGCTTCGTGGGGCGTTAAGCGCGGCCGCGACGACGACGGTGACGACGACCGCGGCGAACGCCGGAGTGATTCGCGCGGGAATTCGCGGATCAACGATCTCCATTTTGTCACGACCGACCGCTTCGACACCGTCAAGGCCGGAACGGGCACACAGGTCGGTCGAAGCCGTTTGTATCGGCTCCGGTTTTCGAATATCGACGACCCGACCGCCGGCGGCGTTATCGAGACCCTCTTGGACGGAACCGAAGACCAGCAGATGATGGACAACCTGACCGTCAGCAACAGCGGCAACCTGTTGATCCAGGAAGACGTCGGGAACAACGCGCGCCTCGGTCGGGTTTGGAATTATGACCCGCGCAGCAATCGCCTCGATTTCATCGCCGAGCACGATCCTTCGCGCTTCCTTTTGGGCGGAGCGAACTACCTGACCCAGGACGAAGAGTCGTCGGGGATCATCGACGTGTCGGATATTCTCGGAGACGGCTGGTTCCTCCTCGACGTACAGGCTCATTACGCGATCCCGGGCGAACTGGTTGAGGGCGGACAACTTATGGCGTTGCGCGTTCGCGACCGCGAGCGCGACGACGATTAAGCTTTTCGGTTCAGATCATCGCGAAGCGGAAACTGCCTGAAACTCAGCGTTCAGGCAGTTTCCTTTTTCTCTGAAACTGATCTTTATCACGAAGGACAACTTGGTTTCGAAACGCGGCAGATTGCCGTTTGTTTCGAGATCAGAAGCGGAATCTCTCCCTTTGAGATCGATTCGACCGGGATTACGCGTTGGCGATAAATGTCGACTCGTACATTCGTCATTTTTCGACTGACATTTTGCCCGCAAAACACGCCAAATACGTCAAAAATAAATGCCGATAGCCTGAAAGTTGGGCATCGTTCGCTTATCCCTTTGTTTCGTCGTTTTTCTCGGTCTTTCGGCTAATTCGTGGACAAGACAGCTCTCAAGAAACACATTTTCAAGTGACTGATACAAAAGCATGTTTTGTCGGCCTCCGTTCGCTGATTTTCCGAATGGACCGCCATTGCCTGATTCGGCATAAATTCTCTTGGCCATCTATGTGTCCTCTGTGCCTATGTGGTGAAAAAACTCAGAAGAAGAACATATGTCAAAGGTGATACGAATCGGCGGAGTATTTTTGAAGAGCAAGGGAAAAGGCTCGGAGCCGGCAGCGCAGCATCAGAAGAATCTCTCAAGAAGCACAATTTCAAGAGCCTGATGCAAAAGGATTTGGTTTAGTCCGTGTTTCTTCGGCACGCCGTTCGCCAATCTGCCGAATAGACCGCTCTCAAGAAACACATTTTCAAGTGACTGAAACAAACGGATTTATACAGTTCGTGTTTCTTCGGCGCGCCGTGCGGCATCAGCCCGATTGGACGGCTATTGCGTAATCGGGGTTTAAGACACCAAGAGGTACCGCGAAACGCCTCCGGGACCGTCAATCAATCGAAGACCCTCAAAATAAAACACTTCAAATAATGCGTCTCGGGTACCCCGAGCAGGACCGGATGGTCCGCAGACTGGGTGCGTTTTTCAAGGAGATGGAGCCGTCGTTTGGCATCGCGCGCGGCGTCTTCGAGAGTTTCGAGGAAGATCGCTTCCGAAAAGTGGAACGAGCAGCTGCAGGTGACGAGAACTCCGCCCGGATTGAGCAGTTTCAGCGCCCTCAGGTTGATCTCCTTGTAGCCGCGCGCGGCCGATCTGAGCGCCGCTTTTGTTTTGACGAACGCCGGCGGGTCGAGCACGATCGTGTCAAATTTCTCGCCGGATTTTTCGAGTTCGCGGAGCGCGTCGAAAACGTTCGCCGTCTGAAAGCGGATATTGTCAAGACCGTTTGCCGCGGCATTGGTCTCGGCCAGCCTGATCGCGTCGTCGGAAATGTCGATCGCCAGCACCTCGTCGCAGACGCGAGCCAGATTCATCGCGAAACCGCCGTTGAAGGTGAAGCAGTCGAGCGCTCGTCCGAAGCCGTAACGGCGGACCGCGAGATGGTTTTCGCGCTGGTCCAGAAACGAACCCGTTTTCTGGCCGTCAAGCGGCGCGACGCGGAAGACGAGGCCGTCCTGTTGGATCGTCGGATCGTCGGGCACAGAACCGAAAAGGACCCCGCTGACGAGCGGCAGGTTCTCGCGCATCCGGACCTTGGCATCGTTCCGCTCGACGACCGCTTTCGGCGAGAATTCATCGACGATGATCCGCGTGAACAGCTCCTTGAGCTTTTCACTGCCCTGGCTTAGGGTTTGAATGACGAAGATCCCGTCATAGTTATCGACGGTCAGGGATGGGATCAGGTCCGCTTCCGAATTGACGATGCGAAACGCGTTGGTCGCATCAGTGTTTCGGCGCGCCGCGGCACCCCGGATTCGGCCGCGCCAGAAACCGTCGTCGACCGGCTCGTCGACGGTCGTAAAAACGCGCAGCGAGATCTCGGACGAGTCGCTGTAAAACGCCTTTCCGACGAAATTCCCGGCTTCGTCAACGACGGTCAGCACATCTCCGCCCTCGGCCGTCACTTTCTTCACGTCGCTCCGGTATATCCAAAGATGTCCGCCCCGAATTCGCCTTGCGCCGCTTTTCGTGACCACCGCTCGTTTCATCACGATTGAATGTAACCGACGACGAAGTGTTTCACCAACCCGCAAAGCCCGCCGCCGATGACTATCAACGGCATGCCGACCTTCACGAGCCGAAAAGCGGCGACCGCGCAGAGCGCGAGCGCGAGCGCGAAGACATCGATCGAACCCGACGGAAGAAGAACCGCCGAGCCGAACACCAGCGCGAGGTTTAGGATGACGCCGACCGCCGCCGCCGAAACGCCGGCAAGAGCCGAGGTGATCAAACGGTTGTTGCGGAGCCGTTCGACGTGCGGCGCGCCGACGAATATGAAGAAAAAAGACGGCAGAAACGTGGCATAGGCGGCGAGGAGCGAGCAGGCGGCGGCGAATCCGGCCTGATTCCATTCGCCGTGCGCGTTCCATCCGGTCATAAAACCGATAAACTGCAGAACTATGATCAGCGGTCCGGGCGTCGTCTCTGCAAGCGCCAGACCGTCGACCGCTTGGGCCGGTGTTATCCAACCGTCCGCGACCACCGCCTGATTCACGTAAGCGAGAACTGCGTAGGCGCCGCCGAAAGTGATGAACGCGGCCTTCGAGAAAAACAGGTAGCTTTCCGTCGCGCGGTTCGCGAATCCGAAAACGGTTGCCGCAAGCGCGAACGGAACCAGCCAAAGTATGGCGAACGAACCTGCGAGTTTGGCGATCGATCTTCGCCGCGGTGCTTCCGAGACCTCGCTCGCAGCCGCTGGATTCGACGTCCGCAGAAGAAACAGTCCGGCAAGGGCCGCTCCGAGGACGATCAGCGGGAACGGGAGCCCGAGAAGGAAGATGGCCGCGAACGCCGCGACGGCGATCCCTATTTGCCGCGCCGACCGGAGCGATTTTCCGGCGATCCGCAGGACCGCGTCGATGACAATGGCCAAGACCACGGCCTTGAAGCCGTCGAGTACCGCACCGACCTGCGCGACCTGTCCGAACGCGGCGTAAATGAACGAGAGGCCGAGAAGTATGAAAACGGACGGAATGCCGAACAGTGCCCCGGCGGTGATCCCGCCGCGATATCCGTGAAGTTTCCAGCCGATATACGTCGCCAGCTGCTGCGCTTCGGGACCGGGAAGCAGCATGCAGAAATTCAGTGCATGCAGAAAATCGTCGTGCCCGATCCATTTCCGGCGCTCGACCAGTTCCTTCTGCATGATCGCGATCTGGCCGGCCGGGCCGCCGAACGAGATCAGGCCGAGCCGGAGCCAAAAGCGAAGCGCCTCGGTGTAGCTGACGTTTTTGTCCATCGAGGTCAAGTTAGCGTTGACGGCGGCGGACTGTCAAGAAAAGTTTTCGTGCATGTAACCTCCCGAAGCGCCTGCCCGTTTTAGCGTTTCCCGATTCATAATGTAAAATACTTGCTTCGTGGATTAGAATCACGTTTATTTATGTACAAACAAATAGGAGTTTTAACCGGGGGTGGGGATGCGCCCGGACTCAATGCGGTAATTCGTGCCGTCGTGCGTACGGCGCACGGTGAATTCGGGATGAAGTGCATCGGCATTGAGGACAGCTTTGAGGGGATTCTCGGCGAACCACGTGTCACAAAGTTGGGGACCAAGGCGGTCAGCGGAATTCTTCCGCGTGGCGGAACGATTCTCGGTACGCGCAACAAGGGGAGTTTTGTAAAGATCATCGACGGCAAGGTCGTGATCCCCGAAATGCCGATCAACGAAGCGATCGCGAACTTGCACAAGCTTGAGATCGAGGCTTTGATCGTGATCGGCGGTGAGGGAACGCTGGCGATTGCCGAGGAGTTTCACAAACACGGCTTTCCGGTGATCGGCGTCCCGAAGACGATCGACAACGATCTTTCGGCGACCGAACTTACATTCGGCTTTATGACCGCGATCGATATCGCGACGGAAGCGCTCGACCGGTTGCATACGACGGCCGCGTCACACGACCGGGTAATGCTGCTCGAGGTGATGGGCCGCAACACCGGTTGGATAGCGCTCCACGCCGGGCTTGCGGGAAGCGCCGACGTGATCCTGATCCCTGAAATACCGTTCTCGTTCGATTCGATCATTGATAAGATCCAGGCGCGCGAAAAGAGCGGATCAAAGTTTACGGTTGTAGTTGTGGCCGAAGGCGCGGTCGAGGTCGGCGCGCCGCCGATCTATCTCGATAAAGAGGCGCTTCGCCTCGGCGGTGTCGGAAGCCATCTCCGGCGCCGGATCGAAGCCGCGACCGGTAAAGAGGCGCGGTGCGTGGTGCTCGGTCACCTTCAGCGCGGCGGAAGCCCGAACGCGTTCGACCGGATGCTCGGCACGAATTTCGGCGCGTGCGCGGTCCGCGCGCTGCTCAACGGGCAGACAGGCAAGATGGTCGCCCTTCAGGCGGGCACCGTGACAACGGTCCCGCTTGCCGACGCGGTTGCGAATATCAAACGCGTGAGCATCGACGGACAACTCGTCCGCACCGCGCGGGACATCGGAATTTCGTTTGCCGCCCCGAACGAATCGAAACTTTAGAGCAGTGGACAGTGGGCAGTGAGCAGTGAGCGGTGAGCAGTGAGCGGTGAGCGGTGAGCAGTGAGCGGTGAGCAGTGGGCAGAGTGGTAGTGGACAGTGGACAGTGGACAGTGGTCAGTGGACAGTGGTCAGTGGACAGTGAGCGGTGGACAGTGAGCGGTGAGCAGTAAGCAGTGAGCGGTGAGCAGTGAACGCTGGACAGTGAGCAGTGGACATTGAGCGGTGAGCGGTCGACAGTGAGCTGTGGACCGTGAGCGGTGAGTGGAGAGTATTGGAAGATGAGCATTAAACGGCGAGATATTGATCGAATCACTGCTACTCACCGCTCACTGCTCACTGCTCACTGCCCCCTGACCACCGACCACCGACCACCGACCACTGCCAAGGTATTTTATGGAATTAGTCAGACAAAAATTGCAGGCGGAATTGAACGATCTCGAGGAGGAGCTTCATTTCAAGCTTCCGAAGGAAATTCAGAAGGCGCGCGAGTTTGGGGATTTGCGCGAAAACGCGGAATACAAGGCGGCGCTTGAGCGTCAGTCGGTGGTTTCGAGCCGGATCGTTCAGCTTAGGCAGCGCTTGAGTGAGGTTGAGTCGATCGATCTCTCGAAGATACCGACCGATCGCATCGCGTACGGTTCGACGGTCGTCCTGTACGATCTGGACCGGGACGAGAAGGTGAAGTACAAGCTTGTAACTTCGGAAGAAAGCGATCCTGAAAATGGCTTGATCTCAACCGTTTCGCCGATCGGACAGGCTTTGATGG
Organism: Pyrinomonadaceae bacterium; assembly: GCA_041752475.1. Lineage (GTDB taxonomy): Bacteria > Acidobacteriota > Blastocatellia > Pyrinomonadales > Pyrinomonadaceae > JAFDVJ01. The sequence continues at coordinate 19,096 of JBGSWK010000024.1, read as the reverse complement.
GCAAGCGCGAGGGCGACGAAATAATGGTCAAGTCGCCGACGGGTTCCAGAAACTTCGAGGTCGCCCGCTTGACCACGATTCACGAGGAGTAAAGAAAGGGAAAAGAGAATGAGACGATCGGTGGTTCGGTGGGCGTCGATACAATGAATAAATGACGCGTTGATTTGTTTTTTCTTTCTTCGTTCTTGATTTAGCCTCGAGCGGTTTCGCCGTTTCAAAAGTATGTTTGGAGCAAGCATCGGAAGGGGAGCGATGAAGATCATCAACTGGATGGTCCGATCACTCGCGTCCGCAGGCGTGCATCCGAACATTCTCACGGCGATCGGCGTTATTATCAATGTCGGGTGCGGCGTACTATTCGGTCTTGGTGAGTTTTTCTGGGCCGGGATCGTGCTGCTCGTCGCCAACCTGTTCGATATGCTCGACGGCAACGTCGCTCGGCTCACCGGCAATGTCACGCGCTTTGGCGGCTTTCTCGATTCGTCGCTCGACCGCGTATCGGATATGGTCTGTTTCCTCGGAATCATGGTCTTCTACGCCGGAAACACGCCCCAACATTCGATACTGAATGTGTTTTTGGCCGGCGTCGGCTGGATCGGTTCGGTTATGGTCAGCTACACGACCGCCCGCGCCGAAGCGTTCGGGGTCAAGGCGAACGTCGGATTCCTTCAGCGCCCCGAGCGCATAGTTTTGTTCATCATCGGCGCGCTGTCAACTTGGGATTGGAATTCGGATTTCTTCCTTTTCAACAGAATGCCGCAGGTTTTATGGGTTTTGGCTGTCGGATCGCTTTGGACGTTCGTTCATCGTATGTACTTCGTCTGGAGAGAATTTCGCAAGCTTGACGAAAAAGGGTAGGGAGATATGGAGTGGTTTTTGGAAATCTGGGCATCGCTCACTTTGAACAAAGTTTTGCTTGGTGCCGGCTTGTTCCTTCTTTCGCTGGCGTTTAGTTTCGGGGCGATCGCGATCGTCATGATCAAGATCCCCGAGAATTATTTCAGCACGCATTATACTCAGGATTTCTTGCCGAACAGTCCGTGGATCGTGCGTTGGGGAGCAGTTATCGTCAAAAACGTCTTCGGCGTGTTTTTGATTCTGCTTGGAATCGTCCTGTCGCTTCCGGGTGTTCCCGGCCAGGGGATTCTGACTATTTTGCTGGGACTTATCATGCTCGACATTCCCGGAAAGCGACCGCTTGAAGCGCGCATAATCAATCGCCCGGCGGTACTTTCGGCGATCAACACGCTGCGCGCCAAATATGGCAAACCGCCCCTTTTGATGGATTGAAATGGGAATACTCGGAATATTCAAACGTCGTGCGAAAACCCCGACCGACGAAGAGAGACGCAATGTGTTGCTCAAAAACGGGAGATTGACCGAGGGGACGATCATCGACGCCGAGGTCAACGAACTCGGCGAGGAGATCATCTATTTTGTCTATTGCATCAACGGCGTCGATTTTGAGTCGTCGGACAGGCTGACCGCGCAGCAGCGCCTCGACCGGATCAGTTACGCCCCCGGCGCAAAGATCGGAATTCGTTACGAAACGCGTAACCACGGTAACGCGATCGTCGTGTAGCCGGAGGCGTTGCGCTTTTAATTACGCATATGTTCAAGAAAATTCTTATCGCCAATCGCGGAGAGATCGCCTGCCGGGTCATCCGCGCGTGCCGTGATATGAGGATCGGTACGGTCGCCGTCTATTCGGATGCGGACCGCAACGCTCTTCACGTGCGAATGGCGGACGAGGCCTATCATATCGGTCCGGCGCCATCATCCGAAAGCTATCTTCGCGGCGACAAGATTCTTGAGGTCGCTCAAAAGTCGGGTGCTGAAGCGATTCATCCCGGCTACGGATTTTTGTCGGAGAACGCCGGATTCGTTCGGAAAGTAACCGACTCCGGTTTGGTTTTCATCGGACCTTCGCCGGAAGCGATGGAAGCGATGGGCGGAAAGATGTCGGCGCGCAAGATCGCCACCGACGCCGGCGTTCCGATCGTTCCCGGCACGACCGAACCGCTGAGTTCGCCCGAAGAAGCGCTCGCGGTCTCGCGGGAGATCGGTTTCCCGGTGATGCTCAAAGCGTCCGCCGGCGGCGGCGGCAAGGGAATGCGGCTCGTTGATCGCGAAGAAGACCTAAAGAACGCGCTCGTCGCGGCCCAAAGCGAAGCGATGGCCAGTTTCGGCGATGATTCGGTTTATGTCGAAAAAGGCGTCGTTCGCCCCCGCCACATCGAGATTCAGGTTTTCAGCGACAAGCACGGAAATCACGTTTACCTCGGCGAACGCGAATGCTCGATCCAGCGGCGCCATCAAAAAGTAATCGAAGAATGCCCGTCGCCGATCAATTCCGCCGAACTTCGCAAGGAGATGGGTGAGTGCGCCGTGATGGTCTCGAAGGCGGTGGACTACGTCGGCGCCGGAACGGTTGAATTCTTGGTCTCGGATCTCGACCGATCGTTCTATTTCCTCGAAATGAACACGCGTCTGCAGGTCGAGCATCCGGTCACCGAACTGGTTACCGGCATCGACCTCGTCCGCGAGCAGATCAGAGTCGCTTGGGGCGAGAAGCTGTCGTTTTCGCAGGAAGATATCGTGATGAACGGACACGCGATCGAATGCCGCGTCTACGCGGAAGACCCGGACAACAACTTTCTGCCTTCTCCGGGAACGATAACGCGCCTCAAACTTCCGCACGGCGGCGGCGTTCGCGACGATGGCGGAATATACGAAGGTCAGGAAATATCGATCTACTACGACCCGATGATCTCAAAATTCGCGACTCACGGCCGGAACCGTGAGGAGGCGATCGACCGAATGCGGCGGGCGCTGGCGGAATACGAGGTTGGCGGCATAAAGACGACGCTTCCGTTCTTCCGTGACGTCGTCGAAGATGAAGAGTTTATCGCCGGAACGCTTGATACGGGCTTCATTCCCCGATTCAAGGAGCGGCATTCGAAAAGGGAAATCGGAGAAAACGAGCGCGACCTCGCGTTGATCGCGGCAGCGCTGGCAAGAACGGGTTCGAGAGCCCCTGGAAGCGTCTCGCGGAATGGAGCGTCAAAGTGGGCGTTGGCCGGGCGAATGGCAGCGCTGAGAGGGAAAATTTGAGAGGCGGGAAATGAAGGATATGGAAGAATTCTTGAAACAGTTGATGGGAAAACGGATCGACGTCAGTTGCGGTGCCGGGGCCGCTTTTCGAGGGGATGTGGTTGACGTCAAGCGGGGAATTCTTTTTCTGCGGGACGACGAGGAACGGGTTGCATATGTTGTAATCGAAAGGATTGCGATGATAACCGAAGTGAAGGAGAATTCTTCGCGGCCGGGATTTGTCGGATGACTCGAAAGATAGATGCGGAAAAAGCCCGAAGCGCTTTGGCCTCGGGCTTTTTCGTTAACGAACTTGAGACGCCGTTACGGCCGGTCAGGCTCTTAGTTGACAGGAACGCGGCGGAAACCGACGACCCGTTTTTCCCAGTAACCTGCAAATTTCGAGTAGGTGATACCCTTGCTCGATGACGCGTGGTAGAAACCGTTTTCGTCGGCAACGATCCCGACATGTCCGAGTTTGTTAAGAAATACGAGCGTGCCGAACCGGAACCTGTCATCGCCCGAAACCGGTTCGAACTGAGCCCAGTAGCTTCGCGCGCTCGAACGTTCGAAATTGATCCCGGCATCGTTGAATACTGCCCAAACAAATCCCGAACAGTCGTAGCGGTTCGGACCCGTCGTTCCCAGGCGATACGGAATACCGTATTTCGCCCGGATCGAGGCCAACATATTCGAAACGATGCCGCCCGCGTACATTGACGGGGCGCGGTTCGTCGAAACTTCCATCAACGGCCGCGTCGATCCCGTCTTCTTAACCAGCGGTTCGCTGACAACATTGATGTCGTTGGTCAGCGTCGGGCGGGACGAACTCTGGGTGGTGACCACGTTTCGGTTAACGTTGGGATTCGAGGTCGGGCGGCTGTCGACGGATTTTACCGTTCGCGGCCGCTGTTCCTGTGCCGACGTCTCAAATGCCGCGAATAACGCGATTACAAGCAAACAGACGAACGCCACAGGTTTTTTCAAAAAAATCATCAATTATTATTACTCCAAGTATTATTTAGGGGATGTGCAGAATCGAAGTCTTGATCCTGTCGGCAAACCAAAAACTGAATACGCAATAGCGGAATTCCACTCCGTTGAGATCTTCAGAAAAACAAATTTGTGTTAATTGTCTTTTTTTGGCTTTGGTTTGCTCTAAGAATTGTCTCTGAAATGAACTGAAAACGCAAACCGCCAAACCAATCCTACCACACTTGATGGTCGGCGGTTCAGCTTTTTCGCGCTGGCAGTCGGCAATGGAGGTTATTCAGCGGCGTTTTTTCACCGCGTTCGCCGGGTCCTTCGTCGTTTCGAAAGACCCCGTCCGCCCCGCCTGCCCGCCTTCGCTGTCCTGTCCGATTGTTTGTATGTCATTAGATAGGCTCAATCCAAACGGGCTTCCAAGAAAAAAAACAGCGGGCGGATACATTCCGCGCCGCTGAAAGATTGACGGAGTACAGAGTGGGAAGATCAAGCCGAGAACGATGTCCCGCAGCCACAGCCGCCGGTCGCATTCGGATTCTCGAAGGTGAAACCAGAACCCATCATATTCGACTGGTAGTCAACCGTGATGCCGTTCAGGTATTGCGCCGAAAACATATCGACGAACATCTTCACGCCGCCTTTGTCGAGAATGAAATCTCCCTGGCGCGATTCTTCTTCGATATTCAAGCTGTATTGAAATCCCGAACAACCGCCCGGAACGACGCGCACGCGAAGTCCGGCCGTTTCCGGCAGGTCGTCTTCGCTTGCAAGGAACTTCTTGATTTCTTCGATCGCCGACGCCGTGACGTTCATTTCAACCGTAGGTGCTGCAACTGCTGACATAAGCTTTATGATTTCTCCTTTCTAACAATTTAAGAATCCCGGAAGGGAATCTTTACTTTAAATTCAATTTTACTTAGCACTCCAGAATATTACAAGTATCAATCGCCGAACACAAGATAAATATCGGCAATTACCATTAACAGAAGATTGGCGACGCCGCCGACGGCCGACGCGAGCCAAACCCGCCAACGCTTCGTCGATTTGCTTTGATAGTTGACTTCCCATCGGCAGCGATTCGAGATCCTGTTCTTCGATGTCCGGAAATTTCAGCCGCAAAATCGAATAGGTAATAAAGAAACCGAGTCCGAACGGTATGCCGAGCGAGGCGACGCTCAACTTGTCGCTCGCTCGGGACAGCAGACCGAATCCGTATTGAATCAAACTCGGAAACGCGATCACCGCAAGCCAGAGCGCCAGATTGGAGACGCACAAAACGGCCAAATAACGCCGCAGGGTCTTTCTGTCCGCCAGATCATCGACAATCCGGTTAAGATTGCGGGCGAGCTTATCGTCTTCTTTTTCAGTTTCCCGGAACCACACTATTTCGCCTTCGACAGAATCACCAATTCCGGTTTCATCGCTTCAATGGAAACCTGGCGGGCGACCTCTTCCGCCGTTTTGCGGAACGCCTGCGCCTGCGGCGACTCAGGATTGCTGACGACAACCGGCGTGCCTTTGTCGCCGGCTTCACGGACCTCGATCCCGAGCGGGACCTCGCCGAGGAACGGCACGCCCATCTCGTCGGCAAACTCGCTGCCGCCGCCGCGACCGAAGATATCGTAACGTTTCTCAGGCATATCCGGCGGGATGAAGTACGACATATTCTCGATGATGCCGATCACCGGAACCGCAACCGTTTCGAACATCTTGAGCGCGCGGCGGACGTCCGCAAGCGAAACGATCTGCGGCGTCGTCACCAAGACCGCGCCCTGAACCGGAACGAGCTGCGCGAGCGAAAGCTGGACATCGCCCGTGCCCGGCGGCATATCGACGATCAAATAGTCGAGTTCGCCCCAATTGACGTCGGTCAGAAACTGACGGACGATGCCGTGAAGCATCGGTCCGCGGAGGATCATCGGTTTGTCGGGCGGCGCGAGCACCGCCATCGAGATCATTTTCACGCCGTGCGCCCTGATCGGCAGGATCTTGCCGTTTTCGACGACTGGTTGTCTTTGTTCAACGCCGAGCATCAGCGGAACATTCGGACCGTAAACGTCGGCGTCCATCAATCCGACCTTTGCGCCGTCGAGGGCGAGCGAAACTGCAAGGTTTACGGCGACCGTCGATTTTCCGACGCCGCCCTTGCCGCTCGATACGGCGATGATGTTCTTGACGTTCGGCAGAGCCTGATTGCCGGCGATGCCGCGGCCCTGCGGAACGTCGGCGTCCATCGTCACTTTGACGTTCGTTACGCCTTCGATCGCGCCGACGAGCGATCTGGCCTCGGTCTCGAACGCCTCTTTGACGGGGCACGCCGGCGTTGTCAACACTAACCGGAACGACACCTCGCCGCCGTCGATGACGAGATCCTTTACGAAGCCGAGACTGACGATGTCTTTTCGAAGGTCCGGATCGGTGATGTTGCTGAGAGCGTCTAAAACTGCCTGTTCGGTAATCTGACTCATAACTTGTTTATTTGTTCGCTGATTTATTAAACTTCGATATTACTAAAATTGGCGCACGATGAACAAAGACCGGAAAGTAAAACTATTTCTCGAACTCGCCGAAGAGGCGCGCTCATGCCCTCTCTGCGAAAAGATGCAGGACAAAACGGCGGTTCTGAGCGATCTCAACGGAACGATCTTCCCGAAGGTGATGTTCATCGCCGAGGCGCCTGGCCGACAGGGCGCCGACCGGACACGGCGGCCGTTCTGGGGAGACAGATCGGGCGATAATTTTCAGATTCTGCTCGACTCGATAGGACTTTCGCGTGACGAGGTATTTATCACCAACAGCGTGATGTGCAGCCCGCGTTCGGACACCGGGGCAAACCGCAAGCCGTCGCGCGGAGAGATCAAGAACTGTTCGGCCTTTTTGAAACGCCAGATCGAACTGATAGGGCCGAAGGTCGTCGCGACGCTCGGAACGGTCGCGCTTGCGGCCCTCCAAGTCGTTGAACCGCATCAGCTTACATTGAAAACGGACGCCGCGGCCGTGGCCGACTGGAACGGCCGGAAACTCGTCCCGCTTTATCATCCGAGTCCGCAGGTGGTGATCACCGTTCGGAGCCTTCAGCAGCAGTTGGAAGACTTCGCCGCTTTGCGATCGGCCATCGAAACCGCAGAATGAAACAGATGAACACAGAGCAATATCAAAAGGTCCGCGCCGGCGCGCCGGCGATCTACTATCAGGAACGAGGATTGATCGCGGTCTGGGGCAAAGAATCGGTTCAGTTCCTCAACGGCCTGATCACCAACGACGTCGCGAAACTCGAGGACGGGGACGAAATGCTTGCGGCGTTTCCGAACGCGCAGGGAAGATTGCTCGCGATCGTTCGGGTGCGCCGGGACGGCGATCGTTACTTGTTCGAAACCGAGGCCGCGACGCATCCGAAAGTATTTCAGAACCTGTTTCGATTCACCTTTGCCGGGGACTTTTTTGTCGAGGATCTCTCGGAAAAATACGACTATTTTTCAACATTTAACTTTCAGTTCCCGAACGCGGTTTCTTTCGCTTCGCCGTCGGGCCGGGACATTTTCGTTCGCGAAGATCGCGGGGAGGAGTTTCACGCCGCCGTCGAATCGCAAAAAGCAGTTCGAATCTCCGAACAAGTTTGGGAAACGCTCAGGATCGAATCCGGGATTCCGCTTTACGGCGTTGATTGCGACGAGGCAACGATCGTCCCGGAACTCGGGATCGAGGGTTTGATCAGCTACACAAAAGGGTGTTACATCGGCCAGGAGATCATCGCGCGGATCCACTTTCGCGGCCACGTCGCCAAGCGCCTGACCGGGCTGATAGTTGAGGGCGAGATCGGCGTCGGAGCGGAACTCAAATCCGCCGATGGAAAGAACGCCGGCCGCGTGACGTCGGTCGCGTTTTCGCCCAAGATCGGGAAGACGATCGCGCTCGCGTACGTCCGCTACGACTTTCTCGCCGAGGGAACGGAACTTTTCGCACCCGAGGTCGAAACCGTTGTGAAAAGTCTTCCGTTCGCCTGAAAATTGAATTAGAATAACCGGATTATGCAAGCAGTAGAAGAGATCTCAACGAAACTCAAGTCCATCGAACTCACCGATTCTTCGTTGAAATTGCCGCAGCCTCTGTTCTTCGTGGTCAGCTTTCCGGGTTACTCTTTCACCGACCAGGAACTTGAACGGATCGATCGCGAAAACGAGGATTTTCGAATAGAAATGAACTCAAACGGGGACCTCGAATTTATGCCTCCACCTTTTCCTGACACCAGTCGCAAGAACTGCGATATCAATCTTCAACTCGGAATCTGGGCAAAGCAAGACGGAACTGGAGTCTGTTTTGAATCGTCCGCCAAATTTTCGTTCCGGAACGGGGCAAAGCGAATGCCTGACGTCTCTTGGATCTTGAAAGATCGCTATTACGCTTTATCGAAAGCCGAACGCGCGAAAAGTTTTTCGCGAATCGCTCCGGATTTTATTATCGAACTGCGTTCCGTTTCGGATCGGCTTCCGATACTCGAACGCAAGATGGCCGAGTATATCGCCAACGGCGTCCGTCTCGGATGGCTGATCGATACTGAAACCGAGCGAGTTCATATATACCGGGCGGACGGCTCGGTCGAGATTCTGGAAAAGCCGACGAATATCTCCGGCGAAGATGTTTTGGCCGGATTTGTCCTGGACCTGACAGAAATTTGGCGGTGATCGCGGATTTGGGCGCATTCGCCGACGCGCCTCGGAAAGAGCGAATTGTCATATGCTACTGAGTTCCATTTTGATAAAATTGTCGGAATGAACGTATCCCAAATCAACAATCACGCGCTCGACATCGATCTGCCGAACGCCAAACTGGCCTACACGATCATCCATTCGCTTTTGGACAATCACGAGGCGATCAGCGATCTTCTCGCCGTGATGGCGCATGCGCTCGACGAAGACGTCGCGAAGGCGCTGACAAACACGAACGAGTGGGAAAAATACCTCGAAGCCAAGCGCGGGCTTGAGAACACCAAGATTCAAATCGAGAAATTCACCGAGGAACTGCAGAAACTTGAAGCGGCCGTTTCTGAGTAGCTGATAGCCTCGTTCCGCTATCAACTACCACCTAACAGCTATCAACTACTCCGAAAATGCGTTTTCAAACCGCCGATCTCGAAATCTCGGGTTAACAATTCTCAATCAACAATTTACAATTATCGTAAATGTTCGACCTGCTTATTATCGGTGCCGGTCCCGCGGGGATCTCGGCGGCTTTCGAGGCTCAGAAACTGGGCCTTCATTATCTCGTCGTCGAAAAAAAACTGATCGGCAGCACGATCTATCAGTACCCGGTCGGACTTGCGGTCTTTTCGACCGTTCCCGAACTTGAGTTGGTCGAGGGAACGCTCAAACCGGCGCGCGAAAAGCCGACGCGCGAAGAACTTCTTTCGTACTACACCCGTTTCGTTCTCGAGAACAAGCTGAATATCCAGACCGAGGAAGAGGTTCGGAATGTCGAAAAGGTCGCCGAACGGCATTTTCGAACGACTACCTCAAAGGGCGTTTACGAATCGCGGGCGGTACTGTTCGCCATCGGCGCGATGGAGTATCCGCGCAAACTGAACGCTCCGGGGGAAGATCTGCCGAAAGTTCATCACCTGTTTCGGGAAACTTATCCATACGTCAAGAAGAACGCGATGGTCATCGGCGGCGGGAATTCCGCCGGCGAAGCGGCTCTTTTTCTCGCGCAGGAAGGCGCGAACGCGATCCTCGCCATTTTCCGCGCCGACTGGGAAAACAACGATCCGAAGCAGGGCTGCATCAAGTATTGGGTGAAACAGCCGCTCGAAGAAGAACTTTCCAAAGATTGCCTCAACGTCTATTTCTTGAAGCGCGTCGTCGAGATCCGCGAACACGAGATCGTCCTCGAAGGGGAAGACGGTCGGATCGAAACGTTTCCGAACGACGTCGTTTTCGTCCTCATCGGCGCCGACGCGGAACTCGGATTGCTCACCGGACTCGGTGTCGCGACCCGTGCCGGGAAATACGGAACCGTACCCGAGTATGATGAAGATACCTTCGAAACGAACGTCACGGGCGTTTATGTCGCGGGCCATTTCACCGAGGCCCGCCACATCGCCGGCGCAATTCAGGTGCCGCGAAAGATCATTCCGGGAATCGCCGACAGGCTTAAAGGGTGAACCGGGAATTTCGGCCGCGGACAAACGTGAGTGACGCGCATCTCAGCCCGGATATCTTTGCGCGGCAAAAGCTATCAAAAACGAATGAATATCGAAAAAGCCTCAGAGATCCTCAAATCGAAATTCGGATACGACGAGTTCCGGATGAACCAACAGGCCGCAATCGAGGCGGTCCTCGACGGCCGCGATTCGGTCGTCCTGATGCCGACCGGCGGCGGAAAATCTCTTTGTTACCAGATTCCGGCGCTGATGCTCGACGGGCTGACGCTGGTTGTATCGCCTCTCATCGCGCTGATGAAGGACCAGGTCGATTCGCTCCGCCTGAACGGCGTCGAGGCCGAATTCCTGAATTCGTCGCAGACCAGCCGCGAACAGACCGAGGTATTTCAGCGGGTGCGCGCCGGCACGACCAGAATTCTTTATGTCGCGCCGGAACGGCTCTTGCAGTCGGGCGATCTCTTTATCGATTTTCTCAAGCAGATCAAAGTATCGCTCTTCGCGATCGACGAAGCGCACTGCATTTCGAGCTGGGGCCACGACTTTCGGCCCGAGTATATTCAGCTCGGAAAGCTCAAAAACCATTTTCCGAACGTGCCCGTGATCGCGCTCACGGCGACGGCCGACAAACTCGTCCGAAAGGATATCTTCGAGCGGCTCAACATTCCGAAAGCCGACCTATTCATTTCCAGTTTTAACCGCCCGAACATTTTTTATCGGGTCGAGCCGAAGCGCAACTCGTTCGGTCAGCTGCTCGAGTATCTCGAATCGCGCCGCGACGAAAGCGGGATCATCTATTGCCTGAGCCGGGCCGCCGTTGACTCGCTCGCCGAGGACCTCCGCGACGAAGGGTATTCCGCGCTCGCGTATCACGCCGGGCACGACAAGGGAACGCGAGACAGGCATCAGGAGCAATTCCTCAAGGACGAAACGAAGATCATCGTCGCGACAATTGCGTTCGGAATGGGAATCGACAAATCGAACGTCCGTTTCGTCGTTCATTGCGATCTGCCGAAGAACATCGAAAGTTACTATCAGGAGACGGGCCGTGCCGGCCGTGACGGGCTGCCGAGCGACGCGCTCCTGTTCTTCAGTTGGGGCGATGTAACGAAACTCAAGAGCTTTGCCGAGGTCGAGGGGAACGAACAGCAAACCGAAATAATGCTTCGCAAACTGCAGAAAATGGGCGAGTTCGGCGAGCTGCGATCGTGCCGGCGGCGCTTCCTTCTCAACTATTTCGACGAGGTGCTGACCGAGAACTGCGGCAACTGCGACAATTGCCTCAAGACCTACGACCGCTTCGACGGTACGATCATCGCGCAAAAAGCTCTGAGCGCGGTTGCCCGGACCGGCGAACGGATGGGCGTCAATTACATCGTCGATTTCTTGCGCGGTTCAAAGTCGCAGAAGATCTGGGACTCGCACAAACAACTGAAGACCTACGGCGTCGGTGCCGACCTGTCGAAGGAAGAATGGTTCGAATATATCCGCGAACTGATCCTGCAGGGACTGTTGCTGAAGACCGAAGATCAGTATCCGGTCCTGAAACTCACCGAACAAAGCCGTGCGGTGCTTGCCGGAACGAGACCGGTTGAATTGATCCGTGTGACGGAGGCTGAGGATCAGAGAGCCGCTGAAGCGCCGGCGTATTCGGATGAACTTTTTCGAAAGCTCAAATCTTTGCGGTCGAAGTTTGCGCAGGCAGAGAATGTTCCGCCGTATATCGTGTTCTCCGATGCGGCTCTTGTCGAAATGGCGACGTTCCTGCCGCAGACCCTTGACGAACTCGGACGAATCTCAGGTGTCGGTGAGATCAAACTCGGTCGATACGGTGTCGATTTCGTCGCGTGCGTCCAGACATATTGCGTACCTCTGGGACTGGCCTCGCGAATGAAACTCAAGACGCGCCAGCGAAGCCGCAAGTCCCGGACGGCCAAAAACGCCAACGGACAAAGTTCGTTCGAGGTTTCGCTCGAACTGTTCGAGTCGGGAATGACCCCGGCCGAGATCGCCCGAGAACGCGGGTTTACGCAGAGTACGATCGAGAATCATCTGATCCGTTACTTGCCGACCGGCGAGGTGACGATCGAAGACATCGTCTCTCCGGAAAAGATCGACCCGATCCGTCGTGCGTTGTCCGAATCGGGCGACCAGGAAAGCCTTTCGCCGATACTGGAACGACTAGGGCCGGATTACACTTACGGCGAGATCCGCGCCGTGATCGTCGCGCTCGCGAACGGGAAGATCGAATGAACCCCGGGGCGTTCGGTTGAACTGCGCCGGGGCATATAAAGGGGCTGTCTGAAAAGTCTTCTCAGCATGCGTAGCATGCGCAAGGACGATAGCGCCATGCGTAGCGAAAGCGGAGCGTGGTGTGTTTGCGATTTCCGAACGGAGCGTGTGTAACACGCGCAACATTCTGCCAAAGCGATAGTTGCGCGTGTTACACACGCTCTATTCCGGTATTCGGTCCACCACGTTCCGCTTCGCTTCACGTGGTGTTATCGTCCTTGCGCGTGTTGCACGCGCTGAAGATCCTACTCTTGATCTCCAAACAATGAAGGTCACTGACTTTTCAAGCAGCCCCGGATTAATACTGTAAATCAGCGATTACTTGTCCTTGTTCACCGTGACCCTGACTTTTGTCGGCATTTCCTTGAACTTGTCCGAAATGTTCGCCGGATTGATCTCGTAGCTCGTAATGTCGACCGTTTCGTCGGCTTTGCCGCCGGCGGTCTGCGTCCACTTGAACGGCAGGAGAATTCCGCCGACGCTTCTGAAATCGGAATACTTAACCTGGATGTCAGTCATTTCGGGGCCTTCCATACGGCGTTCGAAGATCTTTATTTCGGCCGACGATTCGTTCTTACCGTCCTCAGATTTATTGAAAATCGCGATGACCGGTTTGAAACCCTTGTAGGTCATCATTCGCGGCAGGCTCGTCGATTTGTCGAGAAAGAGTTTAACGCCGCCGTTGCCGATCGTCGCGTCGATGATCTCGACCGGAACCCCGTCAACATTGCCTTCGCCGGCGTATGTGTAGCTGACATCGGCGCCTGCGGGGGTTGAAAGGAGTAGTGAAAGTGTCATTCTGAACAGCTCAAGATGATTTCCCGACGCTTCCGGCATCGTAACGCCGCCCTTGCGGATCTCGATCGTCTTGTCGTCATTGGTCGTCCAGACACCGCCGCTACCGTCGGTTTTGCGGATGATCACCGGCTTGACGTCTTCGGTCACGACTTCTTCGCTTCCGTCGTTCTTCCTGATGATCACGCGCTTCACCGCATCTGCTTTGACATCGTCGCCGCCTTCGGTGCGCCACTGAACGTTGTCGCCTTTCTTAACGACAAACACATCGACGTTGCGGTCGACGACCGCGTTGCTGCCGTCATCGGTGCCGAACTTCATCGTCTTGCTCAACTTGTTCGGAAGCTCGAAGTTGATCTCGACGTCCCCGATTTCCTCACGCGCGCCGTCGGGCCCGAAGGTCTTCGTCGATTTGCCGACGATCGTCATACTTCTGACATTGCTCACGGCCGACTCGCCGCCGATCGCCAAACGTGCCCGCTGAAGAAGCGCGAGCGCTTTTTCGTCCGACTTGAATCGGGCGCCTGCCTGTTCGATCAATCCGCCGACTCCGATGAATAATAGCGTTCCGCATAAAACTAAACCGATGAATCTTTTCATTTCGTTTCTCCTTTCTGGTTGATTATTGCACTAAATTTGTTTGCCGTCATCGGGACGGCGTTTTGTGACAGTTTGGATTCTGGCAGATGTTTCGGGCCGATTGGTTAAGACGAAGCAAAGAAAATGTTAAGAATGTAAAATGTTTTGTAAAGCCATTGATTAAAGAACTTCGCAAACCGCATAATGCGTTTGGCCGCGTATGAAACGAACTTCGCAACCATTTATCTTCATTTCCGCGATGATCGCGCTGTTGGCGATCCTCGCCGCGCTCCAGTATGTCTGGCTCGGACAGGTCAGCGACGGCGAGCGCGAGCGTCTCAAATCCCGGCTTGAGGCGGACACCCGAAGGTTTGCCGATGATTTCAACCGTGAGATCCAAAGCGCGTATTTCAATTTTCAATTGCCGGCGAAGTTTTGGGGAACCGGCGATTGGGGAGAGTTCAATGACCGTTACGAATTTTGGCGGGAGCGCGCGGCGCATCCGGATCTGATCAAGGGCTTCACATATGTCGGCATCGGTTCCGGGGCCGTTTGGAACTATGAGCCGGCGAAGACGACTTTCGTCAGCGGCGCGCTGCCCGACGATCTGAAGCCGATCGCGCCGTTGCTGACCGCGGCGGGAGACGTTCCGACGGTCGCGGACGATATCCCGGCGCTTCTGATGCCCGTTTACGACATTCACGAACCGCTGAACAAACTCGTCGTTCGTGCGGTTGGCGGAGCCGATACGGCCGACATCAGGCCCGAGATTCCCAATAGAAGCGGGTTTCTGATCATTCAACTCGACCGCTCGGTGATAGAGAACGGCATCTTTGCCGATCTTTCCAAAAAGTACTTCGCCGAAAGCGATGGCGCCAACTATAAACTGGCGGTCCTCGACCGGCAAAACCGAACCGTTTTCGGGGCGCCGGAAGTTACCGTAGCGGATTCGACGGCAAAGCTCCTCGATCTCGCACCCGACAATTTTGTTTTTTACACGAACCGCGAGATCCTGCCGAAGTCCTCCGGAGTTACCCGGAGCGTAGTTTTCAGCACCACGCAGCGGACCGAGAAAAAGTCGGCAAACAGCAATTCGAACGTCGAACTCCGTGTCATTACGGACGAGATCAAGCCGCGAGTCGATGACGGCGAAACCCAGATCCGGGTTGAGACGCCGGCCGTTTGGATTCTGAACGCTCAGCACACATCGGGTTCGCTCGAGGCCTATATCACCGGCACCCGACGAAAGAATCTGGCGGTCGGCTTCGGCATTCTGTTTTTGATCGGCGGGAGCGTTCTGGCGATTTTTCTGTCAGCACAGCGCGCGCGTTTGCTGGCGCAGAGGCAGGTCGATTTCGTTTCTAGCGTTTCACACGAGTTCCGCACGCCGCTCGCGGTCATTTATTCGGCGTCCGAGAATCTCGCCGACGGCGTCGCCCGCGAGCCGGCACAGATCTCGCGTTACGGTGAACTGATCAAGGGCGAGGGGCGGAAGCTTTCGGCGATGGTCGAGCAGATACTGGAATTCGCCGGCGCGCGTTCCGGAAAACGGCGTTACGACTTTCAGCCGATCGATCTCGACGAGCTGATCGACGAGGCGATCGAGGAATGCCGGCCACTGATCGATCGCGAACAGTTCGAGGTCGAGCGCGAACGATGCGGACATGTGAACGTTTCGGGAGACAAGTCTGCGCTGACGGGGGCGTTCCAGAATCTGATCGCGAATTCGATCAAGTACTCGAACGGCTCGAAATGGATGCGGATCGGTTGCCGTGCCGCCGACGGCGGCGTTTGCGTCGAGTTCGAGGACCACGGGATCGGAATCGCGGCGGACGATCTGAAACATATCTTTGAGCCGTTCTATCGGGCGAAATCAGTAGTGGACGAACAGATCCACGGAAACGGCCTCGGACTGAGTCTCGTCAAAGAAACCGTCGAGGCTCACGGCGGAACGATCTCGGCCGAAAGCGAGCCCGGAAAGGGAAGTAAGTTTACGATAAATTTGCCGGAAAAATAGAATTTGCAGTTGGGGATTACCGCGAATTGCGTTTCCCCTAAGTGTTGCCGGGAGGGATCGCTTGTTGGGTTGCGAGTCCCGAATTCCGAAATCCCCGATCGCAATTCCGAAATCATATGAGAGTGCTTCTTGTCGAAGATGAACAGGGTTTGATCCTGACGCTGACCGACCGTTTGGAGAGCGAGGGTTTTACCGTCAACAGCGCGGCGGACGGCGAAACCGGCCTCGCGCTGGCTCTCGGCGAGTCCTTCGACCTGATCATTCTCGACGTGATGCTGCCTAAGAAGAATGGTTATGACGTCTGTCGCGATCTTCGCCAAAAGAACGTGGCGACCCCGATTTTGATGCTGACCGCGAAAGGGGAGACCCTCGACAAGGTCCTTGGGCTAAAACTCGGAGCGGACGATTACCTGACGAAGCCGTTCGAGGTCATCGAACTCTTGGCGCGGATCGAGGCGCTTCTGAGGCGCGCACCGAAGACCGCGACGCATTCGGCCGATTCGTTTGCCTTCGGTGAGGTCTCAATTGACTTTCGGAGCGCTGAAGTCAGGCGTGCAGACGAACGCATCGAACTTTCGGCGATGGAGTTCAAGCTGCTGCAGTTTCTCATCGAAAACCGCGGAGCCGTTCATTCCCGCGATCACCTTCTGGACGAGGTTTGGGGCTATGACGCGATGCCTTCGACCCGTACGGTCGATGTCCACGTCGCCTGGCTGCGTCAGAAACTCGAAGACAACCCGAAACATCCGAAGTTCATTCAGACCGTCCACGGACTCGGCTACAAATTCAGCGCTTGAGTTTGGTTAGGCAGGCGACTTGTCTTAAAATGAAGAGAAATTCATTTTAAGGAGCAAATATGATCAAGAAGTATCTGGCGTTTTTGATGATTGCCGCAACGGTGTTTGCCGCGGTTGAGATGTTCGGCCAAAGACCGGTTTCGGCAGAGGCTGCGGCGTTGCCGGCGGGAACTTTCACCGAATACTGCAGGGTCGACCTCGATGATCCGAACAGCAACCTCAACGTCCGGACCTGGGAAGGAAGGGTGATCGGCAAACTGCGTCACGGAACGCGTGTCTGGGTCAACGAGTATTCCGGCGAATGGGCGCGGGTCAGCGTCAAACGGGGCAAGCGCTGGAGCGTCGTTGGCTGGGTCGATAGCAGTTATCTGGTTTGCGGCTAGATCAGTCGCCGGTGATAATTTATCTGACCGAGGTGATAGTTCAGGTGCGTCGATAGGTGAAGCAGCATCTGCAGCGTCGTGACGTCGCGACCGCGATGCTGGATCGGAAAGACAGCTTGCATGTCTTCGGCGGTCAACCCGTCGATCGCACCGCCCAGAACCTCGATCGCCGCGTCGATATGCAAACACATCTGTTCGGCCGGGACGTTCTTCGTTGCGAACTCAGCATCGCGGTCGCGGACGAAACCGTTCTTCGCGATCAAAGTACCGAAGAAATGGTTGATGTTGCCGATCAGGTGCAGGCAGAGATTGCCGGCCGAGTTTGTCACGTCCCCGCGTGTTTTCCACATATCGGCCTCGTTCTCGTATTTCCCGATCTCGTCCTTCACAAGATTCAGGTCGCGTGTGAAAATTGCAGTCAATGATTCCTTTAGCATAAATTCAAGTTTGTAATTGAAAGTAACCGGGCTGTCTGAAAAGTCGCCTCAGCGTGCGTATCATGGGCAAGGACGATAGCAGCACCATACGCAGCGAAAGCGAAGCGCGATATCCCAACGGAGGCTGTGTAACACGCGTAACTATTGCTTTTGCAGAATGTACGCGTGTTACACACCCTCCGTTCCGATGTGCCGCCCACCACGTTTCGCTTCGCTTCACGTGGTGCTATCGTCCTTGCGCGTGTTACACACGCTGAAGATCCTACCTGATCTCTAAACAAGAAAGGTCACTGACTTTTCAGACAGCCCGGTCTCTTATTTACCGATCATTTAGCTGGGGGGGCACGAATGGTCGTTGCCCCGGATCACGCACCTTTGCCCAGTGATTCCATATCCGGGCGCCATCTGAGTACCGGTTTTCGTGCCGCGGTCGCCTCGTCGAGACGGCCGATGCGGGTCGAATGCGGCGCGTCGATGACGAGTTGCGGATCGGTCTGCGCTTCTTCGTTGATGTCCTTCATCGCCTCGATAAAGGCGTCGAGATCCGCCCTGCCGACTGATTCGGTCGGTTCGATAAGCATCGCTCCTTCAACAATTAACGGGAAGTAAATAGTCATCGGATGGAAGCCGTAATCGATCAGTCGTTTCGCAATGTCCAGTGTATGAACGCCCTTTCGCGACTGTTTCTTGTGCGAAAAGACGACTTCGTGCATACAATCGCTGTCGAATGGTTTGTCGAAATCGTCCGCGAGATAATGCGCCAGATAACGCGCGTTCAGGACGGCGGTTTCGGTCGCCTCGCGGAGTCCGCTCGCGCCGTGCGTGTAGATGTATGCGAGGGCGCGGATCATCATCCCGAAATTTCCGAAAAAAGCCTTGACGCGTCCGATGGATTCCGGATGATCGTAATTCAGGTGGAAACGGTCACCCGTCTTTTCAACGCTTGGAACCGGCAGGAACGGCTTCAGATCGGCTGAGCAGCAGCACGGACCGCAGCCCGGACCACCACCGCCGTGAGGAGTCGAAAAAGTCTTGTGGAGATTCAAATGGATGACGTCAACGCCCATATCGCCCGGCCGGGCAATGCCGACGAGCGCGTTCATATTCGCGCCATCCATATAAACCAATCCGCCTGCATCATGAACCGTTTTGACCACATCCAAAATGTGTTTTTCAAACAATCCAAGCGTGCTAGGGACAGTAATCATCATCCCTGCAATGAATTTGGCTTTATCACCTGCACATGCTTCTTTAAGTGCGACCAAATCCACATTGCCTTCATCATCTGATGGCAATTCAATCACTTGCAAACCTGCCATTGTCACCGTAGCGGGATTTGTGCCATGTGCGCTATTGGGGACGAGAATTTTGGTGCGTTGTGTATCACCTCTATCCAAATGATAATTGCGAATCATCAAAATGCCCGCAAATTCGCCTTGTGCGCCTGCGGCAGGGACGAGGCTCACACCAGCAAATCCGCTCACTTCTGCCAACCATTCTTGCAATTGATACATCATCGCCAAAGCGCCTTGTGCGCCTTCTGGATTGGTATGGGGGTGCAA